>NZ_VITM01000001.1:0-1068127 GCF_007828675.1 Rhizobium sp. ERR 1071 | reverse complement strand
GCAACCATGCGAAAACTCCTCACCATCCTCAACGCCATCATTCGAGACGCAAGACCATGGCAAAACGCTTGACAGCAAAGACAGTCGCTCTCCCCGAGGGGAGAAGGGGAAATTGCCGCTGTGGTGCCGGTATCGCACAAAAGCCAGTCGAGGAAGACTGCAGCGGTTTTCCCTTCTCCCCTCGGGGAGAAGGTGCCCGAAGGGCGGATGAGGGGGTATTGCGTGTTAAGAATAGCGGGGCCGGGAAGAAGGTAGCGGTGTTCGCGCGCCTGCTTATGTTGTTGGCATTGCTCTTTGCTGCGGCCCCTGCCTTTGCCGTCAATCCCGATGAAGTCCTCTCCGATCCGGCCTTGGAGGCACGGGCACGCACGATCTCGGCCGAACTGCGCTGCATGGTCTGCCAGAATCAATCTATCGATGATTCCAATGCCGATCTTGCGCGGGACCTGCGCTTGCTGGTGCGCAAGCGCCTGACCGATGGCGACAGCGATCAGCAGGTGCTGGATTACATCGTCTCGCGCTACGGCGAGTTTGTGCTGCTCAAGCCGCGCTTGAGCGAGAAGACATACATCCTCTGGGGAGCACCGATCGTGCTCTTCGTAGCAGGCGGATTGGCCCTTGCCTTTTACGCGCGCCGCCGCGTCGGCGAGCGCACCGGCAGCGCTTTGAGCGCCGATGAAGAGGCGCAGCTTAAAGATATCCTCGGAAAGTGACCCGACTGTCGTCTTTCGTCATAATGTTGCACCGATACCTTACATTACGAATTTTTCATGGGGCGGACAGTTCGTTGTAAGGTGCCGTGCCCTATATCTTCATTATGGCGCAACACAGCCGGTTTGGCCGGCGCAAATCTGACGAGAAAAGAGAAGGTAATTCGCATATGTTCAGGAATATCAAGGACACTTTGTCCCGCAGCACCGCTATGAAGGCTTCCGTCGTCGCCGGCCTCGCTGTTGCTGCCCTGGCAACGGGTGTTCCGGCCGTCGTCACCGGTGCCTATGCCGATGCCGTCAACGTTCAGGCGCCGCAGGTTCCGAGCTTTGCCAATGTGGTCGACGCCGTATCGCCGGCCGTCGTTTCGGTCCGCGTCGAATCCCGTGTCAATCCGGTTGCCGATGACGACGATTCCTTCGGTCTCGGCCGCGGCTTCGATGATCTTCCGGACGATCACCCGTTGAAGAAGTTCTTCCGCCAGTTCGAGCAGCAGCAGGGCCGCGGCCAGCAGCATGGCCAGAACCAGCAGAAGAATTCCGATGACAAGGGTCGCCTGCGTCCGGTCGCTCAAGGATCCGGCTTCTTCGTCTCCGAAGACGGGTACATCGTCACCAACAATCACGTCGTTTCCGACGGTGCCGCTTTCGTCGTCGTCCTCAATGACGGCACCGAACTCGACGCCAAGCTCGTCGGCAAGGATAGCCGCACCGACCTCGCAGTCCTCAAGGTCGATCCCAAGGGCAAGAAGTTCACCTATGTCGGCTGGGCCGATGATTCCAAGGTCCGCGTCGGCGATTGGGTCGTTGCCGTTGGCAACCCCTTCGGCCTCGGCGGCACGGTCACCGCCGGTATCGTCTCGGCTCGAGGCCGCGACATTCATTCCGGCCCCTATGACGATTACATCCAGATCGATGCGCCGGTGAACAAGGGCAACTCGGGTGGCCCGACCTTCAACCTCAACGGCCAGGTGGTTGGCATCAATACCGCGATCTTCTCGCAGTCAGGCGGCAGCGTCGGCATCGCCTTCGCAATCCCGGCGACCACCGCCAAGGACGTCGTGACTGACCTGATCAAGACCGGCACGGTTTCACGCGGCTGGCTCGGCGTTCAGATCCAGCCCGTCACGAAGGACATCGCCGAATCGCTCGGCCTTGCCGAAGCAAGCGGCGCTCTGGTCGTCTCCCCGCAGGATGGCTCGCCTGGCCAGAAGGCCGGCATCAAGAATGGTGACGTCGTCACGGCGGTCAATGGCGATCCGGTCAAGGACCCGCGCGATCTCGCTCGTCGCATCGGCGCCATGCAGCCAGGCTCCAAGGTTGAGGTTTCGCTGTGGCGCGGCGGCAAGTCGCAGTCGGTCACGGTCGAACTCGGCACATTGCCTGCCGATCAGAACCAGGCTTCCAATGACGACTCGCAGCCGGATCAGCAGCCGCAACAGCCATCCTCCGAGAAGGCGCTGGCTGACCTCGGTCTCACCGTCGGCCCTTCCGACGATGGCAAGGGTGTTGCGATCACCGCGGTCGATCCCGACTCCGATGCCGCCGACAAGGGCGTGAAGGAGGGCGAGAAGATCACCTCGGTCAACAACCAGCAGGTCTCGAACGCCGGCGATATCGCCAAGGTCATCGAGCAGGCGAAGAAGGATGGCCGCACGCGCGCCCTGTTCCAGATTCAGTCCGGCAATGGCAGCCGCTTCGTCGCTCTGCCGATTAATGCCGGTTGATCCTTTAAACGAATGAAATGAATCAGGAAGCCGCGCAGGCCACGGCTTGCGCGGCTTCCTTTTTAGAACATGTCAAGATGACTGGCTCCAAGGCAGGTGAAAGATGACAACCGCTGGCCAACATGCCGTGAATTCCTCCGATTCTGGTTGTGCCGAGGCAGCCTCGGCAGGTAATGTCGCCCATATGAAGATTCTGATCATCGAAGACGATCTCGAAGCGGCGGCTTATCTCACCAAGGCGTTTCGCGAGGCCGGCATCATTGCCGATCACGCGAGCGACGGCGAGAGCGGTCTCTTCATGGCCACTGAAAACACCTACGATGTCGCCATCATCGACCGCATGCTGCCGCGCCGCGATGGCCTCTCCGTCATAAGCGAATTGCGTCGCAAGGGCGTTCACACGCCGGTTCTGATCCTTTCTGCGCTCGGTCAGGTCGATGACCGCGTCACCGGCCTGCGCGCCGGCGGCGACGATTACCTGCCGAAGCCCTATGCCTTCAGCGAGCTTTTGGCCCGCGTCGAGGTGCTCGGCCGCCGCAAGGGGACGCCGGAACAGGATGTTCTTTATCGCGTCGGCGATCTGGAACTGGACCGCCTCTCGCATGAGGTGCGCCGCGGCGGCAAGGAAATCCTGCTGCAGCCGCGCGAATTCCGCCTGCTGGAATATCTGATGAAGAATGCCGGCCAGGTCGTGACCCGCACCATGCTGCTGGAAAATGTCTGGGATTATCATTTCGATCCGCAGACAAACGTCATCGACGTTCATGTCTCGCGTCTGCGCTCCAAGATCGAGAAGGATTTCAGCCAGCCGCTGCTGAAGACGATTCGCGGCGCCGGCTACATGATCAAGGACGAGGGATGAGCCGCTTCCGCGTCCTCTTCAAGTCCACCGCAGTCCGCCTTTCCGCCCTCTACATCCTTCTTTTCTCGCTTTGTGCCGCGACGCTCGTCTTCTACGTCACGGCCATGTCCGAACGGCTGCTGACGGGGCAGATCCGCGATGCAGTCCAGCAGGAGGTTAGTCAGGTCAAGCGCGCCTACGACATCGGCGGTCTGAACCTGCTTCTGCGCACCATGGAGCGCCGCGCCCGTCAGCCGGGTGCCAATCTCTATGTCATTGCCGGGCCATCGGGCGATATCCTGGCCGGCAACGTCGCCTCCGTGCAGCCCGGTGTGCTCGGCCAGGCCGGCTGGACGGAGTTGCCCTTCTCCTACGAGCGCTACACCGACGCCTCCAACGATCCGGAGCGCCGGCATCTGGCAATTGCCAATATTTTCATTCTCGACAACGGCTTGCGCATCCTGATCGGCCGCGACCTCGGCGAGCCCGAGCGCTTCCGCGTGCTGGTGCGCCAGGCGCTGATGCTGGCGCTGGCGATCATGGGCCTCGGCGCACTGGTCATCTGGTTCGGCATCGGCCGCAACGCATTGAAGCGCATCGATCGTATGACGGATGCCAGCCGCAAGATCATGGCGGGCGATCTCTCGCAGCGGCTGCCGGTCGGTGGTTCCGGCGATGAGTTCGACCGCATGTCCGCCTCGCTGAATGCGATGCTCGAGCGCATCGAGAAGCTGAACGAAGGGCTGCGGCAGGTCTCCGACAATATCGCTCATGACCTCAAGACGCCGCTGACGCGCCTGCGCAACAAGGCCGCCGATGCGCTCGACAGTGCCGACAGCGAGGGGCGTCGCGTCGCTCTTGAGGGTATTATCGGCGAATCCGATCAGCTGATTCGCACCTTCAATGCCCTTCTGATGATTTCCCGCGTCGAGGCGGGGTCGGTGGCGGCGGAAATGACTGAAGTCGATCTCTCTTCCATCGTCGCCGATACCGCCGAACTCTATGAGCCGGTCGCAGAAGAGGCGGGTCTGACGCTGACGGCCGATATCGAGCCGAATGTCGAAATTCAGGGCAATCGCGAGCTGATCGGTCAGGCACTCTTCAATCTCATCGACAATGCCCTCAAATATGCGACGGGCTGCAACGGCGAGCAGACGATCACCTTCAAGCTGGCGCGCACCAACGACGCCGTGACGCTCGCGGTCGCCGATCATGGGCCAGGCATTCCCGCCCATCAACGTGCCGATGTGGTCAAGCGTTTCTTCCGTCTGGACGAAAGCCGCTCGAAGCCGGGAACAGGCCTCGGCCTTGCACTGGTGGAGGCTGTCATGGAGCTGCATGGCGGTCGGCTTGAGCTTTCCGATACGGTCCCCGACAGTCCCGACGCGAAGGGATTAACGGTCACCATGATCTTCCCCATGCAGAAACAATAGGTTAATCCTGCACTAGAGCCGGATGATTTTAGGTCGAAACGACCTGAAATCTGAATCCGCTCTAGCGTCAAAGAAGTAGAGCATGATGTTATCCGAAAACCGCTCATACTTTTCGGCATCATGCTCTATCCGCTTGCTGTTGGGGAGAACTGCATGACGACGCAAAGCGATTTGCTGCGGGATGTTCCGGCCGGGCGGTTGCGGCCGTTGAACCAGACGGAGACGAAGTCTGCGCTTGCCGATCTCAAGCAGATCGCCGGAACGGAGCCGGTCGTTGCCGATCTCCTTGCGGGCGAGAGTGCGTTGCGGGATTTCATCGTCGCGGCTCTGACCCTGTCCCCTCATTTGCGCGAAATCGCCAATCTCGAACCGTCGCTCCTCGTCGCCGCGATCGAGAAGCCGCTTTCGCCGCAGATCGAAGGGCTGGTGGAAGAGGCTCGCCGCGCCTGGCTGCCCGCGGATGGGGTAGGTGCCTCTCCTGCTGAATCTGAGGTAATGAGCCGTCTGCGCATTGCCAAACGCCGTGCGGCCTTCCTCGTTGCCCTTGCCGATCTCGCGCGCATCTATGACGGCAGGGTGACGACACGCTGGCTGAGCAGGCTTGCGGAGGCCTCCATCTCAGCGGCGATCGATCACCTGTTGCTGTCGTCGCACGAGGCCGGCAAGATCGTGGTTCCCGATCCCGCCGCCCCGAGCAGGAAATCCGGGTTGATCGTCCTCGGGATGGGCAAGCTCGGCGCCGAAGAGCTGAACTATTCCTCCGACATCGATCTGGTTGTCTTTTTCGACGAGACGGCAGGCATCGTGCCCGATCCCGATGATGCCATCGACATCTTCCCGCGGCTGATGCGCCGGCTGGTGCGCATCCTGCAGGAGCGCACGGCAGATGGCTATGTCTTCCGCACCGATCTCCGTCTGCGTCCCGATCCCGGCTCCACGCCGCTCGCGATCCCTGTGGACGCTGCGATGATCTATTACGAGGGCAGGGGGCAGAACTGGGAGCGCGCTGCCTTCATCAAGGCGCGTCCCATCGGCGGTGATATCGCTGCCGGTCAGGCTTTCATCCGCGATCTCGTGCCCTTCGTCTTCCGCAAATATCTGGATTACGCCGCGATATCAGACATCCACTCCATCAAGCGGCAGATCCACGCGCATAAAGGACACGGCGCCATCGCGGTCAAAGGCCATAACGTCAAGCTTGGCCGCGGCGGCATTCGCGAGATTGAGTTCTTCGTGCAGACGCAGCAGCTGATTGCTGGCGGTCGCATGCCGTCTCTGCGCAGCCGATCGACGGAGGAGACGCTTTTCGAGCTGACCGAGGCGAAGTGGATCGATGCGGAAACGCGCGACGAACTGGTGACGGCCTATTGGTTCCTGCGCGACGTCGAGCATCGCATCCAGATGGTGCGCGACGAGCAGACGCATCTGTTGCCGGAAACCGATGCCGAACTCCGCCGCATCGCCTACATGATGGGTTTTGCCGACGTGTCGGCTTTTTCCGAAACGCTGGTGACGACGTTGAAAACCGTCGAGCGCCGCTATGCGCGCCTGTTCGAACAGGAAACCAAACTATCGAGCGAAACCGGCAATCTGGTCTTTACCGGCCAGGGCGACGATCCCGATACCCTGGAGACGCTACGCCGTCTTGGCTTCGATCGCCCCTCTGACATCGCCAACGTCATCCGCACCTGGCATTACGGTCGATATCGCGCGACGCAATCGGTAGAGGCGCGAGAACGGTTGACGGAACTGACGCCGGAGCTGCTGCGAGTCTTTGGCGAAAGCAAGCGTGCCGACAAGGCTTTGTTGCGCTTCGACAGCTTCATTTCCGGCCTGCCGGCAGGCATACAGCTCTTCTCGCTGCTCGGGAACAATCCGGCGCTTCTCTCGCTCATCGTCAACATTATGTCGTCGGCGCCGCGACTTGCCGAGATCATCGCGGCCAAGCCGCATGTCTTTGACGGCATGCTGGATCCAACGCTGATGGCGGAATTGCCGACGCGCGACTATCTGGCGGAGCGCCTCCAGAGCTTTCTTGCCCCGGCACGGCATTATGAGGAGACGCTCGATCTCTTGCGCATCTTTGCCTCCGAACAGCGTTTCCTGATCGGCATTCGCCTGTTGACGGGTGCAATCGGCGGGGTCATGGCGGCACGCGCCCTTACTTATCTTGCCGATCTCATCGTCGAGGCGGCACTGGACGCCGTCATAAAGGAAATTCGGGCGGCGCATGGGGACTATCCCGGCGGGCGAGTTGCCATCGTCGGAATGGGCAAACTTGGCAGTTTCGAGCTCTCGGCTGGTTCCGATATCGATATCATCCTGCTTTACGATTACGACGACGCGGCCAGCGAATCCGATGGTCCGAAGCCGCTCGATGCCACGCGCTATTTTACCCGCGTCACGCAGCGCCTGATCGCGGCCCTTTCGGCGCCGACGGCCGAGGGCGTGCTCTATGAGGTGGATATGCGCTTGCGTCCCTCCGGCAACAAGGGGCCGGTCGCCACGCGCATCAATTCCTTCGAGAAATACCAGCGCGAGGAAGCCTGGACGTGGGAACATATGGCTCTATCGCGGTCGCGCCTGATCTGCGGCGACGAGAAGCTGGTGAACGATGCGGAGCGCGTCATAGGCGAGGTTCTTTCGACAAAGAGAGATGTCGCCAGGATCGCTAAGGATGTTCGCGAGATGCGCGCCCTGATCGAACAGGAAAAGCCGCCGGAAAGCATCTGGGATCTGAAACTGATCCCCGGCGGCCTGATCGATATCGAATTCATCGCGCAATATCTGCGGCTGATCGCGTCGGTTCGCGGCGTTGGCATCGATGCAAACGGCCTCAGCACCGCCGAAGCGTTGAAACTGCTCGGCGGCAGCCTGATGGATCGCAACGATCTGGACGTCTGCCTGGAAGCTCTGCAGCTCTATACGGAAGTGTCGCAGCTTATCCGCCTTTGCATCGATGGCACGTTCGATCCGAAAAACACGCCTTCCGGCCTGATCGAACTGGTTTGCCGCGCCGGCGATTGCCCGGATATCCGCACGCTGGAAGCGGAGCTGAAGCGCCTGTCGAAGGCCGTTCGGAAAGTATTCCAGGCAACAGTCGGAAGCTGATCAGCTCTGATCCGGGATGCGGATTGCGATCACCGTGCCGATACCTTCGCGCGAGCGGATGCGCATGCGGCCTTGATGCAGCGCGGTCAGCGATCTGGAAATGGCGAGCCCCAGGCCGGAGCCTCCCTTGCTCTTGGCATATTGGCTCTGCACCTGTTCGAAGGGCTGGCCGATCTTGCCGAGCGCCGATTTCGGAATTCCGATACCGGTATCGGCGATGACGAGCATGACGGCATCGTCGACCCTGCGTGTGCGAACCGCGATGCGGCCGCCGTCATTGGTGAATTTCACGGCATTGGAGAGCAGGTTTAGCACGATCTGCTTCATCGCCCGCCGGTCGGCATTGAGCTTGATCTCGGAGGAAATATCCTGCTCGACGAGAATATTCTTCTGTGCGGCCGGAATGCGGGTGAAGCGCAGGCATTCCTCGATGAGCGGTGCGAGATTGATCCGCTCGCAGGAGAGCTTCATGTGCCCGGCTTCGATCTTGGACATGTCGAGAATGTCGTTGATGACGTTGAGCAGATGTTTGCCGCTATCGTGAATGTCCTTGGCATATTCGTTGTAGCGCGCAGAGCCGAGCGGGCCGAACATCTGATCCTGCAGGATTTCCGAGAAGCCGAGAATGGCGTTGAGCGGCGTGCGCAGTTCATGCGACATGTTGGCGAGGAATTCCGATTTGGCCCTGTTGGCGGCTTCGGCGCGCTCCTTCTCGGCGAGATAATTGGCGTTGGCGGTCGAAAGCTCCGCCTTCTGCTTCTCCAGGATCTGCCGCGATGCGGAGAGATCATTGATCGTTGCCATCAGCCGGCGCTCGGAGTCGCGAAGGCGCTCCTGATTGCGCTTGAGCTGTGTGATGTCGGTACCGACGGAGACAAGGCCACCGTCGCGGGTGCGCCGTTCGTTGATCTGCAGCCAGCGCTCGTCGGCGAGCTGCACCTCCGTCGTCTGCGAATGATTGGAGCGGCCGGGATCGACGATGCGGCGCTCGATGACCGGCCGTGCCGCAGCGGCATTGACGACGGCGCGTTCGGTGCCTGGCACGAGCACATTGTCGGGCAGGCCATAGGCCTGCTGGAAATGGGCGTTGCACATCACCAGGCGATCGTTTTTGTCCCACAGCACGAAGGCTTCGGAGGTGCACTCGATGGCATCGGCCAGCCGCTGGTCGGCTTCGGCATAGCGCTGCGCCAGCCGGTGCTGTTCGGTCACGTCCATCGCGATGCCGATCATGTGGACGCGGCCGGAATTGGTGCGGATGACCTGGGCGCGGGCGCGCATCCAGACATAATGCCCTTTGGCGTGGCGGATACGGAGGATCTGGTCCACTTGGCCGGCATTGCCGCGGGTAACTGTGCGGGCAAGCATATGCAGGCTGTTGTCGTCCGGATGCATCAGCCGCGCCGCGTCTGTGAAAGCGAGTGGCTTGTCGACGACCGGCAGCCCGAGCATGTCGTACATCGACCGCGACCAGAAGAATTGGCGGCTGGTGAAATCGAAATCCCAAAGACCGCAGCGCCCGCGCGACAGTGCGGTCTCGACCCGCAGGTTGGATTCGAGGAAGATTTCGTCGGCGTCCCGGGCGCGTTTCACCTGCGTATAATAGGCGTAGAGGATGACGAGCAGGATGGAGGATATGCCGGCAAACAGTGTGACGTTCAGCGTCAGCTCGTCGCGCCAGAGCTTGTCGATCTGATCCATCGATGCAGCCGACAGAATGAAATCACCCTTGTCGCCGATCAGGGAAATGGCTGCGTAGAAGGGCTCGCCGCCAATCATGGTCTCGATTACGCCGGCATGGTCGCCAAAACTGCGGATGGCCGTCACTTCGGGAAAGAAGTCGGAGACGAGCATTCCGATATAGCCTGAGCCGGCGGCCGATGAGCCGAACACCCGGCCGCTTGCCTGCACCAACAGGACGAAAGCGCCGGTGTCCAGTCGATCCTGCGGCAGATAGGAGGCCAGTTTCCGTTCTGCGCCGCTACGGTCTCCCGCCTGGAACAGGCTGGCGTCATTCGAAAAGGCGGCGGATGCGGCGGCGATGGAAAGAGAGGTCGTTCGGCGGGCCGCCGCCGCCATGCGGCTATGCTCCGTGATCATGCCGAAGAAATGCGAGGCGGCGACGACCATCAGGAAGGAAACGATGAGGACGGGAATGATGCGCTTGAGAATATGCTCCGTCTGCGGAAAACGACGCGAAATCGTCTCCACCCGCACTCCGGTTCGATCGGTAACGCCGCTATGCCAGGATTTCAGACCGTCGAAATTAACACGCAGCCGTCCATCGGCCGCGGTTGCCCGCCGCACGTCCACCATCGCTTTAGCCTTGTCCCTCGTGTGATTCGCTGCGCCGCTCGCCCGAATCTGCCCTAATGAATCATTCGTGATTCGGCTTGTCCAGAGGGTGCGGTAAAACTTTCTTAACCATCTGCGATTTCAGCATGTTTTGCACACGCAGCGGTAGGTTGCATGCTTTCGGGACTCGTTGAAGCTGAAAAGGCCAATGCAAATCAGCCTTTGAAACCGGCGCACCGGGCGATCGAAATCACTCCTTGAGGATACGTTCGACGATGTCGCGCACGTCGGTCGAAAGACCGCCTGCGCGCTCGATCCGCATCAGCGCCGCGCGGGCATGGTCGGCCCGCACCGGCTCCAGCAGGCGCCAGGAGCGCATTGAAGTCAGGATGCGTGCCGCAAGCTGCGGGTTGCGCTGATCGATCTCGAGGATCTCGTCGGCCAGGAAATTGTATCCGGCACCATCTACGCGGCCAAAGCCGGTGGGGTTGGCGAAGGCGAAGGTGCCGATCAGCGCCCGCACGCGGTTGGGATTGGTGTGCTTGAACAGCGGTGTCCCCATGAGCAGCCGGATGCGCTCCAGCGCGCCGGCGCCAGGAATCGCTGCCTGAATGGCGAGCCACTTGTCGATGACGAGCGCATTGTCTACGAAGCGGTCGCGGAAATGCGCAAGCGCTGCCGCCGTCTCGGCAGTATCCGGGAAGCGTTGGGCCAAAATGGTCAGTGCCGCACTGAGATCGGTCATGTTGTTCGCCGCGTCATAGGCGGCCTTTGCTCTCGCTGGCGTCTCGTCCAGCTGCGAGAGATAGCTCAGTGCCGTATTGCGCAAGGCGCGGCGACCGGCGCTTGCCGAATCCGGGGTAAAGGGGCCGGACGTCTGCATGCTGTCATAGAGGGCGGTGAAGACATGCTTTCCAGCTTCCGCGACCCGCTTGATGATCGTCTGGCGTGCGGCGTGAATGGCATCGGGGTCGTTGTTGCCGCCGAGTTCGCGGGCGATATCGGCCTCGCTGGGCAGGGCGAGCGCCTGAGCGCGGAATGCCGGCTCCAGGCTTTCGTCGGCTGCGGCTGCGAGCAGCGCCTCGGTGAAGGCTGAATCGCAAGTGATATCGATGCCTTGGCGTATATCGCGCGCCGCCTGCAAGAGGTTCGGCAGGCCAAGATCGATCAGCGCCTGCCAGCGGGCGAAATGATCGGTCTCGTAGCGAGCAATCAGTGCAAGGTCCTGGGTGCTCTGGCTGAATTGCAAGTTGATCGGCGTCGAGAAGCTGCGATTGAGCGAAAGAACTGGCCGCGAGGGAATGCCGTGGAATGTCACGGTCTGCGCCTGCTTCGTCAGATGCAGGACATCGTCGGTGAGCTCTGCCCCGGTAACGGACGCGGGCGTGATGATCGTGCCGTCTTCGGCGAGCAAGCCCATGCGTAGCGGAATGTGCATCGGCTTCTTCACGGTCTGGCCCGGCGTCGCCGGCACCATCTGCTCGAGCGACAGGATGAACGTCTTGGCATCGGCATCATAGGCGCCGGATGCCGTGACGAGCGGCGTGCCGGCTTGGTGATACCATAGCGAAAACTGTGTGAGGTCGCGACCGCTGACATCCTCGAAACATCTGACGAAATCTTCGATCGTAACGGCCTGTCCGTCATGCCGGTCGAAATAGAGGTCCATGCCCTTCTTGAAGAGATCGCGGCCGAGCAGCGTCGCGATCATGCGTGTGACTTCGCTGCCCTTCTCATAGACGGTCGTCGTGTAGAAGTTATTGATTTCACGGTATGTCGTCGGCCGCACCGGATGGGCAAGCGGCCCGCTGTCCTCTGGAAACTGTTCCGACTTCAGGTGACGGACTTCGGCGATCCGCTTGACGGGACGCGAGCGCTGGTCGGCAGAGAACTCGTGATCGCGATAGACCGTCAGGCCTTCCTTGAGGCAGAGCTGGAACCAGTCGCGGCAGGTGATGCGGTTGCCCGTCCAGTTGTGGAAATATTCGTGCGCGATGATGGCTTCGATATTGGCATAGTCGGCATCGGTTGCCGTCTCTGGGTCGGCCAGAACGTACTTGTCGTTGAAGACGTTGAGGCCCTTATTCTCCATCGCCCCCATGTTGAAGTCCGATACGGCGACGATCATGAAGATGTCGAGATCGTATTCGCGGCCGAACCGCTCTTCGTCCCACTTCATCGAGCGCTTCAGCGCATCCATGGCGTAGGTCGCACGCGGCTCCTTGCCGTGCTCGACATAGATCTTCAGAGCGACCTCACGGCCGGACATCGTGGTGAACGTGTCTTCGACGACACCAAGATCGCCAGCGACGAGCGCGAAGAGATAGCTCGGCTTCGGGTGCGGATCGAACCACGCGGCGAAATGCTTGCCTTCACCATAGCCGGCGCCGCCGAGGAAATTGCCGTTCGACAGCAGCAGCGGATTGGCGGCCTTGTCGGCTATGATGTTGACCGTATAGGGGGCGAGAACATCCGGCCGGTCGGGGAAATAGGTGATACGGCGGAAGCCTTCGGCCTCGCACTGCGTGCAATAAATGCCGCCGGTGCGATAGAGACCCATCAGCTGCGTGTTGGCTTCCGGGTTGATAACGGTCATGATCGTCAGCTCGAAGGGCGTGCTTTCCGGCAGATCGCGAACCGTGAGGCTTTCAGGCGTGGCGTCATATTGCGCGGCAGACAGCTCCGTCTGATCGAGCAGCAGGCCGGAGAGCACCAGCTCGTCGCCATCGAGCACCAAGGGTGCCTTGGGATCGATACCTTCGCGCCGATGGAAGATCAGCCGTGCCTCCACCTTGGTCTCGGTCGGATGCAGATCGAAGGTGAGGTCCACGCGTTCCAGAACGAAGTCGGTGGGACGATAGTCTGCCAGATTGACGATCTGGCCGGTGTCTGTGCGCATGGTCTATCCTGATCAGGCTATGCTATGGCGGGCACAGTCCGAAGCCCTCCTCCGGACTGAAAGTGCCGCATCATTACACCGAAATCTGAACCAAAGTTAAAGTCATATCGCAATGCCAATATGTTTTGTTATGGCACAATAAGTATTCGCTCGCCGAGCGGTTCTCGATTCAGCTATTCAAATAAAAAGTGGCAGCTCTACGCCTGCATTTGCAGACCGACAGTGCAATTGCTACCATAACGTTCCGGTGGATCATCATGACTGCATTGCTATTGGGTGCAGGCCGTTACGGTCGGGAAACAATAATTTAAAGTAAATTATTTGTTTAACCCCTTGCGATATAAAAGCGCTTGCATAACTATAGCATGCTATTAGATGTCGGAATTATGATCGATTCCGATGATTTCGTTCACAAAAATGAAACATCCACTTTCTGTTGCTTTTAAGAAGGGCACCCCAGGAGGCCCGATTGAGTTTTCCCATCGAGCAACTTGCTCGTCATCCTAAGTTCGTAGCATCCTTGAGCTTTCTCTCTGAGACATTGCGTAACCGTTATGATAGCGGCCCGAGGGTTGCGCGCATGCTCGCCTCACATCAGCGCTGGCTTCTGACCCAGGCCGCCTATGCGCTTCATCTTGAATATGATCCGGGGATTCCGGGTTCGGGGCTGACCGTTGTTGCCCTGCGCAACCTCATCACGCATTACCGCATCGCCAGCCGCAACACGGTCCTGAGCTTCATCGAGGAACTGCTGACCTATCGCTTCCTGGAGTTGGCTCCAGGTCCTGCCCGCCGTCCGCGCCGCTACGTGCCGACCGAAATCAGCTATACGGCGATGTTCGGCTGGTATCTCGCCAATCTGGCCGCGCTCGATCTCCTTGACAATGGCAGCCGCGCAGCCGCGCTGGTGGCTTCGCCGATGCTGATGGATCTGGCACAGCCGCGCATGACCCGCAATTGTCTGGCCGCCGACATCTGGCGCGAACCGCCGGAAAGCGTAGGCCTATTTCTCTGGACGGAATCCGGCGGTCTTGTTGTCGATCATATCGTGTCAAGGCTGGATCTCAGTGGAGAAGTCGGCGATCGAATCGATATCGGCCATGTCGATGCCCGCGCTCTCGCCGCGCATTTTATGATATCGCGTACCCATTTGCAGCGTATCCTGCGTAAATCTGCCGACCGCGGAGACATCGGCTGGCATGACGAACCCAAGAAGACGCGTATGTGGATATCGCGCAATTTTCTCGATCAGTATTGCGGATGGCAGGCCGTAAAATTGGCTGCGGTCGATGAGGCCTTCGCCTGGGCGCGGTCCGCATAGAGGGCGGGGCTCTCTCGGAACTGCCCGTTCGGCCCGAGCCGTTAATCAGGCAGAGTAATTCTGCCTGTAAAATCTCAAAGCGGAATGCTGGTCGCGACGATCCGGGCAGCGCTTGTGCTGCGGCACTCGTCCTTGTGAAAATTGCGTGCGCGCTCGAATTCCTCGGCGGCCCGCACCGCAGAGCCGATATGGCCGACGGAATCGAGCAGAGCGATGAATGAACGCAAACCTGAAGACATGATGGAATCCCGATACTTGAACGTTACGCTGGATCGCCCGGCAATTCGCGCCCGCAAGTCAGCAGGCGCGGAAATCGGCGAAAATTGCCGTCGGGCGGCTGATGCGAGCCGAGATGCCGGTGCCTCGTGCGGTCATCTGCTCATTGGCAGCAATGCCGAGATTGCGATGGCCGTTTATGGCGCGCACGGGCTCGATGGCGCGGCGCAGGGTATCAAACCCGCAGTGAATAGGGCGAAAACGTGCAGTCATTGCCTTGGTTCCTTTCGAATTCCTCCCAAGACAACCTTTATATTGCAGTGCAGCATAGATTCTGCAACGCACAGCAAAAGAAGACTGCCATGCAATAAATGCATAACTTGTGTCATTCTCCATTAATAGCTGTTGAAATTAGCCTAATATTTCAGCGGCGACATAATTCTTGAAGGCCAGAAGATCGCTCCAGGCCAGACGTTTATTGATGGGCGCGGTCAGCAGTTCCTGTGGATGCAGGCTGGCGATAGCGGGGATGGTTCGGCCGAGAATGCTGATTTCCCGCCATTGTCCGCGCAGTCCATGGATGGTTTCGCCACCGCCGAAGAAGTGGCGGGCGGTGAAATTACCGAGCAGCAGCACAGCCTTCGGCTCGGCAAGCGCAATCTGCCGTTCTATGAACGGACGACATATCTCGATTTCTGCCGGAGAAGGGGCGCGGTTGCCCGGCGGTCGCCACGGAATGACGTTGGTGAGCAGGATCGAATCGCGCTGCAGGCCGATGGCGGCGAGCATCCTGTCGAGCAACTGTCCAGCGCGGCCGGCAAACGGCGCCCCCTCGCGATCATCGTCAGCGCTCGGCATCGGCCCGATCACCATGATCCGGCCCTCCGGCGTGCCGCTCGCAAAGATCGTCGAACGAGCGCTGTTCTTGAGATTGCAGCCATTGAAGGCTTCGATCGCAGTCTTCAACTCACTGAGAGAACGCGCACTTTCGGCCGCGAATCGGGCCTGTTCCACGGCTTGCTCGTCGGGAATGGCCGGCGTTGCGCGCGGTGGTGATGCCGCGGCAGGCGTCGCCGGCTTTGCGGCGGGGCGACGCTCGGGCAGTGACCGTGTGGCGGGTGCGGGTGCTGGCGCTTCGGCCCTTGGCTGCGTTGCGCGCGAGCCCTGCCGCGCGGCGCGCATCGCCTCGAATTCCGCAAACCGATCCACCGGCTCATCTTCCAGCAGCCAATCAACGCCGGCATCCGCATGGAAATGCAGAAGGGCGGCAAGCTCGGCCGGTGTGAGGTCGCTGGCGGAAATCATGGACGAACTCTAACCAAAGCGGCGCAGGAACGAAAGGGCAGGGTGGCCGGCTATCTCACGCCGTCCACTGGGCGATATCGTCCCGCTCGCCGATCAGGGCCAAACCATGGGCGATGGACAGCAGTTCGCCGCCCGTTTCGATGCGCTCCTGGCCGAAGCGTTCCGTGAAGATGCGCCGAACGGCCGGCACGAAGGAGGTGCCGCCCGTCAGGAACACCTTGTCGATCGCATTGGGCGAGGTGTTCGTCGTTGTCAGAACGTCATCCAGCGCTCCTTCGATGCGGGCGAGGTCTTCCGCAATCCACGTCTCGAAATCGGCGCGGCGCACATGCTTGCGGCCGGCCTTGCCGAGCGGCGGGAAGTTGAATTCGGCCTCTTCCTCGCTCGAAAGCGCCATCTTCGTCGCAGATACGGCCTGATAGAGCGGATAGCCTTCGTCATGCTCGACCAGCTCGATGAAGGTTTCCAGCTTCTCCGGCTCCAGGCTGCTGCGCACCAGCGTCTTCAGGTCGGCATATTCGCGCGAGGTCTTGAAGATCGAGAGCTGGTTCCAGCGGCCGAAATTGGCGTAGTAGGAGGTCGGCACTTCCAGCAGCTTGTCGAAACTCTTGAAGTAGCTTCCCTTCCCAATGGCCGGCGAGACGATGTTGTCGATCATCCGGAAATCGAAATGATCGCCGGCGATGCCGACGCCGGAATGGCCGATCGGCGTCGCCGTCAGCTTTCCGGCATGGGTCTCGAAGCGGATGAGCGAATAGTCGGTTGTGCCGCCGCCGAAGTCGGCCACCAGCACGGTCGCATCCTTCTTCAGGTGTTGGGCGAAGTAGAAGGCCGCCGCCACCGGCTCGTAGACGTAGTGAATTTCCGGAAAGCCGAATCGTGCAAGAGCGGCATTGTAGCGCTCGGTGGCAAGGGCAGGGTTCGGGTTGGCGCCGGCAAAATGCACCGGTCGGCCGGTGACGATGCGCGAAACATTCTCCGGCCATCCCTCTCCGGCGTAGGCGCGCAGGCGACGCACGAAGATCTCCATCAGATCCTCGAAGCTGTGGCGCTTGGCGAAGATCAGCGTACCCTGGAAGAGTGCGCTCGCCGCAAAAGTCTTGATCGACTGCAGGAAGCGGCAGTCGCCGGGATTGTCGATAAACTGCCGGATGGCCGCATGTCCTGCCTCGACCTTGAGCGCGGCCGCACCCAGCCCCGGATCCTTCATGAAGGAGAGCGCGGTGCGCATGCTGTCGGCGGTGCCGGCCGTGCTGTTGAAGGCGACCGATTGCGTCGCGGGTCCTTCGGCCATCGCCAGAACCGTGTTCGTGGTGCCGAAGTCGAAACCAAGCGCCCGAGCCATGCCCGCACTCCTTTCCGTCGAAATTGTCTGGATTGGGGCCAAGCCCCTGATGGGACGCATGACGCGCCCTGTCGCAAAGAGGGCGCGTCATGACATGGCTGGACGTCAAGTTCAAGACGGAGAGGTGCTTTTATTTTTGCCCGCCGTGGTATCCGCCGACAGTATTTCACCGGCGATGCGTTTCGCTTTGCTGGAAAAGGAATGGGCGCCTTTCGGCGCCCGTTTTTGTCATTCCGCGGCAATCGCCGACGGCGGTTCCTTCTGGTGCGGGTCGTCGTCCTTGCGCCGACCGAAACGACCGAGGAAGTCGCTCAGGCGGTTCATCTCCAGGAAGATGACAGGCGTGATGAACAGGGTCAGAAGCTGCGACACCACCAAGCCGCCGACCACAGCGATACCGAGCGGCTGGCGCAGCTCGGAGCTTGCGCCGCTGCCGACCGCGATCGGCAGGGCGCCGAGCAGGGCGCAGAAGGTGGTCATCATGATCGGGCGGAAACGGCGTACGCAGGCTTCGTGGATCGCTTCCGCCGGCGACATGCCAGTACTCGAGCGTAGCGTTTCCAGCGCCACGTCGATCATCATGATCGCGTTTTTCTTCACGATACCGATCAGCATCAGCAAGCCGATGAGCGCGATGACCGACAGGTCGAAGCCGAAGATCTTCAGCGCAAGCAGTGCGCCGAGAGCGGCGGCCGGCAGACCGGACAGAATGGTCAGGGGATGGATGAAGCTCTCATAGAGAACGCCGAGAACCACATAGATCGTCAGCACCGCAGCGAGGATCAAATAGGGCGTGCTGCCCTGCGACTGCTGGAAGATCTGCGCCGTGCCGCCGTAGGACGTGAAGATGTCCGCCGGCATGTTGATGTCCTTCTTGATCTGTTCGATCTGTGCCGTGGCGTCGCCAAGCGCTTCGCCGGCCGGCAGGTTGAAGGATACCGTGGTCGAGACGAGCTGACCGGTCTGGTTGATGGTCACCGGACCGGTATTGCGCTCGATGCGCGCGAAGGCCGACAATGGAACCTGCTGGCCGCTCGAAGACGTCACATGGATACGCGACAGCTTCTGGTCGTCCCAAGGCTGGTTCGCATCATATTCGATGATCACGTCATAGCTGTCGCCGGTCGACTGGATCTGTGCAGCGGCGTAGTCGCTGAAGGCCTCCTCAAGCGTGGTGCGCAGCAGGTTGTTGTTGATGCCGTAGGCGGCGGCTTTCTCCGTATCGACCACAATATTGGCCTGCAGTGCATTATATTGCGCGTCGGTGGTCACGTCGGTGAAACGTGGATCCTTTCGCATCTCCTGCAGCATCTTGTTGGCCCACTGGTTCGTCAGATCGGCGTTAAGCGCCTGGATGACGAGCTGATATTGGCTGGCGGTCTGGCGTCCGCCGAAGCGAAGGCTTTGCTGAGGGTTGATGAAGACCTGAATGCCTGGGATTTTGGCGACGGCGGCGCGTATTTCGCGCAAAGTCTGGTCGAGAGGCGGACGATCCTTCTTATCCTTTAGCTGCGCGTAGATCGTACCGTTGTTGAGTGTCTGGCGCGCGCTAGCGCCGACAACCGACATCACGTGCTCGACGGCCGAATTCGCCTTGATCGCCGCAGCGGCCTGGTTCTGAAGGTCACGCATCGCCGGATAGGAAATATCCTGACGGGCGCGGGTTGAAATCTGCAGCCGGCCGATGTCTTCCTGGGGGAAGAAGCTGGCCGGCAGCGTCAGGAAAAGGTAGGCCGACAGCGCGACCGAAGCAAGGAAGCTTCCGAGCACGATGTAGCGATGGCGAATGCACCATTCCACGCCCTTGCCGTAATTGACCTCGGTCCAGTTGAAGCCCTTATTGAAGATGCGCACCGGCAAGGGAGGATGGCTGTGGGCGTTGGAGAGACGCGAGCCGAGCATTGGCGTGACGGTCAGCGAAACCACCGCGGACGATATGATGGCGATTGCCACGACCATCCCGAATTCGTTGAAGATACGGCCAACGACGCCGCCCATCAGCAGGATAGGGATGAACACGGCGATCAGCGAGACCGACATGGAGATAATCGTATAGCTGACTTCGGCCGCGCCCTGGATGGCTGCCTGCCGCACAGGCATGCCTTCTTCCATGTGCCGCAGAATGTTCTCCAGCATGACGATGGCGTCATCCACCACGAGGCCCACTGCAATCGTCAATCCGAGCAGCGAGATATTGTCGACGCTATAGCCGAGCACATACATCATGCCGAAAGTTGATATCAGCGAAAGGGGCACGGCGAGGCCGGGGATAATCGTTGCCGTCACGTGGCCCGTGAACAGGTAGATGACGAGAACGACCAGGCCGATGGTCAGCAGCAAGGTAAACTTGACGTCCGAGATGGCCTCGCGGATTGGCTGGGCCGAGTCGTTCATAACGGTCATTTTGACGGAAGCCGGCATTTCGGCCTGCAGCTTCGGCAGCGTCTTGTTCACGGCATCGACAACGTCGACGGTGTTGGCATCGGGCTGGCGTTGAATAGCCAGAATGATCGCTCGCTGGCCATCATACCAGCTACCGATATTCTGGTTTTCTACGCTGTCCTGCACGTCGGCGACGTCGCCGAGGTGAATTGGCTTGCCGTTGGGATTGGCAATCACCAGCGTGCGAAACTCGTCGGCGTTGACGCGCTGCGTATTCGCATTGATCGTCATGCTCTGCGCCGAGTCTTGCAACGTGCCGACCGGGACCTGGTTGTTGGCGTTGACGACGGCTGTATTGACCGTGTCGATACCGATGCCGCGATCCAGAAGCTTGTTCGGATCGACGTCGATGCGCACCGCGTAGGTCTGCGCGCCGTTTACGGTCACTTCAGCGACGCCAGGCAGTGTCGAGATCGATGGAGAGATGATGTTCTCGGCGATATCGTCGAGCTTGCTGCGCTGCAAGGTGTCGCTTTGTACGGCGATCAGCATGACAGGCGCGTCGGCCGGATTGGTCTTCCGGTAGCTTGGCGGGGTGGTCAGGTTGTTGGGAAGTTTTCTTTGCGCGGTCGAAATCGCCGCCTGCACGTCACCGGCGGCGGCGTCGATGTTGCGGTCGAGATTGAACTGCAGCACGATGCTGGTATTGCCAAGCGAGTTTGTCGAAGAAATTTCGCTGATGCCGGGGATCGTCTCGAACTGTTTGATCAGCGGCGTGGCGACCGATGTCGCCATCGTCTGTGGTGAGGCGCCCGTCAGCTGGGCCGAGACGTTGATCGTCGGGAAATCCACCTGCGGCACTGCCGCGACGGGGATGAGCTGATAGCCGGCGAGACCGGCAAGCACCACGCCGATAGCGAGGAGCGTGGTCGCGACCGGACGCTGGATACAGAAGGTCGGGATCATTGTTGCGCTCCAACTGCGATGGTTTCGGTTTTTCCATCATCGGCCGAAGCGACCTTCTCGTTTGGATTGTCGCTGAACTGTTCCTTGACTTCGGTGCCGTTGTTCAGTTGCGACTGGCCTTCGACAACGACGTGATCGCCGACCGAAAGGCCTGTGGCGACGGCTGTGCGGCCGCCATTGGCGCGAGCAATCGTCACTGGCGTAATCTTGACCTTGTTGTCTTTCACCACAAAGGCGATATAGCCGTCCGGCCCCGGGCTGACGGCAACGGTCGGCACGACGATCAGCTGCTCGTTGTCGGCGAAGTGAACCATGACATTCGCGGAGCGTCCCGGCCACAAGGCACCGTTGGCATTTTCGAACGTTGCCTTCACGGCGATCGTTCCGGAAGCCTGGTCGACCGTGTTGTCGTAAAAGGTGATCGTTCCGGTGCGGGGCTTGCCCTGTGCGGAACGGGGAACGGTGGTGACGTGAACAGGACCCGCGGCCAGCTGTTCCTGCAGTTCGCGCAGATTGTTTTCCTGCATGGTAAACTTGATATATGCCGGATCATATTTGCTGATCGTCACGATCGGCGTGCCGGCGCTGACATAAGCCCCCAGGCTCAATTGAACATCGCCAAGCCTGCCATCATAAGGTGCCCGTATGTCGGTATTTCCGAGCAGGACTTGATTCGAGGCAAGCTGTGCCTGGTCCGCGCTGAGCGTGGCAATGGCGCCGTCGCGGGTCGCACGCGCTTCATCGGCAGTCGCCTGAGTGCCGGCGCTGCTCGTGAGCAAGCTATTGGCACGGGTCAGCGCGGTCTCCGCTTGGGCAAGGTTTGCCTGGTCTTTCGTAATGTTCGCCTTGTCCTTGTCGACGGCAGCCTGTGCCGTACGCGGATCGAGTTTTGCGATCAGGTCGCCGGCTTTGACCGTCGCGCCATCTTTTACGGCGATCTGCGTGATCAATCCGGCTTCCTGTGCGGCGATCGTCGTTGAATCGATCGGCACGACCCAGCCGGTCGCGGGAACGTCCATTGGGAGCGTAGTTTTGACTGCGGCAACGGTCTTTACCGCGACTGGGCCGGCCTGACGCTTGCCGCCGGCCTGCGCCGCCTTGCCGGCGTCTTTGGTTTCTGCGGACGCTTGATCGACAAAGGCGGAAAGGAAAGGAATACGGTCGCGGTAGCTCCATGCCGCAAGGGCTGCGACGACGAGAAGGCCGAGGGGAAGCCAAAGTTTTTTCATATTTAAAGAACCGGTCGGGGCTTGTTGCAGGAAGCGCGAGGACGGTGAAGTGTATTTATTGCGTCGCACAACAAAGACGAGCTTCGCCGCAATCCATACATCGCCGTTACCGCTAACGTTCGGTAATTCTGTCCCTTTAACGCGAATTCATGAACGCTGATGCTGTGGAATCTACCACAGTTCCGGACGACGAAAAATTAAAGCTTGGAAAGCTTTGGAATTGTTTCTGTTTGTGCGGTGCAGCAAACAGTCAAATGGCTA
This sequence comes from Rhizobium sp. ERR 1071, assembly GCF_007828675.1. NCBI lineage: Bacteria > Pseudomonadati > Pseudomonadota > Alphaproteobacteria > Hyphomicrobiales > Rhizobiaceae > Rhizobium > Rhizobium sp. ERR 1071. The sequence goes on along the minus strand of NZ_VITM01000001.1, from coordinate 1,046,086 downwards.
TTTTTTGATTGCCGTTATGTAATAATCGGTCGGCAAAACAGCTTTAGGCGGTATTTATAGTGTAAAGATGTGCTGCCGCGTGCATAGAAGCGTTGCTGCAGCTCACGGAATTGTGTTGTCAGGCCCTGTTGCAAGGGCCTGCACTCTGTTCGCCGCGGTGGCGATCTCAAAGGGAGCGAGCAGCTCCCCCATCGCAGCGGACCATGGTGCCCGTCACGTAGCTCGCCGGTTCGCTGCAAAGGAAGGCGGCGGTGGCGGCGAATTCCTCGACGCGGCCGTAGCGGCCGGCGGGGATGCGCTGTTGGCGCTCGGCGCTGACCTCGTCGAGGCTTCTGCCGCCGCGTTTCGCCGTGGCCGAATCGAGCTCCGCCAGCCGGTCGGTCGCGATGCTGCCTGGCAGAAGCATGTTCACGGTGATGCCGTATGCCGCTACTTCGCTGGCCAGCGTCTTGCTCCAACCCGCAAGCGCCGGGCGCAGCGTGTTGGAGAGCGCAAGATTAGGAATGGGCTCGATGACGCCGGAGGAGGCGACGGTGAGGATGCGTCCCCATCCCTGTGCCTTCATCTCAGGCAAGAGCGCATTGGTGAGGGTAATGATCCGCGACACCATGGAGATGAAATAGGTCTCCAGTCGGTCGGCGGTCATATCTTCCGTCGTCCCCGGAGTCGGGCCACCGCTATTGTTGATGAGGATGTCGATGCCGCCGAGCTTCTCGGTCGCAGCCTTGGTGACGACCTCAACGAAGTTCTCGTCGTTGAGGTCGGCCCAGATCCAGTCGGCCCGGCCCTTGCCCTCGGCATTGATGGCCTTGCAATTGCTGTCCAGCCGGTCTCCGCTGCGGCCGCAGAGCAGGACATTCACGCCCTCGCGGGCAAGCGCCACGGCGATGCCATGGCCCAGCCCCTTCGATGAGGCGAGCACCAGTGCGCGCTTCCCGCCAATACGAAGATCCATCTTGATCACCCTTCATACTATTTGGATTGTCTGATTGGCATTTATAGAGGGCCATCGGGCGACTATGGAAGGTGCACTTCACAACTGATGGCAAATACCATCAGAATATTGACGTTAACGTAAGGGTCATTTAACTTGTTTTACGTGTTGGGCAAATTGGGGGATTGCCTGTCGCTTCCCGGCTCGACAATCCCCTCCCATTTTGACAAGAGATAACCGAAACGGGGAAGACGCCCAAGGGGACAAGGCTGCGATCCGGGATGATCGGACGCCGGCCAAGCGGAGAAGATGAATGACTGACGCGAACGAGCTGCCGGAACGCGAGAGCATGGAATTCGACGTTGTGATTGTCGGCGCAGGTCCAGCGGGCCTGTCGGCGGCGATCCGGCTGAAGCAGATCAATCCCGATCTGACCGTCGTCGTGCTCGAGAAGGGGGCCGAGGTTGGCGCGCATATCCTGTCGGGCGCCGTCGTCGATCCGATCGGCATCGACCGCCTGCTGCCGGGCTGGCGTGACGAGGAGGGGCATCCCTTCAAGACCAAAGTCACGAGCGACCACTTCCTGTTTCTGGGGCCTGCCGGCTCCGTCCGCCTGCCGAATTTCCTGATGCCGCCGCTGATGAACAATCACGGCAACTATATCGTCTCGCTCGGCAATGTCTGTCGCTGGCTTGCCGAGAAGGCCGAAGCTCTCGGCGTCGAGATCTATCCCGGCTTTGCCGCGACCGAAGTGCTCTATAATGAAGAGGGAGCCGTCATCGGCGTCGCGACCGGCGACATGGGCATCGAGAAGAACGGCGAACCCGGCCCGAACTATACCCGCGGCATGTCGTTGCTCGGCAAATACGTGCTGATCGGCGAGGGCGTGCGCGGCTCGCTCGCAAAGCAGCTGATTGCCAAGTTTGATCTCGCGCGGAACAGCGACGTGCCGAAGTTCGGCATCGGCATCAAGGAGCTCTGGGAGGTCAAGCGCGAGAACCATAAGAAGGGCCTGGTGCAGCACTCCTTCGGCTGGCCTCTTGGCATGAAGACGGGCGGCGGCTCGTTCCTCTACCATCTGGAAGACAATTTGGTCGCGGTCGGCTTCGTCGTGCACCTGAACTACAAGAACCCCTATCTCTATCCCTTCGAGGAATTCCAGCGCTTCAAGACCCATCCGGCCATCCGCGGCACTTTCGAGGGTGGTAAACGCATCTCTTATGGCGCGCGCGCCATCACCGAGGGCGGATATCAGTCGGTGCCGAAGCTGACCTTCCCGGGCGGTGCGCTGATCGGCTGCTCGGCAGGTTTCGTCAACGTTCCCCGCATCAAGGGCAGCCACAATGCGGTGCTGTCGGGCATGCTGGCGGCCGACAAGATCGCCGCGGCAATCGCGGCTGGTCGCGGCAATGACGAGGTGGTCGAGATCGAGAACGAGTGGCGCTCTTCGGATATCGGCAAGGACCTGAAGCGCGTCCGGAACGTCAAGCCGCTGTGGTCGAAGTTCGGCACGGCGGTCGGCGTGGCGCTCGGCGGCCTCGACATGTGGACGAACCAGCTCTTCGGCTTCTCCTTCTTCGGCACGTTGAAGCACGGCAAGACGGATGCCGCCTCGCTGGAGCCCGCCGCACAGCACCAGAAGATCGACTATCCGAAGCCGGACGGCGTGCTTACCTTCGACCGCCTCTCCTCGGTGTTCCTGTCGAACACCAATCATGAGGAAGATCAGCCGGTGCATCTGCAGGTCAAGGACATGGCACTGCAGAAGAATTCGGAACACGATGTCTATGCCGGTCCGTCAACGCGCTACTGTCCGGCCGGCGTCTATGAATGGGTGGAGAAGGACGGCAAGGATACCTTCGTCATCAACGCCCAGAACTGCGTCCACTGCAAGACCTGCGATATCAAGGACCCGAACCAGAACATCAACTGGGTGCCGCCGCAGGGCGGCGAAGGGCCGGTCTATCCGAATATGTGAGATGCGATGACGGAGATCGAACAGGGCGCCTGGACGATCCGTTCGGCCAGGGCCGGCGAACTGCATCTGCTCGCTGCCATCGAGATCGATGCTTTCTGGGCTCTGCATGAGGCCGGCGCGGTTGCTTGCGAGCCGACGTCCCTGCCTCTCGACGTGTTGGAGCAATCCCTTGCGGAAGGCTTGCTGTTCGTTGCCGTCGACGATGAAGATCGGCCGTTCGGCTTTTTGGCCGGCGTTATGAAAGATAGCTCGGTTTACATCGCCGAAATCGATGTCGTTAGACGTTGGCAGAAGCGAGGTGTTGGGCGTCGGCTGATGGAAGCTGCGATTGCGGCGGCGAGAACGCAAGGGGCCACTGGCGTCACTTTGACGACGGACCGGCATGTGGCCTTCAACGCGCCATTCTACGCCTCCTTAGGATTTCAAATCCTCGATGATGGAGAAAGGTCGGCCGCTCTCACGCAGATCCTGGAGAATGAATTTGACCACGGCGCTGATCCGACCAGACGCGTGGCCATGGCGCTGCGCTTCTGATTTATAGCCGCGCGGCAATGCCGAGGTTTTCGGCCACACGTTGCAGCCGTTTGTCGCGCGTCCAGAGATAGGTTCCAGGTGCCAGTATCGTCGCGGCCGCGAGATGAGCATCGATATAGCCGATTCCGGTACCCTGCAGTTTGTTGCTTCGGATGAAATAAAGAACGTCCTCATCCGAGGCTCTCGCAATTGCAGGCAGTCTACGGAGGCTTCCTATCACGAGATCATATTGCCGCAGATTGCCAAGGCTGATCTCACCGACGACAAAGGGATGAACGACGACTTGTTTTTGCTCCAGCAGAGATTGAAGCCGCGCCTCCAGCGAACGAAAGTGATCGATCCAGATCGACGTATCGACCAGGATCATTCGACGCCAAACTGACGACGAGGGGGAGCCGTGATATTCGGTTCGGTGCCGCCGAGACGTATCAGCGTTTTGGCGGCTTCCCGTTCCACAAGGGCTTTCAATGCTTCACGCAGGATTGCCGAGGTCTCGGCGAGACCGGTAACCTCGCGTGCATCCGCAAGCAACTTATCGTCGATGGCTACGGTGGTGCGCATTGATATCTCCGTTGTCATCAAAATTAGCATCAGATGATGCTGCTTTCAATGCCGAGGGTTGCACATGGCAGCCTTCGATCCATTGTCTTGCAGTTGAAAGACTTATTTCCGGGCCAGCACCCCGGTCGAAAGTGCCACCCCAAGCCCCGTGACGATCGCTGCGGCAATCCCGGCTGTTCCGATTTCCTCGCCGAGCAGAAAGCCGCCGCCGATCGTGGCAAGGACGGGGGTGATGGCGGTGAAGGCTGCGGCCTGGGTGCCACCGAGAGCCTGGACGGCGAGGCCATAGGCGAGAGTGGCGGCAAGGCCGGACAGCAGGCCCTGGCTGACGATCTGCAGACCGATTTCCGGCAGCGGCACCGAGGCAAGTGAGCTGCCGAAGACGGCGGCCAGGCCGACATGGATCAGGAACGACCAGACGGCGATGATGGCGCTCGACTGCAGAGCACTCAGGCCGGAGCGGCGGAAGGCATGGGTGTAGCTTGCCCAGAGCACGGCCGACAGCGGCAGCAGGGTAAAGCCCTCCCAGGAGATCTGCACGCCATAGAGGCTGCGTGCCAGGAGGATCACGACGCCGGCGACGATGCCGCCAAGGCCGAGCCAGCGGGTGATATCAAGCCGCTCGCGGAACAACAGCACACCAATCAGGGCAGTTGCGAGCGGCATGGAGCCGCCGAGCAGGATGCCGGCAGACGAGGCAGGCGTGAACTGGATGGCAAGCGTGGTCAGCTGGAAGAAGAGGGCGCCGGAGCCGCAGACCATCAGCGCGAGCAGTTTCAGTGGCACGCCCTTCGGCAGCAGGCCCGTCTTCCACCAGACGGGAGCGAGCACGAGGGCCGGCACGCCGTAGCGGATGAGGCCGAGATCGATGGTGCCCATCTGTGTTTCGGCCGTGTGGCGGGTGGCAAGAATCCAGTTTGCCCAGATCAAGACGGTAACGATGGCGCCGGCATAGCCGACTATGGTGGGGGTTGCCTTGCGGGTGGAGAGAGACAAAGCGGTCATCGACATATCCTTTCCAACGATCCGGTTATCTTTCGAATGAGGAAAAGATAGCCCCGAAGGCCGAGGCATGTCCTTGCTAGTTATGGCTCCAAAATCGTGGTATCAGCAATAATCTGCCAATTTGCAAATCAGAGTTTCTCGAATATGCCAAAACTGGATAAATTCGATATCGCGATCCTCAACTGCCTTCAGGAGGATGCGCGCGCCACCAATGTCGAGATCGCCGAGCGGGTAAATCTCTCGCCGTCTCCTTGCCTCAGGCGCATTCGCAATCTGGAAAAATCCGGGCTTTTGCGCGGCTATCGCGCGGATATTGACCGCAAGGAGGCCGGCCTCGGTCTCACGGTCTTCGTGGAACTCAAGGTAGGCCATCATTCGAAGGAGAATTCCGAGACGCAGCAGGCAGCATTGCTCGCCATTCCGGAAGTCGTCGCCTGCCATCTGATTTCGGGCACGGCCGATTTCCTGGCTGAGGTCGTGGTGGAGGATTTGGCCGCCTATGAGAAGGTGATGTCGGAAAAGCTGCTTGTCCTTCCAGGCGTGGTCGATCTGCGCTCGAACTTCGCGATTCGCACGATCAAGACCAACGGTGCTCTGAAACTGCCGCAGCCTGAATGAAATAGCCGGAGTAAAAATGAAAAAGGGCCGTTGCCGGCCCCTTTGCCATGAGAGTCTGATTGTCCTCAGAGCATCGTTCCGCTGAGGATCAGCAGGGCAACCGAGAAGTAGATCACCAGGCCGGTGACATCGACGAGCGTCGCGACGAAGGGTGCTGATGCGCTGGCTGGATCGAGGCGCAGCTTCTGCAGAACGAAGGGCAGCATAGAGCCGGCAAGCGAGCCGAAGGTGACGATGCCGATCAGGGCCGCGAAGACGGTGAAAGCGACCAGCTGCCAATGCGGGCCGTAATCGAAGAGGCCGATATTCTGCCAGAGCACGATGCGGGCAAAGCCGACGAGGCCGAGGATCGCGCCGAGCACGATGCCTGTCGGCAGTTCGCGGAACGCCACGCGCCACCAGTCCGAAAGCTTGAGCTCGCCGAGCGCCAGCGCCCGGATGATCAGCGAGGTCGCCTGCGACCCGGAATTGCCGCCCGAGCTCATAATGAGCGGGATAAAGAGCGTCAGCACGACGGCCTTTTCCAGCTCGCCTTCGAAGTGCTGCATAGCGCTTGCGGTCAACATTTCGCCGAGGAAGAGAGCGGCAAGCCAGCCGGCGCGCTTGCGGATCATGCCCGCAAAGCTGATCTTCATATAGGGCTGGCCGAGGGCCTCCATACCACCGAACTTCTGGGCGTCCTCGGTCGTATCGGCGATCATCGTATCGATGACGTCATCGACGGTGACGATGCCGAGCATATGGCCCTTGTCGTCGACGACAGGCAGCGCCAGAAGATCGTGACGGCGGATCAGGCGCGCGACATCCTCCTGCTTCATCAGCGGCGGTGCCGTAACCGGCACGCCTTTCTGGGCCACCGTCAGGATACAGGCATCGGGCTCGCCGGTGATGAGGCGGCGCAGCGTCACGACGTGCAGCAGCACATGCGTCTCGTCATCGAGCACATAGATGGCATAGACCGTTTCGCGGGAGCGCTCGACCTGGCGAACGTGACCGAGCGTCTGGGCGACCGTCCAGCTCGCGAAAACGCTGACGAATTCCGTCGTCATGATGCCGCCGGCTGTGCGCGGCGGATAGCCCATCAGGCCCTGGATCGCCTGCCTTGCATGTTCGTCAAAGGTCGCGAACAGCCGGGCGCGTGCGTCGACATCCATTTCGAGCAGCACGTCGGCGACGCGGTCGTTGGACATGCCATGCAGCAGGCGCGCGGCATCTGCGTTGCCCATGACTTCGAGAATGGCGGGTGCGTTGCGCAGCTCCGGCCGGTCGAGAATGCGCACGGCGCGCTCTTCCGGCATTTTGGCGAGAATGCGGGCAGCCTCCGCTACGTCCGTTGCGTTCAGAGCCTCGACGCGTTCCGCAATGGTGACGGCGCGATTATTATTGATGAATGCACGAGCGGCATTGCCGGCCCGCGCGGGAAAGCTGTTGATGTTCATTATAGCTCGCCTTTCCGGTCGATCCGCCGTCGTAGCGGATCGTGGCGAGCCGACAGGAGTCGGTTAGTGCACGAATGCTACTGACGGCAAAGGCAATCGACTACTACTGTCGCTAGGCATCGAAAGATGGCTCCGGTTAATCGGTATGGAAAACGCTGTTCCCCACGTGCGGAGAAGTCGCGCCGAAGGCATGAAAAGTCAAGAGGCGGAGACGCCTAAATGCTCGATCCTGCGATAAAAATTTGTTTAGGCGGCTGCAAATTTTTGCGATGCAACAAAACCTGATGCAAACGCGTTAAAACAAAGCGGCCGGACGACATTCGCCCGGCCTGATCTGTCGCGGATATTGGCTGCTCAGAAGCCCGCCAGAACGACCTTGCCCTTCATCTTGCCGGTCTCGACGAGGGCATGCGCCTTCTTGAGATTGGCGGCGTTGATCGCGCCTGCGGTCTCCGTCAGGGTCGAGCGAATCTTGCCGGAATCCACCAGTTCGGCGATCTTCGTCAGCAGCTTGTGCTGCTCGATCATGTCGGCGGTGTTGAAGAGCGGACGAGTGAACATCAGCTCCCAATGGGTTGATACCGCCTTGCGCTTGAAGGGCACGACATCAAGGGTTTTCGGGTCGTCGATCAGGGCGAAGCGGCCTTGCGGCGCAATGGCTTCGACGATCGAGTCGACATGATCAGACGTGTTGGTCGTAGAGAAGACGAAGGCCGGAGCACCGATGCCGAGCGCTTCGATCTGCGGCGCAAGTGGTTTCGAGTGGTCGATGACATGGTGCGCGCCCAATTCCTTCACCCAAGCCTGCGTTTCCGGCCGGGATGCCGTAGCGATGATGGTGAGATCGGTCAGCGCGCGGGCGATCTGGATGGCGATCGATCCGACCCCGCCGGCTCCGCCGATGATAAGGATGGCATTGGCGGCGCCGGGAACCGGATCCCGCACCTTCAGCCGATCGAAGAGTGTCTCGTAGGCCGTGATCGAGGTCAGCGGCAGCGCGGCGGCCGCCGGAAAATCGAGACTCTTTGGCTTGGCGCCGACAATGCGCTCATCGACCAGATGGAATTCGGCATTGGAGCCGCCGCGATTGATGGCGCCCGCATAGAAGACTTTGTCTCCGGGCTTGAACATGGTGACATCGGGGCCAACCGCCTTGACGATGCCGGCAGCATCCCAGCCGATGACCTTGTATTCACCCTCTGGCGGCGCGACATTGGAACGGACTTTGACATCGACCGGATTGACGGAAACGGCCTTCACTTCGACGAGCAGATCATGACCCTCTGCCTCGGGCATCGGCAGTTCGATGTCGATCAGGGATGTTTCTGCGGAGATGGGTTGTGGCTGCTTGTAGGCGACTGCGCGCATGGGAGAAGCTCCTGGGTTGGTTGCACAGAGGCTAGATGCGCATTATCTTCAAAAGGCGCAAGAATGCACATTTTCTGTACGTAGATACAAAAAGGATACTGTCAAATGTCGGTTCCCCGCTCCAAGCTTGTCGGCAATTTCCCCGGATGCCCGGTCGAGGCGACGCTGAGCGTGCTCGACGGCAAATGGAAGGGCGTGATACTGTTTCACCTGATGGATGGAACGCTGCGCTTCAACGAAATCCGCCGCAAGCTGCCGTCGGTAACGCAGCGCATGTTGACCAAGCAATTACGGGAATTGGAAGAATCCGGGCTGCTATCACGCACTGTCTTTCCGGTCGTGCCGCCGCGCGTCGATTATGCGCTGACGCCGCTTGGCGCCAGCCTGGGGCCGATCATCAAGGCGATGGCCGTTTGGGGCGAGGAGAATGTATTTTGCCGCGACGGGCGCCAGCAGCTGGGCGCCCCTGGCATGTCATGCACGCCCGGTGCGGCGCTCCAGGCTAACTGAAACGGCGAAGACGGCGAGGCCTGCAACGGAAAGTACCGCGCCGACATAGCCAGTTGCAGCCGCCGTAAAGCCCCAGGAGATCACCAGCCCGCCAAGCCAGGCGCCGAGCGCATTGGCGATATTGAAGGCGGAATGATTGGAGGCGGCGGCCAGCGTCTGTGCGTCGGCAGCCACATCCATCAGCCGGGTCTGTACGGCGGGGCAGGCAGCAAAGCCGCAGCCGATCAGGAAAACGCAAATGCAGAGCATGATCGGGTTGGCCGCCGTCAGCGAGAAGAGCGTCATGATGACGATGTTGAAGATCATCATGCCGCCGATCGTTCCCTTGATGGAGATATCGCCAAGGCGCGAGCCGACGATGTTACCGACATTCATGCCGATGCCGAAGAGAGCCAGCACGACCGGCACCATGGCGGAGCCGAGGCCGGCGACATCGGTCGTGGTCGTCGCGACGTAGCTGAAGATCGAAAACATGCCGCCGAAGCCGACGGCGGCGACTCCAAGCGAAAGCCAGACCTGCATGCGCTTCAGCGCGCCGAGCTCGCGCGTAATGCTCGCGCCGTCCTCAACCTTGTCCTTGGGGAGGAAGAGGGCGATCAGCAGCATGGTGGCTAGGCCGATAGCGCCAACCATCATGAAGGCTGCGCGCCAATTCAGAAGCTGTCCGAGGAAAGTCGCGATCGGCGTGCCGATCAGCGTCGCGATCGTGAGGCCGAGCATCACCTGGCCGACGGCGCGCACGCGGCGATGGACCGGCACCATCGAGGCAGCTACGAGCGCGGCAACGCCGAAATAGGCGCCATGCGGCAGGCCGGTGATGAAGCGCAGTGCCGTGAAGCTTTCGAAAGTGGGTGCGAAGGCGCTGGAAATATTGCCGGCGGCAAAGATCGCCATCATCAGGAGGAGCAGCGTGCGGCGCGCCATCTTTGCGGCGAGCACGGCGATGATTGGTGCACCGACGACGACGCCGAGCGCATAGGCGCTGATCACATGACCTGCTTCCGGAGTGGTAACGCCGAAGGTGTCGGCTACATTCGGTAAGAGTCCCATGATGACGAATTCGCCCGTGCCGATACCGAAGCTGCCGACGGCCAGCGCCAAAGTCACCAGCGCGATCGCGGTGCGCGACGGTGCTTCGAGGGTGGTTTGGGTATCGAGGACCTCGGCGGTAATATCGCTCACGAAAACTCCTTGGGCGGCACACGAAGGTCAAGCGCCGCGAATCAGGCGGCAAATCCCGGCATTCGGCGCTCAGTGCATCAAAATGGAATAAGGGACAGGCGGGTATGGACACACCCTCGTTGATACTATCAATGAGAGCAATGTTCCTGTCGCGTGCATTTTTCGCAGTGCAGCATGTCCGATCATGCATAAGTGCGCTGCGGCGACCGAGCGAAACGGCCGCAATGCTTGAAATCATTCCATCCAAAACCATCTGAGAAGAAGCGCAGGGGGCCTTAGCCCCTCAGAAATATAGTTTGCGGGAAGACCGAGAGCCCCCGATGAAGTTGATCGGCTTTTTCAATCGCGATGGCGGAACGTTCCGCACGACCGACATGGCTGTCTATGAAAGGAAAGCGGAACAGGTCTTCCGCGACGCCGGTCATGCTTTCGAAGCCGTGGTCGTGGAGGGACGCAACATCGTCTCGGCAATGGAGCGTGCTGCACGTCGTGATGATATTGACGGCATTGTCGCCGGCGGCGGCGATGGCACGATTTCGGCGGCCGCGGCCATCGCCTGGAAAAACGGCGTCGCCCTCGGTGTCATTCCGGCGGGCACCATGAACCTCTTTGCCCGCTCATTGCGTCTGCCGCTCGACATCTGGCAGACGTTAAACGTTCTTGCGACAGGCGAGGTCGACAATGTCGATATCGGCAGCGCCAACGGCCGCGCTTTCATTCATCAGTTTTCAGCGGGCCTGCATGCGCGCATGGTGCGCTATCGCAATGGCTACACCTATCGCTCGCGCATCGGAAAGATGTCGGCCAGCACGCGCGCCGCCTTCGGCGTCATTGCCAATCCTCCGGAATTCGACGTCGACTTCGAGGCCGGCGACATTCGCGAGCGCCGGCATGTCTCGGCGATCTCGGTCTCGAACAATCCCTTCGGCGCCAATGCGCTGCTTTACGCCGACAGCCTGCGCAGCGGCGAACTGGGCTTTTACACGGCAAAGCCCCTGCGGCCGCTCGGCGTCGCCCGGCTTGCCATCGACATGCTGCGCGGCCGGGTTCGTGAGAACGCCGATGTCATGGTCATGCATGCGCCGGAAGTGCATCTGCACTTTCCGAAGCTGCGCCAGCTTGCCAACTGCGTCATGGATGGCGAGTTGCTGCCCCTCGAGCGTGATGTGACGCTCAAGGTGCATCCGGGCGAGCTCAAGGTGATGGTCCGTGAAGGGACCGCCGCGCGCGTCCAGAGCGAGGGTGCTATCGATAGCCTCGCCGTCTGACGTCGTCAGAGACGCGGCAGATAGGTGCGATAATCGAAATCGGAAACGGTGCGCAGATAGCGGATCGCCTCCTTCTGCTTGGTATCGCCATAGAGCCTTTGATATTGCTCGCCGAACACATCGGCAATGAAGGCTGACGTTCGGAAGCGCTCCACCGCAGTCAGAAAATCATGCGTCAGCTTGGGCGCGTCGGCCGGCACATAAGCCGGCGTCGTCTCCTCACCGGGATCGAGGTCGTTCTGCACGCCGAGCAGCATGCCGCCTAGGATTGCCGCCAGCATGAGATAGGGATTGGCATCCGCACCGGCGACACGGTGCTCGATGCGTGCACCCGGCCCGTCCTTTTCGGGAATGCGCACGGCCGTACCGCGATGGCCGAAGCCCCAGGTCAGATCGACGGGGGCAAAGGAGCCTGGTTGGAAGCGGCGGTAGGAATTGGCATAGGGCGCAAAGACCAGCTGCGCGTCCTGCAGCGTCTGTAGCAGCCCTGCGCAGATCGACTTCAGTCTCTTCGGCTCGCCGCCAGCTGCATCGAGGACATTGCGCCCTTGGGCGTCAATTATACTTGCATGCACGTGCAGTCCCGAGCCGGCATGGTCTGTATAGGGCTTGGCCATGCAGGTCGATTTCAGGCCGTGCTTGCGCGCCGCCTGCTCGGCCACGCGCTTCAGCATGACGCAATCATCTGCAGCGGCCAGCGCATCCGGGCGATGCAGAAGGTTCACTTCGAATTGGCCGGGGCCGAATTCCGCCGTCGTTGCGTCCGCCGGCAACTCTTGAGCCCGCGCATAGGCACGCAAGGTTTCAAGATAGCCATCAAGGAGATCGACGGCATCCATGTCGTAAAGCTGAAAGCCGTTCGGTTCGCCCCGGTAGGTCAGGGCCGGCGGCGGCGACGGGATGCCTTTGTCGCGCCAGTCTCCGGCCAGAAGGTAGAATTCCAGCTCGGTCGCGATGACGGGCGTCAGGCCAAGCGCCTTGTAGCGATCAACGACGGCGGCAAGAATGGCACGCGGGTCCTGGAAGCTCGGGCGGCCATCGAGCTCATGCATGGTGGCGAGCACCTGCTTCGATCCCGCTGGTGCCCAAGGCATGTCGGCGAGCGTACGCTGGTCGGCAACGCAGGTTCCGTCGGGATCTCCGATCGTCATTGAAAGGCCGGTAAATTCGTCATTGTCATAGCCCCAGATATCGAGCGATTGTGTCGAAGTCGGCAGCCGTACGGCACCGGACCAGACCTTCTTTTCGGCTGAAATCGGTATCTGCTTGCCGCGCAGCCGGCCGTTCATGTCCGAAATCAGCACTTCGATGCGCGCGTTACCTTCGGTTGCGTTGTCGGCCGCCATGCTCTTGTAAATCCCCCATGCTCACGGCATGGTCGTAAACCAAGATAGCTTTCAGTCAAGTGTGGCTGCGTAGCGGTTTCGTGCCCGGCCCCTCACCCTAGCCCTCTCCCCGCATGTGCGGGGAGAGGGGACTTTCTGATGCTCAGCCTCGCACGTAGCGGCATGGGCAGGATAACCCCCTCTCCCCGTTTGACGGGGAGAGGGCTGGGGTGAGGGACCATGCACATAATCTCAGCGTCCGTAGATTTGCCTGACCAGCCGAAATTCAAACAGGGTTCCATTCAACCATGTCCGACACGCCAAGCCGCTCCAATCTCGCCGCCCTCGATGCCGCCCATCACCTCCATCCCTTCGCGGATATGCGCAAGCTCAATGCCGAAGGTGCGCGCGTCATCCAGCGCGGTGAGGGCGTCTATATTTTCGATGCGGAAGGGCGGAAGTATCTGGATGGTTTTGCCGGTCTCTGGTGCGTGAACATCGGCTACGGCCGCACCGAAATCGCCGATGCCGTCGCCAGGCAGATGAACGAGCTGCCCTATTACAATACCTTCTTCGGCACCACTACGACACCCGCGACGCTGCTTGCCGAAAAGGTTTGCGCCCATGCCGGGCCGCAGTTCAACCATGTCTTCTTCACCAATTCCGGCTCCGAGGCTAACGATACCTGGTTTCGCATGGCGAGGGTCTATTGGGGGGCTGTAGGCAAGCCGACGAAGAAGGCTATCATTGCCCGCAAGAACGGCTATCACGGCTCCACGGTCGCCGGCGCCAGCATGGGCGGCATGAAATACATGCACGAGCAGGGCGATTTGCCGATCCCAGGCGTCGTTCATATCGGCCAGCCCTATTGGTATGCCGAGGGCGGCGATCTCTCGCCGGAGGAATTCGGCCTGAAGATGGCTCGTGAACTTGAAGCCAAGATCGATGAGTTGGGTGAGGATAATGTCGCGGCTTTCGTCGCCGAGCCGGTTCAGGGTGCCGGCGGCGTTATCATTCCGCCTTTGACCTATTGGCCCGAGATTGCCCGCATCTGCAAGGTAAGGAACATTCTGCTCGTCTGCGATGAAGTGATCTGCGGCTTCGGCCGTCTCGGCGCATGGTTCGGCCATCAGCATTTCGGCGTCGAGCCGGATCTGGCCCCGATCGCCAAGGGATTGTCATCAGGCTACTTGCCGATCGGCGGCGTGCTCGTCAGCGATCGCATCGCCGATGTGCTGATCAACGAAGTCGGCGAATTCAATCATGGCTTCACCTATTCCGGCCACCCCGTTTGCGCGGCCGCCGCCCTCGAAAATCTACGGATCATCGAAGAAGAAAAGCTGATCGAGCGTGTGCGCGACGATATCGGCCCTTACTTCGCCAAGGCTTGGGGCAGCCTTGCCGATCACGACATGGTCGGCGAAGCCGTCAGCATTGGCCTCATGGGCGGCCTGCAGCTTGCGGCGGAGAAATCGACACGCCGCCGCTTTGAAAAGCCGGATGCAATCGGCTCCGCTGTTCGCAACCATGCTTTGGCGAATGGCCTGGTACTGCGCGCTACCGGCGACCGCATGCTGGCCTCGCCGCCGCTCGTCATCAGCCACGAGGAAGTGGATGCCATGGTGCGCATCACGCGCGGCGCGCTCGATGCCGTCTGGGCAGAAGTGAAGTCGTAACTAGAGCTTGCCTGATGGCGCAGGCACGTCCCATTTGCCTGCCTTGTGAAGGGCAAGGGTCAGTGCCGCAACGTGGATGACCTGGATCATCTTGCCGTCCAGTGCCAGTTCGATCGCCTGCCGGATCGGCATGCGGATCAGGCGAATGCGCTCGGTCGGGTCGTCCGCCGGCCTGGTGGTAAGCTCGACATTGCGGGCGATGACGATATGCGCGAGGTTGGTATGCGTCGCCGGATTGGGCGCGAGCTTGCCGACATAATCCCAGTCAGTCGACGAGAGTCCTGTTTCCTCCCGCAATTCGCGCGCGGCCGCCTCTACCGGGCCTGCATCGGTCGCATCCACCGCTCCGCCGGGGAGCTCGAGCGCCGCGACGCCGAGCCCGTGACGATACTGCTGGACGAGGTAGATGTGATCCTCGGCATCGAGCGCGATGATCTCGACCCAATCGGGATGTTCCAATACGTAGTAGGGCGCAATTTCCACGCCCTGCGCCGTCACGCAGTTGTCGGCGCGAACCTTCAGCCAGCGATCATGAAACAGATGCGTCGAGCTCGTCGTCTGCCAGGGCGGAAGATCCACCGTGTCCGACACCAAGCTTACGATATCGTCTTTCTGGCTCACGCGTGGTTCAGTCCCTGTTTCAGATAGGCCCATACTCAGGCAAAGGATGCCTAGGCATCTTGATGATCTCGATCGAAGATCTTGCGCACGATATAGTTCGGCGAGAGATCGTCGCGATAATAGATGCGGGCGATCATTTCGGCGAGGATGCCTGTCGTGATCATCTGCACCGACGACAGGAGCAGCACGACACCGACCATCAGCAGCGGGCGGCTGCCGATATCATCGCCGAAGATGAACTTGTCGATGAAGAGCCAGAGCAGGATCAAGCCGGCAAGCGCACCGAGGCCGAGGCCGAGCGAGCCGAAGAAATGCCCTGGCCGCGCCTTGTAGCGCATGAAAAACATTACGGACAGCAGATCGAGGATGACGCGGAAGGTGCGGGAGATCCCGTATTTCGACGTGCCGTGCTGGCGGGCATGGTGAGTGACCGGGACTTCGCCGATCCGTGAGCTCGGCACGACGCCGGCGACCCAGGCGGGGATGAAGCGATGCATTTCGCCCATCAGCTTCACCTGCTTGATGATGGAGGAGCGATAGATCTTCAGGCTGCAGCCATAATCGTGCAGCTTGACGCCGGTGATGCGGCCGATCAGGTAGTTGGCGCACCAGGAGGGGATCTTGCGCAGCAGCAGGCCGTCCTGACGATTCTTGCGCCAGCCGACGAGCAGGTCGAGTTGCCGCCGCTCCAGTTCCTCGACCATCGAAGGAATGTCCTTCGGATCGTTCTGCAGGTCGCCGTCCATGGTGGCGATCAGGCGGCCGTTCGCTGCATCGATGCCGGCCTGCATGGCCGCCGTCTGGCCGAAATTGCGCTGAAGCTCAACGATGCGCAGCGTCAGCCCTTCCTGCGAAAGCGACCGGCGGGCATTGACGAGCGTCGCGTCCGTGCTGCCGTCATCGACCAGGATCAGTTCCCAGGATTTGGCAAATCCCGCCATGGCGGAACAGATGCGCTCGATCAGCGGTCCGACGCTTTCTTCCTCGTTGAAGACGGGCACGACCAGCGAAAGCTCGAGAGGGCTTGCCGGATCGGCCTGGGGGAGGGTCGACTCTGCCGTTGTCTGCAACACTTCTTTCTCCTAAAAGACCGGCAGTACCTGCCGGACGGAACGAGCGAAAAGTCCGGTTTCAGCCTTCCGCTCGCATTTGGGTGCCCTAACTACATGAAGACTCCGACGGTTGCCAGCCGACAGAATTGGTTTATTCGCAACCGAATGACGCTCTTGACGCTCGCGGTCGTCCTGGCCTACGCCGCCTTCATCGAATGGTTCTGGGGCTGGAGCTCGATCCTGGCACAATGGAGCAAGGTAGGCGCGCTGCCGATCCTTCTGGCGCTCGCGCTTCTGACAAGCACCTATTTCCTGCGCACATGGCGCATCTACGATTACTTCCCGAAGGAAACCTCGGGCCATTTTGCGGCGCTGTTTCGCGTGACGCAGGTTCATAATCTGCTGAATATCATGATGCCGTTCCGAACGGGGGAAACTAGCTTCCCGGTGCTGATGCGCTCCGAATTCGGTATCCCGCTGGCCCGCGGCACCTCGGCGCTGTTCGTCATGCGGCTGCTCGACCTGCATGCGCTGCTGGCCGCGGCCGGCGTCGGCCTTGCACTTGCTTCGCCCTATCATGTCCTGGCCTGGATCGTATGGGCAGCCTTCCTGCTGCTGCCGGTCGCGGGTTTCGCTTCCCGGCGACCGCTAATCCGCCTTGCCGCCCGCATCCTGCCGAAGAAGGCGCAAGGGCTTGTGCATGAGCTGGAACGCGGTCTGCCGGTTGATGCCAGCGCCTTTGCGCGCGCCTGGCTGACGACCATCGTCAACTGGCTCGTCAAGGTCGTGGTGCTCGCTTGGGCGCTCGGCCTCATGAACGTCACGCCACTTTCGGCAAGCTTCGGTGGCGCACTCGGCGGCGAACTATCCTCAGTCCTGCCCGTGCATGCACCCGGAGGCGTGGGCACCTATCCGGCCGGCATTACCGCCGGTGCCATGGCCTTCGGTGCTTCGAGTGCAAAAGAGGCAATCGAAAATCTCGCGCAGGCCAGCATCAATGCTCACCTTCTGATCGTGGTATCGGCGCTAACAGGAACCGCGATCGGATTGCTGGTCTCACGCAAGCGCGCAACTGCGCCCTGAAAGATCACGACGCGCCTTAATGCCGGGTCGTCGTATCGTCAAGCTCGGCCAATCGCCTGCGCAAGAAGGCCTGCTCCGGCGCCTGCTGACAGAGCGATAGCGCCGTTTGGTAGGATTGCCGCGCCTGGTCCGTCCGGCCAAGCTGGCGCAGGAAATCCGCCTTCGCCGCATGGGTGAGATGATACCGTGCCATACGCTCCTCCCGCAACAGCCCGTCGACGATGGACAATGCCGTCGCAGGCCCGTCGCGCATGGAGATGGCCACCGCCCGATTGAGCTCGATCACAGGGGATGGGCTTGCGATCAGCAGCAGGTCGTAAAGTGTCACCAACTGTCGCCAGTCGGTGTCGTCGGCGGTTACGGCGCGTGCATGTTCCGCCGCGATCGCGGCCTGCAGGGCATAGCTGCCGACGCTCTCCGCTGACATGGCCCGCGCCGACAGCTGCAGGCCCTCGCGTATCTGGCCATGATCCCACAGCGCACGATCCTGATCGACGAGCAGAACGAGATCGCCGGAGGTATCGGTACGCGCATGCCGCCGCGAATCCTGCAGCAGCATGATTGCCAGTAGCCCCTCGACTTCCGAATCCGGCAATAGCTGCAGCAAAAGCCTGCCGAGCCGTATGGCCTCCGCGGCCAGATCGGCGCGCACGATCGCAGAGCCGGAGGAGGCCGAGTAGCCCTCGTTGAAAACGAGGTAGATGACATGCAGCACCTGCGCCAGCCGCTCCGGCAGTTCGGTCTTATCAGGCACCTCGTAGGGAATGTTGGCGGTGCGTATGCGGTTCTTGGCGCGGACGATGCGCTGGGCGACTGTCGGGGCCGGAATCAGAAAGGCATGGGCGATCTCTTCCGTGGTCAGCCCGCATACCTCCCGCAACGCCATCGCCATCCGCGCCT
Organism: Rhizobium sp. ERR 1071; assembly: GCF_007828675.1. NCBI lineage: Bacteria > Pseudomonadati > Pseudomonadota > Alphaproteobacteria > Hyphomicrobiales > Rhizobiaceae > Rhizobium > Rhizobium sp. ERR 1071. The sequence goes on along the minus strand of NZ_VITM01000001.1, from coordinate 1,028,032 downwards.
CGGCAGGAATAAGCGGGTGGCAGCACGTGAAGATCAGCCGCAGCATGTCGTCCTCGATCTCTTCATGTTCGGCGATCTCCATCGCCTCTCCCTCCGGATAAAGGCTCTCGGCAATATCGGAGCGGGCGGTGTCAAAACGCGCCCGCCGCCTGATATGGTCGATGGCGCGAAAGCGTCCGGCGGAAACGAGCCAAGCATAGGGATTGGCCGGGATCGTCTCGTCAGTCCACTGCTGCGCCGCCGCCGCGAAAGCATCGTGGAGCGCTTCCTCGGCGCGGTCGAAATCACCGAGCAGACGGATCAGCGTTGCCAGCACGCGGCGCGAGTGGCTGCGGTAGATGCTTTCGATGGTTCGGTTCAGCGACATGGATGTCAGGATGTCTCCGCCAAGTCCCCCCGCAGGGTCAAGATGCGCACAGGGCGGATTTCGACGGCGCCGTAACGCGCCGAGGGAATGCGCTTGGCGATCCCGACTGCTTCCTCAAGATCGGGAGCTTCGATCAGGTAGAAGCCGGCCAGATGCTCCTTCGTCTCCGCGAACGGCCCGTCCGTTACCGAAAATGTGTCACCGTCCGGACGGATGACGATCGATTTGTCTCGAAGCGCCAGCGCATCGGAAACGATCATGGTGCCGTCCCGCCGCAGGCCCTCATCAAAGATGAAGTGCTCGGCGAGCAGATGGTTCATCTCGTTCGGCGTCAATCGTCCGTCGACATCGACTGTTGTGTAGATCAGGCATAGAAACCGCATATATTTTCCCTCACTGCTATTCGTTCGGAAAGCGGATGTCGAAGGCGGCGCGAACCTCGATCATGCCATAACGGGCGACGGGGAAGGTGGCGGCGATCGCGATCGCTTCCTCCATGTCCCGGGCCTCGATCAGAACGAAGCCGCCGAGATGTTCTTTCATTTCAGCGAAAGGGCCGTCCGTCACGGCGGTTTCGCCCCTGCGCACGCGAACTGTTTTCGCAGTTTCCGGTTCGCGCAGGGCATTGGCGACGATGAGGTGCCCGCTCTCGCGCAGCCGGTTGTCGCTATCGATCGAATCCTGGGTCAGCTTGCGCCCTTCCTCCTCGGAAAGCTTGGCGATTTCCGCGCTCTCGAACCATACCTGGCAAAGAAATTTCATCTGAACCTCCTCAAGCATCCGGGCCGAAGTTATGGATCGGCCGCACCTCGATCGCGCCGAGCTTGGCGAGCGGAATGCCCGCCGCAATCCGGATCGCATCGTTCAGATCCTTCGCCTCAATCAGGATGAAGCCGCCAAGATGTTCCTTGGTTTCGATGAAGGGGCCGTCCGTCACCGCCGTCTCCCCATTGCGGACCCGCACCGTTACCGCAGACTTTGGCGATTGTAGCGCTTCAGCCTGGATCATATTGCCGCTCGCCATCAGATCGCGATCATAGCCCAGCGAATCGGCATCGAGCTTTTGCTTTTCCTCCTTGGTCATGAGGTCGAGCCTCGTGCCATCGAACCAGACCTGGCAGAGATATTTCATCGCAGCGTCTCCTCTTCAATTTGCTGACAGCCATAGACGAGCGGCTGCCAAGCAAATCGACATCCTCTTCCACAGCATGACAAAATTTTTTGAGGTTGTCGAAAAAGCCCGAGCCCGGTCGACCAGTTCCGTCAACACCATAAGGAGAGACGGAAATGTACAGTCTGGAAGCCGCAATCGTGCATTATTGGCAAAAGAAGACGCTATCGGAAGAGGAGTTGCTCGACGCAGCCGATGTCGGCAGGGTCGTGTTCCGTACCTGGATCGGCCTAGCGGGCTTTGCCCTGGTGATCCTGTGCCTGAGCTGGGGTGCACACTCGAACGACGAACGGCCGCAAGTCGCGGCCGCTGCCAATGTATATTCGTTGCCCGCGGATGGGCGATAGGAGGGAAACCCTATTGCTTATTGGAACGCCGTTTCGAAGAAGCTGCGCAGCTTGCGTGAATGCAGCGCCTCCGGCGGCATGGCGGCCAGCTTCTGGATGGCGCGGATGCCGATCTGCAAATGCTGATTGACCTGCGTGCGGTAGAAGGCGGTTGCCATGCCCGGCAGCTTCAATTCGCCATGCAACGGCTTGTCGGAAACGCAGAGCAGCGTGCCGTAGGGAACACGGAAGCGGAAGCCGTTGGCGGCGATCGTGGCCGATTCCATATCGAGCGCGACAGCGCGGGCCTGCGAGAGCCGCTTCACCGGGCCTGCCTGATCGCGCAGTTCCCAGTTGCGGTTGTCGATGGTGCCGACCGTGCCAGTGCGCATGATGCGCTTCAGTTCGAAGCCTTCATAGCCGGTGATTTCGGCAACGGCCGCTTCAAGCGCCACCTGCACTTCGGCGAGCGCCGGGATCGGCACCCAGACCGGTAGGTCGTCGTCGAGAACGTGGTCCTCGCGCATATAGGCATGAGCGAGCACATAGTCGCCGAGCCGCTGGCTGTTGCGCAGGCCGGCGCAATGGCCGAGCATCAGCCAGGCGTGCGGGCGCAGCACGGCCACGTGGTCGGTGATTGTCTTGGCGTTGGAAGGACCGACGCCGATATTGATCATGGTGATCCCGGCATGGCCCTTCTTCTTCAGATGGTAGGCCGGCATCTGCGGCAGCCGCGGCGCTGTCACATCGCCTTCGGGCTGGCTGGAGCCAGCCTTGGTGATGATGTTGCCGGGTTCGACGAACTCGGTATAGCCGTCGCCGCCGCTCGCCATCAGGTCGCGCGCCCATTTGCAGAACTCGTCGATATAGAACTGGTAGTTCGTGAACAGCACGAAATTCTGGAAATGCGCGGCGCTGGTCGCCGTGTAGTGGACGAGGCGGGCCAGCGAATAATCGATGCGCTGCGCGGTAAATGGCGCAAGCGGCGAGGGCTCTCCCGGCGGCGGGATATATTCGCCGTTGGCGATTTCATCGTCCGTGGTGTTTAGGTCCGGCGTATCGAAGAGATCGCGCAGCGGAATGTCTTCGAAAATGCTCGCGGTTGCTTCCACATGAGCGCCTTCACCGAAGGCGAAATGAATCGGGATGGGCGTCGTCGATTCCGATACGACGACCGGAACATTGTGGCTGCGCATCAGCAGCGTCAGCTGTTCCTTGAGATAATGCTTGAAGAGCTGCGGGCGGGTGATCGTCGTCGTATAGACGCCGGGCGCCGTCACGTGGCCGTAGGAGAGACGCGAGTCGACATGGCCGAAGCTCGTCGTTTCTATGCTGACCTGCGGATAGAAAGCGCGGTAGCGTGCGGTGATCGGCGCGCCCTTGGCAAGCTTGGTGAAATTGTCGATCAGGAACGCGGTGTTGCGATCGTAAAGCTCCGTCAGCGCTTCGACGGCCTTGCCCGGATCATCGAAGGTCCGCGGCTGGAACGGGCTGGGGGAGGAGATGTCGAGGGGTGAAAAGGGAGAGATTCTGTTGCTCATGCGCCATTATAGAATGTCGTTGGTTACAAGCAAACGACGTTGCAACAAGCGGCTCGGATTCTCGCAGCTATTTTGGGAGCCGGTCAAGGGCCTGCGCGAGGATCGCGCGCAGGCGTTCTTTATTGCACTGTCGTGCAGTAAGGCGCACCAGTTTGCACGCAGGTGAAGCTTGCACCGAAGTGCGATTGTGCGCCGCTGCGACCGCCATGCTCGACCGCAACCGAGAAGCTGAATGCAAAGATGGCGGCAAACAGCATGATAACAACGAAGCGCCGCGCGATGATGATCGAGTCCATGTCTTTGGCCTACCCGTGCCCTATACTGGACACCGTTTTGCCATGGTCATGCTGAACAGGTGCTGAGATACCGGTTCATCCAGCGTTCATAAATATTACCGGATTCGAATGGTCGAATGAATCTTCCGCAGGCAAATAAAAGCCGCCTGCCAACCGGGGCGGGCGCAACGGCGCTTTCTGAAATAAGCAGGAGCCGTCTTAAAGCTTTATCCAGGTCTGCGACTTGCAGAATACTTTCAGCACGCAGCCTTGCATCTTGATCTTGTTGCCGTTGACCGTGCCGGAGCCGCTATAGGTCTTGTCTTCGGAGGGGTCGGTCAGTTCGCCCGTATAGCTGTTGCCCTTGCCCTGCATCTTGCCGATCTGTTTGCCGGCATATTTGCCGGTCTTCAGCGTCACGCAGTAGCTGTCGCCGCAGGGCGCGATGGCGGCGGTATCGCCAGCGACGGTCTTCCAGTTGCCGACGATCGGCTCTTCGGCAAAGGCCGCGCTCGCGCTCAACAGCATCGCGGCAGCAAGAATGGTGGCACGGATCATGTTCTTATTCCTCCCCGGGCGCCATCCGGCTCCATGGCCGGAAACGTGGCGAGATTATCTAACGCGAACGTAAAGGTAAATATGATTTTCGGAACCCAAATACCCGTTTGTGCGGGTATCCGTGCGCCCTCGAAACACGACATCGAATTCAACTGCGCTCTTTTTGTGGTGAACGAAGGGTTTAAATCAAAATCCTAACGAAAGGTTAAGGCTGCGCGAAAATCCTTAATTTGCAAGGGAAGCGATGTTTAACAAAATCCCAAGTTTACCAAGCATTTGCACTTTGTTTGCATCGAATTAATCATGCATTTTAGGCGTTTTTTGAAGGCCGTCTGCGATAGTGAAGCCATCAAACGAGCGGGGCAAACCCGCCGGCCGGAAGAACCGGAAAGCCGCGGATGACGGCAAGGTTCGGACGGAAAACAGGGCAGATACGAACAGAAGTCAAACAGGGATAATAGCAATGGCACGCTTCGAAACGCCGATGTCTGGAAATGCCATGATGGGTGGTAACAGCGCCGATGCCCTTTGCGAACTGGGCGTGAACTACGCGACCGGCAGGGGCTGCAATGCAGACCTCGTTGCCGCACACAAATGGTTGAATATCGCCGCCATCCGTGGCAGCGAGCGCGCCGCCGAGCTTCGCGCCGACGTTGCCGCGACCTTGACGAAGATGCAGCTCGCAGCCGCGCTGCGCGCCGCCCGCGAATGGATGACCACGCACTGAAGCGTGCCGCAAGCAGTAAGACTTCCTGACCTCTCAAGAGGGGATGTCGGCGGCTGACGGAGAGGCCAGCCGAAATGATGAAAACCGCGACCGGCCGGGACAAGGCAGGCGCGGTTTCGTCGTTTTGAGCTTAACCGATCGCCTTCAGGACCTTCGGTAACGCCTCGGCCAGGAGATCGAGATCCTGCTTCGGGCCGACGCTGACGCGGATGCAGCGGTTGAGGGGCGCGACACCCGGCATGCGGATGAAGACGCCGTGCTGGATCAGCCCGTCGACGATCGCGCGGGCATAGGTGCCGTCGCGGCCGCAATCGATGGCGACGAAGTTGGTGGCGGAGGCGAGCGGCAGCAAGCCATTGTCGCGGGCGATCGTGCCGATCTCCTCGCGTGCGGCCCGGATCTTGCCGACCACTTCGGCGAGATAGGCCTGATCCTTTAGCGCGGCCAGAGCCGCCACGGTCGCAAGCCTGTTCATGCCGAAATGATTGCGGATCTTGTCGAAGGTCAGCACCGTCTCGGGCGCGCCGATGACATAGCCGACGCGGGCGCCGGCAAGCCCATAGGCTTTGGAAAAGGTGCGGGTGCGCAAGACATTCGGCAGGTCGATCAGCGTGGAGATATCGGGTAGCGAGCTGGCAGGTCCGGTTTCGCTGTAGGCCTCGTCGAGGATCAGCAGGCAATTGTCAGGCAATCGACGGGCAAAGGCGACGATCTTGTCGGCATCCCACCAGCTGCCCATCGGATTGTCGGGATTGGCGAAATAGACGAGCGGCGCGTTTTCGCGCTTCACTGCTTCGAGCAGCCCATCGAGGTCTTCGCGATCATCGACATAGGGCACGGTAACAAGGCGACCGCCGAAACCCGCGACATGGAAATTAAAGGTGGGATAACCGCCGAGCGAGGTGACGACGGGCGTACCCGGCTCGATCACCATGCGCGCGATCAGCCCGAGCAGACTGTCGATGCCTTCGCCGACGGCGATATTGGCCGGCCGGACGCCGAGATGTGCCGCCAATGCCTGCTTCAGCTCGAAATTTTCCGGATCGTTATACATCCAGATATCGCCGGCCCGCTCGCGCATGGCGGCAATGACAGAGGGCGCAGGCCCGAAGCCGTTTTCATTGGCGCCGATACGGGCTTTGACCGTCAGCCCGCGCTGACGCTCCAGCGCCTCGGGGCCGACGAAAGGAATGGTGGAGGGCAGGGCGCTGATCAGCGGCGTGAAGCGCGAAAAGGCGGACATGCTGGCTTTGTTTCCCGAATTCGGTTGCTGGGTGCGGCAGAATAGGCGCTTGGCGGGTGGTTGCAAGGTGGAAAGACGCGGCCTTCGGATTGCGTCGTCGCAATCATTGAAAATCCTCGTCAGTTGTCATTAAAGGGAGTCTCGGTCGTCGCGAGAGCATCGATTAACGAGGCCCCTGATGGATAAGCTCGCAATAGCGTTCCTTGCATCAAACAATGGAACCTCATTTCGGACGATCAACGAAGCCATTCGAGCGAACACAATGAACGCCACCGCTGTCGTGCTGGTTAGCAATAGGGCTTCGTCCCCAGCGCTCACCTATGCTGAGGCCAACGATATTCCCTCGCTTCATATTCCGACGAAGGACAGGGAGGCTGATGCGGACAAACAGCTTCGCGACACGCTAATCGCCTATGACGCTGAAATCGTTGTCTTATCTGGCTATCTCAAGAAACTTGGCCCGCTTACGCTAGCCGCTTTTAAGGGGCGAATATTGAATGTTCATCCGGGGCTGCTGCCCAAATACGGCGGATTGGGAATGTATGGGCGAAGAGTTCACCAAGCCGTGCTCGACAATCGGGAGACAGAAACAGGTGCAACGATCCACCTCGTAGACGGAGAGTATGATCACGGAAGAACTGTGGCCACAACGACTGTTCAAATCCATCCTGACGATAGCGTAGTTTCGCTGGAACAACGAGTCATGGCTGCGGAATGCGATCTTTTCACCGATCTCATACGCCGCATATCAATGGGCGAACTACGCCTGCCGTTATAGAACGGCGCAAAGGGCCGAACGCAGCTGCCGGTCCGCGCTCCCGGGGCCGATGGCTGCGTGTTCCCTCTAATGCACGGCCGAGTCGGGACGGCAGCAGCTTTTTGGCTGCCACCGATTCCGGTTACAAACCTGCCTCAGCCATCCAGAGTTCAGCATCCGCACCGCCCGGAATTCGCAGCGGGGCGGATGGATCGGTGGCTGCCCGCCACACTGCCTTCGCTACGTCGGGAGCATAGGTCACAGGGCTGGTGTCGTCCTGTACATTCTTTATGAATTGCTGGATCAAGGGCGCATAATCCGGATCGTCCAGACCACGCAAATGTGGACGCGCATTCTCCCCAAAGCGAGTTTCCGGCGACCGGCCTGGCAGGACAATATGCACCCGCACGCCAAATGGCTCCATCTCCACCGATAAGGACTCGGTGAACGCGTTCACCGCCGCCTTGCTCGCCCGGTAGATCCCAATCACAGGCAGAGTCTTGACCGTCACCGTGGAGGTGACGTTGACGATGACTCCGGCCCGACGTTGACGCATCTGGGGCAATACGGCCTGAATCATCGCCAATGTCCCGATCGTATTTGTCTGGAACAGCGACTGCACCGTCTCCGGCGCAGTCAGCTCGATTGGTGAGGGCGCTCCGAAACCGGCATTGTTGACCAATACGTCTATCGGACCGGCAGCCTTCACGGCGTCTGCGATGCTTGCCGGATTGGTGACGTCGAGCGCGAGAATACGCAAGCGTTCGGAAACCGGTAGCAGCTCGGGTATGGGCGTGCGCATCGTTGCGATGACATCCCACCCTCGTTCAAAAAACAGTTTCGCAGTCTCCAGGCCGAAGCCAGACGAGCAACCAGTAATCAATATCGTGGACATGAGCCTCTCCAAACAAAAGGAATGATACCATGGTAGTGACCGCACGAGAGACTTTATATACGCTATAGTCTCCCTTTCTTTAGCGTTAGTCCTGATTATGACCGTCGATCCCCTTGCCGAAATCGTCACACTGCTGCAGCCGGCCGCACGCTTTTCGAAGCTGGTGGAATGCGCCGGCGCCTGGCGAATTCATCGCGAGGCCACAGGCGAGCCATTCTACTGCGCAATCCTTGAGGGGCGTTGCCGCGTAACGTTTGGAGGACAGCAACCTTTTATCCTCCGAGCCGGCGATTTCGTGCTCGTTCCTGCCATGCGCGACCTTATCAACGAGAGCGTCGACGCACCGGCCGGTCTATCCGCCATGGTTCCAACGCAGTTGAGTGGTGGCCATTTCCGTGTTGGCCGCCCCGAAGGGCCGGCGGATATGCGCATGCGCATAGGGCATTGCAGCTTCGGTGCGCCGGATGCGGCCTTGCTCGTTTCTCTCTTGCCTGATGTAGTTATCGTTCGTGACGAGCCTCGACTCGCGACGCTGATGCAATTGGTCGGTGAGGAAACGCGCGAGCGCCGGCCGGCACGCGAACTCGTGCTGGAACGGCTACTGGAGGTGTTGTTGATCGAGGCATTGCGATCCGGCACGGAAACGACCGTCACGTCGAGCTTGAGTCGCGGCCTTGCCGATGAACGCCTATCCGCAGCACTTCACGCGATGCATGCGCGTCCTGCCCATCCTTGGACTGTCGCGGATCTTGCGACCGAAGCGGCCCTGTCCCGATCGGCTTTCTTTGCGCGCTTCAGCCGCGTCGTTGGCCTGCCGCCAATGGAATATCTAATGGCTTGGCGCATGGCTCTTGCAAAGCAGCTATTGCGCAGCCGCGAATTACGGATGGATCAGGTAGCTGAACGCGTTGGCTACGGATCGGCAAGCACTTTCAGTGTTGCCTTTGCGCGCTACACAGGTATGCCGCCTGCACGATATGCCCGCGGGGACGTGCGAAGCGATTGAGGATGTGAAGCCGAATTTATACCGGCCGCCTCTTGCCGCGTGCAGCCAGCGCTTCAACATTGCCGATCATGAAATCGGCGCGCACGACGCGGCGCAGCGTCTCCGGTTCGATCAGGTTGATGAAGCGCACATGGACGCGGTTGCCGTTGCGGCTCGTTTCAGCGCAGGCGATGCGGTAGGCGAGGCCGAGGATGTTCAGATAGTAATGGGTCGGCAGGCCGACGGTCGTGGCGACGGTGAAGCTCGCGCCGCCGCGCGAAATGTCGGTAATTTCGGCGCTGCGTACGGAAATACCCGTCAGACAGGGACGAACCGCTACGAGGCGCGCCGGCCTCTGGACGTAGAACCGTTCCCAGCTGCGTTCGTAAACTTCGGATTTGACTTTCGCCAGATGGGTTGCGCGAAGCATTGTCATTCCCTGTTGAAGAACAGACCGAATTCATCTCGGTTACACCACGAACCTTGCACGGAGATTTTGCGGAAGCGTCAATTGCATTGGTAGAATTTTAACGGGTTCGTCTTTTGTGCCGATTTGGGCGCATCTTGACAGCGAGAGCGGCTTCGATCATACGGGGGCTCGGTTCGAGGCGCCTGCCGCTCGCGGATGAAAATCCAAGGTGAAGTCTTCGCTGTTTTAGGTCACAGCCATTCAGGGCATGCTGACTGACGGTAATGCGAGCCCCGTTTCACGGTCGTAAGTGCGTGCCTTAGCAAAGGCTGATCCTATGACGACGTATCCGTCCATAGATGAATTGAAGGCTCAGGCCCGGCGTCTACGTCAGGCGATGGCCGAACGCGGCGACGACATGAGCCACTCGACGGCACTGGAACTCATTGCCAAGCAACACGGGCTGCGCGACTGGAACACGCTGTCGGCGCTTGCCGCAAAACCCAACGATGGGCCGGACGCGCCCTTCGATGTCGGCTCTGCCGTGCGCGGGCGCTATCTGAACAAGCCCTTCACGGGCAAGGTTCTGGCGATGTCGGCGAAGTCTGGCGGGCTCTACAGGATAACGATCCATTTCGACGAACCGGTCGATGTGGTGGAGTTCGAGAGCTTCTCGGCATTCCGCCAGCGCATCAACGCCCAGGTCGATGCCGACGGCATTTCGCCGCGCCGGACGTCGAACGGCCTACCGCACCTCGTTATCGACATCTGACTTCATCGCTAGACCATTATCTTCGTCGCTTGCGAGCGATTCCGTCCGGATACCACCATGGCGCACACGAACGAAAACAACATGTTCCTCACCGGCTGGCTGCCTGGCGTCTTTGCCAGGACGGCCGCGCCGATCATCATCATCACCACGGTCAGCGGCCTCTTCGCCGTCGTCGACGCCTATTTTCTTGGCGTCTATGTCGGCGGCGACGCGCTGTCCGCCGTCAGCCTCATCTTTCCCGCGCTCATGCTGCTGATCGCGCTGCAGACGCTGGTTTCGAACGGCATGGCGAGCATTCTCGCCCGCCGCCTCGGCGCCGGTGATCGCCAGGGCGCGAAGTCGGTATTCACCGGCGCCCACACGCTGGCACTTGCCATCGTGGTCGTAATCAACCTCGTCTACTGGCTCGCCGGTCGGCAGTTCATTGCCGTGGCTGCGGCGGGAAATGTCGATGTCGCCCGCAACGCCGAGGCCTTCATGGGCACCATGATCGCCTTCGCGCCGATCAGCTTCTTCCTGTCGGTGCATCTCGATGGGCTGCGCTGCGAAGGAAAGCTCGGTTTCATGACGCTGGTGACGCTTGCCTCGACGCTGCTGAATATCGTGGCAAACTGGCTGCTGATGGCCGTCCTTCATTGGGGCGTGGTCGGCTCCGCCGGCGGCTCGATCCTGGCGCAATTCATCTGCCTGGCGCTCGTCGTCATCTATCGCCTGCGTCGGCCGAACGGGCTCTGGGTCGATATGGCGCTGCATGTTCGCGAGTGGCGCGGCATCTTTGCCTTCGGCGCGCCGATGAGCCTCGGCTTCATCGGCATTTCGCTAAGCTCGGCCGCCATCCTCTTCAATGTGTCGATCTGGCATCAGGGCGATTATGTCGCAACCGTCGGCGCCTATGGCATCGTGACCCGTGTCATGACCTTCGCCTATCTGCCACTACTGGGCTTGAGCATCGCTCTCCAGACCATATCGGGCCACAACCATGGCGCAGCGCTTCCGGCGCGCGTCGGTCGTAGCGTTGTCATCGCCCTGATTTCGGCTCTGGTCTATTGCGCCGCCGTCGAATTCGTCGTCGAGCTGCTGGCGGGGCATCTGGGCTCGGTCTTCGTCGCCGATCCCCTGATCGTCGCGGAGGTCGGCCGCATCCTGCCCTGGACGATCGGCGCCTATTTCCTCTTCGGCCAGGCGATCATCCTGTCGTCCTATTTCCAGTCGATCGGCGATGCGAAACGCGGCGCGATCTTTGGCCTGTCACGGTCTTACCTCTTCACCCTGCCGCTGACATTCCTCCTGCCGCTTGTCTTCGGCGAACGCGGGATATGGATGACGCCGATCTTTGCAGAAATGGGGATGATTCTGCTGACCTGGCTGGTGCTGTCGCGCAATGCCAGGGATCGGAAATGGCGCTACGGCTTGTTGCCCGCATGATATGAGAAAGGCCGCGCTTTCAGGGCGCGGCCTCCTTTTGCTGAAAGCTCGGGGCCATCCTCGCCCTTCGAGGCTTCGCTCCTCAGGGTGAGCAGGGCTATCGCATATGGAGCGGATGAGCACCGTAAGCTCCTTCTCCCCTCGGGGAGAAGGTGGCCCGAAGGGTCGGATGAGGGGGCTATCGATTTGAATTCATGGATTTTCGTGCGTTTGGCAGGCACCCCCTCATCCGCCTGTCGGCACCTTCTCCCCGAGGGGAGAAGGGGAGGTGGCAACAATTTCAGCTCGCGATAGACCTGCCAGGGTGAGGATGGAGCAGGCTCGTCGCTATCGCAATGCAGAGGCAACGAAGAAATGAGCCCGTAGCGGCTGGGTGCAAAGATTAGCCCTCATGCTGAGGAGGCCCGAAGGGCCGTCTCGAAGCACGAGGGCGGATGGTTGAGAACCTCAGCGCAATCTCAGGACTTCAGCAGCCATTCGTGTTCCACGGCATTATGGAATTTCCAGATGCGCTTCGGCCCGGCCATAACGTTCAGGTAATAGAGATCATAGCCGTGGCAGGCAGCGCAAGGGTGATATCCCTTTGGCACCAGCGTCACATCGCCATCCTCCAGCACCATCACCTCATCGAGCGACCGGTCGTCGGTATAGACCCGCTGGAAGCCAAAACCCTGCGGCGGGTTGAGGCGGTGGTAATAGGTCTCCTCAAGGAAGCTTTCGTTCGGAAGATCGTCCTGATCGTGCTTGTGCGGAGGGTAGGAGGAGGTGTGTCCGCCGGGCGTAATCACTTCCACGACCAGCAGCGAATGGGCCGCGCCATCGTCTTCCGGCATGATGTTGTTGACGTAGCGGACATTGGTGCCCTTGCCGCGCGTCAGCGCCGGATGCGTGCCCGGCGGGATGGCGCGTGCTTCATAGGAGCCGCCGCCCGGTGCCGAGCAGACGGCGAGTTCCAGATCGGTCTCGGCGGTCACCGACCAGCTCGAGCCTGCTGGAATATAGAGCGCATGCGGCGCGCCCTCGAAGGGGCTCATGCGGCCGCCGAGCGAGCCGAAATCCTTCGTACCCGCCTTGGCGCTGCCCTTGCCGCTGACCCAGACGAGGCAGACCTCGCGATCGCCCGTTTCGGCCGAGGCGGTTTCGCCCGGCTTCAACCGGTGGAGATCGAAGCCGACATAGGTCCAGCCGGCGCTTTCGGGCGTGACATGGGTGACGCGGCCATGGGAGCCGTCAGGTTTGACCTTGAGATTGGGCATGGGTCTGTTCCTCCATTGCTTGGGAAAACGCTCCTCGCTGCCTTCGATGTGGGCGAGGAGGCGCTCATCTCTCGAGCAATTCCAGGAAAAGTGCGCAGCGGTTTTCCGTCCGGAATTGCGTGAAAACAAAGAGCTAGAGCGTTTTCGCGATTCGAAGAAAAGCGGAAGCGCTCTAGCTATCCCTTGGGAAAGCCTTCGGTTTCCACCGTGTAGCCTGCGGCCGTCATGACACGCATCAGCTCGGCATGGCCGATCTCGGCCATCTTCTGCGGTGGCGCCTTGCGCGGATCCTGTTCGGCCTCGACCACGAACCAGCCTTCATAGCCGTAATCGGCGAAGCGCTGGACAATGGCGCCGAAATCGAGCGAGCCATCGCCCGGCACCGTGAACGCGCCGAGCGCGACGGCATCGAGGAAGGACTGCCGGCTGCGATCCAGCCCGTCGACGATGGACTTGCGGATATCCTTGACGTGAACGTGGTTGATGCGGGCGTGGTGGTTGTCGATGGCGCGCAGCACGTCGCCGCCGGCAAAGGCCAGGTGACCGGCATCGAGCAGCAGCGGAATGCCTTCGCCGGAATTGCGCATGAAGGCGTCGAGTTCCGGCTCGGTTTCGACCACGGCCGCCATATGATGATGATAGGAAAGCGGCATGCCTTGCTCGGCGCACCATTCGCCGAATTCGGTGACGCGGCGGGCATAGGTCTTCATCTCGTCATCCGAAAGGCGCGGCTTGGTGGCGAGCGGCTTGGAGCGGTCGCCCTGGATGGAGCGGCCGACTTCGCCATAGACGATGCAGGGCGCGTTGACGGCCTTGAACAGCTCGATCATCGGCGCGATGCGATCCTTGTTTGCCGCTAGCTCCTCATTGACGAGTGTGCCGGAAAACCAGCCGCCGCAAAGCGTCACGTCGGCGGCACGCAGGATTGGCAGCATCTCATCGGGATTGCTCGGGAAGCGCCGGCCCTGTTCCATGCCGGTAAAGCCGGCGCCGCGCGACTGGCGTAAGCATTCTTCCAGAGATACGTCGTCGCTGAGCTCCGGAAGATCGTCGTTCCACCAGGCGATGGGCGACATGCCGAGTTTGGCCTTCATCAATGGTCTCCTTGAAAAGCTATTGGAGGAGCCGAAAGCTCCTCCAGAAAAATGACGGAAATGGATCAGCCGATGCGCTGGGCGGTGCGGGCTTGTTCGTAGGCGGCGCGAGCCTTGTTGACCTCGGCGCGCGGGCTGACTTCGGGAACGGCGACATCCCACCAGTGGCCGCCTTCATTCGTGGTGATCAGCGGATCGGTGTCGATGACGATGACCGAGCTGCGGTCGTTCTTCTTCGATGCCTCGATGGCCTGTTCCAGCTCGGTGATGGACGAGACCTTCACGGCTATCGCGCCCATGCTGGCCGCATGCGCCCGGAAGTCGATCTCCGGCATCACCTCGAAGCGCGCATCCTTCAAGAGATTGTTGAAGTTCGCGCCGCCGGTCGCCATCTGCAGGCGATTGATGCAGCCATAGCCACGGTTGTCGAGCAGCACGACGGTAATCTTCAGCCCGAGCATGACGGAGGTCGCCAGTTCGGAATTCAGCATCATATAGGAGCCGTCGCCGACCATGACGACGACATCCTTTTCGGGTCGCGCCATCTTGACGCCAAGGCCACCGGCAATCTCATAGCCCATGCAGGAGAAGCCATATTCCATATGATAGCTGCCGGGAGCCGTTGCCGGCCAGAGCTTGTGCAGCTCGCCGGGCAGGCCGCCAGCTGCGCAGACCAGAATGCTGTTTTCGCCACCGAGCGTGCGGGTGACGGCGCCGATGACCTGGGCGTCGGAGGGCAGGGCGGCATTGGTGGTCGCCATGGCCTTTGCGGCGGCTTCCATCCAGATCTGCTTTTCTTTCGTCGCCTTTTCGGCAAGCGACGCCGGCGCGCGCCAGCCTGTCAGGCCGGCGGAAAGCGCCTTCAGCCCTTCGCGCGCATCCGTCACCAGCGGGTGACTGTTGTGCTTGAGAGCGTCGTAGGCGGCAATGTTGAGGCCGATCATGGCCAGCTTCTCGTTCTTGAACAGCGCCCAGGAGCCGGTGGTGAAGTCCTGGCAGCGCGTGCCGACGGCGATCACCAGATCGGTCTCCTCGGCGATGGCATTGGCCGCCGATGTGCCCGTCACGCCGACGGAGCCGAGTGCGAGGGGATGCGTCTCGTCGATCGCCGATTTGCCGGCCTGTGTGACAACGACGGGGATGTCATGCGCTTCGGCGAAAGCGACGAGTTCCCTCGTCGCCTGCGAATAGAGCACGCCGCCGCCGGCCAGAATGACCGGCTTTTCCGAACGACGGATCAGCGAGATGGCATTGGCAAGTTCGTCGGCATCCGGCTGCGGTCGGCGCTGCGTCCAGACATGCTCTTCGAAGAAGCTTTCGGGATAATCATAGGCTTCGGCCTGCACGTCCTGGCAGAGTGAAAGCGTCACCGGGCCGCAATCGAGGGGATCGGTCAGCACCTGCATGGCGCGCTTCAGCGCCGTCATGATCTGCTCCGGGCGGGTGATGCGGTCGAAATAGCGCGAGACAGGGCGGAAGGCGTCGTTGGCCGAAACGGTGCCGTCACCAAAATCCTCGATCTGCTGCAGCACTGGATCGGGCGCGCGGTTGGCAAAGACGTCGCCCGGCAGGAAGAGAACCGGAATACGATTGACATGCGCAACGCCGGCGGCCGTCACCATATTCAGCGCGCCGGGACCGATGGAGGTCGTGCAGGCCATGAAACGCTGACGAAAGCTCGCCTTGGCATAGGCGATGGCGGCATGGGCCATGCCCTGCTCATTGTGGGCGCGGAAGGTCGGCAGTTCCTCGCGCACCTGATAGAGCGCCTCGCCGATGCCCGCGACATTGCCGTGACCGAAGATTGCCCAGACGCCGCCGAAGATCGGCTGCTTCTGTCCGTCGATGATGGTCATCTGCTTCTTGAGGAAATGTGCGACGGCCTGTGCCATCGTCAATCGGATCGTCTTGCCCATCGGGCGCCTCCCAAATGCTAGATTCTCATAGGCCGCGAGTCTTGAGCCACGCGTCCGTCAGTTGCCGGAAACGGCCGGCCATGTCGGCAATCGCTTCCTCGTCGTTCATGCCACCCGAGAGCCACGCACGGGCCGCATCGGAGAAGATGGTCCGCCCAACGGCGAAGCCCTTGACCGAGGGAGCCGCCAGCGTCGCCTCGAAGCTGCGGATCAGTTCTTCCGCCGGCGCCTCCAGGCCGAGCAGGACGATACCACTGCACCATGGATCATTTTTGGCGATCACGGCATCGATTTTTTTCCAGGCAGCCGTCGATTCCTGCGGCTCCAGCTTCCACCAGTCCGGCTTGATGCCGAGTGCATAGAGCTCTTCCATTGCCCTCGGAATCGTATCGTCGGTCAGTGGTCCGTTCTTGCTGGCGATGATTTCCACCAGCAGTTCGCGTCCTACCTTGCGCGCGGCCTCGAACAGGGTCCGCAGCTTCTCCTGCTGCTCCGCCTTCAATTCTTGCGGATCGTCCGGATGGTAGAAGCATAGGCATTTGATGCAATGATTGAGCGGCCATTCGACGAGCTGGGAGCCGATGTCCTGGCTGAATTCGAATTTCAGCGGCTTCGATCCCGGCAGTTCGACAGGACGGCCGATCCAGGAGAAATTCTTGGTTGCCGCATCGAAGAAGGCGTCGCGCCCGAAGCGCTCATCGATCAGCATGCCGTAGCCGGGGCGGCCGTCGGCCACACGAGCTGCCGCCTCGACGGCCAGTCGCTTGAAGGCGACGATCTTGTCATGGCCGATGCCGAGTTCATCGCAGACGCTGACGAGCTGCGAGCGATGGTCGATCGCAAGCGCCATCAGCAGCGGGATTTCATCGGCGCGGCGGGTCGTCGCCCAATGAATGTGGTTGATTGCCTCGTCCTTGCGCAGCGCCCTATGCTTGCTGCCCGTTTTCAGGAAGAAATCGAGCTCAGCCCAGGTCGGATATTCCGGCGAGCAGAGCAAGCGCGAGACGGCGAAGGCGCCGCAGGCATTCGCCCAGGTGCCACAGGTCTTCAAGGGCTCGCCGCGCAGATAGCCGCGCAGGAAGCCGGACATGAAGGCATCGCCCGCTCCGAGGACGTTGAAGACCTCGATCGGGAAACCCTGGCCGACGATACCGGCTTCGAGATCGTCCGAAATCGGGCCTTCATAGACGATGCAGCCCATGGCGCCGCGTTTCAGCACGATGACGGCGGACGAGAGACGGCGAATTTCCTTCAAGGCGCCGAGCACGTTGTCGGCGCCAGAGGCGATCATGATCTCTTCTTCCGTGCCGACGATCAGGTCGCAATCCGGCAAGGTCTCTTTCATTTTGGAGGACACGCGATCCGACTTCACATAGCGCTCGAAGCCTTCGGCATGGCCGGCGAGGCCCCAGAGGTTCGGCCGGTAATCGATATCGAAGATCACCTTGCGGCCGTTCGCCTTGGCGATACGGATCGCCTTGCGTTGGGCGGCTTCGGTATTGGGCTTGGAGAAATGCGTGCCGGAGACCAGAACGGCGCCCGAGGACTTGATGAAGCCTTCGTCGATATCGTCTTCGTTCAGCGCCATGTCGGCGCAATCTGACCGATAGAAGATCATCGGCGAGACGCCTTCGGCCTCGACCGCCAGCAGCACCAGCGCCGTCAGGCGTTCCTTGTCTGTTGCGATCCCGTCGACGGCCACACCTTCGCGGGCTGTCTGCTCGCGAATGAAGCGGCCCATCTGCTCGTCGCCGACACGGGTGATAAGGCCGGATTTCAGGCCGAGCCGCGCCGTGCCGATGGCGATATTGGCCGGGCAGCCGCCGACCGATTTGGCGAAAGAGGCGATATCTTCGAGCTTCGAGCCGATCTGCTGACCATAAAGGTCGACGGAGGAGCGGCCGATGGTGATCACATCGAGTTTTGTGTCCGGCCCAGCGCCAGAATTGTCGTGTGCCATGATGTCCTCCCGTCGGAGCATGACCTCTTTTGCTTTTCAGCCTGCGCCGAGATCATGCGTTATTGAAAGTGCCGGTGTTCGTTTCGTCCCGGTTGCTATGGATCTGGCGACCATCTCCCGCGGCCGTGATCTTGGTTGTAGTGAAACATTGGTTCCGAGATTTTGTCAATTCGGAATGTTTATTCCATTTTCGTTTTATCGGCTTTTGTCGCAGCTTTTCGACGGCGCTCGGCGATGGCGACAGGAAAGGCCATGATCAGCGCCATCGATGCCGACAGCGAGCGGAAACCGGCAAAATCGGCTTCCGCCACTTCAAACCAGTAGTCGGTGCAAGCGGTAAGCGGCGAAAAGGCCGAATCGGTAATGGCGATGACCGGGACGTTGCGCGAGGAGAGATCCTGTGCCTGCGCCAGGCTATCGGCGGCATAGGGCGAAAAGCTCGCGGCGATGGCGGCGTCCTTCTCCGTTGCGAAGCGGGTGATCTCGCCGTCGATGCCGTTCGGCGAGGCGACGATCTGGTGACGAATGTTCAGCTTGGAGAAGGCATAGGTCATATGTGCCGTCAGCGGATAGGAGCGGCGCTTGGCGATGAGATAGATCGTCTCGGCCGCTGCAAGCACGTCGACGGCCTTGGCGAAGGTGTCGGTCTCGATGGTTGCGGCGAGCTTGTTGACGGATTGGCTCGCCGCAGAGAGGAAGCCCGAGAGAATGCTGGCCTCTTCGTTCTCGATGCCGGAGCGTTCGAGCGTTACCAGCCGCTCCTCATAGCTCAGCGTCCGGTCGCGCAGCCGTTCACGAAAGATGCTCTGAAGATCGGAAAAGCCCTCATAGCCGAGGTGATGAGCAAGGCGCACCAATGTGGAAGGCTGAACTTCGGCGGCAGCCGCGATGCTGGCCGTCGTGCCGAAGGCGATCTCATCGGGATTGCCGAGCGCAAAGGCGGCAACCTGGGCCAACCGCTTCGGCATGGCATTCTTGCGCTCTATAATGGTGCTGCGCAGGCTTTCGAAGTCGCGTGGTACCTTGGTCTGCGTCTCGATATTGTTGTCCATGCACCGTCCTTTAGCTCCCCCAATGCCCGTAATGAAACAAACGTTCCATATTTCCAACGATACCGGATTTTGAATCGTTCGGCACGAATAATTTTAAGTTTATGATTTTAAACGTGTAAATATGAATTTCTGCCTGCGGAAGAGATGCCGATGCCATGAGTGTGCTTGTCAAAACGGTTTAAATATTCCAAAAATCGCGCAACTTCGGGAGCGGATTTGAGGAGGAAGGGTAAATGAAGCCGTTGGGCGTTGGATTGATCGGCACCGGTTATATGGGCAAATGCCATGCGCTGGCATGGAATGCCGTCAAAACCGTATTCGGCGATGTCGCGCGGCCGCGCCTGGTGCATCTTGCCGAAGCCAATGCCGATCTGGCAAAGGCGCGCGGCGACGAATTCGGCTTCGAAAAGGCAACGGCCGACTGGCGCGAGCTCATCGCAGATCCGGATGTCGATGTCGTCTCCGTTACGACGCCCAACCAGTTCCACCCGGAAATGGCGATCGCAGCCCTTGAAGCCGGCAAGCACGTCTGGTGCGAAAAACCGATGGCGCCATCCTATGGCGATGCCGAACGCATGCTGGCTGCGGCCAAGGCCTCGGGCAAGGTTGCCATTCTCGGCTACAATTATATCCAGAACCCGGTTATGCGGCACATCAAGGCGCTGATTGCGGAAGGCGCGATCGGAGCGGTCAATCACGTCCGCGTCGAGATGGACGAGGACTTCATGGCCGATCCGAATGGCCTATTCTATTGGAAGAGTGAGCTTGCCTCTGGTTATGGCGCTCTCGATGATTTCGCCGTGCATCCGCTTTCGCTGCTCTGGTTCCTGTTCGGCCATGTGGAAGCTGTCATTACCGACATGGTGAAGCCCTATGCCGAACGGCCGTTGAAGGATGGTGGCAGCCGCGCGGTCGAAAATCACGATCTCGCCAATGTGCTGATGCGGCTTGGCGGCGGCATTTCCGTGGTTCTCATGGCCAACCGCTCCGCTTGGGGCCGCAAGGGACGGATCGCGTTGCAGATCTTCGGCTCCAAAGGCTCGATCTCCTATGACCAGGAGCGCATGAACGAATTCGAGCTCTACCAAGCCGAGGGCAGGGACAGCGAACAGGGCTTCCGCAAGGTGCTGGCCGCGCCCGCGCATAAGCCCTATGACCGCTTCATCCCGGCGCCCGGCCACGGCCTTGGCTTCAACGATCTGAAGATCATCGAATGCCGCGAGCTGATCCGAGCCATAGGGGGCGAAGCTGCGTCAGTCGTGGCTTTCAAGGATGGGCTGCGAATCGAGAAATCGGTGCACGCCATGGCGCAATCCTTCCACGAGCGCCGCTGGGTCGAAATATCAGGCTGAGCCTGTCGGCCTAACTTTCTCCCGATCCGGGGCGCAGGGTCAGTCGTGATTGACGCTTGCGGATGCAGGCGTTACCCCTGAATCCTACGAGCGCGTCCATACTGGGGCTCGCCATAGTAACAATGGAGTACGGATCGTGACGGGCAGATTGGTCATTATCGGGGCCGGGCAGGCGGGTTTCGCCCTCGCAGCCAAATTGCGCGGGCTGGGTGATTCGCGGCCGATCACCATCGTCGGTGCTGAAGAGAATCTTCCCTATCAGCGACCGCCACTGACCAAGAAGTATCTGCTCGGCGAGATGACTTTTGATCGCCTGCTGTTCAGGCCCGAACATTGGTACACCGACAATAATGTCGAGATTCGTGTGTCCACCTGGGTCGAGCAGATCGATCGTGCCGCAAAGCAGATCGTCATGCAGGACGGCTCCAGGCTGGATTATGAGACGCTGGCGCTTGCGACGGGCTCGACGCCCCGCCGCCTGCCGCCCTCCGTCGGCGGCGCGCTCGAAGGCGTCTATCTCGCCCGCGACAAGCGCGATGCCGATCTTCTTGCCGGCGAGATGCGCCCTGGACGCCGGGTGCTTATCATCGGCGGCGGCTATATCGGGCTCGAGGCAGCCGCTGTCGCGCGCCATCGCGGCCTTGAGGTCACGCTCATCGAGATGGGCGACCGGATATTGCAGCGGGTGGCGGCCAAGGAAACGGCCGATATTTTCCGGGCCATCCATCAAAAGCACGATGTGGTCATTCGCGAGAAGACCGGCCTGAAGCAGCTCATCGGCCGCAACGGCCATGTTGCCGCCGCCGAATTGTCCGACGGGTCTACCATCGATGTCGATTTCGTCGTCGTCGGCATCGGCGTAGCTCCCAATGATAGGCTTGCCAAGGAGGCCGGCCTTGAGGTTGGCAACGGCATCGTCGTCGATTCGTTTGCCCGCACCTCCGATCCCGCAATCTTCGCCATGGGTGATTGCGTGGAGTTGCCATGGGAGGGTGGCCGTATCAGGCTCGAATCCGTGCAGAATGCCGTCGACCAGGCGGAAGCCGCGGCGGGAATCATAGCCGGCAACGAAAAGGCCTATGACCCGAAGCCGTGGTTCTGGTCGGATCAATATGACGTCAAGCTGCAGATCGCCGGTTTCAATCTGGGTTACGACGAGACGCTTCTGCGTCCCGGCGCGCGCGAGGGTGCTGCTTCCGTCTGGTATTTCAAGCAGGGTCGTTTCATAGCCGTCGACGCGATAAACGACGCAAAGGCCTATGTGACCGGCAAAAAGCTCCTGGAAACCGGCGCCAATCCGTCCCGGGAGATCCTTGCCGACCCGGCCGCGGATTTGAAGCAGTTGCTGGCTTGATGTGAATTTTCGAGCCGGCCGGAGCATGGTTCGGCCGGCAATCGCCTGTTGCTGAATCATGGAAAGAACGTACACAAGCGCGAAAAAGCGCTTGCGTCGATAAATGAATGGCCCTATCAGGGCCGCACCGGAGAGGTGGCCGAGTGGTCGAAGGCGCTCCCCTGCTAAGGGAGTATACCAGAAATGGTATCGTGGGTTCGAATCCCATCTTCTCCGCCATTTTCCCGTTTATCTTACCCTACAGACGACGGCCCACGATCTTGGCGCTGCCAAATCCTAAAGCAAGTTTCTATCGGGAATTTCGGCCCGCAAAGCCCTCATAGCGCTTCAGATACGCTATCAGCGCTCGAAGCTTCGGAGCCATGTTTCGTCGATTGGGATAGTAGAGATAGAAACCAGGGAAATAGGGGCAATATTCCTCCAGGATCGGCACCAGTTCGTTTCTGCCGATGAAGTCATGAAAGCTTTCCTCCATCCCGAATGTGATTCCCGCTCCGGCGACAGCCAGCTTGATCATCACGCCCATGTCATTCGTCGTCACCTCGGGTGCGACCTCCACCCGGAATTCCTTGCCCTCTTCCGCAAACTCCCAGCGGTAAGGGACAGCCTTTGGCGCAGGGCGCCAGCCTATGCATCGATGCAGGGAGAGTTCTTTCGGATGCAAGGGGATGCCGAATCGATCGCGATAAGCGGGCGAACAGACGGCCAGTTGCCGCTCGTTGCCGGCGACGGGTATGGCAATCATATCCTGATCGATGACTTCACCAAGCCGGACGCCGGCGTCATAGCCTTCCGAGACGATGTCGAATTCCTCGTCCGTGACGGTGATGTCGAGCTGGATCTCGGGATTGGCGGCCGCAAAGCCCGCTAGAAAATCGCCGGAGAGAAATCGCTCCGCGATCGATGAAACGGCGAGCCGTAATTGACCGCGGGGCCGCGTCCGCAATGCGTCCGTCTTTTCCATCGCGGTGCGTATGTCCGATACCGCCGGCTCTATGTCCGCATAAAGCCGTTCGCCAGCCTCTGTCAGGCTGACGCTGCGGGTTGTGCGCTGCAGCAGCGCGATGCCCATGTTCTCTTCCAATCGCCGGATCGTCTGGCTGACCGCCGACCGGGTGACGCCGAGCCTATCGGCAGCGGCGCGAAAATTGCGCTCTTGAGCGACGAGAATGAAGACGGAGAGAGCATTGAGATCAGGCCACATTGGTAATTATTACTTTCCAAGCTGTCACTGAATGGATGGCTTATCACGACAATGAGGCTCTGTATCCTCCCTGTAGCGGTTCCAGGAGAGAACCGTTCGCATAGCAAGGAGTGATCGTATGCCTATCGATAAAGTCATTCTCATCACGGGTGCCTCCAGCGGCATCGGTGCGGGCATCGCCCGCGAACTCGCTTCCGCCGGCGCAAGGGTCATGTTGGGCGCCAGGCGCATCGATAGATTGGAAACATTGGCGGCCGAGATTCGAGAAATGGGCGGCACGGTCATGACCCGCCGGCTCGACGTCACCGACAGGGCTGACGTAGCTGCCTTTGCTGAGGCGGCACGCCTGGCCTGGGGACGCGTCGATGTGATCGTCAACAATGCCGGCATCATGCCGCTTTCCTTGATGGCTTCGATGAAAGTCGAGGAATGGGACAGAATGGTCGACGTCAATATCAAGGGCGTGCTTCACGGCATTGCGGCGGTGCTGCCGGGAATGGCGGCACGCGGCACCGGCCACATCATCAATATCGCTTCGATCGGCGCGCTGGCGGTCTCTCCGACCGCCGCCGTCTATTGCGCGACCAAATATGCCGTTCGGGCAATCTCCGACGGGCTGCGCCAGGAATGCCGCGATATCCGGGTCACCTGCATCCATCCGGGCGTCGTCGAGAGCGAGCTGGCCGAGACGATCACCGACCCGGTGGCCGCCGAAGCGATGAAGTCCTATCGGGCCGTCGCGCTAACGCCCGATGCCATCGGTCGCGCGGTACGCTTCGCCGTCGAGCAGCCCGATGATGTCGATGTCAATGAGATCGTCGTTCGCCCGACGCGGGCGGCACATTGATTCGCGCTCTCTTTGCTCTCACCCTGTCCGGCGTCGTGTTCCCGCTGCCTGCCCTTTCCGAGGATCGAATCGAAATGAAGACACCGATACATGCTTACGTCGGCATGTGGACGACGGCCGACAATCATATCCGTCATGAACTCCTGCCAAATGGCCGATATATCGAAGCGCGGGGAAGCCGTGAGCGTGCCTATCAGGGGCGCTACGTGGTGACGGGCGATCATATCGACTATTGGGACGATACCGGTTTCACCGCCGATGGCGATTTCATCGATGGTGTGCTTCATCACGCCGGAATGATCCTCTATCGAAGGAAATGACGATGTAGGGCGATATCTGGTCATTGGCGGCTTGGCCTTGCTCAATGCCTACACGTCGCAGTCGAATCGGCCATTTCAAGGAATCACTCTGTCCTTGCGTCGTTTTGGGACGAGGGCCAGACCCGCCAGTGGCTGTCGATCCCGGGTGGGTCGGCGAGGCAAGCGTCATATAGAGCTTACCAAACCTAGCAAAATCCGCCGGTTAGCCATGGAAAGGCCATTCGAATGCCTTTTTCCAATCAGCGGGGACCATTTTCACTGCGCGCGTAAGTGCCGGTAGATTAAGGAGTTTCTTAATGAAGTATAAATAATTGCGGCCGCCGTGTTGCTGACTTGTGTCCTTTCGGCAACAGGACTTGCGGAAGGCTTACGCAAATCCCCTGTTCCGCGAAAATGTCGATTGCGTGACAGTGCACGTCTTGTATTTTCACTCTCGGAAGCGAGGGCGATTGATCGTCCACTTCTTGAAACACGAGGATGGGACAGGGAATACCTTCGGGTAGTTTTCATTCTCGAGATAAAACTTTGACTGGAGGTCAATATGAACATCAAGAGCCTTCTTCTCGGCTCCGCTGCTGCACTCGTAGCAGTTTCCGGTGCTCATGCGGCTGACGCTATCGTCGCTGCTGAGCCGGAGCCGCTCGAATACGTCCGTATCTGCGATGCATTCGGTGCTGGTTACTTCTTCATCCCGGGCACGGAAACCTGCCTCAAGATCGGCGGTAAGGTTCGTACCGAAGGTCAGTGGTACGACGCCTACAACCCGAACTCTCGTCTGGGTACTCTCTGGCATACCCGCGCTGAGTTGAACGTCAACACCGCGACCGACACCGAATACGGTCCGCTGAAGACGGAAACCATCATCCGTTGGGACTGGAACGACGGCAACGCCACCAAGACCAACCTGCTGTGGGCTTACATCAGCCTCGGCGGCTTCACGGTTGGTAAGACGGACTCGCAGTTCAACGTCTTCACCGGTTATGCCGGCGACGTCATCAACGACGACGTGGTCTATGACGGCCCGTACGAACTGAACCAGATCACCTACAACTACGACGCCGGCAACGGCTTCACGGCTGTGATCTCGCTGGAAGATTCCAATTCCGGCACGGGCGCGACCGGTTCCAACGGCGAAGACAGCTCCGACCACTACGCTCCTGACGTTGTCGCAGGTGTTGGCTACAAGGCTGGCGCATGGGGCTTCAAGGTCGTCGGCGGTTACGACTCGATCGTCGAAGAAGGCGCCGTTAAGGCTCGTGTTGACGCCGACTTCGGCGCATTCTCGGCCTTCTTGATGGGCGGCTGGAACACCGATGGCGACAAGCTCAACAAGTATGCTGGTTCGAACGGCGCTGGCGATGCTGCCGGTATCGGCTGGGGTGACTGGGCTGTTTGGGGCGGCGTTGGCGTTCCGATCAACGAAAAGCTGAAGTGGAACCTCCAGCTCGCCTACACCGACTCGAAGATCTTTGCCGCTACCACGAACGTCAAGTGGAACCCGGTCAAGAACCTGCTCATCGAGCCGGAAGTCTCCTACACCAACTGGGACTCCATCAATCAGGACCAGTGGGCTGGTATCCTCCGCTTCGAGCGCACCTTCTAATCTGATCTGACCTCGGTCATTTAAGATTGTTCACTACGATGATGGAAAGCCCGGCGAATAGCTGGGCTTTCTTTATTTGAGAATATCGACAATTAGAATTCAGTCTTGAGAGCGCTCTATGCTCTTTTTCGGCGTGATCAACCCGTGGTTGCGCATCTCTTTCAAGTAATCTGAAGTAGTTTTCGGCTGCTAACGTGTCGGCAGTATGACAGTTTTGCGACGTGATTTTTGTGCAACGCACGCGTTTGAAACCGCCGTCACAATTGTTCATAGTTTATCTCTGATATTGCTCTGAAAAAAACGATCTGTAGGTTCCAAATCGGAAGCGAGACTTAGCGTCTTGGTTCTCCCAGATCAGGGGTCAACTTTAAAACCAGGTGGGGTAGGGCGCGTCGATTTTCTCGGCGTGAATTGTCATACCTAATCGATATTGGAACTGGAGTTACTATGAACATCAAGAGCCTTCTTCTCGGCTCCGCTGCTGCGCTGGCAGCAGTATCCGGTGCTCATGCTGCTGACGCGATCGTCGCTGCTGAGCCGGAGCCGCTGGAATACGTCCGCATCTGCGATGCCTATGGCGCTGGCTACTTCTTCATCCCGGGCACGGAAACCTGCCTCAAGATCGGCGGCCGCGTCCGTACCGAAGGCGGCTGGTACAACGCCTACAAGGCTGGCCAGGACGCAGGTGCCCGTGGTACCTACTGGCATACCCGCGCCGAACTCTCTCTCGACACTGCCACCGACACCGAATACGGCCCGCTGAAGACCAATACCGTTGTTCGTTGGGACTGGAATGACGGCAACGCCACCACGACCAAGCTGCTTTGGGCTAATATCAGCCTGGGTGGTTTCCTCGTCGGTAAGGCCGATTCGGTCTACTCGACCTTCCTCGGCTATGCCGGCGACGTCATCAACGACGACGTGATCGAATACGGCATCAATAACACCGACGAACTGAACCAGATCACCTACAAATATGACGCCGGCAACGGCTTCACGGCTGTGATCTCGCTCGAAGATTCCAATTCCGGCACGGGCGCGACCGGTGCAAACGGCGAAGACAGCTCCGACCACTATGCTCCGGACGTCGTTGCCGGTGTTGGCTACAAGGCCGGCGCCTGGCAGTTCCGCGTCGTTGGTGGCTATGACTCCATCGTTGAAGAAGGCGCGGTTAAGGCTCGCGTCGATGCCGACTTCGGCGTTCTCACCGCTTTCGTTATGGGCGGCTGGAACACTGATGGCGACAAGCTCAACAAGTATGCCGGCGCCGGCGGTGCTGGTCTCGGTTGGGGTGACTGGGCTGTCTGGGGCGGCGTTGGCGTTCCGATCAACGACAAGCTGAAGTGGAACCTGCAGCTCGCCTACGACGATCTGAAGACTTTCGCTGCGACGACGAACGTCAAGTTCAACCCCGTCAAGGACCTGCTGATCGAGCCGGAAGTGACCTACGTCAACTACGACGCCGTCAACAAGGATACCTGGGCTGGTATCCTCCGCTTCCAGCGCACCTTCTAATTCGGTTCGCCGAACAAGTTTGATAAATCTTCTGGTCAGACCTCCGATCGGAAGAGGAAAGGCCCGGTCTCCCAACCGGGCCTTTTGCTTTGGCCAGACGTCGAATAGTGCGCGGGTGCCTGTTGTTAAAACCCCGAGATGAAATGCCGGATCGCATCCGGAACATCGCCCAAATGTAAAATCGGAGCATGTCCTTGTCCTCTCGCGATCTTGATGGCCATTCCCGGATGGCGGCTTGCCATCTCGTCTGTTGTGGTCTGTGTCAGAAGCTTCGAATTCTCCCCGCGAATCACCATCAGTGGAATATCTTGAAACGCTTGGAATTGCGGCCAGAGGTCTGGAATCGGCGCCTCCAGGTCGAGTGCCTGCATCTGCGCTGCGATGGCGGGATCGTAATCGGCAATCGGCTTGCCGTCACGAAAGGCATAGATTGCCCGTGCCATGTCCTGCCAATCCTCCTCGTCAAGCGCGCCAAAGGCGCTGCCATGGTTCTCCCGAAGGATCTCGATCACCTCGTCCCAATTGGCGGGTTTCTTGTCCCGGTTGAGATAATCGCGGATATCCGCCAATCCGATCTTCTCAAGGACTGGACCGATATCGTTGAGAATCACCGCCTTGAGGATATCGGGCCGACTGGCCGCTAGCATATGAAGGACCAGGCCGCCGCGCGAGGTGCCGATGAAGATGGCCTGATGAATCCCGAGCGCAGCGCAAACCGCGAGGACATCTTGCCCTTCCACGATGAGATTGTAGTGAGATTTGTCCTCATCCCATTCGGATGCTCCGCGCCCGCGGGCATCGAGCGTGATCACTCTGCGCGGGGCTACCGGGTCCTGTGACAGAAGCAGCGCCAGTTGATGAAAGTCCCGCGAGTTTCGCGTCAAGCCGGGCAGACAGAAGACGGGTGTTCTGGCCTTCGTGGTCGTCTCGTCACCGGCATAGTCCCGCACATGGAGCTTCAGGCCATCTTCCGCTGCGATCGTTCTGACAAGAAAACCGCTTTCGTCGTCGCTGCTCATGCGTCATCCCTCGTGCTCTGGCTATCACGAGTGATGTAACGTCATTTTCTCAACCTTCACAACTGCGGTTGTTGGCTGAAGCATATCGCGTAAGGCCGGGCGGCGGCTTTGCGATAGTACTGGGGCTTAGCCGCGGCCGTCAACCAGATCGTGTACGATGTCGGTCTTCTGTCCCAGCCGCGCCTTGTAGACCTGATAGTTTTCCATCACGCGCTGCACGTAGTTGCGGGTCTCGGGGAAGGGGATGCGCTCGATCCAGTCGATCACATCGTCGAGCGATTTGCCGCGCGGGTCGCCATAGCGGCTGATCCATTCCGGCACCTTGTTCGGCCCTGCATTGTAAGCGATGAAGGTCAGAATGTAGGAGCCGCCGAAGGTGTCGATCTGCTCGCCGAGGTAATGAGCGCCAAGCGTGGCATTGTAGCCCGCATCCTGCGTCAGCTTGTCGGCTGAAAAGGCCATTCCGTGCCGGCCGGCAACCGCCTTTGCCGTCTTCGGCAGCAGCTGCAGCAGGCCTCGGGCATTGGCAGAGGAAACGGCGGCCGGATTGAAGGCGCTCTCCTGCCGGGCAATGGCATAGGCTAGCGCTTTGCCGGAGCCGGAAATATTCGCATTGTCCGGAATGACGCCGATCGGGAAGGCGAGTGCAGCGACGTCGATGCCGCGCCCATAGGCGATCTTGCCGATCTGGAGCGAAAGCTGGTGATTGCCGGAACGCTCCGCGCGGGCAGCCAGCATGGCGACTTCGCCGGGACTATCCAGCTGTTTCGCGAGCGCACGATAGAGCGCATCGGCACGCCATCCGTGCCCTGCGGCCTCAAGCCGCGAAATCGCCTGTACCGCCTCACGCCCCTGGAAGCGCTGGCGATCCGTAGCCGAGGGCGAGGGATAGGTGACGTTGAGGGTGCGGCGGCCAAGCTTCTCGGCGGCAAGCTGGCCGTAGAAGGTGCTCGGATAAGAGGCGGCCTTCGCGTAGAAATCGGCAGCCTTGCCCGGTCCGCCCGCTTCGGCGGCACGGCCGAGCCAATACCAGCCGCGCGATTGCGAGATCGGGCCGTTCGAGACCTGCAGGATCTTGCGGAAATGGGCTGACGCGTTTGCGCCGTCCTGCAGGCCGCGCAGAGCGTACCAGCCGGCATGGAACTCGGCCTCGCCGACATCCTGCGGGCTTTCTGCGACGCTGGCATCGACGACGCGGTAGGCGGCCTTGAACTCACCCTGATCCACCAGGCCGCGGCTGACGATGCGCTGCTCGGCCCACCATGCGCCGGGGCTGACAAGCACGCTGCGATCTTTGGGCATTTGCGCCAGAAGATTGGCGGCATCGTCATATTTGTTCTGACGACGCAGGTTTTCGATCCGCATGAAGAGATAGGCGGGGTCCTTGCGCCATTGCGCGTCGATGGCTGCGATCAGCGCATCGGCCTTCGGCGAGCGATCATTGACCGCCGCCCACGCCTTATAGAGCGATTGCGCTTTGCCGAGGTCGCCGAAGCGTTTGGCCTGCGCGGTCCGGTCGCGGTAAAGCAGATAATCCATGCGCGCCTTGTGATCGGCAGGCGAAAGCAGACTGGGGAATTCCGCAAGGATCTTGTCTTCGAGAGGCTTGTCCAATGGCTCATCGCGCCAGATCTTGCGGATCAGCTTTCCGGCCTGTGCCGACGCGCCGCGTGCCATAAGAGCACGCGAGAGGATGATGCTGCCCTCCACGGTCTCCGGCTGCGAGCTGCCGAAGGCGGCAAGGACTTGATCCGTTGCCGGATTTTCTATGTAGAGCGCCCGCTCGGAATTGGCGCGCAGGCTGCCGAGGCCCGGCCAGCCTTGCAGCTCGCGGGCCGCGGCAGCAATCTCGCCGGAGGGAATGCCTGGTTGGCCCGAAGTCGCGATTGCCCAGGTCAGGATATGGCGATCAAGCGTGCCTTCACCCATGCCGTTGCGGATGGCAAGCGCCTGCATCGGGTTCTTGTTGGAAAGGGCGTCGAGGCCTGCCTTCAGGTCTCCGCTCACCGGCGCGATGGTGCCGCCACGCGGGATCGCGGCCGTGCTCATGGGGTCCGGCGCCATGGCGACATAGGCGTTGGCGCTCGTCGGTATCTGCTGGCCGGGAAGTTGCGAGGCAACCGCGCCCCAGGCGACCGCCAAGCCCACGGCGGTCCAGATCATGACAGGTCTCTTCATCCGGCTACTCACAAAACAAACAGGCCCCTTCCATTTGCCAAATGCAATATTAACGAAACCTTACCGGTGGTCCGAATTTCAATCAATTATGATATCGGAAACTGCCCTTAACCATTCAAAGCGTGCTTGTCGCCGTCAAGCCGGCGCTTTATGGTGCGCGGATTCATAACCATGGATTGCGGCTGAAGCATGAATGCCGCGCCGCTAGGAGACTTGCATGTTCCAGGGATCCATTCCCGCTCTCGTTACGCCCTTTACTGACGCCGGCAAGGTGGACGAGGCATCCTTCGCCTCGCATGTGGATTGGCAGATAAAAGAGGGCAGCAAGGGACTGGTGCCCGTTGGAACGACGGGTGAATCGCCCACCCTCTCGCATGATGAACACAAGCGCGTCGTCGAGCTCTGCATCGAGATCGCCAACAAGCGCGTCCCGGTGATGGCGGGCGCTGGCTCGAACAACACGCGCGAGGCGATCGAGCTGGCGCAACATGCCGAAAAGGTCGGCGCCGATGCGGTGCTGGTCGTGACACCCTATTACAACAAACCGACGCAGAAGGGCCTCTACGCGCATTTCGCTGCGATCGCGGAAGCGGTGAAGTTGCCGATCTATATCTACAACATTCCCGGCCGCTCGGTGGTCGATATGACGCCGGAGACGATGGGCGCGCTCGCCAAGGCCTACGCCAATATCGTCGGTGTAAAGGATGCGACCGGCAAGATCGAACGCGTCTCCGAACAGCGCATCAGCTGCGGCCGCGATTTCCGCCAGCTTTCCGGTGAGGATGCGACGGCGCTCGGCTTCAATGCCCATGGCGGCGTCGGCTGCATCTCGGTCACCGCCAATGTCGCGCCGCGCCTTTGCGCCGAATTCCAGGCGGCCACACTTGGCGGTGACTATGCCAAGGCGCTCGAATATCAGGATCGCCTGATGCCTCTGCACAAGGCGATCTTCCTTGAACCCGGTCTCTGCGGCGCCAAGTACGGTCTTTCGCGTCTTGGCCGCATGAGCCGCAACGTGCGCTCGCCGCTCCTGTCGACCCTGGAGCCGGGCACTGAGGCAGCGATCGACGCGGCCATGCGCCATGCCGGCCTCCTGAACTAACGGCGTCACAGGCGCGCTGCCGAAACTCTGCAGGCCGCTCTCTTCACAAGGAGAGCGGTCTCGCTTATTTAGAGGGCAGGAACTTGGCGTGCCTCTGGCCGCTGCCGGAATGACGCAAGAAAAGAAGAAGAATCATGGCACCCAAAGGCAGCCAGCGTGTGGTGAAGAAGATTGTGGCGGAGAACCGCAAGGCACGCTTCAACTACGAGATCATTGACACTTACGAAGCAGGGCTCGTGCTGAAGGGTACCGAGGTCAAGTCGCTGCGCGAAGGCAAGGCGAATATTGCAGAGTCCTACGCTTCGGACGAGGATGGCGAGATCTGGCTGATCAACTCCTATCTGCCGGAATACCTGCAGGCGAACCGCTTCAATCACGAGCCGCGCCGCCGCCGCAAGCTGCTGCTTTCCAGCCGCGAAATCGGCCGGCTGCGCTCGGCCATCAATCGCGAAGGCATGACGCTCGTGCCGCTGAAAATCTACTTCAACGACAGCGGCCGCGCCAAGTTGGAACTGGCCCTCGCCAAGGGCAAGAAGCTGCATGACAAGCGCGAGTCCGAGAAGGAGCGCGATTGGAACAGGCAGAAGAGCCGCCTGCTCAAGGACAATGGGTGAGGGTGAGGAGCGGTCGGGCAAAGCCCGAGCAATCGATCCAGTGAATCGATTGCAGCGACGAACGCCCCTTCGGCGAGCTCAGGATGCCCTAGCGAAGGGCCGGCGGCCGCGGCAACAACAAACGCTTCCCGGCGTCCACAACCATCCCTGCGCAACCACAGCTGCGCGTCAGTCGATTGCAGCGACGAACGCCCCTTCGGCGAGCTCAGGATGCCCTAGCGAAGGGCCAACTGCCGCGGCAACTGCAAACGCTTCCGCTGCGCGCAACTACTCTCCGGCGGCCAGTAACCTGTCAGATGCAGCCAGTCCCAATTATTCTTCGTCATCCGAAGCGGCCGGTGTCGGTTCGGCGGGACGTTGTGGACGCTCGGAAGCCTCGCGGCCGATTTCGGCCTTCAGCGATACGAGATCGATGAAATGATCGGCCTGACGGCGCAGATCGTCGGCGATCATCGGCGGCTGGGTCGCCATGGTCGAGATGACCGATACCTTGCGTCCGCGACGCTGGAGAGCTTCAACGAGGGTCGTGAAATCGCCGTCGCCGGAAAAGATCACCAGATGATCGACGGTTTCGGACTGCTCCATGGCGTCAATCGCCAGCTCGATGTCCATATTGCCCTTGATCTTTCGGCGTCCCATGGAATCGGTGAATTCCTTGGCCGGCTTGGTAATCACCTTGTAGCCGTTGTAATCGAGCCAATCGATCAGCGGCCGGATGGAGGAATATTCCTGATCTTCGATGAGGGCGGTGTAATAATAGGCGCGCAGCAGATAGCCGCGCTTCTGAAATGCTTTCAGGAGCTTCCGGTAGTCGATATCGAAGCCGAGGCTCTTGGATGCAGCGTAGAGATTGGCGCCGTCTATAAAGAGTGCAATTTTTTCGCGTGGGTCAAACATCTCTTACATATCCACTGTTATAAAAACGTAATCACTTCATTCAAACACAAGCTAAAACAATGCCTTGTAGGGCGTTGCAGAATAATTCGTATTACTTTATGAATTATTCATATAACCCAGATTTAGGGCACGCAATGCGATATTCCAAGCAATCCAAGGTAGAAATCGTTGTTTGTCTGGGGGAATTTTAGCACTTTCCGGAAGGGTGCAAAGGCGCTGAAACAGGAAAAACTTGAATTTGCCATCGTTTGCTTGTATCGGCGTGCTACTCCGAGACATGATGACGACATCACGACCGCAAAGGACAGGCAATGGCCCGTGTCACAGTAGAAGATTGCATTGATAAAGTAGAGAACCGGTTCGAGCTCGTGCTGCTCGCCAGCCATCGCGCCCGCCTGATTTCGCAGGGCTCGTCGATCACCATCGATCGCGACAACGACAAGAATCCTGTTGTTGCTCTGCGCGAAATCGCCGACGAGACGCTGTCGCCGGACGATCTCAAGGAAGATCTCATCCATTCGCTGCAGAAGCATGTCGAAGTGGATGAGCCTGAGCCCGATCCCGCAAGCCTGCTCGCCGCCGGCGCTTCCGCCTCCAGCGACGAGGAAGAAGATCTGCCGGAAACTGTTACGTTCGATCAGATGTCGGAAGAAGAGCTTCTGGCCGGTATCGAAGGTCTGGTTCCGCCGGAAAAAAGCGACGATTACTGATCGTCGATCTTGATGCTCCGGGCAGGAGCGATATGATGGGGAAATGCGTGCGCCGGTCATATGACTGGCGCGCTTTTGTTTTTGCTGGAGTAGCTTTGGAATGATGCGGCAATACGAGCTTGTTGAGCGCGTGCAGAAATACAAGCCCGATGCCAACGAAGCTCTCCTCAACAAAGCCTATGTTTATGCGATGCAGAAGCATGGCCAGCAGAAACGTGCCAGCGGCGACCCCTATATTTCCCATCCTCTCGAAGTTGCTGCGATCCTGACGGATATGCGCCTGGATGAATCGACCATTGCGGTCGCTCTTCTCCACGACACGATCGAGGATACGACGGCGACGCGCGCCGAAATCGATGAGATGTTCGGCGAAGACATCGGTCGCTTGGTCGAGGGTCTGACGAAGATCAAGAAGCTGGATCTCGTCACCAAGAAGGCCAAGCAGGCCGAAAATCTGCGCAAACTGCTGCTCGCCATTTCCGACGATGTGCGCGTGCTTCTGGTGAAGCTTGCCGACCGCCTGCACAATATGCGCACGCTCGATCACATGTCGCCGGAAAAGCGCGCCCGCATCTCCGAGGAGACGATGGAAATCTATGCGCCGCTTGCCGGCCGCATGGGTATGCAGGACATGCGCGAGGAGCTGGAGGAGCTTTCCTTCCGCCATATCAATCCCGAAGCGCATGATACCGTCACCAAGCGCCTTGAGGAACTGTCGCGTCGTAACGAGGGCCTGGTCAAGAAGATCGAGACCGAGCTGCGCGATCTGCTCGTCGCCAATGGCCTTGCCAACGCCATGGTCAAGGGCCGGCTGAAAAAGCCCTATTCGGTCTTTCGCAAGATGCAGTCGAAGTCGCTCTCCTTCGAGCAGCTCTCCGACGTCTACGGCTTCCGCCTTCTGGTCGACGATATTCCCTCCTGCTATCGGGCGCTCGGCATCGTCCATACCCGCTGGCGCGTCGTTCCCGGCCGCTTCAAGGATTATATCTCGACGCCTAAGCAGAATGATTACCGCTCGCTGCACACGACGATCGTCGGCCCTTCGAGCCAGCGCATCGAACTGCAGATCCGCACCAAGCGCATGCATGAGATCGCCGAATTCGGCATTGCCGCCCACACGCTTTATAAGGATGGCGCCAACACCAATGGCGATAGCGAGCTCCTGTCGAGGGAAAGCAACGCCTATTCCTGGCTGCGCCATACGATCGAGGCGTTGGCCGAGGGCGATAGCCCTGAAGAGTTCCTAGAGCACACGAAGCTCGAACTGTTCCAGGACCAGGTCTTCTGTTTCACGCCCAAGGGCAAGCTGATCGCCCTGCCGCGCGGCGCGACGCCGATCGACTTTGCCTATGCCGTCCACACCAATATCGGTGACACCACGGTCGGCGCCAAGATCAACGGCCGCATCATGCCGCTCGTCACGCGGCTGAACAATGGCGATGAGGTCGAGATCATCCGCTCGGGCGTGCAGGTGCCGCCGGCCGCCTGGGAAGAGATCGTGGTCACCGGCAAGGCGCGCGCCGCCATTCGCCGCGCAACCCGCCTTGCCATCCGCAAGCAATATGCCGGCCTCGGCCATCGCATTCTGGAGCGCACCTTCGAGCGCGCCGGCAAGGTCTTCTCGCGCGATGCCCTGAAGCCGGCCCTGCATCGCCTCGGCCAGAAGGATGTCGAGGATGCGATCGCCGCCGTTGGGCGAGGGGAGATGTCGTCGCTTGATGTCTTGCGCGCCGTCTATCCCGATCATCAGGACGAACGGGTGACCGTGAAGCCCGCCGGCGACGAGGGCTGGTTCAACGTCCGCAGCGCCTCGGGCATGATCTTCAAGATACCCGGCAAGAACAAGGCCGAGGTTTCCGACGGCGCCGATCTCGATGCGCCGCCGATCCGCGGCATCTCCTCGAATGTCGAGGTGCATTTCGCGCCGACCGGCGCTGTCCCCGGCGACCGCATCGTCGGCATCATGGAAAAGGGCAAGGGCATCACCATATATCCGATCCAGTCGCCTGTTCTGCAGCGGTTCGATGACGAGCCGGAGCGGTGGATCGATGTGCGCTGGGATCTGGACGAGGCCAACAAGTCCCGCTTTGCCGCCCGCATCCTGATCAATGCCCTCAATGAGCCGGGCACCCTGGCGAAGGTGGCGCAAACCGTGGCGGATGTGGACGTCAATATCCGGGTGCTCAACACCGTTCGGGTTGCAGCCGATTTCACCGAAATGGCGCTCGACGTCGAAGTCTGGGATCTGCGCCAGCTCAACCAGCTTCTGGTGCAGCTCAAGGAACTCGACTGCATCGCGACAGTAAAGCGCCTCTACGAATGAGATCCGCCGGGATTGCTGTCGATCCGAGGCAGGCTGCATATTTTGTGATCATTTTATGACCAAATTCGAGCGCATTTTTGGGTAGATATGCATAGAGTGCATGGCTGCGTATATTTTAGAGCGGTGGTAATTAACCTTTGTCAGGCCTATCTTCTGGTCATCGAAGAAACGAAACTGAGATGAGAGAAGACAATGTTTAGCCCGATCAAGAAAATCGCCCGTGCCCTGCGTGTTCCGAGTGTTGAAGAACGCGAAATGGCTTACCTGAATGGTTCGCATGACCGTTTTGACCTTGAGTATCGTCAGCGTCAGGTCGACCGCGGTCTGTTCCGCACGCGTTAAT
The DNA here is from genome assembly GCF_007828675.1 of Rhizobium sp. ERR 1071. Taxonomy (NCBI): domain Bacteria; kingdom Pseudomonadati; phylum Pseudomonadota; class Alphaproteobacteria; order Hyphomicrobiales; family Rhizobiaceae; genus Rhizobium; species Rhizobium sp. ERR 1071. Next base: position 991,922 of record NZ_VITM01000001.1, on the reverse strand, counting down.
CGCTGTTAATACTTGAAAGACCAGAAGGGGCGCGCCGTTGTTGCGCCCTTGGAGCATCCCGATCTTGCGGGATTGCTTCCTGTAAATGAGGAGAGCGTCCATTTTCTGCGCGCCGTGCAGATGACGTTCCCAAAAAGAGCCGCACTTTAGGTTCTTAATCAGTGCATGATACGTTTGGCCGCTCTTGTCACGACGGCCTCCATTGCACTAGATAAGCCGCATGCTGTTTCGTCGCCGAAAACCACTGACATTCAAGGAAAAACTGCGGGAACACCTTTGGCCCCGCAAGGGTTTCGTCCGTTCGTTCCAATATTTCGGTAAGCGCCTCGTTCGCCTCGCCGCCTCGCCGCATTCGGTTGCGGCCGGCTTTGCGGCGGGCATTGTCGTGTCCTGGACGCCGTTCATCGGTGTGCATTTCGTCATGGCGATCATCATAGCCTATCTCGTCGGTGGCAATGTCATTGCCTCCGCGCTCGGCTGTCTGGCTGCCGGCAATCCGATTACCTACCCCTTCATCTGGGCTTTGACCTGGGAAATCGGTCATCTGATCCTGGCGCGTGACAGTGGTGGCCAGGGCGGCAGCATCGATCTGCCAGCGCTGTGGCACAAGGGCGATCTCAGGCAAATCTGGGACCCGGTTTTGAAGCCGATGCTGATCGGCGGCATTCCGCCCGCCATCGTGACGGGTGTGATCGTCTATGCGCTTACCTATTATGGTGTGAAGACCTTCAAGACGCGCCGCAAGGAGCGTTTGATGGAACGTGCGCGCGAGCGGCTCGCGCTCGCCGAAAACGCATCGAGCGTCTGACGTGCCTGACCGTGTCCGGGCCGCCAGGAGGGCCTTCCCATGATTATCGGCATAGGCAGCGACCTTATCGACATCCGCCGGGTCGAGAAGACGATCGAACGTTTCGGCGCCCGGTTCACCGAGCGCTGCTTTACCGATATTGAGCGCGCCAAGTCCGAGCGCCGCAAGAACAAGGCGGCCTCCTATGCCAAGCGTTTTGCTGCCAAGGAAGCCTGCTCCAAGGCTTTGGGCACGGGGTTGGCGCAGGGTGTTTTCTGGCGCGACATGGGGGTCGTCAATCTGCCAAGCGGTAAGCCGACGATGCAATTGACCGGCGGTGCCGCCGAAAGAGTGGCGGCCATGCTGCCACCAAATCATCGCGCCGCCATTCATTTGACTATAACGGATGATTTTCCTCTTGCTCAGGCTTTTGTGATCATCGAAGCGCTGCCGATGGATGCCTGAATCACGACTGTATGTCGCTTTTGGCAACCGCGCCATTGCCGCGATGATGTGAAGCGAGTAGACAGTGCCTGAATGCAAGTGCGCCGGTGGGGTGCGAAAAAGGAATAAGACTGCGTGTCCGAGAAAGCCGTAAAACAGCAGAACGCCCTGTGGGAGAACATCAAGGTCATCGTACAGGCGCTCGTCCTGGCCATGATCATCCGCACGTTTCTCTTTCAGCCATTCACCATCCCGTCAGGCTCAATGATGCCGACGCTTCTTGTCGGCGATTACATCTTCGTCAACAAGTTCGCCTACGGCTATTCCAAGTATTCAATGCCGTTCTCGCCGGATCTGTTCAGCGGCCGCATCCTGGGCAGCGAACCGAAGCGTGGCGACGTCGTGGTTTTCCGCTTCCCGCCGAATCCGGATGTTGACTACATCAAGCGCGTGATCGGTCTGCCGGGCGACCGCATCCAGGTGAAGAGCGATATCCTCTACATCAACGGTCAGGCCGTTCCGCGCGAGCCGCATGGCACCTTCTCCTCGGACTACAGCCAGGAGCCGGGCGACAACATCGCCGTCTACAGCGAGCGCCTGCCTGATACCGGCAAGGTCTATGACACGCTGGATCTTTCGCCGAATTCGCGTGGCGACAATACCCAGGAATATGTCGTTCCGCCGGGCCATTACTTCATGATGGGCGACAATCGCGACAATTCCGACGATAGCCGTTTCGATGTCGGCTATGTCCCTGCCGAGAACCTGATCGGCCGCGCCAGCATCATCTTCTTCTCGCTGGGCCACGACACCTCGTTCCGCGAAGTCTGGAAATGGCCGACCAACATGCGTTGGGACCGTATTTTCAAGGTTGTCGAATGACGAAGGCGCAGACGCTCTCCCAGGCGGATCGTGCCAGGCTTGAGGTCGTTATAGGCCATGAATTCGCCGAAAAGGAGCGTCTCGACCGCGCGCTGACCCATGCCAGCGCGCGGACGCACAAGACGGGCAACTATGAACGGCTGGAATTTCTCGGCGACCGTGTTCTCGGCCTGTGCATTGCAGAATTGCTTTTCAAGACCTTCGGCGCGGCGACGGAAGGCGAGCTTTCGGTACGTCTCAACCAGCTGGTGAGTGCAGAGACCTGCGCCGAAGTTGCCGATGAGATGGAGTTGCATCTTTACATCCGCACCGGCGCCGACGTGAAGAAGCTCACGGGCAAGCGCATGCTCAACGTGCGCGCCGATGTCGTCGAAAGCCTGATTGCCGCGCTTTATCTGGATGGCGGCCTTGAAGTCGCCCGCGCGTTCATCCTGCGTTTCTGGGAGCGCCGGGCTATTCGGCCGGAAGGCGCAAGGCGCGATGCAAAGACGGAATTGCAGGAATGGGCGCATGCGAAATTTGGCGTCACTCCGGTCTATAGGGTTGATGATCGCAGCGGACCGGATCATGATCCGCGCTTCACGGTGACCGTGGAAGTCAAGGGTACAGCGCCCGAAACGGGAATAGAGCGCTCCAAACGTGCGGCCGAACAGATGGCGGCGACACGGATCCTGGAGCGCGAAGGTGTATGGCAGCCTCAGTTAACTGAGAAGTGACTGCCGGGGAATAGTGACAAATGAGCAATCAGCAGGATACCTCAGCCGAAGACGGCGCGGCTGAACATATCGGTCCGACGCATTCGGGCTTCGTCGCCCTTATCGGCCCCACCAATGCCGGCAAGTCTACGCTGGTCAACCGGCTTGTGGGCGCCAAGGTTTCGATCGTCAGCCACAAGGTGCAGACGACACGCGCCATCGTGCGCGGCATTGCCATTCACAACAATGCGCAGATCGTCTTCATGGACACGCCCGGCATCTTCAAGCCGCGCCGCCGGCTGGATCGCGCCATGGTGACGTCTGCCTGGGGCGGAGCCAAGGATGCCGACCTCATCATGCTGTTGATCGACAGCGAGCGCGGCTTGCGCGGCGATGCCGAGGCCATTCTGGAAGGCTTGAAGGACGTTTCCCAGCCGAAGATCCTGGTTTTGAACAAGATCGACCGCGTCCGCCGCGAGGATCTGCTGGCACTTGCCGCCGCCGCCAACGAGAAGATCGCCTTCGAGCAGACCTTCATGATCTCGGCGGAGAACGGCTCCGGCTGCGACGACGTGATGGATTATCTGGCAAAGACCTTGCCGGAAGGCCCCTGGTACTATCCCGAGGATCAGATTTCGGACCTGCCGATGCGCCAGCTCGCCGCCGAAATTACCCGGGAAAAGCTGTTCCTGCGCCTGCACCAGGAGCTTCCCTATTCCTCGCATGTCGAGACCGAGAAATGGGAGGAGCGCAAGGATGGCTCGGTGCGCATCGAACAGGTGATCTATGTCGAGCGCGAGAGCCAGAAGAAGATCGCGCTCGGCAAGGGCGGCGAGACGATCAAGGCGATCTCAACCGCGTCGCGCAAGGAACTCTCCGAAATTCTGGAACAGCCCGTGCACCTTTTCCTCTTCATCAAGGTCCGCGAAAACTGGGGAGACGATCCCGAGCGTTTCCGGGAGATGGGGCTCGATTTCCCGCATTGATGGAACTTTGCTTCCGTGAGCGCTTTATATTGCAGCGGTTTATCGGGCATGTCGCTTTGCCGCTGCAACTGAGGGGAGCATTTCATGACGAAGGCAGCTGCGACTGTGCATGGACAACGCACGCCCTGCCAGCAATGTCCACTAAGATCCCTGCCGCATTTCCGAGAATTCGAGCGCGACGAGCTGAATTTCATCAGCGGTTTCAAGAAGGGCGAACTTCTCGTCGACGCCGGTGCCACGATCTTTCTTGAAGGCGCGCATAGCGCCCACCTTTTCACCATCCTCTCCGGCTGGGGCTTCCGCTACAAGACGCTGGAGGATGGGCGCCGCCAGATTCTGAACTATGTGATGCCCGGCGACCTCATCGGATTGCAAGGTTCGATCATGGGCGAGATGCAGCACTCGACGGAGGCGCTTTCGCCAATATCGCTTTGCGTCTTCGAGCGCACGGAATTGATGACGCTCTACAATTCCCATCCTTCGCTAGCCTATGATCTGACCTGGATCGCATCGCGAGAGGAGCGGATACTGGATGAACATCTTCTAAGCATAGGTCGCCGCTCCGCGCTCGAGCGTGCAGCCTATCTGATCGCGTATCTGCATCAGCGTGCCCGCGCACTCCGCTTGTTCAATGGCAGCAAGACCATCCCCATCCGGCAGCAGCACGTCGCCGACACGCTTGGTCTTTCGGTGGTTCATACCAACAAGACATTGAAAAAGTTGGCGGCGCGGAAGCTGCTGCTCTGGAACGAGCGAGGCTGTGAGGTTTTGGACAGCGAAGGCCTTGCTGAGCTCGCCGGTTGGGACGGCCTTGATTCGGTCAGGCGCCCCTTCATTTGAGGGCAGCCTTTTGCACAAACGACATGTCTTTTTTAAATGCTGACGACAACTGTATCAGCATAGATTATTGTTATCGTCACTTTTCGACCAGTTTCACCTTTTACTAACCGCGGCGGCAAAAGCGATTGGAGCATGGTGACGAGCCCATAGTCCCGCAGTGCAAAAAGTGCGAAGCGGATTGGAGGCGAAGTCATGTCACAAGAGACTGAGCCAAAACGGATGGGCAAAGCCATCCATTCAAGACGGGCCGATGATTGGCGCCGGAGGGATAGATGCGGGACTTTTTACGGGGTGCGCCAATTGGCGCGTACGTGCAAGGATGGCGCTGATATGACGTTTCAGCGCGTCCTTATACTGGAAGATAATCTTATCATTGCCATGGAGGCGGAGGAAATTCTTCACCTCGTCGGAATTCAACAAATTGAGATTGCTTCGAATCTGGAGCAGGCGGTCAACGCCATTCATTCGGAACATTATGATTTTGCAATGCTCGACGTGAATCTTGGGGAGTCGACCAGTTTCGGCTTTGCCCGATTGCTGATGGAACGCGGCATTTCCTTCGGCTTCGTCAGCGGCTATTCCGATACACTCGATTTTCCGGCAGATCTGCGGCATGTGCCGCTTTTGAACAAGCCTTTCGACGAGCAATCCATGCGCCTCTTCGTCGAGACGCTGGCCGGCGGTTCCCCGCTCGCCATGTGACAGCGGCAGTCATTTGTCCTAAACTCGAATCGCAGAAATCTTTCGGGGCAACCGGCCGATGCAATGGCAGGACCATGCGATCATTCTGGGCGTCAAACGTCTCGGCGAGACCAGCGTCGTCGCCGAGGTGATGACGCGTACCCGCGGTCGCCATATGGGATTGGTGCGATCCGGCCGCTCGCGCGCCATGCAGCCGGTGCTGCAGGCCGGCAATCTCGTCGAAGTCACCTGGCGGGCAAGACTGCATGAGCATCTCGGCGAATTTCGCATGGAGCCGGTGACACTGAGGGCTGCGCGGCTGATGGAGACAGCGACCGCTGTCTATGGCGTACAGGCGATGGCCGCTTTGCTGCGGCTGCTGCCGGAGCGCGATCCACACCCGCATCTTTACGATGCGCTCGATGTCATCCTTGAAAACCTGCAGAATCCCGCCGACGCGGGTGAACTCTTCGTGCGCTTCGAGCTTGCCGTGTTGAATGATCTTGGTTTCGGCCTCGATTTGACGGAATGCGCGGCAACTGGCGTGCGTGAGGATCTGGCTTTCGTTTCGCCGAAGTCCGGGCGTGCCGTCTGCCGGGCAGCCGGCATGCCCTGGGCGGACAAGATGTTGGCATTGCCGCCGTTTCTGACGACAGGGGCCATGATCGCCGCAGATAGGGAAAGCCTTTCCGCCGCTTTCCGTCTTACTGGCTTCTTTCTGCATCGACACGTCTACGAACCGCGCGGCATAGAGATTGCCGCGGCGCGCGACGGCTTTATGCAAGCCGCGCTGAAGGCGGTTGCCGTCGCTTCGCTGAACGAGGGCATGGCATCCCCGGGCCTTGTCGCCAAAGGCTGAGCAGTAAAAGGCCTGCACAGAGGGTCAGTTTTAGCGCCGCTTGAGTGCCCAGCCTTCCGGCCGTTCCTCGAGCACCGTCACCGTATCGCCGATCTTCACAGCGCCTTCGCCACGCGGCACGGCATTCCAGCCGAAGAGCGGGCCGGGCACGCGCCGGTCGGCGGACATGCGGATACGGCCCATGGCGGGCATCGGGTTCGGCACGTCGCGCGAGCCTGTCTGCTGATCCTGCGTCGTCATGATGCAGCGCGAACAGGGCTTGACGAGATCGAGGCGGATACCGCCGATTTCGATGGCGGCCCAGCGATCCTCCGGCCATTCCTCGTCGATATCGATGACGATGTTGGGGCGGAAGCGCTCCATGCCGACTGCACCTTCGCCGTGAGCGGCAAGATTGGCGTTGAGTGCCTTTAGCGAGCCGGTCGTCGTGACGAGGATCTGGTATCCGTCTGCAAAGGTGACAGGCGTATCCTCGCCGGCCCATTCCGGGTTGGCGATGCGCTTCGCGAGCCTGTCGAAGAACACCATCCTGACCTCGCGATCCAGCCAGGCCGACAGGGCCTTGTTGGTTTCTTCATCCGCGACGGAGGCGTTGACGGCTGATTTCCAGACGATGATATCCATGCGGTTGTCGGGGTGGGGTGGCGGCACGATGATGTCAGCCTTGCCCTCCATCTTCAGACGCAGATAGGAAGGCGCCGGCTGGATATCGATCCGGGCCAGTGCCTGCAATTCGCGCTGGGTGATGAAGTTGCCCGAGGGATCGACCAGCATGGCGCGGCGGTCACCCGCGAGACCGAAGGCATCGATGGCTGCCGACGGAATGGCGATGCCGCGGGCGCTCTTGAGGGGATAGATGAAAAGATCGCTGACGCGCATGGGTGGCCCTCAGATTTCGTCCATAAACATTGTCAGCACGGTCTTCAGCCGGTCATGCCGCGCTTCGGCAAACCTGGCCCCGGTCTCGGTCTGGAATCCATCCGCAAGTTTGAACAGCTTTGTCTCGAAATGGTCAATGGCGAAGCGCTTGTCGTCAAGCGGCCGCTCTGTCGCAAGCGGATCGAACGGGTCGTAAAGACCGGAACCGAGACGGCCTGCAATGTAGAAGCAACGTGCCGCACCGATCATGCCGATGGCATCCAGCCGGTCGGCATCCTGCAGGATCTTCGCTTCGAGCGTTTCCGGCTGCAGGTTGGCGGAGAAACTATGCGTGGTGATCGCATGCGCGGCAGCCGCAATATCGTCGTCCGCCCAGCCGAGCTGCCGCAGAATGCCCGAAGCTTTCTCGGCTGCGAGCCGCGAGGCCTGCGCGCGATGCGGCGAATTTTTTTCGACTGCAACGCAATCGTGCAGCAGCACGGCCGCGGCGAGAATACGGGCATTGCCACCTTCTTCGGCCTGGATGGCCATGGCATTGCGGAAGACGCGCAGGATATGGGCAATATCGTGCGAACCGTCATCGCCATCCGCGGCGTGGGGGATGAGATCCGCAGCCAGTGCTTCGAACGGGGCGAAAGCCCGCGCCATCTTGTCGGTATTCATGGTCGCACTTGCTCCGGGATGATCAGTCGGCAGGTTCTTTCCTCCTACCGGGCGAATGGATTCGCCGCAATCACTCCGTCGCTTTCTTGCGCGTCAGGATTCTCTGATAGAACAGGCCGATACCGATCAAGACAGCGCCAAGGCCGATGAAGGATAGCGCCCGGAGGAAGCCTTCAAGGTTCGCCATGTCGATCAGGAAGGCCTTCACGACGGCGATGAAGACCAGCACCGCCGAGGCGATGCGCAGGCTCCGGGCCTCGAGGCGGGTCCCGAGCCCGAGAAGCGCGATGCCGATCAGCAGCCAGACGACGGAATAGGAATAGAGCTCGCCCTGGATGAAACCGTTCCAGAAGGGAATGTACTCGCCCTGCCAGAAGCGCCGCACCGACAGGGTCGCCCATGCGAAGGCCATGACGGCCGCCGCGACCGCCAACATGCCGACATAGGGCAGGGGACGACGATTGCGGGCAAAGAGCGCCAGGCCGGCATAAGCGATGGCTGGCAGGAGATAGGCGAGCAGCAGCAGATTGAAGAGCGGGATGCCACCTGTGCTCTCACCCGTCATGAACGGGTTCAGCCCCAGCAGATGCAGGGTCAGGATCATGAAGACCGAAATGACGCCGAGCGCCATGCCGCCATAGCGGAAGACAGGGCTTGCGGCGCTGAGATCGAGCGCCATCAGCGTCGCCGAGGCACCGATCGCCAGCAGCGTGTAGATCGACTGTTCGCCGAGCGTCGGAACCGCATCGTTCAGGACGCCGCCATTCATGGCATGGCGCACGAGGATAGCGATCGTCAGCAACACAAGGAAGCAGGCGAGCGCCTGCAAAGCGTTGCGCAGCCGCGGGCTCTGCGAATGACGGGTGATGAAGGTGGCTAGGACGGCAAGGGCGGCCGGAATGCCGTAGCCGGCAAGCAGCATGTTGAAGACCGGTGTCGTGCCGAGTTCCGAAGGATCGACAATCGTCGGCTGCCAGGCGATGCGCCCCATGGCGATGACCAGTGCAGCAACCATGGTCCATGGCAGAACGGGCCAGTTGCGCAGCCGTTCCGCCAGCAGATAGACGATGCCGAGAACCGGCAGCAGGATCGTCGCGGTGGCATGATGCGCAAGCGTATGCAGGGCAAAGACTGCGGCGGCAAAAGAGCCGGCCGCCAGGATATTCGTCGGCAGCTTCAACGCTTCTCCGTCTCGGCGATCCTGCCATTCCGCGAGCCCGATGAGAACTAGGGCCAGTCCGATGCCGTAAAGCCCATGCAGCCAGTCGAGCGTCCAGTTGCCGAAGTTGACGAAGCTGATCGTCGCGATCGCCAGCGGCGTGGCGGCCATGACGAGGCTCCAAAGTGCGGCATAGGGTTTCTCCGCCTGGGCGAAGCGCCTGAGGAAAAAGGCGCCGATCAGTACGAAGAGGGCACCGATGCCGAGCACTTCATAGAGCACCGTGCTCTGCAGACCGGCAGTTCCGTCCGTACCCGTGGATTCGATCCCGGCAATCCAGTTGGCCAGAATGCCGGACGCGCCGATGACGGCGACAAGCGCCGACAGGATCGTTGCCCAGGCTGCATGCAGGCGACCGGCACCGAAGGCAGCTACCGCCGCAACGATCGCCGCAAACATGAATGTGGCGTCGACAATGGGATATCCATATCGAAGGCTGTAGCTGACGATGCAGAGCGATACCGTAAGCGCGCCAATCGCCGCCGTCAGCGTCATGCCGAGCGGCGGACGGGCGAGAAACGCCGCCCATCCCATGCCGGCACTCAATTGCTGAGGCACATCATCGGCGGGCGCCGTTGCGCTGTCTTCCTTTGCTGCCTCGGAGATCGGATAGCGCCCCGGCCAGAGGAAGATGGTGCCGCCGATCATCGCAAGCATAGCAAGCGTAACCGGCGTCAGATCGACGGTGGGGCTGAAGGTGATGTAGAGCAGAGGCCAGAGGCTCAGCAGCCCATTTGCTAGGGATGGCGCGATCAGCCAGCGGCGCAGGCGGGATGCCAATAGGGTCGCAAGCCAGATCAGAACGAGATAGCTGAAGAGTGTCCAAGGGCGTGGCGCAGTCGATGCGATCAGGGCAGGGGTTGCCATTGATGCCAGCAGACCAAGGCCGGCAAGCGCCTGCCCATGCAATAGCGATAGTCCGAGCGTCGCGAGCGAGATTAGTGCGAGAAGAATGAAGGCGGTCGTGGGGCCGATGAATTCGTAAATGGCATGCGCGGCATAGGTCGCGCCGAACAGGGCAACGACGCCAGCCGCCGTCAAGACGCCAGGGATCATCGCATTCTGGAAGGCATTGTTCAGAACCGGTGCGGCGCGGCGGCGGATCACTTCACCGGCGGCAATCAGGACGAGACCGAAGAGCGCCGCAAGAACAAGCCGGACGCTGGGGCTGAGAAGACCGCTCTCGATCGAATATTTGACCATGAAGACGCCGCCGAGCGCCAGCGCGATGCCGCCGACCCAGACGGCCCAGCGTGCACCGATCGTGCTCTCCAGGCTTTCCTTCGTCTGCACGGATGTCTGGCCGGCAAGAGGCGTGGTCTCTTCCTCGACCACATCCGCGACATTGTTTGCGGCGAGGGCCGGTTGCTCGGTATCGGGCGCGGAGGTGTCTTCGATCACCGCTTTCGGCTCTTCTTCGACAGGCTGTCTAGCAGCAAGAGCCATCGAATCCGTCGCAGGAATCGATTCGCCCGTTTCCGCTGTCAGCACCTTGCCCGCGAGAGCATTTTGCAGCTCCTGAACGCGCGCTTCCAGCTGTCTTATCCTTAGGTTGTGGCCTCGCAGTACCAGGATACCAACGACCAGGATGACGAGCGGTAACAATTCCATCATGTCTTCTCCATGGGCGATCCGCTTTAGCATATACGAAACCACTCGCCGGGTAAGATTAGATAGTCAGATTCCCCTATGATTCCAGTGGATTATGCCGGATCGCCTCAAAACGGATTGCAAAGGCAACATTAGGAAATTCAGATTTACCGCTTGGGAACTATGGTTAATACTCATTAACAATTTGTCTTTACCGGCAGCGCGAAGCAGCTTAATAACGGCTCATAGTCCAACTCTGAATGTATTGCGTACAAACGACGTCGCATGAGGCGGCTCCTACCTTAGGAGGTTTGTATGTCCCATGTTTCTTCCGTATCCAACAGCTCCTACCCGTATCGTGGCACGCTTTCGCGCCTCGATTCGAACGGCGATGGTCTTTTGAGCCAAGAGGAACGCGCGGTGGACGAGCGCCCCGGCATTCTCGAGGCCAGTAATACCGACGCTGCTTCCAATGGTTCGAATGGTGCATTGAGCGGCTTCATTGCCAAGCTCATGCAATTGCCGAGCGCCGATATCGCTTCCACGGCCAAGTCACCGGAATCCAATGTCGATTCCGACCTGGATCTGCTGTCGCCGATGGATGCATATAACAGCACATACGGCCAGTATGACGTCGACAGCATAGCGGCCTGACAAGCACTTTCGTCCGATGCAAGGCGACCTGCCGTAATGCCGGCAAGTCGCCTTATCATTTTGATTAGGGTCATTTTTTTCCATTCGCCGGAACCCTCGTGCCTGCCACGCGTTGGGCCATTGCCACGCAGAACAGGGAGGGTGTTCCATGAAGCGGATGACGATCGTTGCTATCCTTGCCCTTGCCGCAGCCGCGCCCGCGGCAGCGCAAACCCAAAGTCAAAACACCGCCACTGCTGATTTCGTCGGCCTCGACGGTAAACAAGCCGGCCGGGCGACCTTGACCGAGGGCAAAAAGGGCGTGCTGATCGAGATGGAAGTGTCCGGCATGCCAGCCAATCGCTGGGTCGCCTTCCATATCCATGAAAATAGCCGTTGCGACCATGCACACGGCTTCGAGTCCGCTGGTGGTCATTTCAACCCAACCAAGGCGGAACACGGCTTTCTGGCCGCCAACGGTCCGCATGCCGGCGATATGCCCAACCAGTATGTCGATCAGGATGGCAAGCTGCGTGCCCAGGTCTTCAATGGCATGGTATCGCTGAACGGGAAAAACGGCATCCGCGGCCGCACGCTGATGATCCATGCCGACTCGGATGATTACCGCAGTCAGCCCGTCGGCGGCGCCGGCAAGCGCCTGGCATGTGCCGTCATCCAATAGGAAGCGGTCCATAAGGAAGCGAAGATGATTCGCGCCACTGAAACGGCGGATGCCAAGCAGCGGTTGTTTCCGCTGCGTAGGTGCCCACCGGCGATATGATTCGGTGTCTGTCAATTATGGTTAATGGTGAATTAACACCAATCTTCAACCGGCAGGGCAAACAGACCTATCCTATCTGCAGATGACTAAGCGTGCCGGGGTCTATCAAACACGCGATGGCATTTGCCGTAGGAGATTTGGATGAGCGGGGTTTCTTCAATTGGAAGCAGCATGACGGCTGCCTCGTACAGTCCCCTGGATAAGAATCAGGACGGCGTCGTGGATGCTCAGGAGCTGGAGGAGGCGGCGCAGTCCGGCCTTCTGTCGGCGAGCATTCTCAACGATGAGGATAGCAACAGCAGCAGCGATCCCAGCGCAACGGATGTCTTTTCCGGCAATCTGGCCTCGATGCTGTTGCAGATGCAGCAGAACAGCCAGTCAAGCGGTTCCACGTCGGCCGACGGCTCTTCCGGCGAATCGCCCATGGACCAGCTGTTTGCCAGCCTGGACACCGACAAGGACGGCAAAGTCTCACAGGACGAGTTCGTCGCTGGCCGTCCGAAGGATATGAGCGAGAGCGATGCTGAAAACCTGTTCAAGAGCCTGGATACGCAAAACGCCGGCTCCCTGACCAAGGATCAGTTCGCCGAGGGTCTCGATGCCCTGAAATCGTCGGATGCCTCAGCCGCCGATATGCTGTCGCTGGAGCCCGATACGAGCGGCAGCAGTTCAACGGATGACGCGACACTTGCCAAGGATCAGGCGCTGGATGTCTTGTTGAACGACATGCAGGATCCGTCGTCGCTTTACCAGAATACTTATGGTCAGTACGACCCGGATCAAACGGATGTCGTCGCCGCGTGATCGCCGTGGTTCATTGCTGTGAGGCGAGCGGAGATTGCGAAACGCGGTCTCCGCTTTTTAAGCGCCGGTGCTCGAGTCGGCCAAGGGCAGCATGAAAGGTGCGTTGCCGTCAGTATCTGCGCCACGGCCGATCTCTTTGACTGCAGCAACCAGCCGCCCCCGGCGTCCAAGCATGTCGTCGCCGATGGCAACGAGCCGGGCATTCGGCGTGACGAATGGCGAGCTCGCGCGCAGGCGGCGGACCAGCACAAGGTCGTTCTCCTCCGGGTGAACGGCCAAAGCTGCAATCAGTGCCGCCGCCGGCGAGCGTGAAATACCCATCCAGCAATGGATGAGCAAAGGTGCGCCTCGATCCCAACCGGTAGCGAAATCGATGATGGCGCGAACATGCGTCTCCTGCGGGGCGACGAGATCGCCGGTTCCGGCAAAGCTGATGTCGTTCATATTGAGCAGCAGATGCCGATCCGCCTTGATGACGGCGGGACGGTGAAAATTCTGCTCCTTGGCCATCAGGCTGATCATTTCGCGCGCGCCATGGCGAACGGCCATTTCGGCGATGCGCGCAAGCGGCGATACGATGATTGCTGTCACGCGCCGACCCTCATGGCGGCACGCTCCGCCTCGATCACCTCGAAGCGCTTGAGGAACAGCCGTTGTGCCTCGATTGCCGGCATGGGGTCGATCGGCAGCATCTCGCGCGTGATGTCGCGCGGCTGGCCGAAGAATTTGCGGGCTTCATCGGGCGTGAAGCCGGCAAGCAGCGTCGCCTCGAAATAGGCCGAGATCGTATCGGCCTTCTTGATCTTTTCCTTGAGCTTTGGCGCGCAATGCGGGGGCAGGGCGAAGCGCCGGTAGATTGCCGCCTCGAGCCGCTTCTCCACGACCTTGTAATCGCCGCCGACGACGGACTTGAACGGCGATATCATGTCGCCGATCACATATTCCGGTGCGTCATGCAGCAAGGCGGCAAGCAATTCGTCGGGCGTTGCCGGATTGAGATGGCGAAAGATCGCCTCGACGACAAGGCTGTGTTGCGCCACCGAAAAGGCATGGTCGCCGGAGGTCTGTCCATTCCAACGCGCGACACGGGCAAGCCCATGCGCAATATCGCTGATCTCGACGTCGAGCGGCGAGGGATCGAGAAGGTCGAGCCTGCGCCCGGATAACATGCGCTGCCAGGCGCGCGCTGTCGTCGCCGATGTCATGCCGACGCCTCGTCGGCGCGGGTGGGGAAGGAGAGGCCGGACCAGGTTGGAAGAGACACGGTGACGTCGACCTCACCAGCCTTTATAGGAACCTCTTCGGCGATGGCTTCGCCGGCCCGGTCTATGCGGATGATGGCTAGGCCCATATTGCCGGCGGTCGAGCCGAGCGTTCCGATCGGTTTGCCGCCAACAGTCAATTCCGTGCCGGAGGGCGGCAATTCGGCGCTGCCGTTGACGATGACGACACGCCTGCGCGCCGTTCCGCGATGGTGCATGCGGGAAACCACTTCCTGGCCGATATAGCAGCCCTTGCGGAAGCCCAGTCCGCCATTCAGATCCATCAGCACGTCATGCGGAAACGCGTCCTGCAATGCGAAATCGCGGCCGGAAACGGCGATGCCGTTGTCGATACGCAGGGCGTCATAAAGTGTCTCGGGATCGCCGCCGTGCACGCCGGGCGTCCGGGTCAGCACAATTCCCGCTCTCGCGAAGCGGCTGTCCTTGGGACTGTCGCCTGTGGCATCACCCCATGCGACCGTGACGCCCTGCATCTCCTCCGCGACGAAATCGACCTTGGCGCGCAGGCGATACATGGTGAGCCGCTTGAGCAGGCTCTCCCGCTGCGCCGTGTCCGTTTCGAGCAGAAAGCCAGTGCCATCCCGCCAGATCATGAAGTCGAACAGGATCTTGCCCTGCGGCGTCAGCAGCCCGCCTGGGCGCGCCTCGTCGGTGCCGAGCGAGACGAGATCGGTGGTAATGAGATTGTGCAGGAACGTCTCCGCCTCCGCGCCGGCAATGCGGATGAAGGAGCGCTCTCTAAGGAATACGGCTGGCATGATGGTTCCGCTGATTTGGCCTAGAGCACGTCGCGATCTTTCAGGTCGCTTCCTGCGCTTCAGGTCTTTGATCTTGCGCATGTCGTTGTCGCAAAACCGCTGCGCACTTTTGCGCGACATGCTTCATCACGCAGAGGTAGGGCCTTCGGTGGGGAACCGCAAGTTCCCCGGCCGGATCATTCGCCCGAGGTAAAGAATTTCCAGCGGCCGTCCGGCGTGATGCCAACGCGATAGAAATTATAGCCGCCGAATTCCTGCATGTCGGCATAGTCGCCGGCCGTCACGATACGCATCAGATCGACCTTCTCCGGCGTGGAGAGTGTCTTGATGTCCTTCTCGGCGAAATAGGGCCAGACATAGACCTCATCAGGGGTTCCCTGGCCGACATGGGCAAAGCCGGTCGACATGATGTCGAGGAGAATGGACAGGATCTCAATGCCGTCGGGATCGCCTGAAAGATCATGCAGGGTCTTGATCGGATCTTCGCCGGGGTCGTCGGCGGTGACCTGCGTCTGCTTGAGCCCGCCGCCGACATTCATCAGCGGGCGCAGGCGCTCGAGATCACCGGAAGCGGCAGCCTCGACGATCGCCGCACGCAGCTTCTTTACCGGCTCCGGCGCCTTGTCGATATCGTAGAGGAATTCGACTGACTTATTCGTGTTCGAAGCATCGCCGCTGCTCTGGCTTGCCTGCTTGTTGATCAGCGGATCGGGCATTGGCAGCGCGTTATTGGCAGGCGCTTCCAGCGCCTGCTCGATCGGCTTCTCGTTCTTTTTGGGGGGAGTGGACTGTGCTGCGTCTTTCGCCTGGGGAGCCGGCGGGTTGAGCTGGGAAAAGGCATTGGCCGGTAGCGGCAAGGCGGTGCTGCCCAAAAGCAGGGTTACGGCAGCGAACGAGGCAATGGAACAGGTGAGCGCATTGCCTGGAAAGATACGCATTAGCAATCTCTGAGTGTTATTGCAGGGTACGGTTCGGAGAGAACTCGCCAGCGAGCATGCGTTCACGCAGCGATTCGAGCAAGGCTTCGGCGCCCTGTTCCCCTTGATTCCGGATCGTCTCGCGAATCGCGTGGGCGATGGCGGCGTCGGCGATGATTTCGGGCTCGATGCCATCCGCCATGCCGTCGGCCCAAGCTTCATTCTGGTATTCCAGCGCTGCCTGCATCTTTTCATGAACGATCATGTCGTCGATTTCGTTCAGGCTGGTTTCCATTGTTTCTTTCCTCGAGACGTTCATGTCCTTACCACTTGCTTAATAACTCTATCAGCCTTTTCCCAAAACGACACGGCTCGCTATGAAAAGAGGTTAATAAATCGTCAATTTCCAAAGCGTGCGGTGATTTCTGCCGCCAGTGTTGCACCTTCGTTACGGTATCGCTCTTCCGCGACGCGGGCCTGCGGCGTGCAATTCGTGTAAACCGATGCAAAGGACCGATATCCACGGTTGAAAGCGGCAGTGAGCCTTTCCTTTCGTTTCGGCTCGCTCTTGGTCTCCGTGTCGAGCAAGTGCTGCATGTCGCCGCGCCATCCGTCTTCCTGCGTCGGGCTGCATAGATTGCGCAAATAGTCGATCGAACCGAGAATTTCGGAGAGCCGGGAAAGCTGCTCGTCATAGGGCGCAGGCTGCTCGGCATTCGCATTGTCGGCAGCCTGTGCCGGTGGCGCGCTTGCTGCTGGCTGTGCGGCAGCGGGAAGGGCTGCGGCAAGCGCGATGCAGATCAGAAGCGGTCGGCCAAGGCTGTTATGAATCATGTAACCATGTTGACCGGACAAGCATGACGGGAACAAGGCGCAAGGGGCGGTTTCCACGCCGATATTGCTCAGCATCGTTAATTTCGGCGCCGAGCTATGCGTTTTCTGCAGCAAGTCGTTCCACGCATTCGAGCACACTGGCGGGAACGGGCAGGGTGCGCACCTCTTCCAGCGTGTACCAGCCAATGGCGGCTGCATCGTCGGCGGCTTCGGCGACCGCGTCCTCATCGGCATCCACAAGAAAGACCGAGAGCAGGAAGTGGCTCGTCAACGTTCCGTCCGCCGCGTGAGAGCGGAGATCGTAAGTCTCGAACAGGCGAGGATTGCGGGCTGAGATGCCTGTCTCCTCCTTGAACTCGCGCAACGCCGCGTCGGCCGGTGTCTCTCCGTCTTCGGCCCGCCCTCCCGGAAAGGCGTACATATCGGCGGACGGCGGATTGCTGCGCAAGACAAGCAGGAAGCGACCGTTGCGTTCGAGAATGGCGGAGGAGGCAGGGCGAGGGTTGGAAGTCATGGATCACTTTGCATTCGGATGAAGATCGATGCGCGATGGCAAGGAGCCATCTGCGGCCCATTTCTACAGGAAACGGCGCTTGCTGTCCCATGGGAAAGCCCCTTAACTCGCTTCCAGCGGAAGCCGCGATTCTGAATGCGCCGAATACGGGGACGATCGGGAATGATTTACGGGCTATATGCTTTGGCGGCTCTTGCCGAAATTGCGGGCTGCTTTGCTTTCTGGGCGTGGCTGCGTCTGTCGAAGCCCGTCTGGTGGCTTGCACCTGGCCTTGTCTCGCTGGTGCTCTTTGCATGGCTGCTGGCGTTGGTGCCGAGCGAGGCGGCCGGCCGCACTTTTGCTGCCTATGGCGGCGTCTATATTGTTGCCTCCATTCTCTGGCTCTGGTTCGCCGAAGGGCGGCTACCGGACCGATGGGATATTTCGGGCGCCGTCATCTGCCTTGTCGGGGCGGCGGTCATTCTGCTCGGTCCGCGCGGCTGACGTTAGGCTTGACCAGCCGCTTTTCGGGTGCAACACAGGCCTGATGTGCGGACGTTTCGCTTTGACATCGACGGCAGATCACGTGGGGGAAGCGCTCGGCGTCCTGCTGAACGAGGCTTTTCCCGCGCGCTACAACATCGCGCCGACGCAGCCGATCCTTGTCGTGATATTGGGCGATCGGCAGCGACCGGGAAGCAATCTGCCGGATCGTCGCGCCTTGCTCGTGCGCTGGGGCTTTATGCCCGACTGGGTGAAGGACCCCAAGGATTTCCCGCTTCTGATCAATGCGCGGGCGGAAACGGCAATAGCCAAGGCCTCCTTCCGCGCGGCCATGCGCCATCGCCGCATCCTCATCCCGGCATCCGGCTTCTACGAATGGCATCGGCCGCCGAAGGAAAGCGGCGAGAAGCCGCAAGCCTACTGGATCCGCCCCCGTAGCGGCGGCGTCATCGCTTTTGCCGGGCTGATGGAAACCTGGTCGTCGGCCGACGGTTCGGAAGTTGATACGGGTGCGATCCTGACGACGGCGGCAAACAGCGCCATTCGATCCATCCATGACCGCATGCCCGTCGTCATCAAGCCGGAGGATTTCGCCCGCTGGCTCGATTGCAAGACGCAGGAGCCTCGCGAGGTGCTTGGTCTGATGAAGCCGGTCCAGGAAGATTTTTTCGAGGCGATCCCGGTTTCGGATCGCGTCAACAAAGTTGCCAATATGGGGCCGGATGTGCAGACACCTGTGGTGCTCGATCCGGTCAGGAAACCGCCGAAGAAAACGGATCCGGACGATGGCCAACTAAGCCTTCTCTGAGCGGCCGCCATTTTAGCGGCCAGTGAGCGGAAATGCTGCCTGCCGGCATTGGTCGGCGGTGGGCAGAACTATATTCTCAGGCGATCTTCTTCTTGAGAGGCTTTGTCTTCAGCATCAGATGGGCTGCAAGAACGGCTTTCAGCCCCAGCGGACGATAATGCTTGCTGGGATCGATCTTTGCCTGCGGTTGTGCCGGCTGGTCCTTTTTCTGCGTCATGTTTCACTCCTCACCATGCTCCCACGGAGCATTTTTCGATTCACAGTCGAGTAGTGCTTTTTGTCGTAAATCATGACAAATCGAAGGCGTTTTCCAATCAGCTTTTGTAAACAACGACCATATTTCGAGAGATTAGCGCCGAAACCTCGTGTAGAATCCGCACTGCCGCAATGTTTGAATCTGCGGAAATGTCGCGCCGAGCTGGCCTTCCGTTGCGCCGATGAGCGACCGTCATGTCTCTGATTGATAAGGGAGACTTACAGACTAGCGGTTGCAGCCCGGCGATGCCGCCAGAGGACTGTTGTGCAGCGGTTTGATATGCCGGCGCTAGATATGCCGGCCGATGTCGTCGTTGGAATCGTCGACATTGGGATCGGCGGGGCCATTGATGGTATAGGTGCCGTATTTCTTTGCCCAGGAGCGCGCGCCGAAGGGTAGGGACAGCAAATAGATGACGACGGTCACGACCATGACATGCCACGTATAGCTCATCAGCAGCGCGACATAGACGACGAGGCCGAGCATGATCGGTAGTACCAGATCACGTCTTACACCGTTGCCTTCCGATTTGCCGGACCATACGGGCAGACGGCTGACCAGCAGGAAGCCGATGAGAACCGTGTAGGCTGCGCCCCATAAGGCGAAGGTGCGGTCCGGCGTAAGGCCGAGAAAGCCGAGATAAACAGGCAGCAGCACCAGCATGGCGCCGGCAGGCGCCGGTACGCCGACGAAATATTCGGATTGCCACGAGGCTTTATGCTCGCGTTCAGCCATGACATTGAAGCGGGCGAGCCGCAATCCGGCGGCGATCGTATAGATCAACGCCGCGATCCAGCCGAGCGAGCGGGCCTGGTCGAGCAGGAACACGTAGACGACAAGGGCCGGCGCAACGCCGAAATTGACGATATCGGCGAGCGAATCCATCTGCGCGCCGAATTTCGAGGTGGCCTTCATCAGCCGCGCGACGCGCCCGTCGATGCCGTCGAGGAAGGCGGCAACCAGCACCGCCACGACGGCGAGCTCGTAACGGTTTTCGAAAGCGAGGCGAATGCCCGTCAGGCCCGAGCAGATCGCCAGCACGGTGATCATGTTCGGCACAATCAGCCGCAACGGAATTTCCCGGAGACGCGGTCCACGCGCTTCGTCATTGGGCCCGTGCGGCTCGAAAGGCGGAAAAGGCGTCTTCATCTCGCTCGTGTTCCTACACTTCAGCTGCGGCGGCTAAGGGTTGCGCCCTTGGCCGAGCCGAATTCGGCAATGACGGTTTCGCCGGCGATCGCCCGCTGACCGACGGCAACGCGCGGCGCAGCGCCTTCCGGCAGGAAGACATCGAGGCGCGAGCCGAAGCGGATGAGGCCGATGCGCTCGCCGGCATCCAGCGGCTCGTTCGGATGGACGAAGCAAAGAATGCGGCGGGCAACGAGGCCGGCAATCTGCACCACGCCGATTTCGCCATGCTTCGTTTCGATCACGAGGCCGTTGCGTTCATTCTGTTCGCTGGCCTTGTCGAGTTCGGCATTGAGGAAGCTGCCCTGGCGATAGGCGACGTTGGTGATGCGACCGCGCATCGGCGAACGGTTCACATGGCAATCGAAGACATTCATGAAGATCGAGATACGCAGCATCGGCTGGCTGCCGAGATTGAGCTCGGCCGGCGGCGTCACCATCTGCACGCTCGAAACCTTGCCGTCGGCAGGCGATATCGCCAGATCATCGTCCTGAGGCGTCATGCGTTCGGGATCGCGGAAGAAATAGGCACACCACAGCGTCAGGATCAGGCCGATCCAGAAGAGCGGCTTGAAGATCCAACCGAGCACCAGCGACGCGACGAAGAAGCCTGCAACGAAGGGATAGCCCTCCTTGTGTATGGGAACGATGACGTTGCGTACGCTGTTCATCAAGCTCATCTATGGCCTACTCCGTTAGGGCATGCTCACCAGGAACCGGGCTCCGGTTCTTCGGCAAGATCACGCCAGTCAAAAGAATGAGAACAAGATAAGCGGTCTTGCTCTGAATACCAGTCGAGCGTGACTACAGGCAAACTCTGTCATGGGCAATGCTTTCGCGCGCTCGTCCTCAACGCAATCCGCGTCGAGCAAGATGCCAACGTTCCCCTGACTTGAAAAGTGCAGCCTGTGGAAACCCGTGCGGGACGCAATGAAAAGGCCGCCGATGGCGGCGGCCTCCTGTGTCCCGCGTCGGCCGATCGGAAATCAGAGGCCGAGAGCAGCGCGCAGTTCAGCCTTGGCGCCCTCATACTCGGTCTTGTAGTCCTCATGCGTCATGATGGTTTCGGCGATGACGGTGCCTGCAATGCGGCCAGCTTCGATATCGGAAGCATAGTGGATGCCGCCGACGATACGGTTGTGGCCGTATTCCCAGGCGCGAGCCATGATGGCGGCGCGCTTTTCCGGCACCATGTTGGCAAGCACAATGCCCATCAGCGTGCCGACCGTGGTGTGGCCGGACGGATAGGAGCCGGACTTGGAGAGCGGCACGATCGGCTTGACGAGGTCGCTGTAGAGATGCGGACGCGGACGCTTCCAGACATCCTTGGCGGGATCGACGACGGCGCCTTCGGTCTCGACGACGCGATCGAAGAAGGCCGAAAACTTCGGCAGGTTTTCCTTGGTGAATTTCGGATTGTCGATGACGTCGGAGAAGCGCCAGACGTTCTCTTCGGCATCGGCCACGGCGCGAGCCGCCATTTCCGGCGTGCGGGTCACCTGGATCGTCAGGATTTCGCCGAGCTCAGCCTTCATCTGTGCGGAATCATTGGCGGGCGGAGGCGGCAGCAGATCGAGGAGGTTGATCTCCTTGGCATCGGTGAAAGGCTTGGCATCTTCGGCGAAAACCGGCGAGGCGAGGCCGACGATGAGCAACAGGCTGAAAGCTTTGGCAAAACTACGCATTTGAGGGGCTCCGTTGAAAAGACCCTCGTACCTAGCAAGCTGTCATCTCAGTCTCGTGACAACAATCGGTGCATAACCGCTGCGCACCCGATGCTGTCATGGGCGGCGGAATTCCATGCTTCTACGGGTTTTCTCAGCTTGCCGGCGCCAGTCGGTCGACAACGCCGAGATCGTCGTTTTCGCGTACCTGTTTCAGATGCTCCTCCGCCTGCGTTGCCTCGCGCTGGCGGCTCCACATGGACGCATAAAGCCCGTTCCGCGCCAGAAGCTCGGCATGCGTGCCGCGCTCGGCGATCACGCCGCTTTTCAGCACGATGATCTCATCTGCTCCGATGACGGTCGACAGGCGGTGAGCGATGACAAGCGTCGTACGGTTCTTGGAGACGACATCGAGGGCAGCCTGTATTTCGCGCTCGGTCGTCGTGTCGAGTGCCGAGGTCGCCTCGTCGAGGATCAGGACCGGCGGCGCCTTGAGAATGGTGCGCGCGATCGCGACGCGCTGCTTCTCGCCGCCAGACAATTTGAGGCCACGCTCGCCGACCTTGGTCTCGAAGCCTTCCGGCAGATTGCGGATGAACTCGCCGATCTGCGCGATCTCCGCGGCCGCGGTAACTTCCCCTTCGCTGGCGCTCGGACGGCCATAGCGGATGTTGTAGGCGATGGTATCGTTGAAGAGCACGGTATCCTGCGGCACCATGCCGATGACCTTGCGCAGGCTCTTCTGCGTGACGGTTCGCAGATCCTGGCCGTCGATGGTGATCGTGCCGTCCTGCACATCGTAGAAACGATAGAGCAGGCGCGACAGCGTCGATTTACCGGCGCCTGAAGGCCCGACCACGGCGACCGTCTTGCCAGCCGGCACCTCAAAGGAAATGCCCTTCAGGATCGGCCGCGCGGGATCATAGGCGAAATGCACGTCCTTGAATGCGATTGCGCCATTACCGATGACGAGCTCCTTGGCGTCAGGCGCATCGACCACCTCGGGCTTGACCTCGAGCAGGTCGAACATCTCCTCGATATCGGTCAGGCCCTGGCGTATTTCGCGATAGACGAAGCCGATGAAGTTGAGCGGTACGGAGAGCTGCAGCAGCATCGCGTTGATGAAGACGAAGTCGCCGACCGTGTGATGGCCGTTCAGGACGGACCAGCCCGACATGACCATCATCACTGTCGTGCCAAGGCCAAAGATTAAGCCTTGGCCGAAGTTAAGCCAACCAAGCGACGTCCAGACGCTGGTGGCTGCCTTTTCATATCGCTCCATCGATTGATCGAAGCGTTTGGCTTCCATCTCCTCGTTGCCGAAATATTTGACCGTCTCGAAGTTCAGCAGCGAATCGATCGCCTTGGTGTTGGCATCGGTATCGCTGTTGTTCATCGTCCGGCGGATGGAGATGCGCCAGTCACTCGCCTTGACGGTGAACCAGATGTAGAGCCAGACCGTGACGGCCGTGACGGCGAGATAGGAAAAGCCATAGCCGCGCCAGAAGATGATGGCGGTCAGCAGGAATTCGATGAAGGTCGGAAACGTGTTGAGGATCGTGAAGCGGACGATCGTCTCGATGCCCTTGGTGCCGCGCTCGATGATGCGCGAGAGGCCTCCGGTCTTGCGCTCCAGATGGAAACGCAGCGAGAGCTCGTGCATGTGCACGAAGGTTCTGTAGGCGAGCTGGCGCACCGCATATTGGCCGACGCTCGCAAACAGGGCATCGCGCAGCTGGTTGAGGCCGAGCTGGATCAGACGCGTCGCGTTCGTGGCGATGATCAAAGCGATGGCGCCGACCAGGAAAGCAGGCAGAATGCCTTGCATGTCGAGCTTGCCGTTCAGCGCATCGACGGACCATTTGAAGAAGTAGGGGACCAGCAGCAGGAAAAATTTCGAGACCAGCAGGAAGACGGTTGCCCAGACCACCCGCATTTTCAGATCCATACGCCCGCTCGGCCACATATAGGGCCAGAGATTGACGATCGTGTTCAATGGATTGCTGGAATCCGCCGATATGGTTTTCTTCTGGCCTGCCATGTCCGTCTCCGGCGAATGATTGGGCAGCCGGATGTGGCAGCGTTTGCACAGCCGACTGGCAAGCCTTCATAGCCAAGACATGGCCGTTGTGGGAAGGCTATGGGGTCGGGCGACGCTTATACTATTTTCATGCGGTATAAAAGCAGCGGCCAGGCGTTGATGAGCCTGGGCGCTGCCAATGTTCACGATGGGCGGTCGTTGCGCTAGAGGTGCTCGCCCGAAAGCCGCTTGCGGTGAAGCTCCTCGGCATTCGGCAATGCATCCTTCGGCAGACCGAAGACCTGACCCGGCAGGATGCGGTCCGGATTGTTGATCTTGTCCTCGTTGGCCAGATAGATCGTCGTGTAGCGCACGCCCGCACCGTAGATGCGGCGCGATATCTGCCACAGCGTATCGCCGCGACGGATGATGACGGCATTGGTGTCCTGCGACAGCGGTGCCTGTTCGAGCGTCTTCGGGCCACTGTCGTTGGATGAGACCTCTGTGTTCGGCTGCGCCGGTGCCGTCTGAGCAGGCTGCGTGATAACAGCGATCATCTGTTCGAGCCCAGGCAGCGCCGCGCCGACCGATTTCGGATCTTTCGGCAAAGCCAGCAAGGTGGCAAGCGCCTTGGAGGCTGTGCTCGAAGCGTCGGAAGCAGCCTTCTTCAACGCAGCACTGGCGTTGATGGTCGGCCGGAATTCAGACAGCGACTTGAGCGCGATTTCCGTGCCGGAGCGGGCGGCTGCGAGCTGCTCCGT
Source organism: Rhizobium sp. ERR 1071 (assembly GCF_007828675.1). Lineage (NCBI taxonomy): Bacteria > Pseudomonadati > Pseudomonadota > Alphaproteobacteria > Hyphomicrobiales > Rhizobiaceae > Rhizobium > Rhizobium sp. ERR 1071. Next base: position 967,693 of record NZ_VITM01000001.1, on the reverse strand, counting down.
ATTCGGCTGCTTGCCGTCGGTAAAGAGGCCCTTGAGCAGCGCAAAAGCCTTGCCCGCGCCTTCCTTGAGCTTGGCAAGCTCGCCCTCGTCGAGCGGCACCATGTTTGCCGTGGCCGTCTGCCCTTGACCATTTGCGGCGGCGGGTGTCTGCGCCGCGACCGTCACCTGATTGCCCTCGGGGCGCGTGAAGTTGACGCTGGTCCGCACGACGACTTTGCCTGCGCCATCGAGTATGTCGACGCGGATCTTGTGATCGCCGACGGCAAGAGGCATGGGGCCGTCCACGACGAAGTGACCGTCCGCACCCGCGACGTTCTCGCCGATGAGCTTGTCGTCGGCATAGGCGCGGACCTTGGCATTCGGCTTCGTGGTGCCGGCAACGAAGATATGATCGTTTTCGATCTCCACCGCATTGACCATGACGTCTGGATTCGCCTCTACCTTCGCTGCTGGCGGTGTTGCCGTGCCTGCCGCGGGATTGGCGGATGCGACCGCCGTACCATCCTGTTGCGGCTTGGCATCTGTCGTGGTCGCTTTGGCCTGAGTGCCGGCTGCGGACGCGTCCTGTTCGCCGGCGGTCACGCGGCCCTGCTTGGCGGAAGGCGCGGTGATGATGCGACTTGCAGCGCCTGGCTTCGACACCATCGCGAGAACCTGGGTGGAATTGTCCTTCGGCACGGAGACGGTTGCGATTTCCTCGGAACTGACGGCCTTACCGTCCTTGCCGGTGGCGCGCAGCACCAATTCGTGGTCTCCAGGCGGCAGCGGATTGTCGAGTACGGCGGCAAAGTCGCCGCTCGGGCCGACATTGGTCGTCGTGACAACCTTTTCGCCGTCGACGATCTCTAGCTTGGCATTCGGCTCGGCTGAGCCTGCGATAACAGTGGAGCCATCCGGCTCGACGCGCAATACGTCGAATGATGGTACGCGAGGATTGGCAGCCGAGTTGGTCCCGGGCGCCTGTTGCCCTGTCAGCGTTGCAAGAGCCTTGTCGATCGCCGCACTGGCTTCGGCAGCATTCTCGGGGAGAGATTGGATGATGGCGAGAGCCTTGCCTGCACCGTCCTGCGCTTTCTTAACGAGTCCCGTTGTCGTTGCGTCGATCCCTTCGGGAAGCGCGAAGCCGACGATCGATTGCAGGGCAGTAATCGCCTTTGTCTTCGCAGCCGTGAAGACATCCTGGGCCGGTCCATTGCCATCCTTGAAGAGCGCCTTCAAATCGGCCAGCGAAGCGGTTGCCGCGTCGGTCAGGCCGGTCAGCTTTTTCGCGAGGTCTGCCGTATTGACGGCGGTCGACACGGCATTCTGCGTGGCCTTGGTTGCGTTCTCGGCGGTCTCACCAGCCTTCTGCGCGTTTTGGTCGATCGTATTTTTCACCGCATTGCCGGCTTGATTAACCACGTTGCCGATCGGGGTCTTGTCACCGTTGATGCGCGGCATCACGAAGAAGACCATCAACAAGGTCGCAATTGCCAACACCAACAGAGCCAGCCAACCGGCACGGTTCTTCATCATCATTCATCTCCACGCGGCGAAGTCATCGCAACTCCTGAAATTGCTAGCGATTTCGCCTGCTTTTACAAGCTTTCTCAGCCATTTTCGCATGTTCCGACACAAGTTTTCCTTTGAAAAATCTTGACTGCGCACCTGCAGCATAGTTCTTTGCATCCATGACCGACGATTCCGCGCCAATTCGAACCATTTGCGTCTATTGTGGCTCACAGCCGGGACGCGATCCTTCCTACATGGCCGCTGGCCGCGAACTCGGCAAAAGCATTGCCGAAAACGGCCTGCGCCTGATCTATGGCGGCGGAACGAAGGGCATCATGGGCGCTGTCGCAAGCGGCGTGCTGTCGCACGGCGGTCAGGTCACCGGCATCATTCCGGAATTTCTGGTCGATATGGAAGCGACGCGCCACTCGCTCGGTCAGCTCGACGAACTCATCATAACGCCGGACATGCATACGCGCAAACATGGCATGTTCGAGCGCGCCGACGCTTTCGTGGCCTTGCCGGGCGGAATCGGCACCCTGGAGGAGATCGTCGAGATCATGACCTGGGGCCAGCTGGGCCGTCACGAAAAGCCGATGGTTTTTGCCAATATCAACGGCTTTTGGGATTCGATGATGGAAATCGTCCGTCATATGCGGGACGAGGGCTTCATCCATACCGCCCATCGTGTCCAGCCGCTTGTGATCGACAAGGTGGCCGATATCATTCCGGCCATCCGCAAGCATGCCGCAGAGACGCGCGGCGACCGCGGCGGAGAAGAGGCCGTGATTTCCAAGCTCTAAAAGCTGTTCCGGCAAACGAGCAGCGGTTTTCGCTTAGGGCTGCGTGATGACAAGGGACGAGGCGGTTCACGGCTTTCTTGAAAGCCAAACCGCCACAAATAGCGATTTGCTAACCATATCGCCTGGTTATGCTCCTCTGCTCTGACGCAGCATCGACCAGCTGTAGAGCACGAGACCGGCCCATATCAGCGAGAATGCAACGAGCTGTGTCGTGCCGAAGGGTTCCTTGAACAGGAAAACGGCGATCAGGAAGACCATTGTGGGAACGATGTATTGCATGATGCCGATGGTCGACATCCTCAAAAGCTTCGCACCATTGGCGAAGATCATCAACGGCAGCGCCGTCACGAGCCCGCAGCCGAGCAGGAGCCCGGTATCCGAAAGGCCGGTCTGGTAAAAGTGGCCTTCGCCGCGCGCTTCCAGATAGAGGATGTAAAATGCTGCCGGGATGCAGAGCAGTAGCACCTCGATGAAAAAGCCCTGGTTGGCTCCAACAGGCAGGGTTTTGCGGAAAAAGGCATAGAAGCCCCAGGAGAAGGTCAGCGACAACGCGACCCAGGGCAGGGTGCCGGCTTTCACCGTCAAAATGATGACGGCGGCGGCTGCAAGGCAGATCGCGACGATCTGCGTCGGCGCCAGCTTTTCCTTGAGCAGAATGGCGCCGAGCGCGATGCTGAACAGCGGATTGATGAAGTAACCGAGGGCCGCATCGAGCGAATGGCCGGCGCCGATGGCCCAGACATAGGTTCCCCAGTTGATGGTGACGAGCGCTGCCGTCAGCGACGCCATGGCGATTGTCCGCGGGTTGCGAAACGCCGCCTTCACGTCACCCAGGCGGCCGAGCGCCAGCAGCACGATGCCGGCGACGGGAACCGACCAGACGATGCGATGGGCGATGACTTCGAAAGCCGGGATATGCGCCAACGCCTTCATATAGAGTGGCAGAACGCCCCAGAAGAGATAGGCCGTCATCGCAAAGCCGAAGCCGCGGATAGCGTCGTTGTTCTTGATTTCAGGTTTGACCGCGTCAGTGGCCATGAATTTTCCCGTCATTCTCTGTTATTTGAGACGGGATTACCCCAATGCATGCGGCATGGCTAATTCATTTCATTGACGGCATCGTCAAGCTTTTTGATGGGCGGCGGATTACTCCGCCGCAATCCTGCCTGCCATATGCCGGTTTTTCATCAGCTTGTAGATGACGGAATCCATCAAGGCCTGGAACGACGCATCGATGATGTTTTCGGAGACACCGACCGTCCACCAGCGTACGCCATCGCTATCGGTGGATTCGATCAGGACTCGGGTGATGGCCTCTGTGCCACCATTGAGGATACGCACCTTGAAGTCGGCCAGTTCCAGATCGTCTATCTCGTGCTGGTATTTGCCGAAATTCTTGCGCAGCGCCAGGTCGAGCGCATTAACCGGGCCGTCGCCCTCTGCAACCGACATGATGGTTTCGCCATCGATGATGATCTTGACGACGGCTTCCGAGACGATTTTCACTCGGCCGTGGGAATCGAAGCGGCGTTCCACCATGACGCGGAAACCATCGATCGCAAAGAATTCCGGGATGGTACCGAGCGTGCGGCGCGCCAAAAGTTCGAAGCTCGCATCCGCGCCTTCGTAAGCATAGCCTGTCGCTTCGCGTTCCTTGACGATGTGGATCAGCTGGTCGAGCTTCGGATCGTCCTTGCCGACCTCGATGCCGCGCCGCTTCAGCGCATTGATGAAGTTCGACTTGCCGCCCTGGTCGGAGACCATGACCTTGCGGAAGTTGCCGACGCTTTCCGGCGGCACATGCTCGTAGGTGCGCGGGTCCTTCAGCAGCGCCGAGGCGTGGATACCAGCCTTGGTGGCAAAGGCGGAGGCACCGACATAGGGCGCCTGATAGTCGGGTGAGCGGTTCAGAAGCTCGTCGAAGGCATGCGAAAGGCCGGTCAAGCCCACCAGCCGCTCGGCGTCGATCGTCGTTTCGAAGCGTTCGCTATAGGCTCTTTTCAGCGCCAGGGTCGGGATCAGTGTGATCAGGTTGGCATTGCCGCAGCGCTCGCCGATGCCGTTCAGCGTGCCCTGGATCTGCCGCACGCCGGCCTCGACCGCCGCGAGCGAATTGGCGACCGCCTGGCCGGTATCGTTATGGGCATGGATGCCGAGACAGTGCCCAGGAACGCCGCAGGCGATGACGGCCTCGACGATGGCGCGAATCTCCGGCGGCTGTGTGCCGCCGTTGGTGTCACAGAGCACGACCCAGCGCGCTCCGGCATCATAGGCCGTCTTGGCGCAAGCAAGCGCATAGGTCGGATTGGCCTTGTAGCCGTCGAAGAAGTGCTCGCAATCGACCAAGGCTTCCTTGCCGGCGCCAATGGCCGCCTTGACACTTTCGGCGATGCTTTCCAGGTTTTCCTCGTTGGTGCAGCCGAGCGCCACCTGGACGTGATAGTCCCAGCTCTTCGCAACGAAACAGATCGCGTCTGATTTCGCCTGCAGCAGGCTCGCAAGGCCGGGATCGTTGGAGGCGGAGATGCCGGCGCGCTTCGTCATGCCGAAGGCGACGAAGGAGGCCGATGTCGTGCGCTTCTCGTTGAAGAAGGCCGTATCGGTCGGGTTGGCGCCGGGGTACCCGCCTTCGACATAATCCAGGCCGAATTCATCCAGCATGGTCGCAATGGCAATCTTGTCCTCGACCGAAAAATCGATGCCGGGTGTTTGCTGGCCATCGCGGAGCGTCGTGTCGAAGAGATAGATTTTTTCGCGTGTCATACTGTTTCCTCCGGCGAACCGGTTATTGATATTGAGATGCCCGGCCTATGCTTTGCCTGCAAACTTGTCGGTGGCGCGGATGAGCCGATCCAGAATGCCAGGCTCGGACGAAGCATGGCCGGCGCCCTCGATCAGGTGAAATTCAGCTTTCGGCCAAGCCTTGTGCAGCGCCCAGGCATATTTGGCGGGGCAGGGCATGTCGTAGCGGCCATGGACGATGACGCCGGGAATGTCTTTCAGCTTGTAGGCGTCGCGCAGGAGTTGGCCCTCTTCGAGCCAGCCGGCGTTGACGAAGAAATGGTTCTCGATACGGGCGAAGGCATGCGCATATTCCGCATCTTCGAACTGGGCGCTGACGGCAGGTTCCGGCAGAAGCGTGATCGTCTCGCCTTCCCAGATCGACCATGCCTTTGCGGCTTCCAGGCGGGCAGCCTTATCGGGATGCGTCAGCAGCCGATGGTAGGCGGCCATCATCTCATGGCGCTCTTCCGGTGGGATAGGGGCGATGAAGCGCTCCCATTTGTCAGGGAACATTTCGGAGACGCCGAACTGATAATACCAGTCGAGTTCGGCTCTCGTCAGCGTATAGATGCCGCGCACGACCAGTTCGGAAACCCGATCCGGATGTGTTTCGGAGTAGGCGAGCGCCAGCGTCGAGCCCCAGGAGCCGCCGAAAACAAGCCATTTCTCAACGCCGGCCATTTTGCGCAGCCGCTCGATATCTTCGACCAGATGCCAGGTCGTATTGGCTTCAAGGCCGGCATGCGGCGTCGAGCGCCCGCAGCCGCGCTGGTCGAAAAGGGTCACGTCGTAAAGCGCCGGATCGAATACGCGGCGATGACTGGGCGAAATGCCGCCGCCGGGTCCGCCATGCAGGAAGACGGCGGGCTTGGCGCCGGGCGTTCCCACCCGTTCCCAATAGATCACATGACCGTCGCCGACATCGAGATGACCGGAGGCGTAAGGTTCGATCTCCGGATAGAATGTGCGCAGGACTTCGGTCATATTTTCAGCCCCTCGGCCGGCCAGACATCGGTGTCATGATCGGGATGCTGGAAGGAAATGATCTGCTCCTGCCGCGAATAGAAATCTGGATCCTGATGAATGGGCTTTTCGAAAATCGTCTCTACCCAAGGCAGTCGATAGGCGTGGTTGACCTGGATCTGCGGGGCGAGATCGTCGCGCTCGTCGAAGGCGCCGATGGCGATTTCGAGGCCGCCCGGATGACGGTAGGTCAACGGCGTGCCGCAGTTCTTGCAGAAGCCGCGGTCGATATTGACGGAAGACTGGAAATAACTCGGCTCGCCGCGCGTCCATTCCACGCCGTCTTCAGGTGCGGTAACAAGCGCAGAGAAAAAGTTGCCGAACTGCTTCTGGCACATGCGGCAATGGCAGATTGAGGGGCGGCCGAGCTGGCCGCGGATGCGAAACCGTACCGCGCCGCATTGGCATCCTCCGCTTCTGGTAGCTTCATTCATGGCTCTTCTCCTCTGGCCAGCTTGGGGTATCGTAATCGGGATGTTGATTTGACACGATGTTTACAACGAAGGGCGCTTGCGCGGCATCTTCCTCCGTCGAGCGTCCGGGCAGCAAATGCAACCGATCGACAAAGCCGATCTTGGCCTCCGTGCCGTATTGGATCACAGGCGGCAGTTGCGCGGGATCATCGAAGGCGCCAGCCGCGACCGCAATGCCATCGGGTGCCTCGTAGGTCAGCGGCGTTCCGCAATCCCCGCAGAAGCCGCGCTTTACATAATTCGACGATTGAAACAGCTTCCGCTCGCCGCGCGTCCATGTGAGCTCGGCACCACGCGTCGAGACCAGCGGTGCGTAATAGGCGCCAAAGGCCTTCTGGCACATGCGGCAATGACAGATCGACGCATCCTTCAGTCCGCCCCGCACCCGGAAGCGAACCGCGCCGCACTGGCAGCCGCCGGTGTAGGTCGAGACGGTCATGATTTATCCTTTCCGCTGACGATCAGGATATGCATGCAGACGTTATCGATATCCTTCAGGACATCGTCATTCCAGAAGCGCAGGATAGTCCAGCCATCGGCTTCGAGGCGGCGGGTGCGAACCTGGTCATAGGTCTGATCGTGGTCATTACCATGCTGGAAGCCGTCGACTTCGACAATCAGCCTTTCGGCAGGGCATGCGAAATCGACAATATATCCAGCGATGGGCAACTGGCGGCGGAAGCCGAGGCCCATGAGGCGATGGGCACGCAATTCGTTCCATAGACGCAGTTCCGCATCCGTCATGACCTTGCGCATGCGGCGTGCATTGCTTCGGGCTTTCGGCGGGACTGGAGTATGCGGCAAGTTACCCCCCTCTGTCACTTCGTGACATCTCCCCCACAAGGGGGGAGATTGTTCGCGGCGAGCTGTTAGCCCTCCATCTTCTTTCCCGCGCAGGCGGAAACGTATTGCTGCTGAAATAGAAGGCAGCTTGGAACTAGAGCGGTCGGCAAACTCCCCCAATCTCCCCCCTTGTGGGGGAGATGTCACGAAGTGACAGAGGGGGGTAACCAGACTCACCGCTTGATCTCCCAAGTCGTGATACGCTCGCCCGTCGTTGGATCCTTACCATCCTTGAGCTGGATACCCATGGCCGTCAGCTCCTCGCGAAGCTTGTCGGCTTCGGCGAAGTTCTTTGCCTTCAACAACTCCAGTCGCTGACGTACCTTGGTATCGATCTCCGCGACCACAGCTTCGTCCATCTCCGCCTTCTTCGGCAGCAGGCCGAGAAGATCGGCGCTGGCCGCGAACACCGGCAGGAGGCTGGCATCGGCATTGGTTGCTTGCGCCAGGGCATGCAGCGCCTGGATGGCGGCGACGGTGTTGAGATCGTCGCCGAGAGCGGCAAGGACTGTCTGATCCGGCGCGGCACCGCTGGCATCCCCCGCCGGCCATTTGGCGATTAGCCGTTCGGCCTCTTCCAGACGCTTCACAGAGAAATCGATCGGCTCGCGATAATGCGTCATCAGCATGGCAAGCCTCAGCACCTCGCCCGGCCAGGTCCGGCCGCCGAGCTTTTCCGTCTGCAGCAGCTCGTAGATGGTGACGAAGTTGCCCTCCGATTTCGACATCTTGCGGCCTTCGACCTGCACGAAGCCGTTATGCATCCAGACATTGGCCATGGCATGCGTGCCATGCGCGCAACGCGATTGGGCAATTTCGTTTTCATGGTGCGGGAAGATCAGGTCCAGGCCGCCGCCGTGAATGTCAAAGACATCACCGAGATAGCGTCCGCTCATGGCCGAGCATTCGATATGCCAGCCCGGACGACCGCGGCCCCAGGGGCTTTCCCAGCCGGGTTCGTTCTCGTCCGAAAGTTTCCACAGAACGAAATCGCCGGGGCTCTTCTTGTGCTCGTCGACGGCGACGCGGGCGCCGGCCTGCTGCTCGTCGAGATTGCGCTTCGAAAGCTGCCCATAATCGGCCATCGACTTGGTATCGAACAGCACTTCGCCGGCGGCCCGATAGGCATGGCCCTTGGTGATCAGCGTTTCGATGATCCCGATCATCTGTGCGATATTGTCGGTCGCACGCGGTTGCACCGATGGCTCCAGGCAGCCGAGCGCTGTCGTGTCTTCACGGTACTGCCGCTCGGTCTTTTCCGTCACCAGGCGGATCGCGTCGTTCAGCGGCAGGCCGGGATGGTCGCGCAGCGCACGCGCATTGATCTTGTCGTCGACGTCGGTGATGTTGCGGACGTAGGTGACACGGCTCTCACCGTAGACGTGCCGCAGCAGCCGGAACAGCACGTCGAAGACGATCGCCGGGCGGGCATTGCCGATATGGGCGAAGTCATAGACCGTGGGGCCGCAGACATACATGCGGACGTTATTGCGGTCGATCGGCTGAAAATCGACCTTTTCGCGCGTCAGCGTGTTGTAGAACTTCAATTGCGGCTCGGCGGCCATGTCACTCTCCCAAGGCATAAATCCGAAAAAATACCGTCACCGGCAGGCCGGACGTTTGTCATCTTGGATTTTGGGAGACGAAAACGGCCAGGCCAGCGAAACGCTAGCGAATAATCTTCCGGCAGATAATGCAGATAACCGTTTTCATGGGCGGCTTTATCGCGCGCCGGATGAATTTGGTCAAGTAGGGATAAGGCGTCTCGCGTAAAGGGCTGAGATGTTTTTATTCCGGCATCCGATAGTCGACGAGCCTGTTCTCGCGCACGACGAAAAGCTTGCCGGTTTCGGTGACGTCGGGGCCGACCAGAGGCAGGATCGCCTGAGCGACCTCTCGCGGATGCGGCAGTGTATCCGGATCTTCACCGGGCATGGCCTGGGCGCGCATGGCGGTGCGGGTAGCGCCCGGATCGACGCTGGTGATGCGCAGCGGCGTGCTCTGCGTTTCCCCGGCCCAGGTCCGCGCCAGCGCCTCGACGGCAGCCTTGGAGGCGGAGTAGGGACCCCAGAATGGCCGGCAGCGATGGGCGGCGGCCGAAGAGAGGATAACCGCGCGGCCCGCCTCGGCGCGCATCAGCAGCGGCTCCACGGAACGGATCAGCCGCCAGGTGGCGGTGACATTGATCGTCATCACCTTTTCGAACACCTTGGCTTCGACATGGCCGATCGGCGAGATCACGCCAAGCACGCCGGCATTGGCGATGAGGATGTCGAGTTTGCCCCAGCGCTCGTAGATGGAGGCGCCGAGCGCATCGATGGCATTCATGTCGGCAAGATCGAAGGGCACAAGGGTCGCCGAGCCGCCGGCAGCCTTGATGGCATCGTCAAGCTCCTCAAGGCCCCCGACCGTGCGGGCGCAGGCGATCACATGCGCGCCGGCCTTGGCCAGCTCCAGTGCCGTGAAATAGCCGATACCGCGCGATGCGCCGGTGACGAGGGCGATCTTGTCCTTGAGATTGACGCTCATGCTGCCTTGATCCGAATGCGTGGAAAGAGAAAGGGGCAGGGCGCCCCTGTCAGCCGTTACTTGGGCTTGTCAGCCGTTGCTCGCGAGGACGGAGAGCTTGCGCACGTTGCTGGTGCTTTCCTTGTCGAGCAGACGCGTCGGATAGTCACCGGTAAAGTAATGGTCGGTGAACTGCGGCTGCGCATTGTTGCGCGGCTCGCCGCCGACAGCCTGGTAAAGGCCATCGATGGACAGGAACTCCAGCGAATCCGCGCCGATATACTCGCACATGGCCTTCAGGCTCGTGTACTGGTTTGCCAACAGCTTGTCGGCGTCCGGTGTGTCGATGCCGTAGAAATCCGGATGGAAGATCATCGGGCTGGCGACGCGGATATGCACCTCGCTGGCGCCGGCATCGCGGATCATCTGCACGATCTTCACCGATGTCGTGCCGCGCACGATGGAATCGTCGACGAGCACCACGCGCTTGCCAGCGATGATTTCGCGATTGGCGGAATGCTTGAGCTTAACGCCGAAGGCGCGAATCTGCTGCGTGGGTTCAATGAAGGTGCGGCCGACATAATGGTTGCGGATGATGCCGAGCTCGAAGGGAATACCGCTTGCCTGCGCATAGCCGATAGCGGCCGGCGTGCCGCCATCCGGCACGGGGACGACAACATCGGCGGCGACAGGCGCTTCCTTGGCAAGGTTGATGCCCATGTTCTTGCGGGCAACATAAACGTTGCGGCCGCCGACGACGGAATCGGGACGGGCGAAATAGACATATTCGAACAGGCAGAGACGCTCGGGTTGTGAAACTTCCGGCTTGCGGGCGTCGATGGTGATCGAACCATCAGGCTGGATCTCGCAGATGATGACCTCGCCGTTTTCAACGTCGCGGACATATTTTGCGCCGATGATGTCGAGAGCACAGGTCTCCGAGCAGAAGATGGGCTTGCCGTCGAGTTCGCCCATGACCAGCGGCCGGATGCCGATCGGATCGCGGGCGGCGATCAGCTTGGTGCGCGTCATGGCGAGCATCGAATAGCCGCCTTCCATCTGCCTGATAGCATCGATGAAACGATCTGAGGAGGAGGGATGCTTGGAGCGGGCGATGAGATGCAGCACGACTTCGGTATCCGAGGTCGACTGACAGATGGCACCATCGGCAATCAGCTGACGGCGCATGGTCAGGCCATTGGTGAAATTACCGTTATGGGCAATGGCGATGCCGCCGACTTCCAGCTCGGCAAACAGCGGCTGGACATTGCGAAGGATGGTCTCGCCGGTGGTGGAGTAGCGTACATGACCGATCGAGCGGTCACCGGGGAGGCGGGCGAGGGTGGCCGGGTCAGTGTAGTGGTCTCCGACCAGACCCATCCGCCGCTCCGAGTGGAAGCGCTGACCATCGAAGGAGACGATGCCGGCCGCTTCCTGGCCGCGATGCTGCAAGGCGTGCAGGCCGAGCGCCGTCAGTGTTGCCGCATCCGGGTGCCCCAGGATGCCGAAGACGCCGCATTCTTCATGCAGCGTGTCGCCGTCGATATCGTCCTCGAAGGAAACGGAATGGTTCATGGCTGCGGGCCTTTGCTCTCAACGTGGGCGGATCGGGGCGGCGTCACGAGTGACCATTAAAATAACTTAAAATCCGGCCGGAAAAAATATCGGGCCGGATCTTCTATTGTCACGCCGCTCAAATGGCGATTCTCGGGCGGCAGGTCAAGCCTGTAAACGCACCGTCAATTGTTTGTCTGCGGCGCCGGTGCGTCATCCGACGGCGCGGTATCGTTCGGCGTGGCGTTGTCGCCGCTTCCCTGCTGCTGCTGTTGCTGCTGGTTTGGCGCGATCTTGTTGAGGATTTCGGCCGGCAGCCTTGCCTGAATGTCTTGGGGCAGCGCCGCAGTCAGCTTCTCCACCATCGAATCGAGGAAAGGCTTCGACTTGGCGTTATTGACCCAGTCCGGACGTGCGGCCGGTGCCACCAGCCAGTTCCAGAAGGCAACGACGACGACCATGAGCAGCAGGCCGCGTGCCGCGCCGAAGAGGAAGCCGAGAGTGCGGTCGAGCGCGCCGATGCGGCTGTCGATGATGAAATCGGCAATCCGGATGGTGATGAAGGAAATGATGATGAGCGCCAGCAGGAAGATGACGGCGGCTGACGCAATCGTGGCGATCTTGGTGTCGGCCTTGTATTGCAACGCATAGGGAACGAGCAGCGGATAGAGATAGTATGCGGCGACTGCGGAGCCGCCCCAGCTGACGATCGAGAGAATTTCGCGTGAGAAGCCGCGAACCATGGCCAGAATGGCGGAGAAGAGAAGAACGCCGATAACAATACCGTCGAAAATCGTAATGGGCATCTATAATCCACTTCAAGACTTGCCGGACCTCATGGTCGGCATCGGCCTCAATTCATGAGCCTCTTCTTCGCCAAGAACGGCTGAAGTAAGGCTCAGTCTTCGTCTTCCGCTCGCTTGAGCGCACCTTTCGATCCGGCAATGCGCGCCACCAGATCCGGCAGGCTGTCGATCTCGCTCCAGCGTCCGCCATTGCCCTTTGGCAGATCGGCGGAAGCGGCAGGCAGAACGGCCGCGGAAAATCCCAGCTTCTCGGCTTCCTTGAGGCGCTGGGCGGTGTGCGCAACCGGCCGGACGGCGCCCGACAGGCTGACTTCGCCGAAATAGACGCAATCGGCGGGCAGAGCAAGACCAGCCAGGGAGGAAACCAGTGCAGAAGCGACCGCAAGGTCCGCAGCCGGCTCGGAAATGCGGTAGCCGCCGGCAATATTGAGGTAAACATCGTGCTGACCGAGCCGCACGCCGCAATGCGCTTCCAGAACGGCCAGAATCATCGACAACCGCGCCGAATCCCAGCCGACGATGGCGCGGCGCGGCGTGCCGAGCGATGTCGGCGCGACCAGCGCCTGCACCTCCACCAGCACCGGACGCGTGCCTTCGATGCCGGCGAAGACCGCCGCGCCTGGCGACTTTTCGTTGCGTTCACCAAGGAAAAGTTCGGACGGATTAGGCACGTCGCGAAGCCCGGCGTCGGACATTTCGAAGACGCCGATCTCGTCGGTCGGACCGAAGCGGTTCTTCACCGTGCGCAGGATACGGTAATGATGGCCCCGATCGCCTTCGAAGTAGAGAACGGCATCGACCATATGCTCGACGACGCGCGGCCCGGCGATCTGGCCATCCTTGGTGACATGGCCGACCAGCACCATGGCAGTTCCCGTCTGCTTGGCGAAGCGGATCATCGCCTGCACGCCGGTACGCACCTGCGTTACCGTGCCGGGTGCGGATTCGGCAAGCTCGCTCCACAGCGTCTGGATGGAATCAATGATGACAAGATCCGGCCGCTTGCCTTCTGCCAGCGTTGCCAGGATATCCTCGACATTGGTTTCGGCGGCGAGCAGCACTTCGGTATCGGCCGCCTTCAGCCGTTGGGCGCGCAGGCGCACCTGCGCCACGGCCTCTTCGCCGGAGACGTAGACGATCTTGTGCCCCTGCCGGGCGAGGGCTGCTGCCGCCTGCATCAGCAGCGTCGACTTGCCGATGCCAGGATCGCCGCCGACGAGAACGGCCGAGCCACGCACAAAACCGCCGCCCGTGGCGCGGTCGAGCTCGGATATGCCGGTATGGATGCGCGGCGCTTCCTCGATTTCACCCGAAAGCGTGGTCAGCGTGACGGGCTTGCCCTTTCGCGGTGTCTTCGTTGGTCCGCCGCCGATCCCGCCCATCGGATCTTCCTCGACGATGGTATTCCACGCGCCGCAACTGTCGCACTTGCCGGCCCAGCGATTGTGGACGGTGCCGCAGTTCTGGCAGATGAATTGTGTGCGGGCCTTAGCCATAGGATGCTATTCTCAAGTTCAAATGCTTCGCTTTTCGCGACGAATCGCTTGGGCAGTCAGATAATGTCTTTCTCGGCCTATCAAAACTAATGATTTCCGTATCAACGGCGATCGTGTCAGCCTTTATGCCGGGTTTTATGGATGATGACCGATGTTTGACTATTCGTTTGCGCACTGGATTGGGTTTCTGACCGCTGCGATTCTCCTTAATCTGTCGCCGGGGCCGGATATCGCCTTCATTCTCGGTCACACGATCAGAAGCGGCATGCGCTCCGGCTTTGCAGCGCTGTTCGGCATCTGGAGCGGCGCATGCCTGCATGTACTGATGGCGGCCGCCGGTCTTTCGGCGATCCTTGCTGCCTCCGCGCTGGCCTTCTCGACCGTCAAATGGGTCGGTGCGGCCTATCTGATCTGGCTCGGCATCCAGGCGCTGCGCTCGAAGGGCGAGAGCGCATGGATCAAGGAAGCCGGCAAATCCTTGCCCTTTAGCCGTATCTATCGCCAAGGTATTCTGGTCTCGCTGCTCAATCCGAAGGTCGCCATCTTCTTCCTGGCCTTCCTGCCGCAATTCGTCGTCGAAGGCGCCGGCCCGGTCTGGGCGCAGCTCTTGCTGCATGGAAGCCTGATCATTGTCGTCGCCGCCTTCATTGAACCGCCGCTGATCCTGCTCGGCGGCCGCCTGAGCGAGGCTCTCCGGCGCAATCGCAGTCTCGGCCTCTGGCTCGATCGCGGTCTCGGCACGTTGTTCGTGGCGCTTGGCGTTCGGTTGGCGATCAGTGCGCGCTAACTATCCTGAGACGTAGCCGGGCTATTCCTTGGTCTCTTCCGAGATATACCGGCGTTCGTGCCGCAGCCCCATGCTGGTCAGCATCTCGTAGCCGATGGTGCCTGCCGCCCTTGCGGCCTCGTCGATCGAGATGTTGCTGCCGAAAAGTTCAACGTAGTCACCAGCTCTGACCAGGTTTTCCGGCAGGTCGGTGACATCGAAGATGGTGAGGTCCATGGTGATGCGGCCGGCAACGGGTACCTTGTGGCCGGCTATGAAGCCGTGACCGCCCGCAATACCGGTCTGGCGCAATGGCACGCCGGCACTCGACTGGCTGCGCATATAGCCGTCGGCGTAACCTGCCGAGACAATCGCCAGCCGGCTGTCGCGGGTCAATTGAAGCGCGCGGCCATACCCCACTGTTTCGCCTGCCTTGACCGAGCGGGTCTGGATGATCCGCGCCTCCGCCGTCGCCACCGGGCGCATCGGATTGGCCATGCCCGGCACTGCCTCGCCGCCATAGGTGGCGATGCCGGGGCGGGTAAGATCGAAATGATAGTCGGCCCCAAGAAAGATGCCGGCCGAATTGGCAAGGCTCGCCTCGATGCCTTCGAAGGCGGCCCTGACTTTGCGGAAAGCCTCGAGCTGCTGCCGGTTCATCGCATTGGAAGGGTCGTCGCCGCAGGCGAGGTGGCTCATGACGAGAACCGGCGCAAAGCTTGCCGGACGCGAGACGTCATCGGCAAGCGCGATCGCATCATCCATCGGCAGGCCGAGCCTGTTGAAGCCGGTGTCGACCTGCAGTGCGCAGGGATAATCGCCATAATCGGATAGAACGGACATCCAGAAGGTCAGCTGTTCCTCCGACGCGATGACGGGCACGAGATCGTTCTCGAAGAACCGGCGCTCCATGCCCGGCCAGATGCCGCTGAGCACGAAGATGCGCGCCTCGGGGGCATAGAGCCGCAAGGTCGCGCCTTCATCGGCGGTGGCGACGAAGAAATCGCGCGCGCCGGCGCCATAAAGCGTTTCGCCGACATCCTCGATGCCAAGCCCGTAGGCATCGGCCTTGACAACGGCCGACGCGCGGGCCTTCCCCGAGCGGCGCGCGAGGTCGCGCCAGTTTTCGACGAGCGCGCCGAGATCCACCGTCAGCCGAAGGCCGGCGGAAGCGAAAGCATCATCGTCATTGAAATTATCTGTCATAGAGCGTCCCGAATAAGGAAGTGGCCGGAGATGATTTGGCTTGAGGGAGGATACTGGCCGTCGATGAAAAGAAAAAGTGCTGCGAGGTATGCATGCGGAATTAGGCAGAAACTGCCGCCACATTTCTGACGACAGCTTCCGGCTGAAGGTCGGAAACCAACAGGCTGCTTTGCGGCACGAATGAGCTGAAGGGCAGGCCTTCAGGCACGCTGCGCGCATCATCTTGAAGGCAAGCTGTCGTAGGCTTTAGTTTCCGGGATGATGGCTATTTCGGAACAGCGGCATCGTGCCCCGCTGGCGATCGCCGGAATAGGCTCAGTCGTCACGCCTTCTCACCGCCCATGAGGCGGTATCGCGATCAGGATGCTGGTTGTTGCTCGTCTTGATCGCCGCAGCCCAATCGGCGCCGTTATTTTCAGTCACGCCGGTATTTTCTATGCCCGTGATCGTATCGAACCATGTCACCATATTCTCGGTGCAGGTATTGGCATGCGGCGGGAAGGCATGCGGATTATCAAGCGAACCGATCATCAGGTTGGTGCGGCCGTTTTCGAGGTGATGGAAGAACAATGGCGTGCCGCAATTGGCGCAGAAGCCGCGCTCGACAAGCTCAGAACTCTTCCAGATGCTCGGCTTGCCGCGCGTCCAGGTGAGCGCATCATCAGGCGCGGCGACCAGCGCGGCAAAGATGTTGCCGGAGGCTTTCTGGCACATGCGGCAATGGCAGAGATGCGAATTATCATGCATGGCAGTTGCGTGATAGCGTACGGCACCGCACCGGCAGCCGCCGCTTACCGTCATCTCAATGCGTTTCAATTTTCCTTCTCCTCCAAAAGGCGAGTTTGGGCCTAAATGCTTTTTAGGTTTTCATCTTCGGATCGTCCAGCGGAACGACGGATCCGACCACACCTTCTCAAAAAAAGCGCGGACGGGTGGATGCCAGCCTTTCCCACATGCGATCACTTTTGTTCAAGACGCGCGGGAGCCGGCGCGCTAATCTTCGGGGATGCAGAACGTTTCGCAGAAAGAGGCGGCTGACGCCATGCCGCTTGCCAAGGTGGAATCGACCCGCTTCTGGCGAGACGGTCGCTTTCGTGACATGGAATGCCTGAGCGCAAGCTTCGTGACGCATGAATATGCGCCGCATGCGCACGACACCTTCAGCATCGGGACGATTGAAAGAGGCAGCCAGATCACCACGCTGCTCGGCAGTCGGGAGGAAGCCGGACCGGGCGATCTCTATATGATCAATCCTGGAGTAGTGCATGACGGCGCTCCGGGCGGCGAAGGCTATCGCTACCGCATGATCTACCCGGACACGAAGCTCTTCGTCGATATTCTGGAAGACGTCACGGGCAAAGCCTTCAATGCGACGCCATCTTTCGCCAGTTCGTTGTTGCGCGATCCGCAGCTTGCAAGCGCCTTCCACAAGGCGCATCGCACACTCGAGAGCGGCGCCGGTGCGCTGGAATCCGATGAAGGCATGTTCTCGGTGCTGGCGGCCCTCTTTGCGCGCTATGGTAGCACGATCGTCCTTCCCGTCGACACCAAGGAGCGTAGCGCCGTCGCGCGCGCCCGCGATTATCTCACTGAGAATTTCGACAGCGATATCGGATTGGAGGAGTTGGCCAAGATCGCAGGCCTGAGCCGCGCGCACCTGATTCGCGCCTTCCGCAGGGAGTATCATATTACGCCCCATGCCTTTCTGACCGACCGGCGTGTCATCGTTGCCCGCCGATTGCTTAGGGAGGGCCGCATGCCCGCCGATGTTGCCATGGAATGCGGTTTTGCCGATCAGGCGCATTTCACGCGCCACTTCAAATCGCGCACCGGCGTCACCCCGGGCCAGTTCCGCGTCGGCTAGCGCATTTCCAATTGCGAAACGACTTTCTGTCCGGAATGCGTCTGATCACTTTCGTTCAATACAGCGCCGGCTGCCGTCGGCTACCCCTCCGTCATTGTTGAAGTGGAGGTTGCCAATGTTGCAGCAAAGCCGACCGGCCGGCGAATTCAAAGCCGGGATGCGTGCCATTCTTCCGCTGATCGTTGCCGTCCTGCCGATCGGCCTCGTGTTCGGCGCGGTTTCGGCGACCAAGGGGCTTTCGCCGCTGGAGACCACACTGATGAGCGCACTCGTCTTTGCTGGCGGCTCGCAATTCGTGGCGATGGATATCTGGACACATCCCGCAAGCTGGATGGGTGCTGGCATCGCGGCCCTGCTCGTCAATGTCAGGCACTTGCTGATGAGTGCTTCGATTGGCACGAAGATGCAATCTTTCACCGGCATCAAACGCTATCTCGCCATGCTGTTTCTCGCCGACGAGATTTGGGCCATGGCGGAGTTCCGCGCCGGCACGATGCGGCTCACGCCCGCTTGGTATGCGGGCATCGTCACGCCATTTTACTTGGCCTGGGTCGGCTCGTCGCTTGCGGGTGCTCTGCTTGGCGCCTTTCTCGGCGATCCCGCCGTCATCGGTCTCGACTTCGCCTTTCCGGCCGTCTTCATCGTGCTGGTCATGGGCTTCTGGAAAGGACCGGAAACCGGCGCGGTGCTTGCCGCAAGCGGAATTGCAGCCGTTGCTGTCCACCAGTTCGTGCCCGGTGTCTGGCATATTGCAGCCGGCGCGCTGGCGGGACTGGCAATGGCTTTCTGGAAGGGCAGAGCGCGGGAGCAAGCGGCATGACGCTCGATTTCAACACTCTGCTCGCCATCCTCGCCATGGCTGCCGCAACGATCTTCACCCGTGTTGGCGGTCTCGTCTTGATTCGCTACGTGAAGCTTGACGAGCGTCGGCAAACCGCAATCAAAGCCATTCCACCGGCCGTGCTGATGGCTGTCATTGCCCCCACAGCTTTTGCCACCGGCTGGGCGGAGACGCTGGCCTGCATGGTCACCGCAATCGTCTCTCGCCGCTTGCCGTTGCTGGCAAGCGTTATCGTCGGCGTTGCGACGGTGGCTTTGCTGAGGGCTGCGGGACTCTGAAGCCTTTCCGGCAAAGTGCGAAGCGGTTCTCATCCCAGCGGAACATTGACGCGGCAAGCGTCAATGTTCTTCGTACTGCGTGAAAGACGGGTCGGCGAGGTCGGCAAATCGGGTGAATTCCGATTGGAAGGCGAGCTTCACCGTGCCCGTCGGTCCGTGACGCTGCTTGGCGATGATGACATCGGCCGTGCCCTTCACGCGGTCGAACAGCGCTTCCCATTCCGCATATTTCGGGTCGTTCGGGTCGCGGGGCTCTTGGTTCTTCACATAATATTCCTCGCGGAACACGAAGAGCACCACGTCGGCGTCCTGCTCGATCGAGCCGGATTCGCGAAGGTCCGAAAGCTGGGGGCGCTTATCGTCGCGGCTTTCGACCGCGCGCGAGAGCTGGGAGAGTGCGACGATCGGAACGTTGAGCTCCTTGCCGAGCGCCTTCAGGCCAGTGGTGATCTCGGTGATTTCCTGAACGCGGTTTTCGCCCGACTTCTTCGAACCGGTCATGAGCTGCACGTAGTCGACGACCAGAACGTCGAGGCCGCGCTGGCGTTTGAGGCGGCGGGCGCGGGCGGCGAGTTGGGCGATGGAAATACCACCGGTCTGGTCGATATAAAGCGGCACCTTCTGCATCATCATCGAGCAGGCCACCAGCTTTTCGAAATCGGCATCGTTGATGTCGCCGCGGCGGATCTTCGAGGAGGAGACTTCCGTCTGCTCGGAGATGATACGGGTGGCGAGCTGCTCCGATGACATTTCCAGCGAGTAGAAGCCGACAACGCCGCCGTTCTTTGCCTTCATCGAGCCGTCGGGCTGGACTTCGCCCTCGTAGGCGGCGGCGATATTATAGGCGATGTTGGTGGCAAGCGAGGTTTTGCCCATGCCGGGACGGCCGGCAAGGATGATCAAGTCGGAGCGCTGCAGGCCGCCCATCTTGCTATCAAGCGAGTGGATGCCCGTGGAGATGCCGGAGAGGCCGCCGTCACGCTCCTTGGCAACGGCCGCCATGTCGATCGCCAGTGCCACGGCGTCGTTGAACGACTGGAAGCCGCCGTCGTAGCGGCCATTCTCGGCAAGCTCGAACAGCCGGCGCTCCGTATCCTCGATCTGCGTCTGCGGCGGCATGTCGAGCGGCGCGTCATAGGCGATGTTGACCATGTCCTCGCCGATGGTGATCAGCGCACGGCGCAGCGCCAGGTCATAGATGGCGCGGCCGTAATCTTCAGCGTTGATGATCGACACGGCCTCGACGGCGAGGCGCGCGAGATATTGCGCGACCGTCATGTCGCCGACCTTCTCGTCAGCCGGCACGAAGCTCTTGATGGTCACAGGATTGGCGGTCTTGCCCATGCGGATGATATCGCCGGCGACTTCGAAGATCTTCCGGTGCAGCGGCTCGTAGAGATGGATCGGCTTCAGGAAATCGGAGACGCGATAATAGGCATCGTTGTTGACGAGGATGGCACCGAGCAGAGCCTGTTCCGCCTCAATGTTATTGGGCGCTTCGCGATAATGCTGGTCGGCGGGAGCAATGGCGGCAAGCTTGCGCGCAGCTTCGTTCATTTTCCATCTCTTCATGCTTTAGGGTGTCGTCTGGTTTGCGATGTTCCGATGTCATGGTCAACCGTGCAAACGGATGGCCATACCGACCTATCAACGTTGTTCCACTCGTCCACAGGGACAAGTTTCCGCCACGTAAAAAATCCCTTGTGGCCACTTTGCAACGCAAAGATCGACACACGAATCACTTATGCAAACTATCTGTGGGGAACATTTTAGCCGGTCTTTCGCTGCGCGCATCAACTGTTGCGGCTATCCTGCTTGAAAAACTGGGAAAATCCGGGTATTCCCCTTAAATTAGGGTAGGATGCTAATAGTATAAAGTTGCAATAATGCCAGGTGCGCCATCAAGACAAGAACTCTTCGACGACCTCTCCGCGTTCAATCGCAAGCTGAGGGCGGCTTTCGACGCTCTCGTTCGAGAGCACGGCATGACCCTTTCCCGCGCGAGGGTTTTTCGCAAGCTCTCCCGCCGGGACGGAATAAACCAGAGGGAGCTTGCCGACGAGCTGGAGCTGGAAACGCCGACGCTCGTGCGCATCCTCGATGCCATGGAGGCGCAGAATTTCATTGAGCGCCGCGCCGCCGTATCCGATCGCCGCGCCAAGCAGATCTTCATGACGGAATCAGGAAAAGTCGTTGCCGCCGAGGTCGAGGCTCTTGCCACCAGTGTGCGTGCGGATATCTTGGAGGGGATTTCGGACGAGGATGTCGGCATGGCGCTGAAAGTTATCCGTGCCATGACTGCCAATCTTCAGAATATCGGCAAATCATGAGGTAGTGCATGAGCGGGGATCCGGGCCCGGTCGCCAATGCGGAAGCCAACGCCGTCCCACCCGCTCCACCGCCTATGCCGGGCTGGAAAGTGCCGCTCTATATTGCGGCGTCCGTCATGTTCTTCCTGACGCAGGGCCTCGGTCTCAATCTCGCCTTCGCCAACCTTACGCAAATTCAGGGAACCATCGCGGCGACCACCACAGAGTCGGCATGGCTTTCTGCTGCCTATATGGCGCCCAATGTCAGCCTCGCCATCGCGCTGGTGAAGATCCGCCTTCAATATGGCGTGCGCAATTTCGCCGAGGTCAGCATTCTCGGCTTCGTCCTCGCCTCGCTGCTCAATCTTTTCGTTTCCGATCTGCATTCTGCGATCGTCGTCCGCTTCCTGAGCGGGATTGCCGGCGCGCCTCTGTCGACGCTTGGCTTCCTTTATATGCTGGAGGCCTTCGAGCCTGCCAAGAAGATGACGATCGGCGTCAGCCTAGCGATGATGAACACGCTGCTTGCCGCTCCCATCACTCGCCTTGTGTCGCCCTCGCTACTCGATTATGGCGAATGGCGTGGCCTCTATACGCTTGAAATGGCATTGGCGCTCCTCGTCATGCCGATCATCTATCTGCTGCCGCTGACGCCGCCGCCGCGCGTCAAGGTTATCGTGCTGGGCGATATCTTCAGCTATCTTCTTGTCGCGATCGGTTTCGGCTGTCTTGCCGTCGCCTTGTCGGTCGGGCGCCTCTACTGGTGGCTGGAGGTGCCATGGCTCGGCGTCGTTCTGGCTATTGCCGTCGCATCCCTGACCGTTGCCATCGTCGTCGAACTGAGACGGTCGACGCCTTTGATCGACGTTCGCTGGCTGCTTCGGCCGGAAATTCTGCATCTGACGGCGATCCTCCTGGTCTTCCGCATCATTGCCGCCGAGCAGACCTCCGTCATCATGACCTTCTATCAGAATGCGGTCGGCCTGCTCTATGACCAGCTTGCCTTGCTCTATTGGATTATCCTCGCCTTCTCGATCATCGGCGGCCTCATCTGCACCGTGTTCATGAGCTATGGCTACACGTGGCAGATCCAGTTCGTCGCGCTTATTCTGATGGGGGTGGGCTCGCTGATGGATTCGCAGGTGACGAACCTGACCCGTCCCGAGCAGATGTATCTCAGCCAGGCCCTGGTGGCGGCCGGTGCGGCGCTCTTCTTGCCGCCATCCATGTCGGCAGGCTTCAAGGAGGCTATATCCAAAGGCCCGCCCTATCTGGTGACCTTCTTCGTCGTCTTCACCTTCACGCAAAGCATCGGCGGCCTCGTCGGCTCGGCCTTCTACGGCACGCTGATCACCATTCGCGAGAAGTTCCATTCGGCCGTCCTGACTGAGCGCGTGCTGCTGACGGATCCGCATGTGGCCACACGCGTCAGCCAGCTTTCATCCTCCTATGGCAAGGTGATTGGGGATAGCGCGCTGCTGAAGGGGGAGGGGCTGGCGCTGCTCGGCGCGCAGGTCAGCCGCGAAGCCAATATGCTTGCCTACGGAGATGCCTTCTTCACTGCCGCCTTAATCGCCTTCCTGTCACTTGCCGGCCTCTCAATCCATGTTCTCTTCCGCGTCGTCAGGGCTCGCTTCGCTGGCGATCGGGTAGAGGTCGCGACATCCAACCCATGAGGATATGAAATAGCTCCATGTCGAGGCTCGTTCGCTCCCCCATCGAAGTCATCGCCGTGCTCGCCGGTATCGGCGGCGTCATGCTGGTGCTCTATGCTTGGCATCTACCGCCGTTCAAGACCGCGGTCGAAACCACGGACGACGCCTATGTCAAAGGCTATGTCACGACCATCAGCCCGCAGGTCAGCGGCTATATCACCGACGTGCCGATCAAGGACTACAAGCTCGTCAAGGAGGGCGATGTGCTCGCCCAGATCGATAACCGCATCTACAAGCAGAAGGTGGCGCAGGCCCACGCGACGCTGGACGGACAGAAGGCCGCGCTTGCCAATTCGCAGCAGCAGGAGCAGGCCGCCAAGGCCGGCATCGTCTCCAGCCAGGCGCAGATCGACAGCGCCAATGCAGCGCTGAAGCGTGCCCAGCTTGCCTTCGATCGCGTCACGACACTCGTCTCCAGAGGCGTCTCGACGACAAGCGATTCCGAGCAGGCGCAGGCGACGCTGCAGCAGGCGCAGGCATCGGTCAATCAGGCAAAGGCCGCTCTCGATGTCTCCCAGCAGAACCTGACGACGATCATCGTCAACCGCGCTTCGCTGGAAGCCGGTGTCAGCGGCGCGGAAGCGGCCGTGCAGCTTGCCGATATCGATCTCGACAATACGACCATCAGGGCGCCGCAGGACGGCCGCGTCGGCGAGATCGGCGTGCGTCTTGGCCAATATGTGACGCCCGGCACGCAGCTGATGAACCTCGTTCCGAAGGACGTCTGGGTCATCGCCAATTTCAAGGAAACCCAGCTTGATGGCATGAAGCTCGATCAGCCCGCCACGATCTCCGTCGATGCACTCGGACATCGCGAGATCAAGGGCCGCATCCAGCGCTTTTCCCCGGCCGCTGGCTCGGAATTTGCGGTCATCAAACCCGATAATGCCACGGGCAATTTCACCAAGGTCGCCCAGCGTCTCGGTGTCAGGATCAAAATCGAGGATGGGCAGCCTCTGGCGGATCAGCTGGCGCCCGGCATGTCCGTCGTCGTTTCGATCGACAAGGATTCGGCTCCATTGCCGGAAATCAAGGATAACGACTGACCTGGGCGTTCGCTCCATCTTCTGTCAGAAAACAGGAAAGCCTGGGTCGGAGGACCCAGGCTTTCTTGCATTAGAAATTACGAAAAAGGCTTGAAGATCAAGCTTCTTCGTCGCCGTCGCGGTCAGCTTCCGGATCGAAGAAGTCTTCCGGACGCAGGGCGTCTTCGTCAACGCCGTAGATGGCGTCGGCGGAGGTGAGGGTTTCGCCCTTGGCCTGACGCTCGGCTTCTTCAGCGGAGCGTGCAACGTTGAGTTCGATCGTGATTTCGACTTCGGCGTGAAGACCGATCGTGACGTTGTGCAGGCCGATGGCCTTGATCGGCGTGTTCATGTGAACCTGGCTGCGGCCGACGTTGAAGCCTTCGGCGGCGAGGATTTCGACGACATCACGAGCAGCGACCGAACCGTAGAGCTGGCCGGTTTCGCCAGCCGAGCGAACGACGATGAAGGACTTGCCGGCGAGAACGTCGGCAACCTTCTGGGCTTCGCTCTTGCGCTCGAGGTTGCGGGCTTCGAGCGTTGCGCGCTCGGCTTCGAAACGAG
Organism: Rhizobium sp. ERR 1071; assembly: GCF_007828675.1. Classification (NCBI taxonomy): domain Bacteria; kingdom Pseudomonadati; phylum Pseudomonadota; class Alphaproteobacteria; order Hyphomicrobiales; family Rhizobiaceae; genus Rhizobium; species Rhizobium sp. ERR 1071. The sequence goes on along the minus strand of NZ_VITM01000001.1, from coordinate 943,344 downwards.
CCTTGTTGGCGGCGTTGGCGCGCAGTGCCTTGCCGAGCGGCAGCAGGTAGTTACGAGCAAAGCCGTCGCGAACCTTGACGGTTTCGCCCATCTGGCCGAGCTTGGAGATGCGTTCGAGGAGAATGACTTCCATTTTCGTTGTTCCTTTCGATGTCAGATTTTTGTGTCTTGTTTGGATGTGTCGGCATTCTTGTTCGGGGTCAGCGATATCGCCTTGCGGGTATCGTAAAGACCGAGAACGAGAACGATAAAGAGCGGCAGCGTCACAAAGAAGCATACCAGGTAGCAGAGGATCAGAACCGGCAGACGCCAGTCCTTGCCCCGCGTCCGGTAATGCAGCGAAGCAAAGCCGGAAACGATGAAGCCAGCACCGAAGGCGCCGAGCACGGCGGCGGCGATGAGAGCCAGAACTCCGCCAAAGAAGATAGCGACGATCGCCACGAGAAAGACGAAGATCGCATTGCGGTTCATGCGCAACGACGAGGGGATATCGTCGCGCGGGCGCAGATTATGGCTCGAAGCCGCAACGATGCGTGTCGCCACGTAATAGGCGGCCAACAGCATCATGACCCAGATCATACCCCAGGCGATCGGGATCATGTAGAGCATCAGTGACTTCATCTTCGCGATCGCAGCCGGATTGAGCTGAAGATCGGGAGACTGCTGGTTCACCGCGGCCATGTAGGCGTCGACGACCTGACCCACCAGATCGGCACCGTAGCCCATGACCGCTCCGGCGACGATGATGACGATTGCGGCGAGACCGCACAGGTGCAGCATGATGTCGGAGAGCGGATACCAGGCCATCAGATTATCCGGGCCTCCGAGTTCGGAGGCGGGACGCGCCAGATTGGCGAGATGGCTGAGCCATGCGGGGATCAGCGTCAGGAGAACGACGAAGAGCCCGAAATAGACCGACTGCGTAACGGTTCCGACGATGCCGGCGACCACGACGGCAACGATGACGGCCATGTTGCCCCAGCCGAGGCCGACGATCAGGATCGGGAGAGCGGAAAGTGCGCCGAACAGGATGAACAGCAACGGCTGCACCGTCGCGCCATACACGAGTAGGGCGGCGGTCAGACCGGCGAGCGCGCCGATGCCAAGCTCTTTTGCGGTCAACTTTTTCACGTCGCTGTCCTGCTTCGTATCGAGCAGTTAGAGGATGCTTTCGCCACGCGGGCCTGAAAGCTTATCCCCAACATGGGGTTTCAAGGTTCCGATCCGCGCCCATCGCGAAAGGGAGAAGGGAAGGCATCGCTGCCTTCCCTCTAATTCATTCTGCGTCAGGCGCTATTAAGCGACGACGTAGGGCAGCAGGCCGAGGAAACGGGCGCGCTTGATCGCCTGGGCGAGTTCGCGCTGCTTCTTCTGAGAAACGGCCGTGATGCGGGACGGAACGATCTTGCCGCGCTCGGAAATGTAGCGCTGCAGGAGACGAACGTCCTTGTAGTCGATGCGCGGCGCATTGGCGCCCGAGAACGGGCAGGTCTTGCGGCGGCGATGGAACGGACGGCGGACCGGTGCGGAAGAAACTTCAGACATCTCTCAAATCTCCTTATACGCGGTCTTCGCGCGGACGGCGCGGACGGTCTTCGCGGTCACCACGATCCGGGCGCGGGCCACGATCGCCGAAGCTGCGCTCCGGACGGTCGCCATCGCGGCGCGGACGGTCGTCACGGTCGCGCTTCTGCATCATGGCGGACGGGCCGTCTTCGTGTTGCTCGACAGCGATCGTCATGTAACGCAGGACGTCTTCGCTGATGCGCATCTGGCGTTCCATTTCCTGGATCGCAGCGGCCGGAGCATCGATGTCCATCAGGGCGTAATGAGCCTTGCGGTTCTTCTTGATGCGGTAGGTGAGGGACTTGAGGCCCCAGTTCTCGATACGCCCGACTTTACCGCCGTGAGCTTCGATGACACCCTTGTACTGTTCTACGAGGGCGTCGACCTGCTGAGCGGAAATATCCTGCCGGGCAAGGAATACATGTTCGTAAAGAGCCATGGATAGCTTTGCCTTTCTTGCGTTGGTCTGAACCCGATATTCGGCGGCTAAGCCTCAACGACTGCTCCTGAGAGGGTAAACCCAAGCAAGAAAAGCGTTTCCGAGACGGTCGAGAGCGGAGACACGGGAGGCTGGAACGCTTCCGTTCCGAACGATTCCCTTATCGGAAACCGGCCCTCCGTTCAGCCACCAGCCAGAAGACCGGGTTGCGAACAGGGCGGCTTATACGGATTTTTCTTCGAAAGGCAAGGGTAGGGGCGAAATTATGCCGTTTTGCCCGTGAGCGCCGTCGATGCTTGGGCCAAATCGCGAGCTCCCATCCGCCGCAGCGTTGCACCCGCCGCGCTCTCCCATATGATGGAATGCGAATTGCAGCAACAGGGACGATTCATGCGCATCTTTCTCGTTCGGCACGGCGAATCCCTTGGCAATATCGATGACCAGGCCTATCGACAGTTCGGCGATCATAATGTGCCCCTGACGGAATGGGGCTATCGGCAGGTGCTGGAAGCAGGGCAGGCGATATCAGCCTATCTCAAGGGATTGCCATCAGCCGAACTGCGCAAGCTGAGCGTCTGGTATTCGCCCTTCCTGAGGACGCGGCAGAGCAAGGATGCCCTGTTGGAGGTTCTGCCCGCCGAACTCATCGGAGATATCAGAGAGGATTATCTCCTGCGTGAGCAGGACTTCGGCCTCTTCACCGAAATCTACGATCATGCCGAACAGAAGCGGAAATTCCCCGATGAATTCGAGAAATGGGCAAGGCTGCGCAACAATAACGGCAAGTTCTACGCCCGGCCGCCGGACGGCGAGAGCCGTGCCGATATCGCCCAGCGTGTCCGTCTGTTCCTGCAGACGGTCATGCACGACGCCGAAAACGGAAAGAACAATGTTATCATCGTCGGCCATGGCGTGACCAACCGGGCCTTCGAGATGAATTTCCTGCATCACCCTGTCGATTGGTTCGAGCGCTCGGACAATCCAGGAAACGCCGATGTCACCTTGATCGAGGGGCGGAGTTCGGAAGGCTATCGCTCGATCCTGCTTCATAAGTCCGTGGACCGTGTGAGGGGGCAGGAGGAATTGAAGGCGGCTTATGGTTCCGAATTGGCGATTGCGCCGAAGACAAAGCAATAGGCCGCTTGCCGTAAGCATGGCTTTTTCCCGCTGCCATATGAGCCTGCTTTCATTTCATCGGTAAGGCCGAATCTTTCGAATGTGGGCTGCAATCATGGCTTGTGAAGCGCCTGGAGCTATGGAATTCATGGCTTGGCTGCAATTTGGGGGTGGGCTGTGAAGAAAAGCTTTGCTTTGCTGGGTTTTGCTCTGGGTTTCGCGCTTCTTGCGCAAAATGCCGCGGCGCGGCTGAGCTACGACGTTCGAACTGCGGATGATGGAATTACCTACATTACGGTAATTGGCAGTTTCGAAGCCGACGATGATTTGAGCTTATTCCGCGATAAGGCTGTTTCCAGCCACGCTATCTACGTCGGCTTCGACAGCGGCGGCGGCAATGTATCCAAGGCATTGGAACTTGGCCGGCTGATAAGATCTCTGGGGCTCAGCACTCTCGCTGTAAGAAGCGCCGAATGCTCCTCGGCTTGTTCCTTGTCCTTTCTTGGCGGAGTGGGCCGGTTTGCCGAACCGGGCTCGATCGGCGTTCACAAGTCTTCGGTCAGCGATACAAAAGGAATGGATGTCGAGACTGCCGTAGCAGCCGTCCAACGGCAGACTGCGGACGTGATTGCCTATATGAACGAAATGGGCATTGACCCGGGCTTGCTGCAGCTCACGCTCAAATATGACAGCAACGATATTCGTTATCTGTCATCGAGCGAAATGACACAGTTTCGAGTGACGACCGTGTCATACCAGGAGATTCAGGAGTTCGCAGCAAAGTCGTCGTCCAACAATGCTCCGGCAGCGAGTGCTGAAGCGCGTAAGGCAACTCAGCCACTGAACGAGGAGTCGTCGCTTCTGCAAGTTCCAATCCCGAGAAACGGCATTGTTCAAGACGACGCAGGAGCGGCCCTGCTCAAGACCAGCCGGAACATGAGCGCCAAGACGATTGCGACTTTCCCGAATGGGAGCGAGTTGACGATCAAGAAGAGCATCGGCGACTGGTATCGTGTGTCGATCGGCAAAAAGTCCGGCTATATACTTCAAACGTCGGTGTGGGTGCGCGAGTTCGAAGAAAATCGCTTTGGCAAACAATACATCCAAATATTCGTCGATCCCTCGTTGCAGACAGCCATACAGTTGGCCAAGGAGGCAAACCCTCCCATGGCGGTGCATTTGACCGCGCAGGGGCGGTATGCCCTTACCATTAAGGACGTCTACGACAAAAATATCGCTCCGCTGGTATATCGACACCTGATAGGGAGTAAAAAAATCCCTCTCAATGCCATCATCACTCATGGCAACGACTACGTTCGCGAAATCTGCTGCAGTGCTTCCGCTGTAACGGCCGAATAAAGGGGCAAACTTGCCCGTTTATCCTTTTGAATCCTATCGACAGGCTTCTCACATAGGCATCGGATATTTCCGGTGCACCTGCTCGATCTCGGCCAGTGCCTCCTCGGGTAGCGTCACATAAGCGGCGGCCACGTCGGTCTCAAGCTGCGCCATCGTCGTCGCGCCGATGATGACGGACGTCATGAAGGGCTTGGTGAGGCAGTAGGCCAGCGCCAGTTTCGACGGGTCAATACCGTATTTGGCGGCGATCTCGAGATAGGCCTTAACCGGCGGCTCCTGCAGCGGCTGCAGGCGGCCCCCGATATCAAGATTGATCGAGCCGCGCGAGCCGGCCGGACGAGCACCGCCGACATATTTGCCGGTGAGGATGCCGCCAGCGAGCGGCGAATAGGCGAGCAGGCCGACATCTTCGTGATGCGACAGTTCAGCCAGATCGAGGTCGAAATGGCGGTAGAGGAGATTGTATTCGTTCTGCGTGGTGGCGACGCGCGGCAGGCCCTTCTGCTCGGCAATCGTCAGATATTTCTGGATACCCCAGGTCGTCTCGTTCGAGAGGCCGACGGCGCGGATCTTGCCGGCCTTCACCAGCTCGCCCATCGTCTCTAGGATCTCGGTGATCTCGGCGATGACTTTCTCGCGATCCTGATTGAAGGGGTTATAGCGCCAATTCTGGCGGAAATGGAAATGGCCGCGGTTCGGCCAGTGAACCTGATAGAGGTCGATGTAATCGGTCTTCAGCCGCTTCAGGCTGGCGTCGACAGCCGCATTGATATTGGCGGCGTCCGGACCTTGTCCGCTGCGCAAATATTCGCGACCCGGGCCGGCGACCTTGGTGGCGAGCACGATATCCCTACGCTTGCCGGTCTTCTCGAACCAGGTGCCGATATATTCTTCAGTGCGCCCCTGAGTCTCCGGCCCCACAGGCGTCGTCGGATACATTTCGGCGGTATCGAAGAAATTAATGCCCTTCTGGACAGCATAGTCCATCTGTTCATGGGCTTCGGCTTCGCTGTTCTGCGTGCCCCAGGTCATCGTGCCCAGGCAAATCTGCGAAACGGAAATATCTGTGCGGCCTAATCTCTTATATTTCATGGGAAAACCTTGGGAGATGGGAGAAGGTCAAAATGAATGAGGTCGCGCAAATTTAGGCCCGATCTGAGCGAGCGCAAGAAAAAAATCATTGCGCTTCGCGGGTGCAAAAGCCTGTGGCTGCGGGGCTTGCACTATTGACTCCGCTGCAAACAATGTCATTGGGAAGCAAAACGACCCCCAAAAGGACGCTTTATAATGACTGTTGCTTTCACATTTCCCGGCCAGGGCAGCCAAGCCGTCGGCATGGGCAAGGATCTTGCCGACAATTTCGCCGAGGCGCGCGCCGTCTTCGAGGAAGTCGATGAAGCGCTCGGTGAAAAGCTTTCCGACGTCATCTTCAACGGCCCGGAAGACAAGCTGACGCTGACGGCCAATGCGCAGCCTGCGCTGATGGCCGTCTCGCTCGCAGTCATCCGCGTGCTGCAGGCTCGCGGCCTCGATCTGAAGAGCAAGGTCTCTTATGTTGCCGGTCACTCGCTCGGCGAATACTCCGCGCTCTGTGCCGCCGGCACCTTCTCGCTTGCCGATACGGCGCGGCTGCTGCGCATCCGCGGCAACGCCATGCAGGCGGCAGTTCCCGTCGGCGTCGGCGCCATGGCCGCGATCATCGGCCTTGAACATGCCGATGTCGTCGCCGTTTGCGAGGAGGCTTCTGCACTCGGCGCCTGCCAGATCGCCAATGACAATGGTGGCGGCCAGATCGTTATCTCCGGCGAGAAAGCCCCGGTCGAAAAGGCAGCGGAACTTGCGACCGCCAAGGGCGCTAAGCGCGCCATCCTCTTGCCCGTCTCCGCACCGTTCCATTCTGCGTTGATGGCTCCGGCTGCCGACGCCATGCGCGAGGCGCTCGCCGGCGTCGCCAAGGCCAACCCGGTCGTGCCTGTTATCGCTAATGTGAAGGCGGCTCCGGTTACCGATGCCGATGAGATTGCGCGGTTGCTGGTCGAGCAGGTTACCGGCCAGGTGCGCTGGCGTGAGACGGTGGAATGGTTTGCCGCCAACAATGTGACAACATTGTATGAAATTGGCGCCGGCAAGGTGCTGACGGGTCTTGCCCGCCGCATCGACAAGTCGGTCAACGGCATCGCCGTCAACAATGCTGCTGATATAGATACGGCGCTTGCCGCATTGCTCGGCTGATATATTCAAGGAACGAGGGACGCACATGCTTGATTTGACCGGCCGCAAGGCCCTGGTAACCGGCGCATCCGGCGGCATCGGTGAAGAAATTGCCCGCCTCCTGCACAAGCAGGGCGCCATCGTCGGCCTGCACGGCACGCGCGTCGAAAAGCTGGAGGCGCTGGCCTCCGAGCTCGGCGATCGCGTCAAGATCTTCCCGGCCAACCTGTCGGACCGCGACGAAGTCAAGGCGCTCGGCGCCAAGGCGGAAGAGGAGCTCGGCGGCGTCGATATCCTGGTCAACAATGCCGGCATCACCAAGGACGGCCTCTTCGTGCGCATGAGCGACGAGGACTGGGACGCCGTGCTGGAAGTCAATCTGACCGCCGTCTTCCGCCTGACGCGGGAGTTGACCCATCCGATGATGCGCCGCCGCTACGGCCGCATCATCAACATCACCTCCGTCGTCGGCGTGACGGGTAATCCGGGCCAGGCCAACTACTGCGCCTCCAAGGCGGGCATGATCGGTTTCACCAAGTCGCTGGCGCAGGAAATCGCGACCCGCAACGTCACGGTCAACTGTGTTGCTCCGGGCTTCATCGAAAGTGCGATGACGGGCAAGCTGAATGACAAGCAGAAGGAAGCCATCATGGGGGCGATCCCCATGAAGCGTATGGGCACGGGTCAGGAAGTCGCTTCTGCCGTTGCTTATCTCGCTTCCTCGGAGGCGAGCTATGTCACGGGGCAGACGATCCATGTCAACGGTGGCATGGCAATGATCTAAAGGAATTGCTGTTGGGGGGAACTTTCCCGCCAATAGCATGTTGAGCAACCCGGAGCCGGCTATTTTCTGGCTTTGCGACGGACTTAAACCGTGTTAAGCGGGCCATGACTGTGAACAGTCGTCCGGAAAATTCAGGCGGACTGGGCCACATTCAAGGCGCTGGACCGGATCTCAATGCCGGGTTGAACGGGTTTGCCAGCGGCGTCGGAACAGATGCTGCAGGTTTGAATTAGGGTAGGGATGTCACAAGGCATTCTCATCAGGATATAAGGTCGAGGAAACCGACATGAGCGATATCGCAGAACGCGTAAAGAAAATTGTTGTTGATCATCTTGGCGTTGACGCCGACAAGGTTGTTGAAAGCGCAAGCTTCATCGACGATCTGGGTGCGGACTCGCTCGACACCGTCGAACTGGTCATGGCCTTCGAAGAAGAATTCGGCGTTGAAATTCCGGACGACGCTGCTGACTCGATCCTGACGGTCGGCGACGCGGTAAAGTTCATTGAGAAGGCTCAGGCCTAATCTTTCGCGCTTTTTGACGGGGCGGGCTGAAGAGTCCGCCCTATTTCGTCCGGCGACGTCGGACGAAGCAAGCTTATACGCATATCATCATAAAAAGACGGGGGTCTGCGGGCGATGAGACGTGTCGTTATCACGGGTACCGGCATGGTATCACCTTTGGGCTGTGGCACTGAGGTGTCCTGGACGCGGTTGCTCGCTGGGCACAACGGCGCCCGCCTCGTAACTGAATTCGAGGTCGAGGACCTCGCGGCAAAGATTGCCTGCCGCATTCCTGTCGGCGACGGCACCGACGGCACCTTCAATGCTGACGATTGGATGGAGCCGAAGGAGCAGCGCAAGGTCGATCCCTTCATCATCTATGGCATGGCGGCCGCCGATATGGCGCTGGCCGATGCCCACTGGCACCCGGAAACGGATGAGGATCAGATCGCTACCGGCGTCATGATCGGCTCGGGCATTGGCGGCCTCGAGGGCATCGTCGAAGCCGGCTATACGCTGCGCGACAAGGGGCCGCGCCGTATTTCGCCTTTCTTCATCCCTGGTCGTCTCATCAATCTCGTCTCCGGTCAGGTCTCGATCCGCCACAAGCTGCGCGGACCGAACCATGCGGTCGTTACCGCATGTTCGACCGGTGCGCACGCGATCGGCGATGCCGCCCGTCTTATCATGCTCGGCGATGCCGACGTCATGGTGGCAGGCGGTGCCGAAGCTCCGGTCTGCCGCATTTCGCTTGCAGGCTTTGCTGCCTGCAAGGCGCTGTCGACAGACTTCAACGATACGCCGCAAAAGGCCTCGCGCCCCTATGACCGCGACCGTGACGGCTTCGTCATGGGCGAGGGCGCCGGCATCGTCGTTCTCGAAGAACTGGAACACGCCAAGGCGCGCGGCGCCAAGATCTACGCAGAAGTCGTCGGCTACGGCCTCTCGGGCGACGCCCATCATATCACTGCTCCGTCCGAGGACGGCGAAGGCGCTTTCCGCTGCATGACATCTGCGCTGAAGCGCGCGGGCCTGACGCCTGCCGATATCGACTACATCAATGCCCATGGCACATCGACGATGGCCGATACGATCGAACTCGGCGCTGTCGAACGGCTGGTCGGCAATGCCGCGTCGAAGATTTCCATGTCGTCCACCAAGTCGGCAACCGGTCATCTTCTTGGCGCTGCCGGTGCCATCGAAGCGATCTTTGCCACGCTCGCCATTCGCGACAATATCGCCCCGCCGACGCTCAATCTGGACAATCCGGAGCGCGAGACCGCCATCGACCTCGTTCCGCACAAGGCTCGCAAGCGCGAAATCAACGTCGCGCTGTCGAACTCCTTCGGCTTCGGCGGCACGAATGCGTCGCTTGTCCTGCGCCGTTATGAGGCTTAATAACAACGCGTAACTGTTGGGATGAGGGTGCCTTGTGGCAATCTCGCCCGCATCCTTGATTGTTGCTGCGCCTTCGTCTTTCTCGGGAATGTGGTGCGGGAACGCCTGATCGGTCGAAGTCGGAGCCTCGAGCTCCGCCTTATCTTCTGAACCTGCTTTTTGCCGCATTGCTTGGCCAAAGAGCAGGCAATCACAAAAAGGAAGGGATTGCCGGTGAGCGATACGAACCAGAGCAACGGAACTCCGAATGGGCAGAAAGGACCGATTATCCCGAAATCGGCGAATGAAGCCCTGCGTCCGGAGCGTGTTCCGGATCCGCCGAAGCGTTCGCGCAAGGCCCGCAGCCAGATGGTCATCTTCCTGAACTTTCTGATGACGCTTGCGGTTTTCGTCGCCGTTGCCGCCATCGGCGGCGCCTATTACGCGTTTTCGATCTATCAGGGTCCCGGTCCTCTGACGACCAACACCAATTTCATCGTGCGCAATGGTGCTGGCCTCAGCGAGATCGCCAACCGCCTGGAATCCAATAACATCATCACCGATCAGCGCATCTTCCGCTGGTTGACGGCCACCTATCTGCATGATGGTGAAACGCTTCGCGCCGGCGAATACGAGATCAAGGCCGGCGCTTCCATGAAGGACATCATGGAGCTGCTGAAGTCCGGCAAGTCGATCCTCTATTCGGTTACTTTGCCGGAAGGGCTTACGGTTCGGCAGATGTTCAACAAGCTGCAGGCCGATGTTGTGCTGGAGGGCGATCTGCCGTCGGCCCTGCCGCCGGAAGGCAGTCTGAGACCGGACACCTATAAGTTCACGCGCGGCACCAAGCGCACCGAAATCGTTCAGCAGATGGCGGCGGCACAGGCCAAACTGGTCGATCAGATTTGGGAGAAGCGCGATTCCAGCGTCCAGCTGGCGAGCAAGCAGGATTTCATCACGCTGGCTTCCATGGTGGAGAAGGAAACCGGTGTGGCGGACGAACGCGCCCATGTCGCTTCCGTCTTCCTGAACCGGTTGGGCAAGGGTATGCGCCTGCAGTCCGACCCGACGGTCATCTATGGCCTCTTCGGTGGTGAAGGAAAGCCGTCCGATCGCCCCATCTACCAGTCCGACCTGAAGAAGGACACGCCTTATAATACCTACCTCATCAAGGGCTTGCCGCCGACGCCGATCGCAAATCCGGGCAAGGATGCTCTGGAGGCCGTCGCCAACCCCTGGAAGACGCAGGACCTCTATTTCGTGGCGGATGGCACCGGTGGACACGTCTTCGCCGCAACGCTGGACGAGCACAATGCCAATGTCAGGCGCTGGCGCAAGCTGGTTGCCGAGAAGGGCGAAGATCCCAGCGCCATTGCCGTTGATGGTCAGCCCGACGATGCTGCCGTAGCCCCCGGTTCAGGCGCGCAGCAGAAGAAGAAGACCAACTAATCCTCACTGCGCCGTGGTCTGCATAGAGTGCCCGACGCGGATTCACTTTACATTGGCCCGTAATCCGAAGATTTTCGATGGATTGGGGATAGGAACTATCGGAGGCTTGCATGGCGTTGCAGTCCATGACCGGCTTTGCCCGGCGTGAGGGAACGAGTGGTCGTGGCCGCTGGGCATGGGAACTGCGCTCGGTGAACGGCAAGGGCTTGGATATCCGCCTGCGCTTGCCGCCAGGCCTGGAGCGCCTCGAAACTGATGTCCGCAAGTCGATCGCGGATCGGCTCTCCCGCGGCAATCTTCAGGTCAGCCTGTCGCTCTCGGTGGAAGAAAGCCGTATCGAGGTCGTCGTGAACCAGGATGCGCTGACGGCGGTCCTGGCGCTACGCGATCAGCTGGCCGGCATCGTGGATCCCGCTCCGCTGCGCCTGGAAAGCCTGATGGCTGTGCGCGGCCTGGTGGAATTCAAGGAAGCCGAGGAAGACGAGGACGCCGTCGCCGCGCGCGACGCAGATATCATGGCCGGCCTCGAGGCGGCACTCGCCGATCTCCGCGACATGCGCCGGCAGGAAGGCGATGCACTCGGCAAGGTTCTGCTCGGTCATGTCGCGACGATCGAGGCGCTGACATCAACGGTCGAGCGCGATCCGTCCCGTTCCCCGCAGGAAATTGCCGCGAGACTGGCGACGCAGGTTTCGATGCTTCTGGACGGCTCGTCGGGCCTTGACCGTGACCGGCTCCATGCCGAAGCTGCCCTTCTCGCCACCAAGGCCGATTTGCGGGAGGAGATCGATCGCCTGAAGGCCCACGTGGCCGCGGCGCGCGATCTGATCTCCAAGGGCGGCCCTGTCGGCCGCAAGCTCGATTTTCTTGCACAGGAATTTAACCGGGAATCGAATACCATCTGTTCGAAATCGAATGCAGCGGCCGTGACTGCCGCCGGCATCGAGCTGAAGGTAGTCATCGACCAGTTCCGCGAACAGGTCCAGAATTTGGAGTAGGCCATGAAGCCGGCGACATCCACATCCATTCCGATCGCCCGCCGGGGGTTGATGCTAGCCATCTCCTCGCCGTCAGGAGCCGGCAAGTCGACGATCGCGCGCACACTGCTCGACAAGGACAAGCAGGTGAGCCTCTCGGTCAGCGTCACGACGCGGCAGCGCAGGCCGAGCGAAATCGAAGGCGTGCACTATCATTTTGTCTCGCAGCGCGAATTCGAGCGTCTGCGCGATTCCGACTCCTTGCTCGAATGGGCGGAGGTACACGGCAATTTCTACGGCACGCCACGCGAGCCCGTGGAGACGGCGATGTCGGAAGGCCGCGACATGCTCTTCGACATCGACTGGCAGGGCGCCCAGCAGTTGCAGGAGAAGATGCCGGCAGATGTCGTCTCCATCTTCGTGCTGCCGCCGACTATGACGGAGCTGCAATCGCGGCTGCATCGCCGCGCAGAGGATTCCGAAGAGGTCATCGCCATGCGTCTTGCCAATTCCCGGGCCGAGATCGCTCACTGGCGCGAATACGACTATGTCATCGTCAATGACGATCTGAACATTGCTTTCGACGCGGTTCAGTCGATCGTCAAGGCCGAGCGCCTGCGCCGCGACCGTCGGCATGGCATGTTCGATTTCGTCCGCGATCTGCTGGAAGAGACGCCGAAGCTATAAAGCTGGTTACAGGCAATTCGCCAGCCGACAGAATTCTTCTACCGAAAGCGTTTCGGCGCGGCGCTGCGGGTCGATATCGGCCTTTAGCAGCAGGGCTTCGCCGCCAAGCGGCTTGAGGCTCTGTCGCAGCATCTTGCGGCGCTGGCCGAAGGCGGCCTGGGTTACCTTCTCCAGCTTGTCGACGGCGCAAGGAATAGGGTTTTCCCTCGGCGTCAGATGCACCACGGTCGAGGTCACCTTGGGCGGCGGCGTGAAGGCCTGTGGCGGCACGTCGAAAGCCATGCGGGCCTCTGTCCGCCAGCCGCAGAGCACGCCGAGCCGGCCATAATGATCGTCATCCTCTTGCGCCACGATCCGTTGGCCGACTTCCTTCTGGAACATCAGGGTCAGGGATTGCCAGAAGGGTGGCCATTGCGCCGGCAGAAGCCAGTTCACCAAAAGCTGCGTCCCGACATTATAGGGCAGGTTGGCGATGATCTTCACCGGCCCTTGTGGGGCAAGGGAGGCAAAATCCGTCTTCAGCGCATCGCCTTCGATCACCTCTAGTCGGCCCGGATAGTGATCGGCAATTTCGGCCAACGCCGGCAGACAGCGCGCATCGCGCTCGACGGCGATGACCTTGGCCGCACCGAGCGCCAGGATGGCGCGCGTCAGTCCGCCCGGCCCAGGCCCGACCTCGAAAACGGTGACGCCCTCAAGTGATCCGGCTGTGCGCGCGACCTTCTGGGTCAGATTGAGGTCGAGAAGGAAGTTCTGGCCAAGCGCCTTGCGCGCATCGAGGCCGTGGCGTTGGATTACATCGCGAAGGGGCGGCAAGCCATCGAGAGCGGCCATCAGGGGTTGTTTCCGGTCGTGCTGCTGATTTCGCTGGCCAGCTTCAGCGCAGCGACAAGGCTGTCTTCCTTGGCAATACCTTTACCGGCGATGCCGAAAGCCGTGCCGTGATCCGGAGACGTGCGGACAAAAGGTAAGCCGAGCGTGACATTGACGGAATCGTCGAAGCCGAGCGCTTTGGCCGGGATCAATGCCTGATCGTGATACATGCAGATGGCTACATCGTAACGTCGACGGGCGTCGTCATGGAACATGGTGTCGGCGGGCAGGGGCCCGAATGCGTCGATGCCCTCGGAGCGGAGCCTGTCGATCGCAGGCCGTACGATTTCGTCGTCTTCCTTGCCGAGCGCGCCATTCTCTCCCGCATGCGGATTGAGACCGGCAACGGCAAGGCGCGGCTTGGAGATGCCGAAACGGACGCGGAGGTCGTGATCGGTAATCCGGCAGGTTTCGGCGATCAGATCGGAGGTCAACGTTTCAGGCACTTCCTTCAGCGGAATATGGATGGTGACTGGGATCGCGCGAAGCTTGGGACCGGCAAGCAACATGACCGGCATGACCGGCTTTCCAGTGGCGCGCGTTGCAAGATCCGCCAGGAATTCCGTATGGCCGGGAAAGCCGAAACCGGCGTCATAGAGCACCGATTTGGCGATCGGATTGGTGACGACTGCGGATGTCCGGCCGCTCATGCTGAGGGAAACGGCCGTTTCGATGGCGGCAATCGTACCTTTTGCGGTCGCCACATGCGGCTCGCCGGCGATGATATCCATGCCAGCGTCGATCGGCAGGATCGGCAGCGCATCGGGAAAGATATTGCAGGCATTCGCCGGATCGGCAGTCGCAAGCGGTACGGTCAGGCCGAGCTGAGAAGCTCGCGCCTCAAGCACGGCGGCATCGCCAAGAAACAGGAAGGGCGGCAGATCCAGCTCGCCGCGGCGAAGCCAGGCGGCGAGGGTGATGTCGGGACCTATGCCAGCCGGATCCCCCTGCGTGAGCGCGAGGGGGAGGGAAGAGCGCGGTGGCATCGTCAATCAGCGATAGACGATCTGCGCCTTGGAGCGCAGCTCGTCCATATACTTCTTGTCATTGGCGCTCACACCCGTTGCCTTGTCCTTACCGATATCCTCGGCACGGAACACGGCAGCGGCGGCGACGTCATCATTCACCTGACGTTGCGAGCAAATGGCGACATATTCGACGCCGCGATCGGTTACGATCGGCGTGGTCGTGTTGCCGGATGCCTTCTCCAGGAGCGGCTTCCACATTTCCGGAACTTCTGGTGCAAGGACGCGGCCAAGGTCCTGGACGGAGACGTCACGCATGGTCGCGGCGAAGACCTTTGCCTGGTCGCAGCCCGGGAACTTCGACCGCGATGCTTCGGCTTCCGCCTTGCGCTGATTCAAAATGGCGTTCCGCTTCGCAGCCGGAACGACGAAGACGATCTGCTTCAGGAAATATTCCGTCGTGACCGGCTTCGTCTTGTTTTCCGTCATGCGCGTCACGAGATCATCGTTCGACATGCGGCTTCTTGCGCCGAAGCGTGCATTGACGACCCGCGGCCAGCTCATGGAAACGGCGATATAGGATTTGAAGTGATCGACGCCCACGCCGGCCTTTTCGAGAATCTGGCTAAGCTGTGCCGGTGTCATCTTGTTGCTGGAGGCGAAACGGCCGAAGGCGGCATCGACGTCCGTCGTCGAAACGGACATGCGCAGGCGGGAGATCTCCGCGCGCTTCAGCGTTTCGTCAACAAGCTGCTCTTTGGCAAGCTTGTTCAGATCGCCTTTCTGGCGCTGCAATTTGAGGAAGGCGACGCGCCTGGCTATGTCGCCGGATGTGATTACCTGGCTATTGACGAGGACTTTCACTTCGCTTGCTGCGAAAGCAACATCGCTGCTCGGCACGGCGAAGCTCGCCATAACCAAGGCCGCGGCTCCGAACAACAGAGCGCGCATCGGTGTCTTTCCAGAAAACATCAATTACCCCTTCCCAAAGGTATTTCCTGCCAGCATGGCGCCGTTTTGGTGCGTCTGTCGGCGCAATACGGCAACTTCGCGCCACATGTCTACATCAAGCGCGATGAATTGCAAAATCCTTGCGGCGAAACAATGACACGACAGCGCCGCGCGTCATATGTGACGCGCAAAGGTCGCTGTAGTATTTTAAATCTGCCGCGCAATTCCTTAAATCGATCCAGATTTAAGGAATTGCGCGGTAGGCAGAGGCCAACCGCATCCATGCAAAAGAGCCGGCGATAAAGCCGGCTCTCTGCAGTTTCGATTCAGATCAGAATGT
Source organism: Rhizobium sp. ERR 1071 (assembly GCF_007828675.1). Classification (NCBI taxonomy): domain Bacteria; kingdom Pseudomonadati; phylum Pseudomonadota; class Alphaproteobacteria; order Hyphomicrobiales; family Rhizobiaceae; genus Rhizobium; species Rhizobium sp. ERR 1071. Next base: position 927,748 of record NZ_VITM01000001.1, on the reverse strand, counting down.
TGCGTCCTGAACGCTGCCGAGGTTGACGTCGCCAAGCGTACGGAAGGTCAGGCGAGCGCCGATCGACCAATTGGTGGCCGAGCTGGCTGTCGAATCCTTCTTGTCGAGGAATGACACGGTGAAGATCGTGCATTCGTCCTCATAGGAAAGACCAACGCCCTGGCGAGTGATCTCATTGCTGTTGAGATCATAGCTGACCGTGCCGAAGACAGACCAGTATTCCTTGAACTTGATCTGCGCGCGCGACTGGATTTCGTCCTGATTGCTGGTGAAACCATATTGCGGCTGGGCCGCAATATGCGTGTAGATCAAGGATGTCTGGAACACATCGTTCGAGAAGCCGACTGCCGTATCCCCGCGACGGAAGGCAAAATCCTTCTCGTCGAAGCGGTAGGACTGCGACAGTGAAATGCCCTGCGGTGTCGTCAAGCCGAACATGGTGACATAGTCAGAACGGGTGGTTTCAAGCCCCGAATCCGAACCTGCACCGACCAGATCGTCGGTCGCAAAGGAGTTGCGTCCCGCGAGCTGATAGGACTGTCCGAAAATATGCTGCAGTTTGTAACCGCTGTCGAAGCTGGCGGTGTAGCGCCACCCGACATTGGCACGCGTGCCGCCTTCAATGCGGTCGAAGCCCGAGAACTTGTCACGATCAAACAGGTTGGTCGCATCGAAGACAAAGCTCTGCGCGTCTTCATTCGGCAGCCGTCCGGCAAGTTGCTCGTCCGGGCGCACATAGATCTGTGCGATCGGCTCGAACACGTGGGTGCTATTGCTTGTCGTAATGAGGAACGGATACTTGGCTTCGAGACCCAGGGTCGCCATGCCGCGCGCGGCATAGTCGCTGTTGTCATAATTGCCGGAGTAGGTGTTGGCCGCCGGCCCGTTCATGTCCAGGCCGTAGACGTCGCCGCGAAGTGCTGCCAGCGGCGTCAAAACCAGACCCTGATCCGTGGTGAAGGTACGCTGCCACTGCAGCTCGGTGCTCAGACGCGTATAATCTCCGGAAAGACCGAGGTAGCGGTCATTCAGACTGGCGTCGCCGAGATTTGCGACATTATCGAGCACAGACGTCTTATCACGCGACAGATGCGTGAAATTCATCGTTGCCGACAGCTCGCCTCCGTAAACCGAGTTCGGATCGACATAGTGATAATCGACGCTCGGATAGACATATGCCTGCTGCTTCTGCGCCGTGGCGTTATCGTCTGTGTCCTGCACGTTATAGTAGAAGGCGCGCATATCGAAGAAATTGCGCTTTCCAATGCCGGTCAGATAGGCCTGGTTCGTATGGGTGCTCTGGTTGAGACCATCCAGGCCATAGGTGCGCGAGAAGTTATTATCGCTCTGCGCCATGACATCCCAGCCGAAAGTCCAGCGAGGATTGATCCTGAAATCTGCCTTGGAGCTGATCATGCCGCGCGTTTTGTGCTCGGCATCGGTCGTACCGGCCGTGAAGGCGTCCGGATTCATCTGGCTGATGCCGGCAACACGCAGGGTGTGAGTGCCGTTCTCGAAGCGCTGGCGGAATTCACCTTGAAGCAGCAGACCCTGATTGCTGTAGCCCGTTGCGGTGACCGTCGCATCCATGCTCGGCGAGATGACGTAATAATAAGGAACCGTTACACCGACGCCGAGACGCTGGGAAACAGTCACCGACGGGAACAGGAAGCCGGACTTGCGCTTGACCGTATTGTCGGGAACCGTGACCCACGGAACATAGGCGATCGGCTGTCCGAACAACTCGAAACGGGCGTGCTCGAGACGAATCGTGTGTGTCACGCCGTTCTGGACGACACGCTGTGCCTTGACCTGCCACAGTGGCGCGCGGCCTTGCTCGGAACAGGCCATGCAAGCGGTATAGACGCCCTTTGTGAGAATCAGCTGATTGCCGCCGACCCGCTCGCCCTTTTCGGCGACCATACGGGTGTTGTCGGGCATTTCGATGCGCAGAGCGTTGACGAAACCGTCGGAGAAGCTGTCGGTGACGTCCATTTTGTCACCGTACATGCGATTGCCGTCCGGGGTGATCAGCTCGACATTGCCGAGAGCCGTCATCCGCCCGGATTTCTGATTATATTCAACCTTCTGGGCGACCATTCTATAGCCGCCATAGTTGATCTGGACCGCACCCGTCGCCGTGACGATCTGCGTATCCTTGTTATAGACCAATTCGTTGGACGAAAGGACTAGCTTAGAGCCTTCCGGCACCTTCACCTTGATAGGGGAGGTCGCAGCGCCGGCGCCGCCATTGTTGGTGTTGGCATTATTATTATTGGCCTGGGCGTAAGCGACGACCGGACTCAAAATATATGCACACGCGGCCGTGCCCGTAACGAGGGCAGCCACATACTTTCTGATACTCTTGCGGTTGCCTGCCGCCACTTAGCCGTCCTCCTGATGAAGCAGGATCGTTGCCCCGAATGCCAATGCGACGATCACGGGTATCCATGCCGCCACGTAGGGAGGAACCACTCCGCTGCTCCCGAATGCCTTTACAAGCACGGTGACAACATAAAGCACGAAGCCGGAGAGGATTCCACCCAGAATCACAGAGCGCGATTGATTGAATCTACTGAATTTTAGGGACACGGTTGCCGCAATCAGAGTCATTGCCACGAGAAGGAATGGCTGTGACAGCAGCGAATGAAACTGTGTCTCAAGTGCGTTGGTCGAGATGCCGAAGGAGCGTGCGACCTTTATTCGATTAGAAAGATCATAAAAAGCAATGGTTTCCGGTTGCGCCAAACGTTGCGAGACGAAATCCTGTTTCAGATTCGTACGGACCTGTATCGAATTTTTGTGATCCGGAATTTCGCCCGGCCGCCGTTCGACAACATTGTTAAGAAGCCAGTAACCATCTTCCAACTTTGCCGAGTCCGCATCCTGTCGCAGGACGATATTTCCCTGTGAATCGAAGTGGATAAACACGACGCCCGTCAGGGTCGTTCCGTTATTCAGAATGGCCTTTGCACCAATGATCGTGTCGTCTTTTCCGTTGGACTGGCGCAGCCACGGAATCGAAAGTGTATTGCGATAGGACGGGTCGCCGCGCAGATCGGCTTCGATCGCTTCGGCATGTCGCTGGCCCCATGCTGCTACCGGATTGAGGGCAAGCATGGTCAGAAGCCCAACGCAGAAAGCCCCCATCAGAAAGGGCGTCATGAACTGCCAGACGGAAATGCCGGCAGCGCGTGCGATAACCAGCTCGCGGCGGCGATTGAGGGCGATCAGTACCGTCATGCCCACGAAGAGCGCGATGAACGGCACCGTCTGCTGCAGGATGAATGGCAGTCTGACCGCCGTCATCAGCAAGCCGATGGAGACGGTATATCCGGGCAGGCCGGCAAGCCGCCCTGCGGTCTCGCTGAAATCGACGAGATAAACGATCGAGAGGACGCCGAGGAAGAACCAGAACGTCGTCACGATGTAACGCGTGAAGAAGTAGCGCCCGAGCGTGCCGAAAATCATGCACCGCCCCCGTTCGAGCTGCCTGGTGCGGTCGGCATGCGGTCCTGAACTCTTTGCCGCCAGTTGCTGAGGCGGTTGCGGATCGAGACGGGCATCGTCATCTTCCGGTTCCGCAGCAAGAGGATGATCGCGATAAGCGCCGCAATGATATTGATTGCGTAGAGAACGCCGATGAATTTGGCTGAATGGTCGATCTGGTTGGCAGCGTAGAAATCCGCCCAGCGCAACGCGAAGGATAGGGTCAGCGCCGATACCATCGGATGTAGCCGCGCCTCGCGATGTGATCGCGCATCACCGGCGATAACAAGCGATATCAGCGCAAAGATTGCCGGCAGCGCCCAGTCGTTGAGGCGGCGATGCAATTCGGCGCGGTAATCGCCAGGTCTTTGCTTGTAGTCCGGATCGTTCGTATCCGGATTGAACAGGAAGCCGAGGCTGCGGTCGCTGGCACGCGCATTTGCCTGGCCGCGGCTTTGCGTCATATCCGACAAGTCGAAGGAGTAGGAATCGAACTTGATGACCGAGACGCTGCCATCGGGCGTTTTGCGGTGCACCTCGCCATCCTTCATCAGCAGCGACGTACCGCTCGGATCGACGGCGCCTTCCTTGGCATAATAGATGAGGTCAAAGGCTGGGTCGCGGGAATCGACGACGAACAGCCCCTTCAGGATTCGTCCCGAAAGGCGCTGCGAGATCTGCACATAGAGCCCATCCTCGATGCGCCGGAAGTTCTTCTCTTCGATCACGGTGGACAGAAGATCAGCATAGGCTTCGGCCACCATCTGGCGGGCGGCGACACGCGCTCTCGGCTCGACGACATTGTCCACGAAAAAGGAGAAGACGCTAATCGCAATGGCGAGAATCATGATCGGGCGGATGATGATGCTGCGCTTCGCGCCGGCAGCTTCCATGACGGTCAGCTCGGAATCGCTGTTCATCGCCGTCAAGGTCTGCGTGATGCCGATGACCAATGCGAAAGGCAGAACGATCGGGATGATCGTCGGCAGAATGAGTGTCGCGAGCTTCGCAAACGAGCCCATCGACTGGCCGCTATCGGTCACGAGATTGATGCGTTGCAGGACCTGGGTGGTCCAAATAATGGCGAGCACTGGCAGCAGCGCTACCAGGAACATCATACCGACACGCCGTACGATATATGTCTCGAATAACTTCATGCCGGCCCTTAAACGCAACAGCTGCCGAACGAGCCGACAGAGATTCACCCTCCTCTACGCTGTTTACGTTTTTTTGGCGACAACCAACTCGAAAAAAATTCGTTAATTTTCCGAGATTCTTCTGTCGTGTGTCGTTTCGGATAAAGCGAGCAGCGCGGCGAATATGACAAGCGAGGAAAGCCAGCCGAGGACGGCATCGGAAAGATAGTGTCCGCCAAAGGCTATTCTAAGTGCCGGAATCAGCAGCGAAACTGCCGCGATCGGCAGGGCGGCCGCCGATCGGAACGGCTGCGGAATGATGAGGATCAGACAGAACAGCCAGCCTGCCGCTGCCGCTTCGCCCGAGATGAAGGAACAGTTGCTGACACATTTGCCGGCGAAGGATCCGGCATGCACGAAGTCGAGCGTGCCGCCGAAGAGATCGGTCTGTCGTGGGCGCGGGCGCCCGGAGAAGGCTTTCAGCCACAGATTGACGATCAGCACCGGCCCCAGGAGCAGGGAGCCGAGCGCAACCTTGAGATTGCGGGCTCTCAGCGCGTTGAAGGTTGCGCCGTGATCCTGCCAGCACCTGAGAAGCATCCAGAGCAGCACGAAGGCGACGACGTAGGGTAGCTGAAAGAATATTTCCCTCAGCAGGCGCATGTGCTGATCGCCGCTATAAGGGAAAATGCCGCAGATCTGATCGGGCTTGGTGCTTCCGAGGCATTGCTGCGGTTGGAAGAACATGGTCGCGACGCCGAGATCGATTTGTGGGAAAAGTGAAAACAGTCCCAGCAAAGCCCACCAGAGACAGAAGAGAGCGATGAAGGCATCACCTGCCGTGCGCGGCCGTAGAATCTCTGGAAAGCGATCTTCGCGATTGAGGCTGTTGAAATCTATGATCAAGGCGGCTTTCCGACAAGAATTGTGCCGCCGAGGCGGCTAAAACACCATCGCGTATAGTCTAGCCTCGCTAAATGACAGGGATTTGAAGCCGCCAACAGCCATATATAAGGAATGCTTTGCCAAACGCTTGTATTCCTTAGCCAGACCTTGAATGATGGTTGTGCAAAGTTCTCTCACTACGACGCATATTATCGGAGCAGAAATGTCTGTGAAATTCGAGATTTCCTTCGCCAAGTCAGCTCGTCTCAGCGGCGGTCTGGCTATTCTCCTGAAAGGAACGGACAGTGCGCTGCCGGCTGGTGCCGAAAGCGCCGATCCGGCGAATGTTTTCGCCAAGGCGGCGCCGGTATTCGGCTTCAAGAGCAAGGCGTTGAGCAGTCTGGATATCATCGCGCCCGAGGCCTCGCCCGTCGACCGGATCATCGTCATCGGTGCCGGCAAGGCCAAGGACCTGACCGCGCACGACTGGCTGAAGCTTGGCGGCACCGCCGCTGCAAAAATCCGCAACACGGAGAAGGTCGCGATTTTCCTCGATGCACCCAGCGTCGAAGTCGGACCAAAGGAAGCGGCCGATTTTGCCCTGGGCATGCTTCTGCGTGCCTACAGCTTCGATAGCTACAAGACGAAGAAGGGCGATGAGGACGAGAAGGGGGCCTCCCGCAAGGCGGTGAAGGTGACGATCGTTACCCAGGAAGCGGCTGCGGCCAAGAAGCTCTATGCGACCTCCGAAGCCGTAGCCGGCGGCGTGATTCTCGCGCGTGATCTCGTCAACGAGCCGCCGAATGTTCTCGGTCCCGTCGAGTTTGCGGCCAAGGCCAAGGAATTGGAGAAGCTTGGCGTCGAGATCGAAATCTTGACGGAGCGTGAGATGCGCCGGCTCGGCATGGCGGCCCTGCTGGGCGTCGCGCAAGGGTCGGCCCGGCCGCCGCGGCTGGTGGTCATGCAATGGAAGGGCGGCAAGGCGAAAGACAAGCCGGTTGCCTTCATCGGCAAGGGCGTCGTCTTCGACACCGGCGGTATCTCCATCAAGCCGGCTGCCGGCATGGAGGAGATGAAGGGGGACATGGGAGGGGCTGCGGCCGTTACCGGCCTCATGCATACGCTTGCTGCACGCGAAGCCAAGGTCAACGCCATCGGCGTCATCGGTCTTGTGGAAAACATGCCCGATGGCAATGCACAGCGCCCGGGCGATATCGTCACCTCCATGTCCGGCCAGACGATCGAGATCATCAACACGGATGCCGAGGGGCGGCTCGTTCTCTGCGATGCGCTCTGGTACACGAACGACCGTTTCAAGCCGCAGTTCATGATCAACCTGGCGACCTTGACCGGTGCGATCCTTGTCGCGCTCGGCAATCTGCAGGCCGGCCTATTTTGCAATGACGACAAGCTGGCGGGCGAGCTGACGGCGGCGGGACTTGTGACCGACGAGCGCCTTTGGCGCATGCCGCTCGGCAAGGACTATGACAAGATGATCGACAGCAAATTCGCCGATATGAAGAATACCGGCGGACGCCATGCGGGTTCGATCACCGCTGCCCAGTTTCTCAAGCGCTTCGTCGGCGACACGCCCTGGGCGCATCTCGATATTGCCGGCACGGCGATGGGCTCGGTTCAGGACGAGATCAATCAGTCCTGGGGTTCGGGCTTTGGCGTGCGCCTGCTCGATGAACTGGTCCGTTCCAATTACGAATCGTGACCAGCCGGATTTTGTAAGATAGAGCCTTTCCGCTTTTCTTCGAATCGCGAAAACGCTCTATCCTTTTTTCCGACGCAATTCCGAACGGAAAACCGCTTCGCACTTTTCCTGGAATTGCTTTAGAAGAGGCGTCATGACCGACGTTCTCTTCTATCATCTGACGGAATCGAAGCTTGAAGACGCCCTGCCGCCGCTGATCGACAAGAGTGTCGAACGCGGCTGGCAGGTCGCCGTGCAGATGCGCGAGCCGGCCCGACGCGATCTCCTTGATAGCCATCTCTGGACCTATCGCGAGGATAGCTTTCTTCCGCACGGCACCGATGAAGACGAAATGGCAAGCCGCCAGCCCGTGCTGCTGACGATTTCGCCTGATAATATAAATGATGCCACCGTACGTTTCTTCATCGACGGCGCTGAGGTGACGGATGTCGGAGCCTATCAGCGCGTCGTGCTGATGTTCGACGGCTACGATCAGGAACAGTTGGAAAGCGCGCGGGCCCAATGGAAACGCCTGAAAGGCGAGGGGCATAACCTCACCTATTGGCAGCAGACGCAGGACGGCCGGTGGGAGAAGAAGGCCTGACCTTTTTCCCCTCGTGAAGAGCTACGCGCCTTCCGACAGGATCTTCTGAATGAAATCCTTCTTCGCTGCCGTATAGGATGCGCGATCATTGGCATATTTTGCCGCAAGCTCGATCTTCAGCGCTTCGTAGGCATGCGCCAGATCCGGTTCTCTGCGCAACCGGTCGCGAAAGATGAGGAAGTTGCGCCAGGTCGGGCCATTATATTCGACCACATGCACGAGATGCGTGCGGGTATCCCCTTCTATGTCTCGGCCGAAAATATGGTCGTCCGGGACGATATTGCTGCCGGCATAGACGTAGCCGATGGAGGCCATGGGCTCGACACAGGCAAGCCCATCCTCGAAGCGCCGCACGCCGACGGCAATATCGATGATCGGCTTGGCTTTTATCGTTGGGATCGACGTGCTGCCGAAATGCTGGACATCGACGGCAAGGTCGCCGAGAGCCTTGCGAATGGCAGCTTCCTCCAGCAAATAGGCTTCGTGCCAGCTCTGGTTCGGGTCGGCGAGCTTGACGGACTTGTTGCCGACGCCGAGGCCAAAAGATTGTTCATGCTCCGATGCCATAGGCATCTCTCCAGTGAAGACGATGCGCCACGCTAGCACGCCGCGGGCGGCATTGTCTTTACCGGGAAAGCCTCATCAATCGTAAAATGCTTCAACGAATTTGCGCTTGCCGAGCATGAAGGCATCGGCGACGTGGCGCAGCGGCGAAACGTCGACATCCGAGATGCCGGCTTTGACGATCTCGGCAAAGCGGCGATAGAGCGAGGGATATTCTGCCTCGGGCGCCGAGAATTTCAGCTCGCCATTGACGGAAAGCTTGGAACCGCCTTCGGCAAGAAGCATCTGGCCGGCGTCCGTTTCGGCGACGATATCCCAGCTCTGCTTGCCGGTCTGGCGCCAGTCGAATTCGGCGTGGACGGGAAGGCCGGTTCCGCTCTTGAAGCGCAGATCGGCCGCGATCGGCGAATCACGGTTTTCCGGGAATTCGAGCGTCGCGCCGGTCAGGAAGAGTGGCGGCAGAATGTGGGTGACGATCGACAGCGCATTGATGCCGGGATCGAAGACGCCGAGCCCGCCAGCCTGCCAGATCCATTCCTGGTTCGGATGCCAGTGACGGACATCTTCCTTCCAGATCACATGAGCGCTGCGGATATTGGTGCTGGCGAGGAAGCTCTTTGCAGCCTCCACGGCCGGCGCATAGCGCGAATGCCAGCTAGCAAAGAGAGATACGCCCTTGACCTTAGCGAGGTTCTCGAGATCGGCCACTTCGCTGAGCGTCGCGCCCGGCGGCTTCTCCAGGAAAACATGCTTGCCGGCCGAAAGCGCCTTGTATGCGGCTTCATAGCGGTATTGCGGCGGCATGCAGAGAGAAACGGCGTCGATCTCCGGTACGGCATCGAGCATGGTTTCGATGGTCGTGAAGGCCGGGATCCCTTCGACAGTGCCATGACGGCTTGCCGTAGCGATCAGTTTGAAATCCGCATTGTTCGCGATGGACGGAAGATGCTGGTCGCGGACGATTTTGCCGACACCGACGATAGCGAGGTTGATGGGGGACATGGGTGTCTCTCGATTAGTATGATTATTGATGCGATCTTTATCAGAATGCCGCATGCGGGCAAGGGCGGCAAATCGCAAATGCAGCCGTCAGGTCCAATCTTGATGCTTGGAAAACGGGTGCCGGCTCTTGATTCACAGCCTGAAATCGGCACTCTTCCTCTGCGCAGCCAAAAGATCCGGGAAGAATCGCTGCGGGGGGAAATCATGAAAACATTGCTCGGCTTCAGCCGAATCGTCGACTATGTGACTGAGATCGTCGGAAAATCAGTCTCATGGCTTATTCTGGTCGCTGTCTTGGTCAGCGCCGGAAATGCCGTTGTTCGCAAGGTCTTCAACACATCGTCCAATGCCTGGCTGGAAGCGCAATGGTATCTGTTCGGCGCAGCCTTCATGCTTGCAGCCGCCTATACCCTCCGGCAGAACGAACATATCCGTATCGACATCGTCTACGGCTCCCTGTCGCGCCGGGTGCAGCACTGGATCGATCTCATCGGCCACTGCCTGTTCCTGATGCCTTTCGTGCTGCTGATGGTCTACGATCTCGTGCCCTATGTCCGCACCTCCTTCCTATCAGGGGAAGTTTCCTCGAGTGCCGGCGGCCTGATCATCTGGCCGGGCAAGGCCTTGTTGCTGGCGGGCTTCTTTCTGCTGGCGCTGCAGGGGATCTCCGAAATCATCAAGAAGATCGCCGTCATGCGCGGCGATATGGATGATCCGACCCCCTATGTGCCGACGCATGCGCCGCTCGATGTCGAAACCCCGGCCGGGGAGGCGCGCTGATGATCGAATTCATTGCCGTGAACATGGCGCCGATCATGTTCGCCTCGCTGATTATTTTCCTGCTTCTGGGCTATCCTGTCGCCTTCGCGCTTGCTGCGAACGGACTGCTGTTCTTCTGGATCGGTGTCGAGCTCGCACCCTATTCGGGCGGCACCATCAATCTCTCATGGCCGCTTCTCAACGCGTTGCCGGATCGATTCTGGGGGGTGATGTCGAACGACACGCTGCTGGCGATCCCGTTCTTCACCTTCATGGGCATCGTGCTGGAGCGATCCGGCATGGCCGAAGACCTGCTCGACACGATCGGCCAGCTGTTCGGGCCGATCCGCGGGGGGCTTGCCTATGCGGTGATTTTCGTCGGAGCGCTGCTGGCGGCCACCACCGGCGTCGTTGCCGCTTCGGTCATTGCCATGGGTCTGATCTCGCTACCGATCATGTTGCGCTATGGCTATGACCGGCGGGTCGCCTCCGGCGTCATCGCCGCTTCCGGCACGCTGGCGCAGATCATTCCGCCGTCGCTCGTCCTGATCGTGCTTGCCGACCAGCTCGGCCGTTCGGTCGGTGACATGTATGCCGGCGCCCTGATTCCCGGCCTGGTGCTGACCGGTCTCTACATGCTCTATGTATTGATCATGTCGATCGTGAAGCCGAACTCCATGCCGGCATTGCCGAAGGAGGCTCGCTCGCTTGGCTCCGGCGTCACGTCCCTGCTGATCGCATTGTTGATATGCACAGGCGTGGCCTATGCCGCACACGTTTACCTGACCCCCGCCTATGGCGAAAACGCCGATATTCTCGGTGCAACAGTTGGCGTCGCCTTCATCTACGCGATCGCCGTGCTCGATAAGGGGATGAAGCTCAACGTGATGTCGCGGCTGGCCCAGCAGGTCATCATCGTCCTCATTCCACCGCTGGCGCTGATCTTCCTTGTGCTTGGCACGATCTTCCTCGGCATCGCGACGCCGACGGAAGGTGGCGCAATGGGGGCGGTGGGCGCGCTCATAATGGCGGCTGCCAAGGGGCGATTGAACATGGAGGTCATCCGCTCGGCACTGACATCCACGACGCGGCTTTCGGCCTTCGTGCTGTTCATCCTCATCGGCTCGCGCGTCTTTTCGCTGACCTTCTATGGCGTCAATGGCCATGTCTGGGTCGAGCATCTGCTGGTATCGCTGCCCGGCGGGGAGGTCGGCTTCCTGATTGCCGTCAACATCCTTGTCTTCGTGCTGGCCTTCTTTCTCGATTTCTTCGAGCTTGCCTTCATCATCGTACCGTTGCTGGCACCTGCTGCCGAAAAGCTCGGCATCGATCTCATCTGGTTTGGCGTGCTGCTCGGCGTCAACATGCAGACGAGCTTCATGCATCCGCCCTTCGGCTTCGCGCTGTTCTATCTCCGCTCGGTGGCCGCGCGCGCGCCCTATCTCGACAGGGTGACCGGCAAGCAGATCGCGCCCGTCACGACCGGGCAGATCTACTGGGGATCCGTGCCCTTCGTCGGCATCCAGATCTTGATGGTGGCGTTGACGATCATGTTCCCGCAGATGGTCATGCACTACAAGGGAGCCGGCACCGGCGTCGATCCCAACACGATCAAGATCGAGGTCCCCGGCTTCGGCGCACCCGGCCAGGACAATGGCGGCAGCCTCGGCCTGCCGGGCTTGCAGCTTCCAGGCGGCAATCCGCTTGACAGCAAGCCAGCCGATAAGGGCGGCGGCGCGTCAAACCCGCCGGCCAACGATCTCAGCCAGCCGCCGTCTTTTAATTGAGACATACGGTCTGCATCGGCCTGCTTGTCGATCTGACGCAACGAAAAACCCCGGAGCATCGCTCCGGGGTTTTCTCTTTTGGACCTACCGGTCGCTCAAATCTTCCCGGAGCGCTGCAGCGTCATCATGTAGACATCGTAGCTGTATTCGGCGACCTGAGTGTAGAGATAGTGCTGGCCGCGGAAGCCCTTGATCGATTCCCAGATCTTCTTGAAGGTCGGGTTGTTGGCTTCCATTTCCGCATAGACCTCGTTGGCCTTGTCGAAGCAGGCATTCAGGATCTCGGTGCTGAAGGGCCTGAGCTTCGCCCCTTCGGCCACGACCCGCTTGATGGCGGCGGGGTTCAGGTAGTCGTATTTCTGCAGCATGTTGGCGTCGGTCGCCTGCGCGGCCGTGCGCAGCAGCGATTGATAAGCCTTCGGCAGGCCTTCATAGGCGGCCTTGTTGAACATGACATGCACCGTCGGGCCACCTTCCCACCAGCCGGGATAGTAGTAATAGGGTGCCACCTTGTAGAAGCCGAGCTTCTCGTCGTCATAGGGGCCGACCCATTCGGCCGCATCGATCGTGCCTTTCTCGAGTGCCGGATAGATGTCGCCGCCGGCGAGCTGCTGCGGCACGACGCCGAGGCGCTCGACCACCTTGCCGGCAAAGCCGCCGATACGCATCTTCAGCCCCTTGAGATCGGCAACCGTGTTGATTTCCTTGCGGAACCAGCCGCCCATCTGCACGCCGGTATTGCCGGCCGGGAAGCCGATCAGCCCCTGCGTCGCCAGGAATTCATTGAAGAGATCGATGCCGCCGCCGTGATATTGCCAGGCGTTCATGCCGCGGGCGTTGAGCGCGAAGGGAACGGCAGCTCCCAAGGCCCAGACCGGATCCTTGCCCCAATAATAATAGGCGACCGAATGACAGGCCTCGACGGTTCCGGCCGAAGTTGCGTCTGCAGCCTGCAGGCCCGGCACGATTTCGCCGGCTGCAAACACCTGGATGTTGAAATTGCCGTCGGTAGCCTCGGAAACATATTTCGACAGCACTTCACCGCCGCCATAGATCGTATCGAGCGACTTCGGAAACGACGATGTGAGGCGCCAGTTGATTTTCGGATTGCTCTGCGCAATGGCCGGTGCTGCAAGTGTTGCAGCCGCTGCCACCGACCCGGCGCCGGCGACGCCGGCTTTCCGCAGAAATGAACGACGATCCATCTATTACTCCCCCCGGATACGAGCGGGCGGACTCGCCCGCTCTTCGTGATCACGGCCGCAGCTAATCATGCCGCTCGGCGCGTTTCAAGCGTATCGGAAGCTGGTGCAACCATTGATTTTTGCTGCGAGCCGTAAGCGTGATCTAAAGGCTTTTGCCCTTCACGATCGTCTCCCGCAAAAAACTGTAGCCCAGAGCCGTGCGCGTCGCGAGCTCGATTGATGCGCCGTCGCCGCCATGGCCACCCGAGCCGAATTCGTGGAACAGCGGATGATGGCCGAGCGCTTCCAGCTGGGCGGCGAAGCGCCGGGCATGCGAAGGATGAACCCGGTCGTCATTGCTCGAGCTTTCGATGTAGATCGACGGATACGTGATCTCGGAGGTAGGCTTGACATTGTGCAGCGGCGAATAGCTCAGCAGGTAATCGCGATCAGCCGGATTGTCGGGATCGCCATATTCGTCGATCCAGGCTTTTCCGGCCGGGAAGACATGGAAGCGGGTCATATCCAGGACAGGCACCTGGCACCAGATCGCGCCGAAATCCTGCGGATAGCGTGTCGCCATGACGCCAGTCAGCAAACCTCCATTGCTGCCGCCATTGCCGGCTATGCGCGATGGCTTGGTATAGCCGCGGGCGACGAGGTCGCGGGCGACGGCGGCAAAGTCCGCGAATGCCCTGTGGCGACCCTGGCCTTTTGCGACGCGATGCCAGTTCGGCCCGAATTCGCCTCCGCCGCGAATATAGGCCGTCACAAAGGCGTTACCCTGTTCCAGCCAGCGGCCGATGACCCCGGAATAATATGGGCCGAGCGGGACGTCGAAGCCGCCGTAGCCATATTGCAGCACCGGCAGTTCGCCCTTGGTCCAGGCCTTCGGCAGTACGATATGATAGGGCACCTTCGTCCCGTCCTCGGAGGTAGCTTCCAGCAGGAGGGACGTCATGCCTTCGCTGTCGAAATAGGTCGGCGAACTGGCAATGTGCTTGAGTTCAAGCGGGGCCTTGCGATCGCCAAGATCCAGCCGGTAGGAGGAGGGCGGCTGCAGAAAGCCCGCGCCATAGACCTGCAGCGTGTCGTCACCGAGATGCAGATCGGAATAGAGCGGGGCGACCGACACCGTCTGAACATCATCAGGCAGTGCGATTTCGCGGATTTCGGCATCGGCGCTCGTCAGGTCGAGAACGAAGAGATGCGGTTGCATATTGTCCGAGACGATGAAGACGCACCATTCGCGCATCAAAAGGAATTGCGAAACCGATTGTCGGTCATTGGGCGAAAACAGGATGCGTCTTGCATCGATACCGGTCTTGCCGGGCTCCCGAGGAAGGGGTTGCAGGGCCAGGCTGCCGGCCGGGATCCGTTCGTCTGTCTTGGCAAGCCAGATCAGATGGGAGTGGTTGAACCCGAACTCGGCATCCTTCGGCAGGTCGATCCGCCGCAGCGAACCGTCCCCATCCTCGATGAAATGGCTGGCGCTGCCGATTTCGTGACCTGCGCTGAAAATACGGATCGGCTTGGCCGCATCTCCTGTCGCCAGACCGGCGAGCTGCGGATCGAAGATCGAACAGGAGCCATAGATGTCGCTGTCATCGGCGGCATAGAGTACCGGTGCATCGGACGGCACCTGGCCGCGCCTCAGGCGGCGGCCGAGACGCGGCCAGCCTGAGCGCGTCGAGGATTCGCGGTCGATGGAGCCGAAATAGGCGATTTCGTCGCGGCTGAGCCAGGTCGCGTGACTGCGCACGGCCGGCGTGTCGAAGCCGCCATCGACGATGCTCTTCGTCTCGCAATCGAATTCGAGCATCCGAATGGGATCGGAGCCGCCATCGGAAAGGCAAAGCAGCACGCGCATCGGCTCCCAGGGGCAGGTGAGCGCACCGCGCCAAAGCCATTTTCTGCCCTCCTTGGCGCAGAAGGCGTCGAGATCGAAGATTGGTTCCCAGGGAGCGTCGGGCAGAGGGGTAAGATCGGCCGGCAGCCGATACCAGCAACCGAGCGGATGATCGGCGCTGCGATGAAAATCGAACAGCCAGCTGCCGCGCCGGGTCGTGGCGATCAGCCGATCCTCGCGTTCGATCATCTCCTTGATCGCGTTGCGATCCGCCTCGAATTCCGGCGTCATCAGCAGCCGCTCGGATTCGGTATCCTTCTCTGCGACGAACTGCAGAGTTTGTGGGTCGTCGTCGCGTTCAAGGTGAAGGTGCATGGGGCTCGCCATTCCATTGTTGGTGGTGGTCGCCCTCAGCAAACCAAAATACGGGCGCTGAAGCAACCATGCTTCCGCGCCCGTATCGGTCATAGATTTTTCGGTGTCGACCCGCCTTAGCGGACCATCTTTGTGTCGGCCTGTGCGACCATATTGCTCGCCGGGGCCGGTTCGCGCTTGTATTTCAGCGTGACGACCTTGTAGCCCTCATTCTCCAGTCGGCTGAGGAGAACGGGCAGCATCCTAACCGTGCGCTGGTGGATGTCGTGCATCAGAACGATGCCGCGGCCGCGCTGATGGAGCTGCTTCATGGTGCGATCGACCACTGAGGCTGGGGTCGAAGTGAAGTAATCCTTGCTGTCGATATCGACATCCATGACGATCATGTCGCGAGCGGCAATCGCCGTGCGCAGGCGTTTGGAGTCGGCAAGATAGGGGAAGCGGAAGAAGGGAACGTCCGTGCCGATCGCCTTGGTGACGGCATCCTTGCCGCGGGCGATCTCGGTCATCGCCGCGTCGAAAGTCATCTTGTCGAGATCCGGATGGCGGAAGGTGTGGCTGCCGATCGCATCGCCATGCGCAAGCACCTCGCGTGCCGTCGCCGGATGTGCCTGCGCCATTTCGCCGACCATCATGAAGGCGGCCTTGACGCCGAATTTGTCGAGCGTGGCGAGAATGCGCTCCGTCTTGCCGGGAGCCGGGCCGTCATCGAAGGTCAGGATGACCTCCTTGTCGGCGAGCCTGATATCTTTGAGCGACGAGACCTCCAGCGTCCGGCCGGCGAGATTGTGCGGGCCATTCATGCCCGCCAGGTCACTCCTTGTTTCGAGATCGGCGACGAGCCATTTCTTCGGCTCCATCTCGATGGGATCGTTGGCCTTCAGCGGCTTGTGACGCGGCTCTTCGGCGGCATAGCTGCTCTTGAGCGACGCTTCATTGCCTGGTTTCGTGGCACATCCTCCGAGAGCCAGGGACACGGCGAGGCCAGCCAGCAACACACGGTAGTTCATCAGAATCGCTCAACACTATGTCTATGAAAGTTGAGCGCATATTCTGCAGTTATGGTTAATGATCGGTTAGGAGCGGCCGCGAATTCCTTATCAAGCGGTCAGCTTCAGCTGGCCATGCTGCTCTCATATTCCGATGAAAGTTCCAGCCACTGCTCCTCGGCCGCCGCGAGCTTTTCTGCCGCATCGGCACGCTGTTTTGCCTTTTCCGCAGCCTTGGCCGGTGCCTTCTCATAGAGGGCGGGGTCCGCAAGTTCTGCGTCAAGAGCCTGAATCAGTTTCTCAAGCTTGCCGGTCAAGGATTCGATTTCATTGATCTTCTTCTTGAGCGGCGCCAGCGAGGCGCGCCGATCGGCATTAAGCTTGCGCTGATCCGCTTTGGAAACGGAATCGTCGCTGGTATTTGCCTTGGCCTTGTCGTCCTTGGCTTTCGGGCTGGCAACAACGAGGCTGCGGTATTCTTCAAGATCGCCGTCGAAGGTCGAGACGGTGCCGTCGCGCACCAGCCACAGCCGATCGACGGTGGCTTCGATCAGGTGACGGTCGTGCGAGATCAGGATGACGGCGCCGGAATAATCGTTCAGCGCCTGGATCAGCGCGTTGCGGCTGTCGATATCGAGATGGTTCGTCGGTTCGTCGAGGATCAGCAGGTTCGGTGCGTCGAAGGCGGCAAGGCCCATGAGAAGCCGTGCCTTCTCGCCGCCGGAGAGATCCTTGACCTGCGTGTCCATCTTCTCCGTCGCAAGCCCCATCTGCGCGACGCGGGCGCGCACCTTCGCTTCCGGCGTTTCGGGCATGCGGCGGCGGACATGCTCGACGGCCGTCTGGTTGGGGATGAGATCGTCGAGCTGGTGTTGGGCGAAGAAGCCGATCTTCAGGTTCGGTGCGAGCCTGACTTCGCCGCTTTCTGCGCCCAGCCGCCCGGAAATGAACTTCGCGAAGGTCGATTTGCCGTTGCCGTTGGAGCCGAGCAGCGCGATGCGGTCGTCGGCATCGATGCGCAGGTTCAGCCGTTTCAGGATCGGCTTGCCCGGCTCATAGCCGACGGCACCGCTGCTGATTGCGATGATCGGCGAGGCGGGCTGCTTTTCGGGTTCCGGAAAGCTGAAGCCCATCACATGGTCTTCGATGACGGCGGCGACGGTGCCCATGCGCTCCAGTGCCTTGATGCGCGATTGCGCCTGCCGCGCCTTCGAGGCCTTGGCCTTGAAGCGGTCGATGAAGCTCTGCAGGTGCTTGCGGGCTGCATCGTTCTTCGCCTTCGCCTTCATCTGCAACTCGTCGGCCTCAGCCTTCTGCCGCTCGAACTGATCGTAGGAGCCGCGATAGAAGGTGAGCTTCTTCTGGTCGAGATGCACGATGGAATTAACGGCCGTGTTCAGCAGATCGCGGTCGTGCGAAATGATGATGACCGTGTGCGGATAGCGGCGGATGTAGTCCTCCAGCCAGAGCGTGCCTTCAAGGTCGAGATAGTTCGTCGGTTCGTCGAGCAGCAACAGATCCGGCTCGGAAAACAAGACGGCCGCGAGCGCAACGCGCATGCGCCAGCCACCGGAGAAGGAGGAGGCGGGGCGCTTCTGCGCCTCATGGTCGAAGCCGAGGCCGGCAAGGATACTGGCGGCGCGCGCTTCAGCCGAATGCGCATCGATATCGGCAAGCCGCGTCTGGATATCGGCGATGCGGTGCGGATCGGTTGCGGTCTCGGCTTCCGCAAGCAATGCGGAGCGTTCCTTGTCGGCTGCCAGGACGATATCGATCAAAGGCTCCTCGGTGCCGGGTGCCTCCTGCGCCACCTGGCCGATGCGGGCATTGCGGGGGATCGAGACCGAGCCGCTCTCGGCAGCGAGATCGCCGGTGATGATCCTGAACAGCGTGGATTTGCCAGCACCGTTCTTGCCGACGAGGCCAGCCTTCGTGCCCGCCGGAAGCGTCACGCTGGCATGGTCGATGAGAAGGCGGCCGGCAATGCGGGCGGAAAGGTCTGAAATCGAAATCATGGCGCGGTTTTGGCCGAACTCGACGCTGAAGGCAAGAGCGGGACGGCGCTTAGGCGCCGGCCTTCTGCGAGGATTTCGAGAGATTGGCGCAGTTACGCAGCCGCTCGGTCAGCTCCGTTTCATAGAGCATGAGATTGCTGAGCGAGGCATTGAGGCTGTCGAGTGCAGCATTGGCATGCGGAGTCGTGTCGATCTCGCGGGCAAAATGCTGCTTTTTCATCAGCCCCTTGGCGAGCTGATCGGCGACTTCGCGCAGCATCTCGGCCGCGTCGCTCTCGGATTTGCGCGCCACCAGCCCGCAATGGCTGACAAGGCGATGCTTCAGGCCAATCTCGTCGAGCCCGCTTTGCGGGGGAAGGGGGCCAAGCGCCTCGATCTCTTCGGCAAGACAGCGGTCCTGGCCATAGAGCGCTTCATAGAAGAGCTGATAGTTGCGCGGCAGGTTTTTCACCTTCAGCCGCGTCATGACGCGGCCGATAACCTCAAGCTCGGTTTCCGTTTCATCGTCATCGATGGAATATGCCGAAACGCTTGTCTGCGAGTTCTTCATGCCTGCCTTTGGACCGTGAGCTGATATATCTTATCAATCTGCAGGTCGGCAGGTTAAGGGAACATGAACAAGACGGCCGATCCTCGCCGCAGCGCAACAAAATGAGGCATGTGATCAACGTCTGGGCGAAGATGGGAAACGACGGTTCTCCCCTTGGCTACATCCAGTGCTGTCCTTCGCTGCGCAGAAAATGCAGGAGGTCCAGCACCAGTGACGGCTTGCCCATGGATGTGAGGATAGTGTGGCACTGGCCGCGGTGATGGGTGTGATGGTTGAACATATGGGATACCGCCGCATGGAGGGGAACGGTGATGGCGCCCGGGCGCAGGATCGAGGTATAGGTGATGTCGGAGGCAAGTGCATCGGCATCGAGCGTTTCCAACCAAGTAATGATATTTCGATCTTCCGCCTCCCGTAAGCTGTAAAGGCCTTCAAGGGTGTCATGTAGGACGGTATCGAGTGACGCAGGTACGCCGCCAGTGCCGTTGAAACGGTGCATCCACAGCCGGTCCGCTATCAGCAGATGATTGAGCGTTCCGTGGAGCGAGCCGAAGAAGGCGCCGCGGTCTTCGTGAAATTCGGCGTCGCTGAGGTCTGCTGCGGCATTGTAGACCTGGACATTGGCCCAGCGATTATAGTCGGCAAGCATCTTGAAATGTTTGAGCATATGCGTCTCCTCTTATAGTGGTGGTGATTTTATCGCGAAGTTTGGTGGCGGACAGCCGCTTCGCCACCCAGCGGATCGCGAATCAGCTGCTCGGACTGTGACAGCGGCGTGAAATTGGCCGATCCCCCTTGTTTTCGGGCCTTGGGGCAGGTAAAGACCGCCCACTTTTCTCTGATTACAAGGAATGGACCCATGGCGATTGAACGTACTTTCTCGATGATCAAGCCGGATGCGACGAAGCGCAACCTGACCGGCGCCATCACCAAGGTTTTTGAAGACAACGGCCTGCGCGTCATCGCCTCCAAGCGCGTCTGGATGAGCAAGCGCGAAGCTGAAGGCTTCTACGCCGTTCACAAGGAACGCCCGTTCTTCGGCGAACTCGTCGAAGGCATGACCTCCGGCCCGACCGTCGTTCAGGTTCTGGAAGGCGAAAACGCCATCCTGAAGAACCGCGAAATCATGGGCGCGACCAACCCGGCCAACGCTGCCGAAGGCACGATCCGCAAGACCTTCGCTCTGTCGATCGGCGAAAACTCCGTTCACGGCTCGGACGCTCCGGAAACGGCTGCCGTCGAAATCGCCTACTGGTTCTCCGAAACCGAAATCGTCGGCTGAATCAGTCTTTCAGCTTCAGCGCTGAACGATTTGAATTGACTCATGAAAGCCGGGACCTCGCATCCCGGCTTTTTTCATGCCGGGCAGGCGGCATCATGCCCGTAATCGGCGCTGCCGTCACCTTTGAAGACATCCGGATTGGCGGTATAGACCGGGCCGACGACCAGCGGTTTCGTCGGCAGCACGGTCTGGTCGAGATCCGATTTGACCTCCGTCTTGATCGTCTGGATCGTCTTGTCGCTGGCATCCACCAGCCTGATCGAGACGGCATAGGGGCGGTCCTTGCGGACGCAATGGAGGTCCGGGCTTTCCAGCGTGATCTTGTCCCAGAATGTATAGATCTTCTGGTCGACGACAAGCGGATCGCCGCCGGCCGGATTTTCGAATTCCGCAACGGCAGTCGTTCCCTCGGGGATCGGGGCGATCTTCTTGAGCGTGATCATATAGCTCGCGCTCGCCACCCGATAGTTGAAGACGAAGAGGCGGCCGGTGAGCTGGGTCGGGCCTTCGTCGTCTTTCCTCTGGCAGCCGGCCAGCGCTAGGCCGGCGATGATCCCGGCGCTCATCATTGTCAGCATGATCCTTCGCAATCTCATGGCGCAGTCTCCTCCTTCTTGCGCCGGTAGTGCCGGCTAGCCTTGGCTCGGTTGCCGCAAACCGCCATGTCGCACCAGGCGCGGCTTTTGTTCTTGCTGCGGTCGATGAAGAGCCAGCCGCAGTTGCGGCATATTTTCATTCGTTCTGGATCGGGCATGGCGATGAGGCGCAGCGTCGAATGCACCGTCGCGGCATCGAGCCCATCGGCTGAGGCTCGTTTCAGAACTTTCGCCAATGCCGCAAGCAGATCCGCAAGCAGCAGATCGGCAGCCTCGCCAAGAATGCGCGCCCGGAAATACCGATCGATCGTCTCGCGCAATGCGATGAAGTCGGCCCGGTTTTCCCGCTTTACCGGCAGGATGTCGCCAAAGAGTGTGCGTTCGGCGCAGAAATTCGATGCCGCCTTGGGAAAGCTATCCATCTGTCCCGGTGCCTCGAAGCGGTCGATCCGACGCCCGTCGTCATGGCGCAGGATTACGCTGTTGGCGACATCGAGCGCGAGCGCGCCACCGGAGAAGCGATGTGGGGTCCAGGAAAAACTCATGGCGAAAATTATAACTGGTAAAATTCATTTTGCCAGTTACTATTTACTCGTTTTCGGAGAGATGGAATGGCTTATCTTCTGCAGCAACTGGCGAATGCCGTTCCGCTCGCTGCACTGTATGCGACGCTGGCCTTCGGCTATTCCATTGCCTTCGGGGTCATGAAGCGGGCCGATATCACCTATGGCGCGCTGTTTGCCTTTGCCGGCCAGATGCTCGTGCTCTTTACCGATGTCGGCTACACCAAGATGTATCTGGTTCTGCCGGCCGCCTTTGCCTTCGGTGCCGTCGTCGCCGTCGGTTACACGATCGGCACCAGCTTCCTCGTCGGCCGCGCCATCATGCTGCCGCTGTCGCGCAAGTCACCGAATACGGTCATCGTCGCGGCACTCGGCATGATGATCATCCTGATGGAAACGGCGCGGCTTGCCTCGAATACGCGTGGCATCTGGCTGCCACCCTTCCTGAACGATGCTGTCGTCTTCTGGGATAGCGGCGATTTCCGCGTGACGCTGACGGAAATCCAGCTGCTCAATACGGCCCTGATGATCCTTGTCATCCTCGCGGGCGCCTATGTGCTGAAATGCACCGGCTGGGGGCGTATCTGGCGGGCGGTGACGGACGATTCCCTTGCTGCCGAGCTCTGCGGCGCCAGTGCCAACCGCGTCTTCCTGCTTGCCTATGTCGCGTCAGCCTTCGTCGCAACCATCTGCGGCCTGCTGGCTACTTCCTACTATGGAACGATGGATTTCGGGGCGGGGCTGATGTTCGGGCTTAAGGTGCTGATGATCGCGGCCGTCGGCGGCTATTCCGATCCGCTGAAGTCAGCGGGCGGGGCAGCGCTCCTTGGCTTGACGGAGACGATGTGGGGTGCCTACGGCCCGTTCCTGTGGCGCGACTTCGTCATCTTCTCGCTGCTCGTCCTGCTGCTGGTTATGAGCCGGCGCGAAAGAGTGGTGCCTTGAAGCTTACGTGTTGCCGGCCCACTTTGCCCGCGCGGCATCGTCGGCATCCTTGGCCGAAACCCAGCCGCCTTCGGTACCATCCTTGCCGTGCTCCTTCTTCCAGAAGGGAGCGGAGGTCTTCAGAAAATCCATGACGAAATTGGCGCCGTCGAAGGCGGCCTGCCGATGCGGTGCCGCGGCAATGACGAGCACGATGTTCTCGCCGGGCGCGATCTTGCCAAAGCGATGGATGGCGGTCAGGGCGAGAAGCTCGAAACGCTCGATGGCGAGATTGGCGATGCGGGTGATCTCCGCTTCCGCCATGCCGGGATAATGTTCGAGTTCGAGGGCACCGAGCGCGCCCCCTTCATCACGGCAGAGGCCCGAGAAGGTCACGACAGCGCCGATATCGCGCCGCCCGGCGGCTAGCCGATCGATCTCCGCCTGGAGATCGAAATCCTCGCGCTGGACTTTGACGAATGGTGAAATCATCGCAATTTCCTTGATCGGCTTCGCAAACATGCTGAGGTGCCTCCCGACCCTTCGCTAAGGCTCAGGGCGTTCGTCGCTGCAATCGATTCACTGGATCGATTGCTCGGGCTTCGCCCGATCGCTCCTCACCCCCCCGTCATCGGCGGGAAGAGCCCGATCTCCCGCGCTCCGGCGATCGGCTCATCGTGCTCCGCATGTTCCATGTTGATAGCGACGCGGATCGCCTGGGGGAATTGAAGTGCCGCCTCGTATTCCTCGCCCAAGCCCTTCAAATGACTCAGGAGATCGCCGACGGTGACGACATCGGCGGGCAGGGAAATCTCCTCTTCCGCTTTGCCGATCCGCTCGCGCACCCAGGCGAAATAGACGAGTTTCGTCATCATTCTTCATCCACGACATGCTTCAGCCCGGCCCGGAAATAATCATAGCCGGTATAGATGGTCAAAAGCGCTGCGACCCAGAGCAGGACGATGCCCATTTCTGTGGTATAGGGTAGCACCTTGTCGCCCGCCGGCCCAGCCAGAAGGAAGGCGATGGCGACGAGCTGGGCCGTCGTCTTCCATTTTGCGATGCGCGTCACGGGAACGCTGACCTTCAACGCCGCCAGATACTCACGCAGGCCCGAAACCAGGATTTCGCGGCAAAGGATGATGATGGCGGCCCAGAGCGACCAGCCGGCAATGGTGCCGTCGGCGGCGACTAGAAGCAGGATCGCGGAGACCAGCAGTTTGTCGGCGATCGGATCGAGCATTCGGCCGATATTCGAGGTCTGGTTCCAGATGCGCGCGAGATAGCCGTCGAGGAAATCGGTGATCGAGGCGATGATGAAGATCCAGAGCGCGACCCAGCGCGCAAAATCGGAGCCCTCCAGCTTACCCTCGATGAAGAAGCAAAGAACGATCAGGGGTACGCAGATAATGCGGCCGTAGGTGAGCAGATTGGGGATGCTGTAAGCGCGCGAAGCCATGGAAATCGTTTCGTTTCTGTTGTCTCGACCGAACCGGATTGGGCACTGTTGATCCCATCCCGCTGAAGTCGTCTGATGGAGTGTGATCCCAAAAACCGCTCCGCACTTTTTGGTGGTCACACCCTAGATGATGGGTTGGTCAGTTTATCGTCAATATTGTTTCTGTTTTTTCACCGCTATTGCGTGGAATTTGCGACGAGCTTTCCCTATTTCGCGGCGTCCTCGTGGAAATGGTTATAGACCTGACGCGCCACCGCTTCGGAAATGCCCTCGACTGCCATCAGGTCGGAAAGTGCGGCGCGCGACACGGCCTTCGCGGTGCCGAAATGCTGGAGAAGCGCGCGCTTGCGCGAAGGGCCGATGCCACCGATCTCGTCGAGCGGGTTCTTCACCATCTCCTTCTTGCGCCGGGCGCGATGCGAGCCGATTGCGAAGCGGTGCGCCTCGTCGCGCATGCGCTGGATGAAATAGAGCACGGGATCGCGCGGCGGGAGCGAGAAGCTTTCGCGCGAAGGGGCGAAGAAACGCTCACGCCCGGCTTCGCGGTCGACGCCCTTGGCGACGCCGATGGCGATGACACTGTCGGTGATCCCGAGCTCATCGAGAATGGCGCGCACGGCCGTCATTTGCCCTTGGCCGCCGTCGATGAGGACGACATCGGGCCAGGCGGGGAAGGCGCGATCGGCGGCATCGACGCTGGCGTCGGTCTCGCCGCTGCGGTCGGGCTTGCCTTCCTCCTTCAGGAGACGAGAGAAACGGCGGGTCATGACTTCGCGCATCATGCCGAAGTCGTCGCCCGGCGTGATGTCGGTCGATTTGATGTTGAACTTGCGGTACTGGTTTTTGACGAAGCCTTCCGGCCCGGCCACGACCATGCCGCCGACCGCATTCGTGCCCATGATGTGAGAGTTGTCGTAAATCTCGATGCGCTGCGGCGTGTAGGGAAGCTTGAACGTTTCCTTGAAGCCTTCGAGCAGCCGCGATTGCGAGGCGGTTTCCGCCAGCTTGCGGCCATGCGCCTCACGCGCATTGGCAATGACATGTTCGACCAGATCGCGCTTCTCGCCGCGTTGCGGCACGAGGATCGTAACCTTATGACCGGCCTTCTCGCTGAGGGCCGCTGCCAGCAGTTCGATTTCCTCGATGGTCTCCGACAGCAGGATCTGCCGCGGTACAGGCTTGTCGTCATAGAATTGCGCGAGGAAAGCGTTCAGCACTTCAGCACCCGAGAGCGATGGATCGGCCTTCGGGAAATAGGCACGGTTGCCCCAGTTCTGTCCGGTTCGGAAGAAGAAGACCTGGATGCAGGAAATGCCGCCCTCGTGGTGGATGGCGAAGACATCGGCTTCCTCGACGCCGGCCGGGTTGATGCCCTGATGGCTCTGCACATGCGAGAGCGCCGCCAGACGGTCGCGGAAAATGGCGGCGCGTTCGAAATCCAGATCTTCGGCGGCAGCATTCATCGCCTCGGCCATATGCGCCTTGACGTTCTGGCTCTTGCCGGAAAGGAAGTCCTTCGCCTCCTGTACCAGTTCAGCATAGCCTGCATCGCTGATCTCATGCGTGCAGGGGCCGGAACAGCGCTTGATCTGATAGAGCAGACAGGGCCGCGTGCGCGTCTCGAAGACGCTATCGGTGCAGGTCCGGATCAGGAAGGCGCGCTGCAGTGAATTGATGGTGCGCCCGACGGCGCCCGCCGAAGCGAAGGGGCCGAAATAGTCGCCCTTGCGGGCGCGGGCGCCGCGATGCTTGAAGATCGCCGGCGCGCGATGATCGCCCGTAATCAGAATATAGGGAAAGGATTTGTCGTCGCGCAGCAGAACGTTAAAGCGCGGACGCAAGCGCTTGATGAGATTCGCTTCCAGCAGCAGCGCTTCCGTCTCCGTCCGCGTGGTCACGAATTCCATATTGGCGGTTTCGCGCACCATGCGGGCGATGCGGTTGGAGTGCACCTTGCCCAAGGCATAGTTGGAAACGCGCTTCTTCAGGTTCCTGGCCTTGCCGACGTAAAGCACGTCGCCGGCCTCGTTGAACATGCGGTAGACGCCGGGATTGTTGGGCAGCCGCTTGACGAATTCGGCGATCAGCTCGGCGCCGCGCAGTCCCGTCTCGTTCTTTCCGCCTTCGTTCCAGTCGACAGGCGCAATAGGGGAGGCTGCGGCATCGCCTTCCACCTCGATGTCGTCTTCGATATCCTCTGATTCGTCATAGAGAACGCCGCCGTCAGGCAGCTTTCTTCCATTCATTCTGCACTCTCCGACACGTCTGGCGTTTCCCAGGCAAGGTGCTGGCCGCCATCGAGCGCTATCATTTGGCCCGTGATCGAGGGCGTGTCAAAAAGAAAGCGGATGGTCCGGCCGAATTCTTCGAGCCCGGGCGCCGCCTTTAATATGAGGCCGTCGATCTGCGCTTGAAAGTCCTCTTCGGTCTGCCGCACGCTGCGCACCGTCGGGCCTGGGCCGATCGCGTTGACGCGGATACGCGGCGCAAAGCTCTGCGCCATCGTCTGAGTCGCCGTCCAGAGGGCGGCTTTCGACAGTGTATAGGAATAGAAGCGCGGATTGAGTGCCCAGACCCGCTGATCGACCATGTTGACGATCAGGCCCGGATGCGGTTCGGGAAGCTGCCGGACGAAATCGGCAGCCAGAATCGACGGCGCCCGCACATGGATTGCGAAATGTGCCTCGAAGGCTTCTTCGTCAAAATGATCGGCGGAATCGCCGAGGAAGGCTGAGGCATTATTCACCAGAAGATCGAGCGGGCCGAGGGTATCCGCAACCCTTTCGACAAGGGTTGAAGTCTCGCCCAAATTCTGCAGATCCGCCTTGATCGCAATGGCTCTCCGGCCCATTTGCCGCAATTTCGCCGCAATTTCCTCGGCTTCGGCGAGGGACTGATTGGCATGCAACGCTACGGCGAAGCCATTAGCCGACAAATCCTCGGCAATTGCCAGGCCTATTCTTTTGGAAGCGCCGGTTATCAGCGCCGTACGTAGTTTTTCCTGGCTCAAGAGATCGCCTTTTGCTCGTCGTTACCCAATCGATGCTCATATAGGGCGTCGATACACCATATGAAAAGATGCATGAGCGAATGATGCGCTTTGGGGTTTCTTATGTAAAACTTGAGATATATTTAGTTTAAAATAAGTATACATAGTTTAACCGATGATTAGGGTTAACAATTCCTCTGTTGCGATGAAGCAACATCGAAATTCAGCCACGTCTGTGCCACAATGATATCATATTTTGGCTCTTCCAATTCCTCATTTGCATTCCAATTTCAACCTCGATCCGGGAGGGATATGTTTTAATTGCTCGTGGCGCTTCGAAGTCAAGGACAGTAAGCGGGGCACACGGGACTGAAAGGAGAAAAGTATGCGTACTCTTATCACGACCCTCATGGTCTCCGCTTTCGCTCTCGGCGGCTACACCGCAGCTCAGGCTGCTGACGCTGTTGAGCAGATTCCGCAGCCGCCCGTCGCCCAGGAAGCAGCTCCGGCCGTCAACAACTGGTCCGGCTTCTACATCGGTGGCGCTGGCGACTGGAACGCCGGTCACTTCAACCGCAACGGCGACGCTTACGCCTGGGGCGGCCAGGCCTTCACCGGCTACAACTGGCAGCAGGGCCAGATCGTATATGGTATCGAAGCTGACCTCGGCTACTCCGGCGCCGACAGCACCCGCAACGGCCTGACCGCCAAGAACGGTGTCAACGGCTCGGTTCGCGGTCGCCTCGGTTACGACTTCAACCCGTTCATGCTGTACGGCACGGCCGGTCTGGCACTCGGCCAGAACAAGCTCTCCGACGACACCTCGTCTGACAGCAAGACGGCTGTTGGTTACACGGTCGGTGCAGGTGCTGAAACCTTCATCACCAACAACATCACGGCTCGCCTCGAGTACCGTTACACGGACTACGGCAAGAAGAACTTCGACCTCGACTCCGGTCGGTTCTCTCGCGGCTACGACGAACAGAGCGTCAAGGTCGGTATCGGCGTCAAGTTCTGATTACCCAAAGGCTTAAGCCTGAAGAAAAAGCCGGGGTTTTGCCCCGGCTTTTTTGCGTTATGCCTCTGAATATTTAGGCGGCATCCGTCGGGAAGTCAGTCGAGACGGCCAGTTCGCGCCAGTCGGCCAGTTCCTTGGCGACATACTCGTTCTTGGCCTCGATCGCGCCAATTGTATCCGAGCCGAAGGGCATGCGCAGCGGTGGGTTCGCCGAATGGGCAAGCGTGATCATCGATTTTGCAAGGCGGTTGGGATCGCCGGGCTGGGCGTGATTGTGACCGGCGGCGAAATCGCGCATGACGCCGGCCGGCGTGTCCCTGTAGTCGGCAATCGAGCTCGGGCTGACGGCAAGCGAGCTCTCATCAAGGAAGTCGGTGCGGAAGAAGCCGGGTTCGACAACCGTGACCTTGATGCCAAGCGGCTTGAGTTCCGCCGCCATTGCCTCCGATAGGCCTTCGACCGCGAACTTTGTCGAGCAGTAGACGCCCCAGCCGGCATGGCTCTGATAGCCTCCGACCGAGGACATGTTGATGACATGGCCCGAGCGCTGCCGGCGCATATGCGGCAGGATGGCGCGCGTCACCTTCAGCAGGCCAAAGACGTTGGTGGCATAGAGCTTCTCGATCTCCTCGGCCGTTGCTTCTTCCACGGCGCCGAGCAGCCCGTAACCGGCATTGTTGACAAGGATATCGATCTTTCCGAAGCGCTTGACGGCGGCCGCGGCGGCCTCATGAGCCTGCGCTTCGTTCGAGACGTCGAGGGCGACGGGCAGGAGGCTCGGATGGTTGCCGAACTTCTCTGCCAGACCGGCGGGATTGCGGGCCGTAGCGACAACGGCGTCGCCGGCGGCGAGGGCTTCTTGGGCGATGAGGGCGCCAAAGCCGCGGGATGCGCCCGTGATGAACCAAACACGCATGATTTTCTCCTTCGTGGGTTGGCAATTCCAGGGGTGGAATTCGCTTGCAGGAGAAAGGTAGCTTGATGGCATCGTTGAGATAATCTACTTTCTCTTCCATAAAGTGCTGAGAAATTCTCATCAATGCGGCGTATCCGTTCGACCGATCTGGCTATCTTCCTGGCGATTGCCCAACACCGCAGTTTTCGCAAGGCGGCGGTGGAGCTCGGCGTGACGCCTTCAGCGCTCAGCCATTCGTTGCGCGCGATCGAGGAGAGGTTGGATGTGCGGCTGGTTAATCGCACCACGCGCGGTGTCGGGTTGACGGAGGCCGGAGAGCGCCTGTTCGATCGCATCCGCCCCGCTTTCCTCGATATCGACGATGCTCTCGAAGATCTCGATAAATTCCGCGGCCAGCCCTACGGCAAGCTGCGCATCAACGCCCCGCGCCCCGCCGCCAGGATGGTGCTGCTGCCAATCGTGTCACGGTTCTTGAGGGCTTATCCGGCCATCGAAATGGAAATCGTCGTGGACGATGCGCTCGTGGACACGGTTTCCGCCGGTTTCGATGCCGGCATACGGTTCGGAGAAAGCATCGCGGCCGACATGATCGCTATTCCTATTGGCCCTCGTCAGCGCACGGCGATCGTCGGCTCGCCGGAATATTTTCAGCGTTTCCCTAAACCGGTCACACCTCATGATCTGAAGGACCACCCCTGTATCCGCTACCGTTTTGCGAGCGGCACCTATTATCGCTGGGAGTTCGAGCGAGGAGGCATCGAGCTGGAGATCGATGTGCAGGGGCCGCTGACGCTTTGCGATCTCGACATCATGCTGGATGCCGCTATCAATGGTTCCGGTCTAGCCTTCTTGTTCGAGGATCACGCGCTGCCGGCTTTGCGGGATGGCCGGCTGATCCGCGTGCTGGAGGACTGGTGCCCCTATTATCCCGGCTTCTTCCTCTATTATCCGAGCCGCCGGCAGCTGCCGACGGCTTTGCGCGCCTTTATCGATTTTGTAAAGGCCGAGACTGCTCGCCAGAGCTGAGCCGAACAGCGTTAGACCTGCGGCTTCATCGCTGGAAAATCGGGGAAATGCTTCTCGAATTTGCGCGCCCAGTCTATCAATCCCGCATGGTCCGCTTCCCACTGCCCTTCGAAGCGGAGCTGCAGATAGCCGACAAGGGAGGCAAGCGCGAAATGACCCGCATGCAGCTTCTTGCCGATCTTCGGCGGCTCGGCGTCGAGATGGGTGAGGGCGCGGCTGACCTTCGTCCACTGCCGGTCGATCCAGGGCTGATGCTGCTTCTCGGGCTCGCGAAGGCGGCGCTCGTAGACGATCGACAGCAGGCACTCGTTGGTGCCGTCGATCAGCGCCTCCAGAACTTCGATTTCGGTGCGCTTGCCCTTCTTCGATGGATAGAGCCCGCCCTCGTGACGATCGAAATAATGCATGATGGCGCGGCTGTCGAAAATCGCCTCGCCGTCGCCGGTCAGCAATGTCGGGATCTTGCCGAGCGGATTGTTGTCGATCAGCAGAGTCGGCCCGGCATTTGTGTCGACATGAATTTCTTCCAGCTTGATGCCGAGATGGCGTGCCGCCATGCGCACCTTGCTGGAAAAGGGGGAGGTGGACGAGCAAAGAAGTCTCATGAAATCACCTGCGGGATATGGATGTGAATAGTCTCAATGTTCGCCACGCAGCCAGAAGGCCCGCTGCGAGGCGAAGCGGTCCTGCGCCAGAATATCCTTCAGGGCCGGCAGCAGCGCATGCAACTCGTCCTTCAGCGTGAAAGGCGGATTGACGATGATGAGACCGGAGCCTGTGAGCCCGGTGAAACTGCGATCGCTTTTGACGATCAACTCCGCGCAGAGCATCTTCGGAATTTCGAGCGCCTGCAGTGCCTCGTGAAACGGCTTGATCGGCGCATCCTTCTTGATCGGATACCAAAGGCAATAGGTGCCGCCGGGAAAGCGGCGCCAGGCTTTGGCCAAGCCTTCGATCAGCCGCTCATATTCGCCTTCCTCTTCGAAAGGCGGGTCGACGAGCACGATGCCGCGCTTCTCCTTTGGCGGCAGATGAGCGCCGAGCGCCAGCCAGCCGTCCAGCTCGGTAACGCGGGCATGGTGATCGCCTTCGAAGAGGCGGTGTAGCCGCTGGAAATCATCCGGATGCAGTTCCATCGCCGAAAGCCGGTCTTGCGGGCGAAACAGCATGCGGGCAAGCTTCGGCGAGCCGGGATAGAGCCTGACGCCGCCCTCGGGGTTCAGCTCGCGGATGGTGGCAAGATAGGGCTCCAGCAGGTCCGCCACTTGCGGCACCAATTCCGCCTCCAGCACCTTGCCGATACCATCTCGCCATTCGCCGGTCTTCTGCGCTTCTTCGGAGGAGAGATCGTAAAGCCCGATGCCGGCATGGGTATCGAGAACGCGAAAGGCCTTGTCCTTGTTCTGCATGTAGCGGACGAGGCGGGCGAGGATTGCGTGTTTCAAGACATCGGCAAAATTGCCCGCGTGGTAGATGTGCCGATAGTTCATTGTCGGTGAAGTCCGCATGAATTGTTGAGATGGGCCGGATTGTCTCTAGTGGCCGGTCTCCGCTTGAAATATACAAACCTCATGAACATTGCGACCCCTATCCAAGCCAAATCGCGCATCGGGCACACAGCCTGTCCGCATGACTGTCCCTCCACCTGCGCGCTGGAGGTCGATCTGACTGAAGACGGCAGAATCGGCCGGGTTCGCGGCGCCAACGATCATTCCTATACCGCCGGCGTCATCTGCGCCAAGGTCGCCCGCTATGCCGAACGGCTTTATCACCCCGATCGTCTGATGAAACCGCTCCGCCGTGCCGGCGCCAAGGGTGAGGGGCGCTGGCAGGAGCTCTCCTGGGACGATGCGCTGGACGAAATCGCCGAAGCCTTCATCAAGGCTGAAGCGAAGGACGGCAGCGAGGCGATCTGGCCCTATTTCTATGCCGGTACGATGGGCTGGGTGCAGCGCGATTCCATCGAGCGGCTGCGCCATGCCAAGCGCTATTCCGGTTTCTTCTCATCGATCTGCACCAATCCGGCCTGGACCGGCTTCACCATGGCGACGGGCGTGTTGCGTGGCCCCGATCCGCGCGAGATGGGCCGTACTGATTGCGTCGTCATCTGGGGCACCAATGCGGTTGCCACCCAAGTCAACGTCATGACCCATGCGGTGAAATCCCGCAAGGAACGCGGCGCCAAGATCGTCGTCGTCGATATCTATGACAATCCGACGATGAAGCAGGCCGACATGGCTCTGATCGTCAAGCCGGGCACGGATGCGGCGCTTGCCTGCGCCGTCATGCACATCGCCTTCCGTGACGGCTATGCCGACCGCGATTACATGGCCAAATATGCCGACGATCCCGCCGGCCTGGAAGAACACCTGAAATCGAAAACCCCGGCATGGGCCGCGGCCATAACCGGCCTCTCGGTCGATGAGATCGAAGCCTTCGCCAAACTCGTGGGGACGACGAAGAAGACCTATTTCCGGCTCGGCTACGGCTTTACCCGTCAGCGCAATGGCGCGATCGCCATGCACGCGGCAGCGTCGATCGCGACGGTGCTCGGCTCTTGGCAATATGAGGGCGGCGGCGCCTTCCATTCGAACAGCGATATCTTCCGCATGGATGCGAGCGAGCTGACCGGCCGCGCCATGAAGGATATGGATATCCGCATGATCGACCAGTCGCAGATCGGCCGCGCCTTGACCGGTGATGCCGTGGCGCTGCGTCATCGCGGTCCCGTGACCGCCATGCTGATCCAGAACACCAATCCGGTGAATATCGCGCCAGAGCAGCGGCTGGTGAAACGCGGCTTCGCCCGTTCCGATCTCTTCGTCGCTGTGCACGAGCAGTTCATGACCGATACGGCTGACATGGCCGATATCGTCATCCCCGCCACCATGTTCGTCGAGCATGACGACATCTATCGCGCCGGTGGCCAGAACCACATCCTTCTCGGGCCGAAGCTTGTCGAGCCGCCGCCAACCGTGCGCAGCAATCTCTTTGTAATCGAGGAGCTCGCCAAACGCCTCGGCGTTGCGGATTGCCCCGGCTTCGGCTTCTCCGCTCGCGAGATGATCGACCGGGTTCTGTCCAGAAGCGGTCTGCCGGACTATGATTATTTCCTCGAACACAAATGGTTCGATCGCCAGCCGGATTTCGAGGAGGCCCATTTTATCAAGGGTTTTGCCCATCCCGACGGCAAGTTCCGCTTTCGCCCCGATTGGACCAACCAGCCGGCGCCGAACCGTCCGCCAGCATCGGTCGGATTGCTCGGGCCGCATGTCGAGCTGCCGGAGTTTCCGGATCAGGTCGATGTGATCGAGGTGGCCGATCCCGAGCATCCGTTCCGGCTCGCGACCTCGCCATCGCGCAACTTCCTGAATTCCAGTTTCGCGGAAACGAAGACGTCGCGCCAGAAGGAAGGGCGTCCCGAGGTGATGGTCAACCCGGCCGATGCCGAACGGCTTGATATTGTTCATGGCGAGCTGGTTCGCATCGGCAATACACGCGGCAATATCCGCCTGCATGCGCGCGTGACAGCGGAAGTGAAGCCGGGCGTGCTGATCGCCGAGGGCCTCTGGCCGAACAAGGCTCACGTCGATGGTGAGGGCATCAATGTGCTCACCGGCGCCGATCCGGTCGCGCCATATGGCGGCGCGGCTGTCCACGACAACAAGGTATGGCTCCGCAAGGATATGGCATGAGTGAATTCGAAAAGGCGAAAGCCGAAATCGTCAGCGAAAGGACGCTGGCGGATCAATGGACGCGGCTGAGCACATTTGAGGTCGACTACACGGATTCGCAGGGCGAAAAGCATCGCCTGAAGCGCGAGGTCTATCACCGCACGCCGGCGGCCTGCATCCTGCTTTATGATCCAAAGCGCGAAACGGTGATACTCGTCCGGCAATACCGTCTTCCGTCCCATCTTGTCGGTCTTCCCGACCGGATGATCGAGGTGCCCGCCGGCCTGCTCGATGGTGACGATCCGGAGGCCGCGATCCGCCGCGAAGCCATGGAAGAGACCGGCTTTCGCGTGCGCGACGTCCGCTTCCTCTTCAAATCGATGACGTCGCCCGGTTCCTCGACCGAGGTTATCCATTTCTTCGCCGCGGTGATCGATACGTCCGACCGTGTAGCCGATGGTGGCGGCCTTGCGGAGGAGCATGAGGATATCGAGGGGCTGGAAGTTCGCCTGTCCGATGCAATGGCGATGATCGAGAAGGGCGATATCTATGACGCCAAGACGATCATGCTACTGCAATGGGCGGCTTTGAATGTCGCCAGCTTGAGATAGACTAACGGGTGAGCGGGAGCTTTGTAAAAACTCTGCTCGCCATTCATCACAATGTCACGAATCGAGCTTACCGGGGCGTGCTGGCCGGAAACATTCGAATGTTTCCGAGCCTCCTTCGATCATGGACGCTGTTTCAGGAGAAAGCCGATGTGGCTCAGCAATTTCACGCTCGTTCTTCCCAATGAAGTCGTCGAGAGAGGCGCCGTGCGCATCGAAGACGGCGTGATTGCCGAAATCCGCTCGGAGCCGGTGGAGCAGCCGACGTTTGATGGCGGCGGCCGCTTGCTGATGCCAGGCTTCGTCGATCTGCATTGCGACATGGTGGAGCGCGAAATCGCGCCGCGGCCGAATGCGATGATGCCGATCGATTTCGGCATTCACGAGCTGGACAAGAAGCTGGCGGCCGCTGGCGTCACCACCGCTTTCGCGGCGCTCTCCTTTGCGACCGAAAGCGTCTACGGCCACGTCCGTTCGCTCGAAACCACTTCGGCAGTGATCCGTGGCATCGGCAGCCTGCGGGACGAGCTTCTGATCGACCATCGTGTCCACGCACGCTACGAAATCACCAATCTCGGCGCGGCTCCGACCCTGGAGCGGCTCCTGGAAGAGGGCTCCGTCGATATGGTTTCGCTCACCGACCATACACCGGGGCAGGGGCAGTACAACGACATCGAAAGCTACATCCGCAGCATGTCCGAGCGCCGGTCCATGTCGCGTGAGGCGGCCGAGGAGGTCGTGGCAAAGCGCATTGCGCAGCGCGAGGATCCTGAGATCGAGCGCAAGCTCCATGAAGTGGTCGACCTTGCGCTGAAGCACAAGCTGTCGCTCGCCTCGCATGATGACGACAGCCCCGAGAAGGTGGCGGCGATGCACGATCTCGGCGTGACGATCAGCGAATTTCCGGTGACCGGACCGGCGGCGGAGGAAGCCTGCCGCCGCGGTCTCTGGACACTAATGGGCGCACCAAACGCGCTGCGCGGCCAGTCCATGTCCGGCAATCTCAGCGCGCTGGATGCGGCGCGATCCGGTCTACTCGGCATCATCGCGGCCGATTATCACCCGGCCGCCTTCGTGCCGGCTATTTTCAAGATTGCTGATGTTGTCGCTGGCGGTCTGCCGGCGGCCGTTGCGACGGCAACCGCCAACGCCGCCCGTTCCGCCGGCCTGACGGATCGCGGCGAAATCGCTGTCGGCCAGCTTGCCGATCTGGTCGCCGTCGAGCCCGGCTCGGTTCACCGCATCCGCGCCACCTTCCGCGGCGGCCGCATCGTCTATAGCGACGGCACGCTGCATCCGCTGATGGCAATGGCGGCTTGAGGGAGGCATCTGGCATCCCCCTCATCCGCCCTTTGGGCACCTTCTCTCCGAGGGGAGAAGGGGTTTTTGCTAGACGCACCAGCTCGACAAAAGTATCTCGCTAAGAGGGTGACGTTTCCACCTTCTAATGGAGTTACACAGTCCCGGACGAGATTAGCTTCGTTATTGAAAAGGCAGCATCCGAAGCACTTCCACCTTCTCCCCTTGGGGAGAAGGTGCCCGAAGGGCGGATGAGGGGCTGTTCGAAGCCAGAGTTGCGTAATTATTCCGCGTCTCCAAGCAGTGACAAAATCTGCCGCTCATCGACAGCAGTCGCCTTGCCAAAGCTCACGGCCTTGCCATCTTCCATCCTGACCTTGCCTTCCGCCAGCAGCCGCAGCGATTGCGGATAGAGCTGATGCTCGACCGTGAGCACGCGGGCGGCAAGGCTGCCGGCGGTATCGTCGGTTAAGACGGGCACGGCAGCCTGGCCGACGACAGGACCTTCGTCCATGCCTTCGGTGACGAAATGCACGGTGCAGCCGGCAATGCGCATGCCCGCGTCAATGGCGCGCTGATGCGTATGCAGGCCTGGGAAAAGCGGCAGCAGAGAGGGATGGATGTTGATGATCCGGCCCTTGTAGGCCTGGATGAAGCGGCCGGAGAGCAGCCGCATATAGCCGGCAAGGCAGATGATATCGGGCGAGAGGGCTTCCAGCTGCGAAAGGATCGCCTCTTCATGGGCTTCCTTGCTGGGAAATTCCTTGCGGACGAAAGCGAAGGTCGCAATGCCTTCCGCCGCAGCCTTCGCGAGACCACCGGCATCCGCCTTGTCGGAGATGACACCGACGATCTCTGCCGGGTAGTCCGCTGCCTTCGTGGCCTTCAGAAGAGCCAGCATGTTGGAGCCGCCGCCCGAGATGAAGACGACGACGCGTTTGCGCGGCGTGGTCATAGAGCGAGCGTGCCCTTGTAGACGGTGCCGGGAGCGCCTTCTTCGCGAGCGACCATGCGGCCGAGCGTAACGACGGCTTCGCCTTCTGCCTCAAGCACGGCCTTCACGGGCTCAACGTTCTCGGCAGCAACGACCACGATCATGCCGATGCCGCAGTTGAAGGTGCGCAGCATTTCCTTCGCTTCGACGCCGCCCGTCTTGGCAAGCCAGGAGAAGACCGGCGGCACCTTCACCGCGGCAAGATCGATTTCAGCAGCCAGATGCTTCGGCAGTACGCGCGGAATATTCTCCGGAAAGCCGCCGCCGGTGATGTGTGCAAGTGCCTTCAGGGCGTGGGTTTCGCGGATGGCGTTGAGCAGCGGCTTCACATAGATGCGCGTCGGTGTCAGCAGCGCTTCGCCCAGCGCCTTGCCTTCGGCGAAGGGAGCCGGTGCATCCCAGCCAAGACCGGAAAGCTCGACGATCTTGCGCACCAGCGAGAAGCCGTTGGAATGAACGCCTGACGAAGCGAGGCCGAGAATGATGTCGCCTTCGGCAATGTCGCCCGAGGGCAGCAGCTGGCCGCGCTCGGCCGCACCGACGGCAAAGCCCGCCAGATCGTAATCGCCATGGGAATACATGCCTGGCATTTCCGCGGTCTCGCCGCCGATCAGCGCACAGCCTGCATCACGGCAGCCGGCCGCGATGCCGCCCACGATCGCCGCACCTTGATCCGGGTCGAGCTTGCCGGTGGCAAAGTAATCTAGGAAAAAGAGCGGCTCAGCGCCCTGGACGACCAGATCGTTCACGCACATGGCAACGAGATCGATGCCGACAGTGTCGTGATAGTTGGCATCGATCGCGATTTTCAGCTTGGTTCCGACGCCGTCATTGGCAGCCACCAGCACCGGATCGATAAAGCCGGCGGCCTTGAGATCGAACAGGCCGCCGAAGCCGCCGATTTCACCATCGGCACCCGGCCGGCGCGTCGAACGGACGGCAGGCTTGATCTTTTCGACCAGCAGGTTGCCGGCATCGATATCGACGCCCGCGTCGCTATAGGTCAGACCGTTTTTTCCAGACTGGCTCATGCTTCCGCCTCCGATGGCCGCCCGTCCATTATGACAGGGCTTTGATCGGCTCGCCATTGCATGATAGGGGCCTTTATGCAAGGCGCAAGCGCCGCAAACCCTTCGATTTTCCCCGCTTCCCATTGCTCAAGGCAGATTTCCGGCCGCAGGCTTGACCATAATTGCGGCATCATCCTATGTCCTAAGCACACGGCAAACGGGCGCGAAACAACGGGGAAGACGATGGAGCAAAAGGTCAGCGGGGCGAGCCTCAAGCGTCAAGTCACCTTCTGGGTGATCGTGCTCGTCGTCTTCATCGCCTTTATCTATATCTTCAGCACGATCCTGCTGCCGTTTATCGCTGGCATGGCGGTAGCCTATTTTCTCGATCCGGTCGCCGACCGGCTGGAGCGGATCGGCCTCAGCCGCCTGATGGCGACGGTGGTAATCCTGGTCTCCTTCATACTGATCTTCGCGCTGGCGCTGACGATCTTCATCCCGATCATCGTCAATCAGTTCAACGATTTCATTCAGCACATTCCGACCTATGTGCAGCAGATCCAGCAGCTGATCGCCAAGGCGCAGACGATGGTGCTGCCGGATTGGATCCGCAACCAGCTCGGCGCGATCAAGGACAATTTCTCCAGCATCATGTCCGAAGGTTTGAGCTTCGTCGGCGGCCTGTTCGCGCAGCTCTGGAGCTCTGGCAAGGCGCTGGTCAACATCATCTCGCTGATGGTCGTCACACCCGTCGTCGCCTTCTATATGCTGCTCGACTGGGATCGGATGGTCGCCAAGGTGGACGACTGGATCCCGCGCGATCATGTCGCCACCGTTCGCCAGATCGCTCGCGAGATCGACCAGGCAATCGCCGGCTTCATTCGAGGGCAGGGTTCGCTCTGCATTATTCTCGGCGTCTATTACGGCGTCGGTCTCTCGCTGGTTGGCCTGAATTTCGGTCTGCTGATCGGCCTCTTCGCCGGCATGATCAGCTTCATTCCCTATGTCGGCTCGATGGTCGGCCTCGTTCTGGCCGTCGGCGTCGCACTGGTTCAGTTCTGGCCGGATTATCTCTGGGTCGGCCTGACGCTCGTCGTCTTCTTCACCGGCCAGTTTCTGGAAGGCAATGTGCTGCAGCCGAAGCTTGTCGGCGAAAGCGTGGGCCTCCATCCGGTCTGGCTGATGTTCGCCCTTTTTGCCTTTGGTGCGCTTTTCGGCTTTGTCGGGCTGCTGATAGCGGTCCCGGCCGCTGCCGCCTGCGGCGTTCTTGTCCGCTTCGCCCTTTCGCGCTACCTTCAGAGCGATCTCTATTATGGACGCTCGGAAGCGGGCAAGGCGCGCAGAGCCAAGGCCGGCAAGACCGAGAATAGCTAGACATGACCGACGCAAAGAACGCTGATCTAAGGCGCAAGGCCGCCGAGCAGCTGCCCTTGGCCTTTACGCATGATCCCGCAAACGGGCGCGACGATCTGCTCGTCGCCGATCCCTTGAGCGCGGCGGTGAAGATCGTCGATTCCTGGCCGCACTGGCCGTCGCCGGTGGTGATCCTGGCCGGTCCTGTCGGGTCGGGCAAATCGCATCTTGCCAGCATCTGGGCAGAGCGATGTGGGGCAGTCCACATTCACCCGGTGGCCGGCTCCGCTGCGGCAGTTGCAGCGGCGAACGGCCCCGTCATTTTCGAAGACGTGGATCGCCTCGGTTTTGACGATACCGAGCTTTTTCATGTCATCAACAGTGTGCGCGAAAACGGCACCAGTCTTCTGATGACGAGCCGGCTCTGGCCGATGTCGTGGCCGGTGACGCTGCCCGACCTGCGCTCGCGCCTGAAGGCGGCGACGGTGGTCGAGATCGGTGAGCCGGACGAGGAATTGCTGTCGCAGGTGATCGTCAAGCTATTCGCCGATCGCCAGCTTTATATCGATGACAAACTCGTCCTCTATATCGTCAATCGCATGGAGCGTTCCCTGAACGCAGCGCAGCTGATCGTCGACAGGCTGGACCGGCTGGCATTGGCGCGAGGAACAAGGATCACGCGCCTGTTGGCAGCCGAGGTCTTGAACGAACTGGGTGGCTCCGGTCAGCCGGATTGAGCTGACATCGACTGTCACAGTTCCGTCGTCAAACTGATATACGTGGCACAGGATTGGAAAGAGGGTAGGTGGAACATGGACTCGGCACTCACGGAACATCAGGACGCCAACCAGGAAAATCCAGAGACCGCACCTGCGGTCAGCGAATTGCTGACCAGCCCCGAGCGCTTCATCAACCGCGAGTTCTCCTGGCTGCAGTTCAACCGCCGCGTCCTTGAAGAGACGCTGAACACCGCCCATCCGCTGCTGGAACGCGTCCGCTTCCTTTCGATTTCCGCCGCGAACCTCGATGAGTTCTTCATGGTGCGCGTTGCCGGTCTTGAGGGCCAGGTCCGCCAGAAGATTCTCGTGCGCACCCCAGATGGCAAGACGCCGGCCGAACAGCTCGATGATATCCTGCGCGAGATCGACAATCTGCAGATGGAGCAGCAGGCTTCGCTCGCCGTCCTGCAGCAATATCTCGCCAAGGAAGATATTCTGATCGTACGCCCGGCCGCCCTTTCCGATGCCGACCGACAGTGGCTCCATACCGAATTCGAACAGGCGATCTTCCCGGTCCTGACGCCGCTCTCCATCGATCCGGCCCATCCGTTCCCGTTCATTCCGAACCTCGGCTTCTCGATCGCGCTGCAGCTGAAGAGCATGAATGGCCGCGAGCCGATGACGGCGCTGTTGCGCCTGCCGCCGGCGCTCGATCGTTTCGTGCGCCTGCCTGACGCCAGCAACGTCATCCGCTACATCACGCTCGAAGATGTGGTGAACATCTTCATCCACCGGCTTTATCCGGGTTACGAAGTGCAGGGCTCCGGTACCTTCCGCATTATTCGAGACAGCGATATCGAAGTCGAGGAAGAGGCCGAAGATCTGGTGCGCTTCTTCGAAACCGCGCTGAAGCGTCGCCGCCGCGGTTCCGTGATCCGCATCGAGACGGACTCCGAAATGCCGCTCGAGCTTCGCCAGTTCGTGGTGGAGTCGCTGAACGTTCCGGGAAACCGCATCGCGGTTCTGCCCGGCCTTCTCGCGCTCAACACGCTTTCCGAAATCTGCAAGGCGCCGCGCGACGATCTGCGTTTCGAGCCCTACAATGCCCGATTTCCTGAGCGCGTCCGCGAACATGCCGGCGATTGCTTCGCCGCGATCCGTGAAAAGGACATGGTCGTCCACCACCCCTATGAATCCTTCGACGTGGTGGTCCAGTTCCTTCTCCAGGCTGCTAGGGATCCTGATGTTCTGGCGATAAAACAGACGCTTTACCGCACGTCAAATGACAGCCCCATCGTCCGTGCGCTGATCGATGCAGCCGATCTCGGCAAATCAGTTACCGCGTTGGTGGAACTGAAGGCTCGATTTGACGAAGAAGCCAACATCCGCTGGGCGCGCGATCTGGAGCGCGCCGGCGTGCAGGTCGTCTTCGGCTTCATCGAGCTTAAGACGCATTCGAAGATGTCCATGGTCGTGCGCCGCGAAGATGGCAAGTTGCGGACCTATTGCCATCTCGGCACCGGCAACTATCATCCGGTTACCGCCAAGATTTACACCGATCTTTCCTACTTCACCTGTGATCCGACGATCGCCCATGACATGGCGAACATCTTCAACTTCATTACCGGTTACGGTGAGCCGGAACAGGGCATGAAGATCGCCGTTTCGCCCTATACGCTGCGTCCGCGCATCCTTCAGCATATCGAAGGCGAGATCGAACATGCTAGGAACGGCCGTCCGGCGGCGATCTGGATGAAGATGAATTCGCTCGTCGATCCCGAAATCATCGACGCTCTGTATCGCGCCAGCAACGCCGGCGTCGATATCGAGCTTGTCGTGCGCGGCATTTGCTGCCTGCGTCCGCAGATTCCCGGGCTTTCGGAAAGGATCCGCGTCAAATCCATCGTCGGCCGCTTCCTTGAGCACAGCCGCATCTTCTGCTTCGGCGACGGTCACGGCCTGCCGTCGGACAAGGCGCTGGTCTATATCGGCTCGGCCGACATGATGCCGAGAAACCTCGACCGCCGTGTCGAAACGCTCGTGCCGCTCACCAACAAGACCGTGCATGAACAGGTGCTTTCACAGATCATGCTGGGCAATATCATTGACAATCAGCAAAGCTACGAGATATTGCCGGACGGGACTTCACGGCGCATGGAAGTGCGTCAGGGAAAAGAGCCATTCAATGCACAGCAGTATTTCATGACCAATCCCAGCCTGTCCGGCCGTGGTGAAGCCTTGAAATCCAGCGCACCGAAACTCATCGCTGGGCTGCTGTCGGGCCGCAACAAATAAATTGGACCTGCATGGTTGAATCAGAAGCCCAGGGGCGTCTTCCGGGCATCGCCCCTGTCTCCGTTGTCGATATCGGGTCGAACTCGGTCCGCCTTGTCGTTTATGAAGGCCATTCGCGGTCGCCAACCATCCTCTTCAACGAAAAAGTGCTGTGCGGCCTCGGCAAGGGCATAGCGCTGACGGGGAAGATGGACGAGGAAAGCGTGGCGCGGGCGCTTGCCGCGCTGCATCGCTTCAAGGCGCTCTCCGATCAGGCGCGCGCATCCACCATCTACGTGCTGGCGACAGCCGCAGCGCGTGAGGCCAGCAATGGTCCGCAGTTCATCCATCAGGCAGAAGCCATCCTCCAGCGCAAGGTGCGCGTGCTGTCTGGCGAAGAAGAGGCACGCTTTTCCGCGCTTGGCATTATCAGCGGTTTTTACCATCCCGATGGCATTGCCGGAGATCTTGGTGGCGGCTCGCTGGAGCTGATCGACATCAAGGACCGGGAGATCGGCAAGGGCATCACGCTGCCGCTTGGCGGCCTGCGCCTCTCCGAATATGCTGGCGGCTCGATTGAGAAGGCGCGCAGCTTCGCGCGCAAGCATGTCAAGACCGCGAAGCTCCTGAGCAAGGGCGAGGGCCGGACATTCTACGCAGTTGGCGGCACATGGCGAAGCGTGGCCAAGCTGCACATGGAAATCCGCAAATATCCGCTGCACATGATGCAGGGCTATGAAGTGCCGCTCGATGAGATGATCCGCTTTCTGGATCAGATCGTCGAATCGAAGGATTCGAAGGACCCCGCTCTGCAGGCGGTTTCCAAGCATCGTCGTTCGCTGCTGCCTTTCGGCGCGGTCGCCATGCGCGAAGTACTGACCGCTATGAAGCCGTCCGTCATCTCCTTCTCCGCTCAGGGCGTTCGTGAAGGTTATCTCTATTCGCTGCTGACGGAGGCGGAGCGCAACAGCGATCCGTTGCTCA
Organism: Rhizobium sp. ERR 1071; assembly: GCF_007828675.1. Classification (NCBI taxonomy): domain Bacteria; kingdom Pseudomonadati; phylum Pseudomonadota; class Alphaproteobacteria; order Hyphomicrobiales; family Rhizobiaceae; genus Rhizobium; species Rhizobium sp. ERR 1071. The sequence goes on along the minus strand of NZ_VITM01000001.1, from coordinate 885,173 downwards.
CCGCAGCCGGCGAGCTTGCCATCCTGCGTGCGCGTTCGCCGGAACATGCCCGCGAGCTTGCCGATTGGACGGGGCGGATGATGCCCTTTTTCGGTATCACCGAGACCGAAGAAGAGAGCCGCTATCGCCAGGCAGCCTGCCTGCTTGCCGACATCAGCTGGCGCGCCCATCCCGATTATCGCGGCCTGCAGGCGCTGAACATCATCGCCCACACCTCCTTCGTCGGCATCACCCATGCCGGCCGCGCCTTCATCGCACTTGCCAACTACTATCGCTTCGAGGGTTTGAACGACGATGGAGCGACCGAGCCGCTGGCAACGATCGCGACGCCGCTCTACATCGAGCGGGCCAAGCTGCTCGGCGGCCTGTTGCGTGTCGTCTATCTCTTCTCGGCGTCAATGCCCGGTATTGTCCGCAACCTGTCGTTCCGCCGTTCGACAAATCCGGATCTAGACCTCGAATTCGTCGTCCCCGCCGAGTATCACGATTTTGCGGGCGAGCGACTGGATGGGCGCCTGCAGCAGCTCGGCAAGCTTACGAACCGCCGCTTGGCCTTCCGCTTCGAATAGGTTTTTTGAAGCCTCTCCCCGCAAACCAGGGAGAGGCCGTTTCGCCGCGACTTATTTCGCGTTCAGGAAATCGCCCACTTCAAGAAGGCTGAACTCGTTGTCGTCAGCCTTATCGACGGCACGGCCTGCCGAGAAGGGCAGATTATTGTCATTGCCGATGACGATATGTGTGGCATCGACGCGATCGACATTCTCGATCGTGACGAAGGGCATGTCGTAAAAGCCTTCGCCGCCGCCCTGGCGACGCTTGTGATCGGGATCTTCGATGCGCAGCAGATCGATATAGCCGATCTTGCGAACGGACTTGCCGACATTGGCGTCGCTGAACTCGATCTTATAGACGCGCTTCAGCTCGACCGGAGCCTCGAAGCAATCCGGCTTCGGCTGCTTGGGATCGGCGCAGGCCTTGTCCTTCGTGCCGGCGCCGTTGTCGCGTTCGATGACCAGGGCCGTCGTCTCGTCGAGCATGTTGAAATCGCCGATCGACACACCCTTGTCCGCGAAGAGATAGAGCCAGCTGCGGCCGGTCCAGCTCTTCGACGCAACATCGAATTCGATGACACGGATGGCCGTCTTGCCGTCGACGCTCTCCATCTGGCCGTCATCCTTGTAGATCGGGCCTTCCAGCAGACCGTAGAGCTTGGAGCCGTCCTTCGACATGGCGAGGCCCTCGAAGCCGCCGGAGCGCTTCAGGTTGAAGGCCGGCATCTTCTGCGTGGGGTTGCCGGGCAGCTGGATCAGCGGATTGTCAGGAGACAGGACCGGCTTGCCGTCGAGCGTCGTTGCGAAGACGTCGGTCAGCTGGCCGTTCGTGTCGAATTTCAGCAGGTAAGGGCCGAATTCATCGCCGATCCAGAAGCCATCGGCAACAGGTTGGATCGATTCGATGTCGAAGTCGGCGCCTGTCAGGTAACGCTTGTCGGCGCCTTCCATAACGATCGGGAAGGGGGCCTTCTTGTTCGGGTCGGACAGGAACAGATTCTTGACGACCTCGACCTTGCCCCCGTCCCAGTCGAATTTCAGCTGATGCAGGAAAAGCATCGCGTCGGAAGAGTTCTGCTTGGAGCCGAAGCCATTGTCGGAGAGCGTCCAGAAGGTGCCGTCGGGCATGGTCTTGATGCCGGAGAAGCCCTGAATCGGCTGGCCGGCGAAGGGCAGCTTCAGGTCGGTGACGCGGGCGCCATCCTTGCCCGGCACGGTGCCGAGAGCGTCGGTGCGCTTGCGATCCGGCGTGGTGAATTTGCCTGACGTTTTCAAGAAATCTGCCGCATCGGCTGGGGCGGCAGTGATGGTGTTGGCCGGCAGGATCGCCTGGCCGACGAGCTTTGCCTTGAATTGCTGCTCGTCTGCTTGCGCCGAGGCGGCAAGCAGAATGAAAAGTGCCGTGGAAGCGGAAAGGATTCGGGTCATTATGTCACCTTGTTGGCGAGAAGTGGTGAAAACAATCCCGCTTAACAGGGGAGCCATGTCGGTGAATTAACGCTCAGGTGAAGATTTGGTGACTGTGGACAACCCATAGGCTGTGAAGCCCTGGCGTGCATCAATATCGGACTGCAGCTAGCGATGTGTATTGCTCACGATATATTGCGAATGGTCTTCAGCGCCTGCTGGTCCTGCGCGTGAAGGGCGATGACGCCAAGGTGCTGATCGCGGCCGCGAACGGCATGTTCACCGAGCTCTTCCTTGATGACCCCTTCGGGAAGCTCCATCCTTCTGGCAAGGTCGCTTGAAATCAGCACCTGACGCTCCAGCGTTTTGCAGAGAGACTCCAGCCTTGCGGTCGTGTTCACCGTGTCGCCGAAATAGGCGATCTTGTGGTGGTCGACGCCGATTTCCGCCGTCACGATGCTGCCGCCGTGGAGAGCGGCCCGCAAACGCGGTACCCTGCCATAGGATTTCAGCCATGTTTCGGCGTTTTTTTCGATATCGTCGAGGATATTGAATACGCAGCGCACGCAATTGGCATTCTTGACGCCCCGTTGGAGCGGCCAGGTGATGATGGCGGCATCGCCGATATAGTCGTCGATCGCGCCCTTATGCCGCCGTACCGGCTCGGCCATGGAACCGAATACCGCACCGAGGAATTCCTGCGTTTTCAGGTCGCCATGTTCCTCGGCAAAAGCAGTCGAGCCGACGAGATCGATGAACAGAAAGACGCGCTCCTCCTGCACCGGATTGCGGTAGCGGCCGGTCAACAGGCTGGAGAAGACGTCGCGCCCAAGCAATTCCCGCACGCGGCCGATGAAAATGACAATGGCGGTGACGACGACAGCATAAAGATAGACGTCTATCTTCAGCAGCGTAAGATCTTCCCAGGAGCCATCGACCAGCCCCAGAAGCTTCATGATACTGCCCGCCATGGCGTAGCCGGCGCTCATCAGCAGGAAATCGACGACCAGGGCCGAAAGGATGAAAGCCGGCGTCGGCAGCCGATGCATCCAGTCGTTCAGCCGCGGCAGGATCATGCGGCGTTCGAAGACCAGCAGCGGCATGCCGCAGAACAGCGCAAAGACTGCACCGATGTACATCGGCGCCTGTGGGAAGAATAGCTTGCCGTAGATGACGCCCGTCGAAGCGACGAATAGCGATGTCAGGATCCAGTTGCGCATCGAATGGAAGATGCCCATTCACTTTTCCGCCGAGAAGCGACGCCTGTCATCGACGCGGGATTGCGCCGGCAAACTGGAACGTCATCGAATAGAACGATTACACAAGACGTTCATTTCACGAGATTTGCGGCGCAATCGTGATGGCAGCCGGTATCTCGATGCGCGAATCATACGCAATCGCAAGGCGTCGGGAAAGGAGAATGTCGCTGCTAGAGGGCGACGGTCTCGATCCGCTTGCCGACGAAGCGCAGGGCCACTTGGCCCTGGATCAGCTGCAGGGCAGTCTCGCCGAAAAGATCGCGCCGCCAGCCGGTCAGAGCCGCAACATCGGCCTTCTCGCCCTCAGCGGCGATCTTGTCGAGATCGTCGCTATTGGCGATGACCTTCGGCGCAACGCCATGCTTTTCCGCAATCAGCTTCAAAAGGACCTTCAACAGTTCGGAAGCCGCTGCCGTGCCCTCGGGAGCCTGCTGGTGGCGCGGCGGATGCGGCATTTCTGCCTTCGGCAGCGCCAGCGCCGCGTTGATCGCTTCAAGCACCGCCGTGCCGGCGGCAGAGCGCTCCCACCCCTTCGGAATGGTGCGCAGACGCGCCAGCGCTTCGGTATCCTTCGGCTGCTGCTGCGCAATCTCATAGATCGCGTCATCCTTCAGCACGCGGGCGCGCGGAACGTTGCGGGCGCGCGCCTCGCGTTCGCGCCAGGCGGCCACGAACTTGAGGACGGCCAGCTCCTGCGGCTTGCGTAGCCGCATCTTCAACCGCTGCCATGCATCGTCCGGATGCAGGTCGTAGGTCTCTCGCGCTTCGAGGATCGCCATCTCCTCCTGCAGCCAGGAGGCGCGCCCTTCGCGCTGTAATTGCTCCTTGAGCGAGAGATAGACGTCGCGCAGATGCGTCACGTCGGCGAGTGCATAGTCGAGCTGCTTTTCCGAGAGCGGGCGCCGGCTCCAGTCGGTAAAGCGCGAAGATTTGTCGATATGGACATTCTTGATGCGGCTGACGAGCTGATCGTAGGAAACCGAATCGCCGAAGCCGCAGACCATCGCCGCAACTTGGGTATCGAAGATCGGATGCGGAATGAGATTGCCGCGATGGAAAATGATTTCGATGTCCTGGCGCGCAGCATGAAACACCTTCAAAACCGATGGATTGGCCATCAGTTCGAAGAAGGGTGCCAGATCCAGCCCCTTGGCCAGCGGATCCACCAGCACTTCGGTGGTGGGGCTTGCCATCTGTATCAAACACAGCTCCGGCCAGAAGGTCGTTTCTCGCAGGAATTCCGTATCGATGGTGATGAATTCCGACTTGGCCAGCTCTTGGCAGGCCGCCTCCAATTGGGCGGTAGTTTCGATCATATCAACACATTCAATGGTAAAATACTTTCTTAACTTCCTTCTCCTTTCAGCCGGATATGTCAATACTTTCGCGGACAAAGCCCTTGCCGCATTTCGCTTTTCGCTGAAATTGCCGGAAACAGAGAGGGCTTTGACCAAAGCCACTGGAAATTGAAGAGGCTTGCAACCGGCTAGGCCACCCGCACGTAACTCGTCATGCCCGTCTTCTGGTGTTCGATGATATGGCAATGCAGCAGCCAGTCGCCGGGATTGTCGGCGACGAAGGCAAGCTGCACCTTTTCATCCGGCTGGATCAGATAGGTATCGGAGACGAAGGGCTGCACCTGCCGCGTCGAAGAGGAGATGACGGTAAAGCTCATTCCGTGCAAGTGGATCGGATGGCTGTGCGGCGTGACGTTTTCCATGTCTATGATATAGCTCTTGCCGAGCTTGAGTTCGGCAAGCGGCGCGGTCGGATCGGGCGTATCGCCCGGCCACGGCACCTTGTTGATCGCCCAGAAACTGTAGCCGAGCGAGCCGCAAATGCTGTTGTCGGCGGTATTCTCCGCCGTCGAGCTCAGGATCAGCGGAATATGGGTGGCGGAACCGAGATCTGCCTTCTGCACGGGATTGTCTTCAAGCGGCGCCAGATCGCGCATGTCTCGCTTCAATGATGCGCCCACGGCGCGTAGCGTCGCCAGCACCTTCGGATTGGTCCCTTTGATGTCCTCGAGCTTGACGACCGCGCCTTCGCTGTCGGGCATGCGCACCGCAAGCTCCAGCCGCTGTCCCGGTCCGAGCTGCAAAAGATCGAGCGGAAAGCGCTGCGGCACGGGATTGCCGTCGATCGCGATCACAGTCGCCTCGGCGCCGTCCATGCGGAAGGAATAGATGCGCGTGACGTCGGTGATGGCAATGCGCAGCCGCACCAGCCCGCCGGAAGGCGCGTCATATTGCGGCTCCTGCTGCCAATTGGCAGTTCGCACCGTGCCGTAGGTGCCGGACTTGGCCGCATCCCGCGGCTTGAATTGCGCGATGAACTGGCCGTCGCTGCCGATCCGCCAATCGCGCAGATTGAGCACTACTTCCGAATCGAAGGCGGGATCCTTGGGGTTCTCGACCACGATGACGCCGGTCATGCCGTGGCCCATCTGCTCCAGCGTATTGCAATGCGGATGATACCAGAAGGTGCCGGCATCGGGCGGCATGAAGGCATAATCGAAATGATCACCGGTATAGACGTAGGGCTGGGTGAGGAAGGGCACGCCGTCCATATTGTTGGGCAGACGAATGCCGTGCCAGTGAATGGTCGTCGGCTCGTCTATGCCATTGACGAGCCGGGCAGCGAAAGCTTCGCCCTTCTTCATGCGCACGACCGGCGGCATGCCGGCGTCCCCATAGGTGAGCACGTTCTTGGTTTTGCCGCCGTCGGTAAGGTTTGCCTCGATCTTGGCCGTCTTCAGCGTGAGTGGCTCGGCGGCCGCCGCCTTGCCCGCAAACTTCCCGGCGATCCCGATACCAACGCCATAAGCGCCCGCAACGGCTGAAGCTTTCAAAAGATTGCGGCGGGTAAGGATCGGCATGTCGGGCTCCGGGGGCGAAGATATATGGATGTCTGTTTAAAGTTGACCGCAATGTTCAGCAATAGCATCGAGGTAGCCAAACTGCCGCAGCAGCTACTTGCGGCTGTCGATATGTTTATCGTCATGCTGGATCTCGATAGAGCCGTATGCTTTCCTGGACGCAATCGCCAAAACAGGAGGGCGCATGCGCCGCGACGTACCGGCTCGACTGCGCCAATTCGCGAAAACAATGCGCAGTGATGCCACCAAGGCTGAAAACATGCTTTGGCAGGCCTTGCGTCGAAGCCAGCTTGAGGGATTCAAATTTAAGCGACAGGTTCCGATCGATGGTTACATTCTCGATTTCGTATGTTTCGAGGCGCGGCTCATTGTCGAGGTCGACGGTGCCCAACACGCCGAAAGCATCGGGGATCTAGCGAGAGACGCACATTTCTCGAAGCAGGGCTTTCGTATAATGCGAGTCTGGAACCATGAGGTCACAACAAATCTTGAGGGAGTCTGCCTGACGATTCTGGCAGAGCTGAAAAATAGCGGAGAATGAACAGGAGGATGAAGCTGGTGCAGGTCTATCTCGCCCTTGGCGGGCGAGAAAGCAATTTCAATGGTTTAGGAATTGCGAACTGGGAGCTGCGACGCTTTCCAAAGCGCAGCGCAATTTCTAAGTCATTGAAATTGCAAGAGCGGGGGTCCTCTTCTCGCTCGTATAATTCAAAGATTGGGTGCACCCCTACCTACCCCCTCTCTTGCAAAAACTAAGACTTAGAAGAGGGGCGAGCCCTCATCTAAGTCTAAGTTTTTGCTTTCTCGCCCGCCGGGGGCGAGACAAGCCATGCGTTCGAGCCTTGACAAATCAGGCGCACCATGCGCTTTTCCGCCCGATTTTCTCGTCGGCGGGCGAGGGGTTTGCATGTCCTTGCGCCACCGCCCGCCAAGCCCAGGATATATACTATGCATCGCTATCGCAGCCACACATGCGCCGCCCTGCGCAAGTCCGACGTCGGTTCGACCGTTCGTATTGCCGGCTGGGTTCATCGCGTCCGAGATCATGGCGGCGTGCTGTTCATCGACCTGCGCGATCACTACGGCATCACCCAGGTCGTTGCCGACCCTGATTCTCCGGCATTCAAGCTCGCCGAAACCGTTCGTGGCGAGTGGGTCATCCGCATCGACGGCCTGGTCAAGGCCCGTACGGAAGACACCGTCAACAAGAACATGCCGACCGGCGAGATCGAGCTTTATGCTCAGGAGATCGAAGTGCTCTCCGCCGCCAAGGAGCTGCCGTTGCCTGTTTTCGGCGAGCCGGACTATCCGGAAGACGTGCGCCTGAAGTATCGCTTCCTCGATCTGCGCCGCGAAACGCTGCACAAGAACATCGTCAAGCGCACGCAGATCATCTCCTCCATGCGCCGCCACATGGGCGAAGTGGGCTTTACCGAATATACGACCCCGATCCTGACGGCATCGTCGCCGGAAGGCGCGCGCGACTTTCTCGTACCGAGCCGTATCCATCCTGGCACCTTCTACGCGCTGCCGCAGGCGCCGCAGCAGTATAAGCAGCTGCTGATGGTTGCCGGTTTCGACCGCTACTTCCAGATCGCGCCGTGCTTCCGCGATGAAGACCCGCGTGCCGACCGTCTGCCTGGCGAATTCTATCAGCTCGATCTCGAAATGAGCTTCGTAACGCAGGAAGACGTCTGGAACACCATGGGTCCGCTGATGACCCAGGTCTTCGAAGAGTTTGCAGACGGTAAGCCGGTCACCAAGGAATGGCCGCGCATCCCCTATGACGTCGCCATCCGCAAGTATGGCTCCGACAAGCCGGACCTGCGTAACCCGATCGTCATGGAAGCCGTTACCGAGCATTTTGCCGGCTCCGGCTTCAAGGTCTTCGCCAACATGATCGCTTCCAACCCGAAGGTCGAAGTCTGGGCCATCCCGGCCAAGACCGGCGGTTCGCGCGCATTCTGCGACCGCATGAACGCCTGGGCACAGAGCCAGGGCCAGCCGGGCCTCGGCTATATCTTCTGGCGCAAGGAAGGCGAAAAGCTCGAAGGTGCCGGCCCGCTCGCCAAGAACATCGGCGAAGAGCGCACGGATGCGATCCGTACCCAGCTCGGCCTCGATGATGGCGATGCCTGCTTCTTCGTCGCCGGCGATCCATCCAAGTTCTACAAGTTTGCCGGTGAAGCCCGTAACCGTGCCGCCGACGAACTGAACCTGATCGATCGCGATCGCTTCGAGCTGTGCTGGATCGTCGACTTCCCGTTCTTCGAATGGAGCGAGGAAGAAAAGAAGATCGACTTCGCGCACAACCCGTTCTCGATGCCGCAGGGTGGTCTCGAGGCGCTGCAGAACCAGGATCCCCTGACGATCAAGGCGTTCCAGTACGACGCCGTTTGCAACGGCTTCGAAATCGCTTCGGGCTCAATCCGTAACCAGTCGCCGGAAACCATGGTCGCCGCCTTCGAAAAGGTCGGCCTTAGCCAGACGGACGTCGAAGAGCGCTTCGGCGGTCTTTATCGCGCCTTCCAGTATGGCGCGCCTCCGCATGGTGGTGCTGCCTTCGGTATCGACCGTATCGTCATGCTGCTGGTCGGTGCCAAGAACCTGCGCGAGATCTCGCTCTTCCCGATGAACCAGCAGGCGCAGGATCTGCTGATGGGCGCTCCTTCGGCCGCAACGCCGACGCAGCTGCGCGAACTGGCGATCCGCCCGGTGCCGCCGGTCAAGAAGGACTAAGTTCTCCAAAGTTTGACAAAATACAAAACCCGGCGACCGCAATCGCCGGGTTTTTGCTTGTCTGCTGATATCAGTTAGATTGCGGCATAGACCGCTTTCGCCAGGTCGATCGTGAATTGCCCCCACATGCCTTCGAGCGCTGTATTCGTCAGCGCGACCACCGTCAGGCCCTTTTGGGCATCGACGAACCAGCTGTGCCCATAGACACCGCCCCATTTGATCGTGCCAGCCGAGAAGGGGACCTGAGCGACGACGGGATCGAGGACGACGGACCAGCCGTAGCCGAAACCGAAGCCGGCCTGCTGGGCCTGCATGTGACCACCTGCCTGATCTGTCATCATGGCCTTCACCGTATCGACCGACAGCAGCGGAGCTCCGCCCTTTCTGATCGTGTCCAGAATGGCAAGGATATCGCTTGCCGTTCCGGCCATGCCGGCGCCACCGGAGTGGTAGGAAGCGGGGTCGAATATCCTGTCGGGTGAAAAGCGGATCGTGCCGTCGAAAATCGGGACGAGAGCCTCTTCCCCCATCCGTTGCGGCTCGGGAGCATCATTCACATAGGCGTCTGCCAGGCGGCTACGGTCGCGCACGTAGAAGCCCGTGTCGGAAAGGCCGAGCGGCTTCATGACAAGATCGGCAACCGCATCACCGAGCGGGCCGCCGGTTTCCTTCTCGATGATGCCGCCAAGGACATCCATCGCCAGCGAATACTGCCAACTTTCACCAGGTGCAAAGAGAAGGGGTGCGCTGGCGAGGCGCTGGAGATTGTCTGCCAGCGAACGACCCGGTGTGTCCAGCCCGTCGGATACGCCAGCCGTGTGATAGGGGCCGTCTTGCGCCTCGGCGAATGTGTAACCCAACCCGGAGGTATGGGTGAGAAGATGTCGAATACGGATAACGGCTTCGCCGCCATCGGGCAGACGCGGCCGGAAATCCGGGAGCCATTTGGTGATCGGATCGTCGAGACCGATGCGGCCCTGTTCGACGAGCCGCATGGCGGCAATGGTGACGATCGGTTTGGTGACGGAAGCAAGGCGGAAAATAGCGTCTTCCCGCATTGCGACTTTGTTTTCGCGATCCGCCAGACCGGCGGCGCGGGTGTAGACCAATTCTCCGTCCTGAGCGATCAGAACGACGGTCCCGACCAGCCTTTTGTCGGCCAGCGCGGAATCGATTGCAGCATCGACGCCTTCAGCGAGGCTGCCGTCGGTGAGAGGAACGGAATTTTCCAGTGGAAGACTCATGGGGAAAAACCTTATATAATCACAATGACCATTCCTGAATAAACCAAGTCGGGAAATAATTCTAGAGTGACCATTGTGAAAAATATTGAAGAGAAGGAAAATTCTTCGCCACGCAAGCGTGGGCGGCCGCCCGCTTTCGATCGGGAAACGGTTCTTGCCGCCGCGCGAGATACTTTCTGGAAGCACGGCTACGACGGTTCCTCCATTGCCGACCTGACGGCCGCCATGGGCATTACGCCGCAAAGCCTTTATGCCGCCTTCGGTTCGAAGGCCGAGCTCTATCGCGAGACGCTGGATCAATATCGGCGCATGCCCCGTCCGGAACCCGGCAATCCCTTCCAGGACAAGGTGAATACCGTGACTGCCTTCGAGCGCTTTCTGACGAACTCCGCCAAGATCTTCACGGCGCCGGAACACCCGAAAGGCTGCATGATATCCACCGCGGTGCTGAATTGCGCAGAGGAGAACGAGCCGATCGCCCATCATGTCGCATCGATGCGTCTGCAGACGCTGGATATCTTCACCGCCCGCATCGAGCGCGGGATTGCGGAGGGGGATATGCGGCCGGACGCGGACGCTCGGTCGCTGGCGCGTTTTCTGGGCGCGATCGTGCAGGGCATGTCCGTTCAGGCCCGCGACGGCGCAACCACGGACGAATTGCTCGCCCTCTTGTCTCATGCGCTCAACGAACTGAAAACCTATCAAGTGCGGCAGGAAGCCTGAGCCGAGGCAAAGAAAAACCCGGCGACCGAGATCGCCGGGTTCCGGAATGGTTTTGGAAATGACCGATTAGTCGTTCGAGGAAACCTTGAGGCCGATGACCTGCGGGATCGTCGTCGGCGCGCCCATGGCAGCGCCGATGATCATCGGCACAGGCACCGGCTTGCCGGGAGCAGCCGTGACCGTCAGGCTCTTCGGATTGTCGAGATAGGCGCTGACCGCTGCGGAGACGGCATTCTGGAGCTCCGGAACGTTGAGCTGCGCCATCATGATCGGCGTCATTGCCTTCAGCGTGTCGGCGAGCTGCTTGCCGGTAACGCCCTGCTGCTTGCCGGCGAAGTCGAGCGCGCGTGCCGTAATCGACGCGTCGTCGAAGCGGATCTGGGCGCTGTTGAAGGTGAGCTGCTGCAGCAGGCCGAGCATGGCGAGGCCGGCGGACTGCTGCGCTTCCTGCTGGTTCGGATTGGCGCGAACCGTCTTCAGCGCATCCTGCATCGACTTGGCGAAGGCGGGCGTATAGCCGGAAATGCTGAAGGCGAGGTTCAGCTTGCCGATGTCCCTGAAGTCAAAGGAGTATTCGCTGATGTCGATCGTGCCGGGGCCGATTTCCCAGCTGCCCTTCATGGAGACGGTACCGTCGATCTGCTGCAGCTTCAGCGCATCGATCGCTTCCTTTGTCTTCGCATCGTCGACCTTGCTGAGATCGGCCTTGATGCCGTTGATCTTGGCGTCGAAGTCGAGGCCCGACTTGTCGTCACGCCTCTTCATGTTGGCGTCGGCGCCCTCGATCGAGAACACCTCGGTATCGTCCTTCGTTACGGACACGGCGCCGGCATGAGCGCTCTTGTAGTAGAGCAGCGAGCTCAGGTCGCCCTTGCTTGCGTCGGCCGGGATCTCTACGCCGCTCAGCTTGAGATCGGTGGCGGAAACGGAGGCACCGTCCTTTTTGAAATCGACATCCGCAAAATCGATTTCTTCGATCGTGTAGCCGCCATTGTTTTCCTCGACGCCATCAAGGGTGATATCGCCCAGCGGAATGCTGTCTTCCATGCCGGCCGCCTTGACGCTTGCACCCTTCAGCGTCACTGTGCTGCCGTCGACATCGATGCTGCTAGCGGCAATCGAACCGCCCTGCTGGCTATAGACGTCGTTGATCTTCTTCAGCAGATCGTTGCCGTCGAGCGCAAAGGCGGAGCTGGCGAAAGACAGGGTGGCGGCACTGCACAGCATCAGCCGCGTGGTCCGATAGAAAGTCATGATGGCGTTCCTCGTTGAGCCGGTGGTATTGGCGGGGACGTACAGATTGAGCGTGTACTGCGCTGACTTATATTGATCTTTCTGTGAAAATCCAACGACAATGAATGTAGAGTGCGAGTGCAGCAAAAATGTATCGATAGCCACCCTGCAATGTGCCTGAAACGCCTTCATCCACAGGTGCTTTCGGCTGATTTCTTGCTGTGAATCGTCATCTCTTATAGTCAAGGGCCATGGGAAAAAATCTGACACCGCCGCCCGGTGACGGCGACGACAACATCCTTCCGGTCGATCTGAAGGCCGCGCTCGAAGAGCGTTACCTGGCCTATGCCTTGTCGACGATTACGCAACGCGCGCTTCCGGACGTCCGCGACGGGCTGAAGCCGGTGCATCGCCGTATCGTCTATGCGATGAGCGAGATGGGGCTCCGCCCGAACGCTGCCTTCCGCAAATGCGCCAAGATTGTCGGCGAGGTGATGGGTAACTATCACCCGCATGGCGACCAATCGATCTACGATGCGCTGGCGCGCCTGGCGCAGGATTTCTCGCAGCGCTACACGCTGGTCAACGGCCAGGGCAATTTCGGCAATATCGACGGCGATAGCCCGGCCGCGATGCGCTACACCGAATCCAAGATGACGGCGGTTTCCGAGCTGCTGCTCGAGGGTATCGACCAGGATGCAGTGGATTTCCGTGACACCTATGACGAGTCGAATTCCGAGCCGATCGTTCTGCCTGGGGCTTTTCCCAATCTGCTCGCCAACGGCTCTTCTGGCATTGCCGTCGGCATGGCGACCTCTATCCCGCCGCACAATGCTCACGAGCTTTGCGACGCCGCCCTGCATCTGATCAAGGATCGCGATGCGACGGTCGAGAAGCTGGTGGAACTGTATATTCCAGGTCCCGACTTTCCGACCGGCGGCATCATTATCGATGATCGGCAGAGCATCATAGAAAGTTATAAGACCGGCCGCGGCGGTTTCCGTGTCCGGTCCAAGTGGGAGATCGAGGATCTCGGTCGCGGCGGCTACCAGATTGTCATCACGGAAATTCCGTTCCAGGTGCAGAAGTCGCGGCTGATCGAAAAGATCGCCGAACTGCTTCTGGCGCGCAAGCTGCCGCTGCTCGAGGACATCCGTGACGAATCCGCCGAAGATATCCGCGTCGTTCTCGTGCCGAAGAGCCGCACAGTCGACGCGACGATCCTGATGGAGTCGATGTTCAAGCTCACCGAGCTTGAGAGCCGGTTCCCGCTCAACATGAACGTTCTGTCCATGGGCCGCATTCCCAAGGTCATGGCGCTGAACGAAGTGCTGAAGGAATGGCTGGATCACCGCCGGGAAGTCCTGCTGCGCCGTTCGCGCTTCCGTCTGGCGGCCATCGAAAAGCGCCTCGAAATTCTCGGCGGCTTGCTGGTCGCTTATCTCAATATCGACGAGGTCATCGCCATCATCCGCGAGGAGGATGAGCCGAAGCCTGTGATGATGGAGCGTTTCGGCCTCACGGACAATCAGGTCGAGGCGATCCTCAACATGCGGCTGCGCTCCTTGCGCAAGCTGGAGGAGTTCGAAATCCGCAAGGAGTTCGACGGCCTGACGAAGGAGAAAGCCGACATCGAGGCATTGCTCGCTTCGGACGAGAAGCAGTGGCAGACGGTTGCCTGGGAAATCGGCGAGGTGAAGAAGAAATTCGCCAAGGCCACTGACATTGGTCGGCGCCGCACGCAGTTTGCCGAAGCGCCCGAAGCCGATGATGCGGCCATCCAGCAGGCGATGATCGAGAAGGAGCCGATTACCGTCGTCGTTTCGGAAAAGGGCTGGATTCGTGCTCTCAAGGGCCACATTTCCGATACCTCGTCGCTGACCTTCAAGGAGGGTGACGGTCTCAAGGTTGCGTTCCCGGCGCAGACCACGGACAAGATCCTCATCATTACGACCGGCGGCAAGGCCTATACGCTCGGAGGCGACAAGCTGCCGGGCGGCCGCGGCCATGGCGAGCCGCTGCGCATCATGATCGACATGGAAAACGATCAGGATGTGCTGACCGCCTTCGTCCATGATCCGCAGCGCAAGCAGATAATCGCATCGACGGCAGGTAACGGCTTCATCGTTGCCGAGGCGGAACTGGTCGCAAACACCCGCAAGGGCAAGCAGATCATGAACGTCTCTTATCCCGACGAGACCAAGCTTCTGGTTCCGGTTTCGGGCGACCATGTCGCCGTGGTTGGCGAGAACCGCAAGATGGTGATCTTCCCGCTTTCGCAGGTGCCGGAAATGTCGCGCGGCAAGGGCGTGCGCCTGCAGCGCTACAAGGATGGCGGCATCGCCGATATCAGATGCTTCGCGATCGCAGATGGCCTGACCTGGGAAGACAGCGCCGGCCGCACCTTCACCAAGAGCAAGGATGAGTTGGTGGAATGGTTGGGCGACCGCGCCGGCGCCGGCCGTGCCGTCCCGAAGGGCTTCCCCAGAAGCGGCAGGTTTTCGGGGTGAGGAGCGGTCAGGCAAAGTCCGAGCAATCGACCCATGGGTCGATTACAGCGACGAACGCCCTGAGCGCTAGCGAAGGGCCGGGGATAACGGATACGGCAGCCCGTCACCCGGCCAGCGGAACGCTGAAATCTTTCAGGAATTGAGTCGCACCTATTTCATCGATTTCCCCGGCCGCGACACCCAATACAAACGTCACGATCATCCCATCGTCGGCTTCAATCAGATAGCCATGGATGTAGAGAAATGTGAACGCCGCCAGGTAACCAGTTCTTTTGTTCCCGTCGGAAAAAGGATGGTTCCGTAACGGACCGTAAAGATAGGCGGCGGCCAAAGCGAATAGGTCATTTTCGCCATAGACAGCTTTGTTGAGCGGACGAGCCAACGCCGCTTCCAAAGCATTTTCATCCTTTAAACCCAATAAGCCACCATGCTCGGCGAGTTGTTCCTCGTGCATGATCTCGATGGCTTCGCGGGAGAGCCATTTGTATTCGATCATTTTGCAAGTTCACGCAGAGCAGCGCGATATTTTTGCATGCCAAGCCGCGCAGCCCGCAGTTGCTCGGCGAGATCGGCACGCTCCGGCACCAACTCGATGTTGCCGTTTACTTCGCGTATTTCCAATGCATCGCCGTTCTTCAAGCCGAGTCTGTGAAGGACTTCCTTCGGAATAATCACGCCTTCGGAATTGCCGATTTTGCGGATGGTGACATTCATGTCTCAACTCCAATGTAATAACTCAGTTATAACATTGGCCGACTGTTGTTTCAATGCGCAAGGCTTTGCGCGGTGATCGCTGCTCTAGCCTTGACCCGCGCCTGCCAGAGCGAGTGTGCGGCCAGCGCCAGGATCAATATCGCGCCGCCGGCCAGTGTCATGGTGGTCGGCGCCTCCGAGAAGATCATCCAGACCCAGATCGGCGCGAGGATCGTTTCGAGCAGATAGAACATCGCCACTTCCGGCGCTGAGAGAAAGCGTGTGCCCGTCGCAAGGCACCAGAAGGAAAGCGGCATCAGTACGGCGCCGTCAAAAAGGATCCAGCCGGGATGGGCGATGGAAAAGCCGGAGGGAGCCACGTGATAGAGGCCGACGGCGGCTGGGATGATCGCTGCCAGCAAGGAAGCAAAGCCCATATCCCGCCCCGAGGCGCGGCTAATCGTGATCGCACAGGCGATGGAAAGCGATGCGATCACCGAAAGGGCATCGCCAAGCAGGTGCCCAGCCTCCATGCCGTCGCCGACGATCAGGCCAACACCGAGGATCATCACTGCCATGGTGATGAAGGTGGACACGGCAGGTCGCTCTTTCAGGAAAATCCAAGACAGCAGCGCGGTGAACATTGGGTTGAGCGCGATGATGAAGACCACATTCGCCGCCTTCGTATAATAGACGGCAAGCAGGAAGGTGATGGTGGTCAGCCCGTAGAAGAAGCCAACGGGAATTCCAAGCCAGCCCGGCAGTACGCCTTGCAACGAGCCTGTGACCCGGCGGATGACGAAAAGAGCTGCGAGTGCCACGACGATGGTCGCAAGGCTGCGTGCCGACAGCACCGACCAGACTTCGCCGCTGGAAAGCCGGATCAAGGGAATATCCATCGACAGCGCCAGGCCGCCGAGCGTCGTCAGCAGCAGGCCCTTCTTGTGGTCCGAAAGCTGGGAGAACATTCAGCGGACGATTTCTTTGTCGCCGTCGGCGGCCGGATCGAAGCGCTCCCATCCGCGTGGGGTGAGATGCTCCTGAGGCTGGAAGCGCGTCTTGTAGTCCATCTTGCGCGAGCCCTTGACCCAATAGCCGAGATAGACGTGCGGCAGCCCCAGGGCCTTCGTCCGCTTGATGTGGTCCAGAATCATGAACGTGCCGAGCGACCGCGCATCGAGATCGGGATTGAAATAGGAATAGACCATGGACAGCCCGTCGCTCATGACGTCGGTCAGGGCGGCGGCCAGCAGTTCGCCCTTCGGGCGCTGTTCCAGCCCCGAACCCTCTTCGCGGCGGCGATATTCGATGATGCGCGTGTTCACATGTGTGTCCTCGACCATGATCGCATAATCGAGGACGGTCATGTCGGACATGCCGCCTTGCTGATGACGATAATCGAGATAGCGACGGAAGAGCGAATATTGCTCGCTGGAGGGCTGCGCCGGAAATTCGGTGGCGATGATGTCGTTGTTGGCGGTCAGTACCCGTTTCATCGATCGGGTGGGCTCGAATTCCTGGGCGAGGATGCGTACCGATATGCAGGCCCTGCAGGATTCGCAGGCGGGACGATAGGCGATGTTCTGCGAGCGCCTGAAGCCGCCCTGGGTCAGAATATCGTTCATCTCGGCGGCGCGCGGACCAACAAGGTGCGTAAAGACCTTGCGTTCCATTTCGTGCGGCAGGTACGGGCAGGAAGCCGGTGCCGTCAGATAAAACTGCGGAGATGGCGTCGACTGCGTGTTCATCTGCCGTTGATTGACCTTTCTCTCGGCACCCGTTTTCTACAAGCATGGCCCAAGTTTAGAAAACGTCAACTACGTCCTTCGCTAAAGATCGAAGTTTCCTAATTGACCATGCACAGAAATATCTCCCGCGCGCGCCATGGCCCGTGGGAAATCGTGGGGTGCCCTATGCTTATGCGTTGTTTTAGGCCGTCCGGGCGATGACCGTGCCGAGCAGTAGGTCATGCACAAGCCGGCTGCGGTCGGTGAAGAGACCTACCAGCAGGATAAGCGGCGTCAGGACGGAGTTCAGGATCCAGAACAGGGCCAGATGGACGATCGCGGTCAGGAAATCCATGCGCCGGCCGTCGACTCGAACCATGGTGAGGCCCATGGCGCGCATGCCGAGCGACGCCTGATAGGGGCCGCCAAGCGTCCACCCGAAGTAGAGGCCGGCAACGAGAACGAACAGCACCGGATAAAGGAAGAAGCCGAGCCCCAGTGTCAGGATTGAAACGAAGAACAGCAGTACGGCCGCGGGAATGCACAGCAGCGCGACGATGATGTAGTCAACGATGAAGGCGAAGATGCGCCGGCTCAGCACGCCACTATAGGCGCGCCAGTCATCCGGTGCTGCATAGAGCGGGCTTGGGTTCAGGCTCATCGTTTTGCTCCTTCGCACTAGCCCCCGTCAATTCTTCAGATCCGCAAGGGGCCAATGCCAGTTAAAGATCCCTCTGCGACTTTTGTGCGACCGGTAGGGCACGCAAAAGTCGCGGCGAGGAAACATTTGCCGAACATATGGTATCGGCTTCAGCAAATACAATAAGAGAGCGGCGTGACGTTATTTCTTCGCCAGATGTCTCGCCACCTCGACAGCGAAATAGGTGAGGATGCCATCGCAGCCGGCGCGCTTGAAGGCGAGCAGGGTTTCGAGCATTACCTTCTCGCCGTCGATCCAGCCGTTGGTCGCGGCAGCCTTGATCATAGCGTATTCGCCCGAGACCTGATAGGCGAAGGTCGGAAGGCCGAAGGCTTCCTTCAGCCGCCAGCAGATGTCGAGATAGGGTAGGCCGGGCTTGACCATCAGCATGTCGGCGCCTTCCTCGACGTCGAGCGTCGCGTCGCGCACGGCCTCGGTGCCGTTGGCGGGGTCGATATAATAGGTCTTCTTGTCGCCCTTCAGCAGGCCACCGGTCGAGATCGCCTCGCGGTAGGGGCCGTAGAAGGCAGAGCTGAATTTCGTCGCATAGCTCATGATGCCGACGCTCTGGTGGCCGGCTGCATCGAGTGCCTGGCGGATCACGCCGATGCGGCCATCCATCATTTCCGAAGGCGCGATGATGTCTGCTCCGGCATCCGCTTGGTAGACTGCGGCACGCGCCACCTGTTCGACCGTCTCGTCATTGACGATCTCGTTGCCGCGAAGGATGCCGTCATGCCCGTGGCTGGTGAAAGGGTCGAGCGCGACGTCTGTGATGACGCCAATGTTCGGCACGGCCTTCTTGATTGCGGCCGTGGCGAGATTGATGAGATTATTCTTCTCGAGACTGTTGGAGCCGGTCTCGTCGCGCAGTTCCATCTCGATGTTGGGGAATGTCGCGAGCGCGGGAATGCCGAGATCGGCTGCCTCCTTGGCCGCTTCCACAGCTTTGTCCACGGTCATGCGGTTGACGCCGGGCATGGCCGGGATGGGCTCGACGATGCCGGTGCCTGGGATCACGAAGATCGGCCAGATCAGATCGTCGACCGTCAGCCGGTTTTCCTGCACGAGACGGCGCGTCCAATCGGCCTTGCGGTTGCGCCGCATGCGCCGATGACCGGTGATCTCGTCAACGAGATGCGTCTTGTTCTCCATGATGCCGCCATCCTTCTTCGTCTATTTATGGCATTCTCTATGGGGCGCGTACCTATCACGCCGTCCCCAGGATTCAAAACAAGGCGAAAGGCCGCAGCCATTATATTCTGGCGAGGCACGTGCCTCCTACGTATTGTTCGCGCATGGAACCTGATTCTTCGACCGTACCCAAGAATACGCTGACGGACATCCTGTTCGTGCTGTTCCTGCGGCTGATCGCAATCGCCTGCTTCTGGCTTGGCCTGCAATATTGGGCGATGCTGGTCGGCTACTCGCTGGATGGTCATGCCCGCTTCGATCTGCTGGCGCTGCCATGGAAGGTCGCGGGTGCCGGGCTTGCCGTGGTTTTTCCGGTCGCAGCCCTTGGATTATGGCTTACAGTTTCCTGGGGGCCGGTCATGTGGGTGCTGGCTGCAGGCGGGCAGGGGCTGATGTATGGCGTCTGGCCGGAGATATTCGGATCCAATCCGCTGATCATGATCTTGCATGCCTGTGTCGCGGTGATTTATTGCGCTTTCCGCGTCCTGCTGTGGCAGGAGAAACGCCGGCGTCGTCGGCAGCAGGTAATGGTTGATTTACCCTGAGACAGCAACACTTCCTGGTAAGGTGCTGTTAAGCCTGCAGTTTAAGTAGAATTTTATGTGTATTCGATAGGGTCTCACTCAAGGCGGGAAGAAAACGACACCGCCAAACAAAACAGAGTGAGGCCAAGTCATGATGAACACGAAAATCAAGCCGCAGGCAGTTGCAAACGCTCGGGATCAGCAGGTTGATGACATCCGGGCCCTCTACATGGAATCCCTTCACCTGGTCGAGCGTCTGCACCGCCGCCTGCTTGATGTTATCAAGGACGAGTTCGACCGCCAGGGTCGCGACGATGTCAACGCCGTACAGGCACTTCTCCTTTTCAATATCGGTAATTCCGAGCTGACGGCCGGCGAACTGCGCTCCCGCGGTTTCTACCTCGGCTCCAACGTTTCCTATAACGTCAAGAAGCTGGTCGACCTGGGCTTCATCAACCATCAGCGCTCGCGCATCGACCGTCGCTCGGTCCGCATCAGCCTGACGGAAACCGGCCAGGATATCGCCGAAACCGTCGCCAAGCTCTATGAGCGCCATATCGGCTCGATCGACAAGGTCGGCGGCATCGGCACGGACGAGTTCACCCAGATGAACAAGCTCCTGCAGCGTCTGGACCGCTTCTGGAACGATCAGATCCTCTATCGCCTGTAAGTAGCGGGCAGGGACAGATCCCAGGGCCTTCCAGTCAAAGCAAGCTGGACACGTTCCCTGCGTGTCCGGCTTGAACGCGTTGACGGTTCGGCCGTTGTGCGTTTTTTGCCACGTCCGCGCTTCACCTTCCGTCACATGTAACGTCCCGGGCGGCTAAGCCATTGACGCAAGATCAGGACACGCTATGAACCACGCGCAGCTGTGGTATTTTAGCAAATGCAGTTTGGCTTTTCTTTCGCACTCGCGCGGCAAAGCAAGTTTCATGCCGTGAGACACGAATTGGCCATATTGCTATGACAGCGGAAATCGACTGCAGGCAGCGTTCTCGAAATACGATCTTCCGACCTGAAGGTCTTGGCTTCGCGATATTGTGATAGTTCGTGGCCAAGTTTTTGGTGGTGCATTAAGGGAACGGATTGATACTGAGCCACGTTACTTGGCGCAAGCTTGCGCTATTTACTGCTTCCTCTCTAGGCTGCGCATGATTGGATCGCAGCGTTGAACGGTTAGGATATGTCGAAGAAAAACGGAATTGAACCCTTTTCGCGCCGCGCTTTCCTGCGGTCGGCTGCAACTCTTGGCGCTGCTGCACTGGCTGCTCCGGCTCTCGCGCAAAACGCGACCCCACTGGAAGCGCTGATCAACGACCGTTCTCGCGGCAATTGGGATGATCAGTTCGACGCCAAGGCTGCGGCGCGCACCGCCGCTGCTGTTCAGTCGAACACGCCAATTCTCGGGCCAGATTCCGTATCGAATATTCAGCAGGCGATCGCGCAATATCAGAGTATTGCCGCCAACGGCGGATGGCCGCAGATCAATCCGACAAGCCAGCAGCCGCTGCAGCTCGGTGTGACCGATCCGGCGGTACAGTCGCTGCGCCAGCATTTGATGATCACCGGCGACCTGCCGCGTGAGGCTGGTATCTCCTCTGCCTTCGACTCTTATGTCGACGGTGCGGTCAAGCGCTTCCAGGCCCGTCACGGACTGCCGGCAGATGGCGTCCTGGGCGATTTCACGCTGAAGGCGATGAACATCCCCGCCAATGTTCGCCTGCAGCAGCTCAACACCAATCTTGTTCGCCTCCAGACGTTCCCGTCCGACCTCGGCCGTCGTCACGTCATGGTCAACATCCCGGCGACACGTGTCGAAGCCGTCGAGGATGGCCAAGTGGCATTGCGCCACCAGGCGATCGTGGGCCGTGAATCGCGGCCGACGCACATCATCAATTCGAAGATCTATGAGGTCATCCTCAACCCGTACTGGACGGCGCCGCGCTCCATCGTCGTCAAGGACATCGTGCCCTTGATGCGCAAGGACCCGACCTACCTGACGAAGAACAACATTCGCCTTCTCGACGGCAAGGGCCAGGAAGTGGCCCCCGAGACGATCGACTGGAATTCGGACAAGGCGCCGGACCTGATGTTCCGTCAGGACCCGGGCAAGACGAATGCCATGGCATCCACGAAGATCAACTTCTATAATCCCAATAACGAATACATGCACGATACGCCCGAGCAGGGCCTCTTCAACAAGCTAATGCGTTTCGACAGCTCGGGCTGCGTGCGCGTCCAGAACGTACGCGACCTCGCAACCTGGCTGCTGGCTGAAACGCCAGGCTGGCCGCGTCAGCACATCGAGCAGGTCATTTCCACCCGCGTCAACACGCCGATCAAGCTGGCGACCGAAGTGCCTGTCTATTTCGTTTATATTTCGGCCTGGAGCGCCCGCGACGGCATCGTCCAGTTCCGTGACGACATCTATAATCTCGACGGCAATTCCCAGTTGGCGCTCAATACGACTGAGGGCATGGAGCAGCCGGTTCAATAATCGGCATTCCAATTGCAATTCTTATCGAAGCCGCGTTTTCGGACGCGGCTTTTTCGTGTGTCGGTGTCAGCTATCGTAGTTTGCCCAGCAAATGTCGCTGGTCGTATTGCTCTCCGGCGACCCGGGCGCTAATACCGTCTGCATTGCCGTTCCGGCCCGTTCAGGAGCTTTCACGATGACCAACGCGTCCACCGAACCCTTCTTCAATCGCTCGCTTGCCGACACCGATCCGGAAATCTTTGGCGCGATCGGCAAGGAACTCGGTCGCCAGCGGCACGAAATCGAACTGATCGCCTCGGAAAACATCGTCTCGCGCGCCGTTCTGGAAGCGCAGGGCTCGATCATGACCAACAAATATGCCGAGGGATATCCGGGCAAGCGCTACTACGGCGGCTGCCAGTTCGTCGATATCGCCGAAGAACTCGCCATCGAGCGCGCCAAGAAGCTGTTCGGCGTCAACTTCGCCAACGTTCAGCCGAACTCCGGTTCGCAGATGAACCAGGCCGTCTTCCTCGCGCTTCTGCAGCCGGGCGATACCTTTATGGGCCTCGACCTGAATTCGGGTGGTCATCTGACGCATGGTTCGCCGGTCAACATGTCCGGCAAGTGGTTCAACGTCGTGTCCTACGGCGTGCGCGAAGGCGATAACCTGCTCGACATGGATGAAGTGCAGCGCAAGGCCGAAGAGCACAAGCCGAAGCTCATCATTGCAGGCGGCACAGCCTATTCCCGTATATGGGACTGGAAACGCTTCCGCGAGATCGCCGACAGCGTCGGCGCCTATCTGATGGTCGACATGGCCCACATTGCCGGTCTCGTCGCCGGCGGACAGCATCCGTCGCCGTTCCCGCATTGCCATGTTGCCACCACGACCACGCACAAGTCGCTCCGCGGCCCGCGCGGCGGCATGATCCTCACCAATGACGAGGATCTGGCGAAGAAGTTCAACTCGGCCGTCTTCCCTGGTCTCCAGGGTGGCCCGCTGATGCACGTCATCGCCGCCAAGGCCGTTGCCCTCGGCGAAGCGCTGCAACCCGATTTCAAGGACTATGCCGCCCAGATCGTCAAGAACGCCAAGGCTCTGGCTGAAACGCTGATTTCCGGCGGCGTCGACGTCGTCTCTGGCGGCACCGACAACCACCTGATGCTGGTTGATCTGCGCAAGAAGAATGCCACCGGCAAGCGCGCCGAGGCAGCTCTCGGCCGCGCTTACGTCACCTGCAACAAGAACGGCATTCCGTTCGACCCGGAAAAGCCCTTCGTCACCTCAGGTGTTCGCCTCGGCACGCCGGCCGGCACGACGCGCGGCTTCAAGGAAGCCGAATTCCGCGAGATCGGCAATCTGATCATCGAAGTGCTCGATGGCCTGAAGATTGCCAATTCCGACGAAGGCAATGCTGCCGTCGAGGCTGCCGTGCGTGAGAAGGTGGTCAAGCTCACCGACCGCTTCCCGATGTACGGCTACATGGGCTAAGGAGAGCGCATGCGCTGCCCTTACTGCGGCTCAGAAGATACCCAGGTCAAGGACTCGCGCCCGGCGGAGGACAATACGTCCATCCGCCGTCGGCGCATTTGTCCGGATTGCGGCGGCCGCTTCACCACCTTCGAGCGCGTGCAGCTGCGCGAGCTCATGGTTATCAAAAAGACAGGCCGCAAGGTGCCGTTCGATCGTGACAAGCTGGTGCGCTCCTTCGAGATCGCGCTACGCAAGCGTCCGGTCGATCGTGACCGGATCGAGCGTGCCGTGTCTGGTATCGTCCGCCGCCTCGAAAGCTCGGGCGAAACCGAAATCAGCTCCGAGCAGATCGGTCTGCAGGTGCTGGAAGCGTTGAAAAGTCTCGATGACGTCGCCTTCGTGCGCTACGCCTCCGTCTACCGCGATTTTTCGCATGCGGAGGATTTCGAGCACGTGATCGACGAGATCAACGCCAAGATCGCCCGCGATCCGCTGGACCCTTGACCATGGTGTTGCGGCCTGAAGACGAGCGTTTCATGGCCGCGGCCATCCGCCTGTCGCGCCGGCATCTGGGACTGACCTCCACCAATCCGTCCGTCGGCTGCATCATCGTCAAAGATGGCGTAGTCTTGGGCAGCGCTGTGACAGCGCTTGGCGGGCGGCCGCATGCCGAACCTCAGGCTCTGGCCGAGGCGGGGGAGGCGGCGCGGGGCGCTACCGCCTATGTGACGCTGGAACCCTGTTCTCACTACGGCAAGACACCGCCCTGCGCCGAGGCGCTGATTACCTATGGCGTGGCACGCGTCGTCATCAGCGTCACTGATCCCGACCAGCGCGTTTCCGGGCGTGGCATCGCCATGCTGCGCGATGCGGGCATCGAGGTCGACGCCGGCATTCTAGAGGCGGAAGGCAGGCGGTCTCTCGCCGGCTATCTCATGCGCCAGACGAGAAACCGGCCCTATGTGACTCTCAAGCTTGCCGTTTCCGCCGATGGCATGATCGGCAAGTCGGGCGAGGGACAGGTGCGCATTACCGGCGATATCGCGCGCGCGCAGGTCCAGATGCTGCGCGCCGAAAGCGACGCCATTCTCGTCGGCATAGGCACGGCGATATCAGATGATCCGGAGTTGATTTGCCGGCTTCCCGGCCTGGAGGATCGTTCGCCGCTCCGTATCGTCATCGATGGCGAACTGCGGCTGCCCCTCGGCAGCAAGCTGGTCCGGACGGCCCGGCAGTATCCGGTGATCGCAGTTGCCGGCCATCCGCCGTCCTTCGATGACCATACCGATGCTGCGTTCCTCGGACGGCGCGCGGCGCTCGATGCTGCTGGCGTCGAGGTGTTGCAATCCAATTCCAGCGAGCCGGGAGAGCTGCTGGAGGCGCTGGGTACGCGCGGCATCTCGTCCCTGCTGGTGGAAGGTGGCGCCAGGACGGCGCAGCGCTTTCTCGACGCCGGGCTCGTCGATCGCATTCTGCTGTTCCGGGGGCCGGCCGATATCGGCGAGGGCGGTATTGAATCGCCGGTCCTCAAGTCCAATATCCCAGCTAATTTTATGCATGTCGGCGAGAGCCGCTTCGGCGACGATCTCTGCGACGAATACGAGAGAGGTTTTTGATGTTTACCGGAATTGTCACCGACGTCGGCACGGTCGAATCCATTTCCCCGATGCAGGAAGGCATCAAGCTGCGCGTTGCCACCAATTACGATCCGGCGACGATCGACATGGGCGCATCCATCTCGCACGCAGGCGTCTGCCTGACGGTGACCGGATTGCCGGAAGAGGGCAGCAATGGACGCTGGTTCGAGGTCGAGGCTTGGGAAGAGGCTCTCCGCCTGACGACCATCGGCAGCTGGGAGCCCGGGGCTAAGATCAATCTCGAGCGTTCCCTGAAGATCGGCGACGAGCTTGGCGGCCACATCGTGTCAGGCCATATCGACGGCAAGGCGGAAATCCTATCGGTGACATCAGAAGGCGAGGCCACCCGCTTCCGCCTGCGCGCGCCGGAGCATCTCGCAAGATTCGTGGCGCCGAAGGGCTCGGTCGCGCTTGATGGCACCTCGCTCACGGTCAATGCCGTCGAGGGTACGGAATTCGATGTTCTCCTGATCCGCCACTCCCTGGAGGTCACCACCTGGGGCGAGCGCAAGGCTGGCGATTTCGTCAATTTCGAAGTCGACACCATGGCCCGCTACGCCGCTCGTCTGGCGGAATTCCCTGTCGTCCGTGAGGACTGAGTGTTACAGGCTCGCTGCGGCAGGGCGCCGGCCGCGCCTCGGCGACTTACGCGAGCATTTTTTCCATCAGGAAGTTCGAGAAGATCTGGCCGCGCTTTTCTACCTGTTGCGCGGTCACGACGACAAAGCCCTTGCGTTCGAAGAAGGGGCGGGCCGTCAGGCTCGCTTCCGTGAAGATCCGTTGAAGACCCTGTTCACGGGCCGCATTTTCGACGGTTGCAAGCAACAGGCTGGCGACGCCTTTTCCCTGATAATCGGGCGAAACGAACATCATATCCAGGCAACCATCCGATTTCAGATCGGTAAAGCCGATGGGTTTCGAACCGTCCATCGCAAGCCAGGTCGGCCGGCTCGCTCGATATTGTGCCCATTTTTCTGCATCATCGACTTTCGCCCAGGCAGCGATCTGGGCCGGGTTGTAGTCCTTGGACGCCACCTCGCGAATGGCTCTCAGGAAAATATTGATCGTGGCTTCGGCGTCATCCGGTTCGTAAGGTCGGACGGAAAACCTGTCCTGCAGAGCCGGCATGATAGTTCTCCCCGCAACGCCTAACGTTCGAATAGGACGTTGGACCTGTCCTTGAGCACGAGTTCGCCGATACGGCGGAAGCCGATCTTTTCGGCAACCCGTATCGACGGCAGGTTCTCGAAATCCACGATGCAGGTCATGCGACGGCCTGCGAACGGTCTGTCCGCCCAGGCAATCGCCGCATTCATGGCTTCCGTAGCATAGCCCTTGCCCTGCATCGGCGGCGTAATGCCCCAACCGGCCTCCAGCGTGCCTTCCGTCATCGGCGTCATGTCGCGATGCAGGTCGAGGAATCCCACTTCGCCGATCAACCGGCCGCTTTGGCGTTCCTCGACGGCAAAGAAACCGAAGCCGAGATGATGCCATAGGCCGGCATAGCGTAACAGTCGGGCCCAAACCTGCTCGCGTGTCGGCATCTCGCCGCCGATGAAGCGGACAATCTCCTTGTGCTTCCAGAGCTCGAGGAATTCATCGAAATCATCAAGCGTATGGCCGCGCAGCAGAAGCCGGTCAGTCGTCAATGTTGGAATGTGGGTCATCGGGTCAGGTCTTTGCCGAAAATGTTTTTGGTGATGGTCAGTCGTCCGAGGCGCCGGGCTCGCCGTCCCAGTAGTCGAGGTTGGTGGCAGCGGCGCGGCCGATGGCGCGGAACGCCGTCTTGCCGCCGCTATAGGTTTTGGCCAGGAACTTGCCGGAATCGGGATATTCCACGATCTCGGTCCGCGCCTTCGTTGAAATGGCGAGATAGGTGAGCACGCTGGGGCCGATGTTGATCAGCTGATGTGCCGTTTCCGGGCCGCCGGCCGGAGCTCCAAGAACATCGCCCTTGCTGACCGTGATACGCCGGTCGCCGAAGCGGTATTCGCCTTCGCCGTCGAGAATGACGAACATCTCCTCCTCGACATGATGATTGTGAAATGGACAGCCGGATTTGCCCGGGGGCACCTCGTTGTAGCTGATGCCGAGCTGCTTCAGCCCGAGCTTCGCTCCGAAGGACGTGTCGCTGCCGGCAAAGAAGCTGCCTTGCTGCCAATGTTCCAGTTCAAGCTCGCCGACATTGATGGCGGGTGTGGATTTCTCTGTCATGAACCTCCCCCTCGCAGGTTGCAAATTATTACCGAAGCGGTTGCGTGTGCGAAAGCCACAATTTCCGCGGTGCGCCGATCATTTCCAAATAGGGTCGGAATCAGGCCCGCGCCATTGAAAAACACTTGCCAAGCGAGGCTCGCCGTGATTTGACCCGGGCCTAACAAGGTGCCGCGCCCTCTCAAATTGCAGGTGATGTATGACCAGCTCTTCCAACGCTCATATCCTTATCGTCGAAGCTCGCTTCTATGACGATATGGCCGATGCCCTGCTCGACGGCGCCAAGGCCGCTCTCGATGAGGCAGGCGCGACCTATGACGTCGTTACCGTCCCCGGCGCGCTGGAGATCCCTGCGGCAATTGCCATGGCGCTCGATGGCGGCGACAATGGTAATGTGGTTTATGACGGCTATGTGGCTCTCGGCATGGTTATCCGCGGCGAGACCTATCATTTCGATATCGTCGCCAATGAATCCTCGCGGGCTCTGATGGACCTGGCCGTCAGCGAATCTCTTGCGATCGGCAATGGTATCCTCACCGTCGAGAACGATGAGCAGGCATGGGCGCGTGCGCGCCGTTCGGACAAGGACAAGGGCGGTTTCGCTGCCCGTGCGGCGCTGACCATGATCGCGCTGAAAGAGAAGTTGGGTGCATAATAGATGAGCAATCAGGATAACGAGCGACCGGCCAAGCCCGCCAACCAGCGGGGTGCCGCACGTCTTGCGGCGGTTCAGGCGCTCTATCAGATGGATATCGGCGGAACCGGCGTTCTGGAGGTGGTGGCTGAATACGAGGCCCACCGTCTCGGGCAGGAGCTGGATGGCGAGACCTATCTGAAGGCCGACGCATCCTGGTTCCGCTCCATCGTGTCGGGCGTCGTGCGTGAGCAGACCCGGCTCGATCCGCTGATTGGTTCCGCGCTTCAGGATGACTGGGCGCTGTCGCGTCTCGACAGCACCGTGCGCGCTATCCTGCGCGCCGGCACTTTCGAGCTTATCGACCGCAAGGACGTGCCGGTCCCGGTCATCGTCACCGAGTATGTCGAGATTGCGCATGCCTTCTTCGAGGAGGACGAGCCGAAGCTCGTGAATGCCGTGCTCGACCGAATCGCCAAGCAGGTTCGCGGCGAAGCGAAGAAATAGGCTTCGCCGGACGTTCAGATCGCGATGTAACGCATTTTCGTTTTCTTCGTTCGCGCCTGATTTCATCTTCGAATATTCTTTTGAACCTCCTGCGGGTGTTTTACCTGCGGACGGTCTTGACGCGACGTTTTCCCGCCATCAATCTCGCAACTGCACATCAGCCGATCTCCTGGAGGAGGGGACCGATCGTTGTCGCAGGCGGCCGGGGGAGGAGTAAACCGCCGGCTTTTTTGGAGGGAAAAAGCGAAATGTCGATTCTTTTAGGAGTGATCGCATGCGGACTGCTCTCGGTCATCTATGCCGTATGGGCAACCCGGTCGGTGCTCGCTGCCGATCAGGGCAATGCCCGCATGCAGGAGATTGCCGGGTATATTCGTGAAGGAGCGCAAGCCTATCTGGCGCGCCAATATAGAACCATCGCCATCGTCGGGATCATTGTTTTCATCGCGGCCTGGCTCCTCTTGTCGGCCGAAGCCGCTTTCGGCTTCCTGATCGGCGCAATCCTCTCAGGCGCCGCAGGTTTCATCGGCATGCATGTCTCCGTGCGCGCCAATGTTCGTACCGCGCAAGCCTCGTCGCAGAGCCTGTCTGCAGGCCTCGACATTGCGTTCAAGTCCGGTGCCATCACCGGCATGCTGGTTGCAGGTCTCGCCCTGCTCGGCGTCTCCATCTACTTCTATGTGCTTACCGGCATCCTCGGTCACGAAGCGGGTTCGCGTGACGTGATCGATGCGCTTGTCGCCCTTGGTTTTGGCGCCTCGCTGATTTCGATCTTCGCCCGTCTTGGCGGCGGTATCTTCACCAAGGGGGCCGATGTCGGCGGCGACCTCGTCGGCAAGGTCGAGGCCGGCATCCCGGAAGACGATCCGCGCAATCCCGCCACGATCGCCGACAATGTCGGCGACAATGTCGGCGATTGCGCCGGCATGGCAGCCGACCTGTTCGAAACTTATGCGGTGTCCGTCGTCGCCACGATGGTTCTGGCCGCCATTTTCTTCGCCGGCTCCCCGATCCTCGGTTCTGCCATGGTCTATCCGCTGGCGATCTGCGGCGCCTGCATCATCACCTCGATCATCGGTACCTTCTTCGTCAAGCTCGGTGTCAATGGTTCGATCATGGGCGCTCTTTATAAGGGCCTCATCGCGACCGGCGTGCTGTCGATCGTCGGTCTGGCCGCAGCCACCTCGCTCACCATAGGCTGGGGTTCGATCGGCACCGTTGGCGGCTTCGACATCACCGGCACGAAGCTCTTCACCTGCGGTATCGTCGGTCTCATCGTCACGGCGCTGATCGTTGTCATCACCGAATACTACACCGGCACCAACAAGCGGCCGGTCAATTCCATCGCCCAGGCGTCGGTTACCGGTCACGGCACCAACGTCATTCAGGGCCTTGCCGTCTCGCTGGAATCGACGGCATTGCCGGCGATCGTCATCGTCGGCGGCATCATTGCCACCTACCAGCTCGGCGGCCTGTTCGGCACGGGTATTGCTGTTACCGCCATGCTCGGCCTTGCCGGCATGATTGTCGCGCTCGATGCCTTCGGTCCGGTGACGGACAATGCCGGCGGCATCGCGGAAATGTCGCATCTTCCGCCGGAAGTGCGCAAATCCACCGATGCGCTGGACGCGGTCGGCAACACCACCAAGGCCGTCACCAAGGGTTATGCCATCGGTTCGGCCGGTCTCGGTGCGCTCGTGCTGTTTGCCGCCTATTCGAACGACCTGCAATATTTCGCGGCGCACGGCGACAAGTTCCCGTATTTCGCCAATGTAGGCACGATTTCGTTCGAGCTTTCAAACCCCTACGTCGTTGCCGGCCTGCTGTTCGGCGGTCTGATCCCCTATCTCTTCGGCGGTATCGCCATGACGGCCGTCGGTCGTGCCGCCGGTTCGATCGTGGAAGAGGTGCGCCGGCAGTTTCGTGAAAAGCCCGGCATCATGCAGGGCACGGAGCGTCCCGACTATGGCCGCGCCGTCGATTTGTTGACCAAGGCTGCCATTCGGGAAATGATCATCCCGTCGCTGCTGCCGGTTCTGGCGCCTGTCGTCGTCTATTTCGGCGTCCTGCTGCTGTCCGGCTCCAAGGCCTCTGCCTTTGCCGCTCTCGGCGCCTCGCTGCTCGGCGTGATCATCAACGGCCTCTTCGTCGCCATCTCGATGACGTCGGGCGGCGGCGCCTGGGATAACGCCAAGAAGAGCTTCGAGGACGGTTTCGTCGACAAGGACGGCACGCGCCACATGAAGGGCTCGGAAGCTCACAAGGCATCGGTGACGGGCGACACCGTCGGCGATCCCTACAAGGATACGGCGGGTCCGGCCGTCAATCCGGCGATCAAGATCACCAATATCGTCGCCCTGCTGTTACTTGCGATTCTCGCCGGCTAAGCGAAGCAGACCGAACGCAAAAAGAAAACCCGCGGGGCGCAGCGCCCCGCGGGTTTTTCGTTGAGATACCGTCCCGATCTTATTGGCCCGGGTTAAGGTTGTTGAGGAAGTTCCTTGCGCCGTTGACGCCGCTGCCGCTGCCCTGGAGGATCTGCTGCAGGAAGGTGATGTCGCGACCACCGGTCGGGGTCGTGCGGCTGATCATGTCGAAGACCTTGCCGTCCTTCAGCGTGTAGTTGGCTTCCTGCTTCACCACGCCGTCCTTGTCGAAATAGATCGCCAGAATGTTCTGGTCGACCAGCTTCGGCTTCATGAAGGCGACGGCGCGCGTACGCTTCTGGGAGATGTAGTAGAAGACCTCGCCATCGAAGGTTGCGGTGGTGGAAGGCGTGCCGAGCGACAGCAGGACCTGTTCGCGGCTCGAACCGACCGGCGCGAGCGCCAGCGACTGCGGGTCGAAGATGTAGCCGTTGTTCATGACCTCACTGGTCTTGCATCCCGAAAGGCCCATGGTCGCAATCACCAGGGCGATGGCGGCAGCGCTGCTGAAAGTAATGTCAGACTTGAAATACCGTCTGGTCAACGACATCTCATCTCCCCTAATGAATCAATCCGATGGCCGGACGGCCGATATGACCTTGCTGTGCACATCATTGTGGCCTTTCCGCGATGGCAAAAGGCACAATCATGTTGTTCGGCACTCTTCGTCACCGATCATGCACAACGTGACGACGGTAAGGGCTGGAGCCTCGAAGCGGGCACAAACGGCATTGCAATTCGCGCTTGCTTCGGTAAACCAGCTTTTGCGTGGATGCAACAAGGCCAAGCAAAAACGGCGCGCTCTGAGGGAGCCAATTCCGGGAATTTTCATGATTTTTGGGCTCTTCCGTAAAAGAAATCACAATCAGATCATCGTGGTCAGGCAGTATGAGATCCTGACATCCATGGCGCGGCAGCCGGTTTTCTATACGGACTACGAGGTGCCTGATACGGTGATGGGGCGCTTCGAATTGCTGTCTGTCATGATGATCCTGTTCTTTCGCCGTACGCGGTCTTCGGCAACAAGCGGCCAGGAACTGGCGCAGGAAATCGTGGATGCCTTCTTCGAGGATATCGATTATTCGATCCGCGAGCTCGGTATAGGCGACAACAGCGTGCCGAAGCGCATGAAGAAGCTGGCCGGCATGTTTTATGGACGGCTCGAAAGCTATGCGGGTGCCATGGATAGCGATGATCGCACCGCGCTTGCCGCGGCGCTACAGCGCAACATCTATCCCAAGGCGAATGAAAATGCGGCATCCATGCGTTCGCTGGCCGATTGGATGATGATCGCAGAAGCGCACTTGGCGACCATAACCGAAAATCAGATCGCTACGGGCTCGGCGACGCTGCCAGTGCCAGATAAAGTCGGCCAACGGGCCGTTAGGAGATAAAAATGAAAAGACACGACTCCGATGAAACGCCGTTCTCCTATCCGGTGAAGGTGGGGCATATCTCCGCCAATCCGGTGGATGTGCACCTCGAGGCTGACGATCGCGAACTGGCCGGGCTCGCTGCTCTCTGGGATGTTCTCTCGGTCGGCAAGCTCGAAGCCGACCTCAAGATTTCTCGCTGGAAGCGCGACGGCGTGCGCATCAAGGGCAATGTGAAGGCAAAGATCGTTCAGGCTTGCGTTGTCACACTCGAGCCGGTCGAATCTGATATCGACGAGGACTTCGAGCACATCTTCGTGCCCGAGGATTCCAAACTGGCGCGTGCGCCCTCTGTGGATGCCGGAGAAATGATACTTGATCCCGATGGTCCGGATCTTCCGGAGACCTTTACCGGTGACACGATTGATGCCGGCGCGGTCGTTGCGGAATTTGCCGCTCTCGCCATTGATCCCTATCCGCGCAAGCCTGGCGTCGAATTCGAAGCGCATATTGAAGACACGGGCGAAGATGACAGAAAACCGTCGCCCTTCGCTGTTCTGAAAGACTGGAAAAAGGAATAGGCCCCGGTGCCGTTCGAGCACAATTCAGTTGTAACCGGGGGAGAAAACGGTATTTTGACGCCAAATTCGCCCGTCGCGGCGAAGAAAAAGGACTAGGGACGCGTGATCAGAATTTCTCTTGACCTAATGGGTGGCGACTTCGGCCCTGAGGTTGTTGTTCCCGGCGCGGCCAAGGCGCTGGATAGGCATCCCGATATCACATTCGTCATGTACGGACAGAAAGAACGCTGCGAGGCGGTCCTCGCCAAATATCCCAAGCTTCGCGAAAAATCGGTCTTTCACGAATGCGAGGTTGCCATCAGCATGGATGAAAAGCCGAGCCAGGCGCTTCGCCGCGGCCGCTACGTCTCCAGCATGTGGCGCTCGATCGAGGCGGTGAAGACGGGCGATGCTGATGTCGTCGTGTCCGCCGGCAATACCGGCGCGCTGATGGCGATGGCGAAATTTTGCCTCCGCACCATGGCCAATATCGAACGCCCGGCAATCGCGGCGATCTGGCCGACGCTGCGTGGCGAAAGCATCGTGCTTGATGTCGGCGCCACGATCGGCGCCGATGCCCAGCAATTGCTCGACTTTGCCCTGATGGGCGGCGCCATGGCACGCGCGCTCTTCGAGATCGAGCGCCCCACCGTCGGCTTGCTGAACGTCGGCGTCGAGGAAATCAAGGGGCAGGAGGAAGTCAAGGACGCCGGCCGCCTCATTCGCGAAGCCAATCTCGAATCGCTTGAATATTCCGGTTTCGTCGAGGGCGATGATATCGGCAAGGGCACGGTCGACGTCGTCGTCACGGAAGGCTTCTCCGGCAATATCGCGCTGAAGGCGGCCGAAGGCACGGCAAAGCAGATCGGCGCCTATCTGCGCGCCGCCATGTCGCGCACGCTGCTTGCACGCATCGGTTATGTCTTTGCCAAGGGCGCCTTCGACCTGCTGCGCGAAAAGCTCGATCCCAGCAAAGTCAATGGCGGCGTCTTCCTTGGCCTGAACGGCATCGTCATTAAGAGCCATGGCGGTGCGAATGTCGAAGCCTTCGCAGCTGCCATCGATGTCGGCTACGATATGGCCAAGAATGGGCTCACGCAGAAAATCGAAAACGATTTGAAGAGATATCATGCCAAACGGCTGCCCCCTATCGGGCCGGAAGCGGCATGAGAGACGGGGTATACGCAGAATGATCCGTTCAATAGTCCGCGGTTTTGGGGCGGCGCTCCCCAAACGCGTCATGACCAATGCCGAGATGGAGCAGATCGTCGACACGAGCGACGACTGGATCGTCCAACGCTCGGGCATTCGTCAGCGCTACATCGCCAGTGAAGGCGAAACCACGGCGTCCCTGGGCGAGCAGGCGGCACGCGCCGCTCTCGCCAATGCCGGGATGACACCGGATGACCTCGATCTGATCATCGTTGCCACCTCGACGCCGGACAATACTTTTCCCGCAACGGCGGTGAATATCCAGAACAGGCTCGGTATGCATCATGGCTTCGCCTTCGATGTCCAGGCCGTCTGCACCGGCTTCGTCTATGCGGTGACCACGGCTGACGCCTATATTCGCGGCGGCCTTGCCAAGCGCGTACTCGTCATCGGCGCCGAGACATTTTCCCGCATCCTCAATTGGACCGACCGCACGACATGCGTTCTCTTTGGGGACGGTGCCGGCGCGCTGATCCTGGAGGCCGGCGAGGGGAGTGGCGCCAATAGCGATCGCGGCGTGCTGACGGCAAGCCTGCGCTCCGACGGTTCGCACAAGGACAAGCTTTATGTCGATGGCGGCCCGTCAACAACGGGAACCGTCGGCGTTCTCCATATGGCGGGCCGTGAGGTCTTCAAGCACGCCGTCGGCATGATCACCGACGTCATCCAGGCCGCATTCGATGCAACGGGCACCACGCCCGACGATCTCGATTGGCTCGTGCCGCATCAGGCCAATCGCCGCATCATCGATGGTTCCGCCAAGAAGCTCGGAATTGCTCCCGAGAAGGTTGTGGTCACCGTGGACCTTCATGGTAACACATCGGCTGCATCAATTCCGCTTGCGCTCGCCGTTGCGGCAGGTGATGGACGAATCAAGAAGGGCGACCTGGTGATGCTGGAGGCTATGGGTGGCGGCTTCACCTGGGGCGCGGTCCTGCTGCGCTGGTAGTGCCACATCTCTAAAAGCCGTTCCGAACAAGAGCTTGACCGTTCGGCGCAACGGCAATAGTCTCGCGAAACTTGAAGAAGATTACGCAGCAATATGGGCGGGGAGCTATGACGGGCAAGACAGTGACGCGCGCAGACCTAGCGGAGTCGGTATTCCGGAAAGTCGGTCTCTCCAGAACGGAGTCGGCGGAGCTCGTCGAGACTGTGATCGATGAAATTTGCAACGCCATCGTGCGTGGGGAAACGGTAAAGCTCTCCTCGTTTGCGACATTCCAGGTGCGTGACAAGAATGAGCGCATTGGCCGCAATCCGAAAACCGGCGAGGAAGTGCCGATCTCTCCGCGGCGTGTCATGACCTTCAAGGCGTCGAACGTCCTCAAGACCCGCATTCTGAAAGCACATGCGAGCCGCAAGGCGAAGGCCAAGCCGGTAAATCCTGCCTCCTGATCCATCCTTATGATTTCTGTTTTCGCTCGACCGCATGCCTTGTCGTGCGGTCGCTCCAGTGCATCTTCTGTGTTGATTTGTCGCCAGCCTGTGCAGCGGCTGAAGATGTGACTTGAATTTCCACCGCCAAACCGTTGAAATATGGTGAGTCGTATCATGGAACGATACGAATGCCGACATCCGCTTTGCGTGATCCGGCCAAACGGCGCTGCATGCGCAGTGTGGGAGTATGATGATGGACAAGAGCCCGGATGCATTTCGCACGATCAGCGAAGTCGCGGAAGACCTTGATCTGCCGCAGCATGTCCTACGGTTCTGGGAGACCCGGTTTCCGCAGATAAAGCCGATGAAGCGGGGTGGCGGCCGGCGCTACTATCGCCCCGAGGACGTCGACCTGCTGAATGGTATCCGCCATCTCCTCTACGATCACGGCTATACGATTAAGGGTGTTCAGAAGCTTCTGAAGACCAACGGCAACAAGTTCGTCATCGCTGTCGGGCATGGTGATCTGGCCAGTGTGGAGGCGCTTGCGGCGGCCCAGGAGCCTGCCGCCATGGAGCCCCGCGTCGCCTCTGCCAATTCCGACGAAGACCAGATCGTCGGCCGCGCCAAGGCGCCGATCAGCCGCCGTTTCTTCAATTTCGTCAGCGGTGACGATGGCGTGCCTGACGTCTCCATTGGCAAATCGAGCGTCGGCAAGGAAGATCGCGCTTTGCTTCAGGAGACGCTTTACGATCTTCTGGAATGCAAGCGTCTCCTCGATCAGGTGCGATAAGACTGCCCGCGCCCCGGGTCGCACGTGTTGGGGATTGCGTTTAAAGCATATTATGTTGCAGGTGTATGCATTCTCTTGTCCGATGCATGTTTCGGCTACCTGTGGTGCGTTCGTTTTGTCATTGCGACAGGCATGTGACATTTTTGTCACGTCTGCTACTCTTCTGCGTTGTAGGAATTAGTTCGGCAGCCTTATTAACTTGCTGGGGCAAGCTCACGGGTTCAGTTTGACGGCGAAGCTTATTGCTTCGCCCTGTTTGAGGGGAACAGTCAGGCTATGGAGGGGCACGCTGTTGTCTGCCGGGAGACTCCATCTCTGACGGATAGTCGAATGGAGACACCATGAACATCAAGAGCCTTCTTCTTGGCTCCGCCGCTGCCATCGCCGCGGCGAGCGCCGCCCATGCCGCCGATGCTATCGTCGCTGCGGAACCCGAACCGCTTGAATATGTCCGTATCTGCGATGGATACGGCACAGGCTATTTCTATATTCCCGGCACTGAAACCTGCCTGAAAATCGGCGGAAAGGTTCGCACGGAGGGTGAGTGGTATGACGCCTATAATCCGCGCAGCAAGGTCGGCACGCTCTGGCATGAGCGTGTGGAGCTCAACGTCGATACGGCGACCGACACCGAATACGGGCCGTTGAAGACCAATACCATCTTCCGCTGGGAGTGGAACGATGGGGGCGCGACATCCTCGAAGCTGCTGTTTGCCAATATCAGCCTCGCCGGCTTCACGGTGGGTAAGCTCGATTCGCAATTCAATCTTTACGCCGGCTATGCTGGCGATGTCATCAACGACGACGTGATCTATGACGGCCCGTATGAACTTAATCAGCTGACCTATAAATACGAGCCGGACAATGGCTTCTCGGCTATGATCTCGCTGGAAGACTCCAATTCCACTTCCGACGGCGAGGCCTCCTACGGTGCAGGCTGGTGGACGGACGACAAATCCAACCACTATGCTCCCGATGTTGTGGCCGGCCTCGGCTATAAGGCAGGCAACTGGGGCATCAAGGTTGTCGGTGGTTATGACTCCATCGTCGAAGAGGGTGCCATCAAGGCTCGTCTCGACGCCAAATTCGGTGGCGTGGAAGCCTTCCTGATGGGGGGCTGGAATACGGACGGCGACAAGCTGAACAAATATGCAGGCACGAACCAGGATATCTCGGCCTGCACGAGATCGAACGGCACTGTGAATGCCGCCAAATGCGGCTGGGGTGACTGGGCGCTCTGGGGCGGCGTCGGCGTCCCGGTCAACGACAAGCTGAAGTGGAACCTGCAGCTCGCCTATACAGAGTCGAAGATGTTCGAAGCGACCACAAACCTCAAGATCTATCCGGTCAAGGATTTCCTGGTCGAGCCGGAACTCACCTATGTGCACTACGACTACATCAAAGATGATACGGTCGCCGGCATCCTTCGTTTCGAACGGAACTTCTGATCGAAAACACGCCCGCCGTCTTGATGGGCTGCGGGCGTGCAAATCGGATATGAGGGCCCCGTCTCAACGGGGTCTTTTCATTTTGCGCTATGCTGCTATCCGGTCGTTAAGCACGATGCCATCCTTGCGTGCAGTTTTGCCACGACTTGACGGATTTTCGCGCGATGCTTGATAAGGTTGGCTTGCTTAAGCTTACCTTTGGCTGTATTTCGCTTTCCGGGGTTGTATCCTAAATTGCCGGAGGGAATATGCGCATACGTGCCACGATGGCGGCGAGCCTTGTCGCTATATCAACCATTCTATCGAGCTGTCAGACACCGCAGGAATCTGCGATGAATGCGGAAATGACCTGCCAGTCGCAGGGTTTCCGCCCAGGTACGCAGCGTTATAACCGCTGCGTCGGCGCGACCTACCAGTCCAATCGCGCTCAGGCGCAACAGGCTGAAAACCAGGCTGCTGCCCTGGCCGCCGCCGGCATCATCGGCGGCGTTCTCGTCGGCGCCGCTGTCAGCGATAATCATCATCACCGCGGCTATTACGGCCGGCCTTATTACCGTCGGTGCTACCGCTGCTGGTAAGCGTGGCTTTTATCTGCATTCCAATACGCTCCGTCGGCTCACGCTGACGGAGTTTTCGTTTCAGGCCAACGAACCTCCAGAGCGGCTCCAGGAGACTGCAGCGATTTTCCGTCCAGAGATGTGGAAAGACAAGTGGATGGGCGTTTTCGCGTTTCGAAGAAAACGGCTCTAGTCTGGCGGGCTCATTTCCTGGCGGTTCACGAGCTTCACGCTTCGGTCCGGCTGGACAATATAGGTTTCGATAACATCCTGGCCCCACTGGTTCGTGAAGTGATGCTGGAATTGCGATCCGGGAGGCGATTTCGTCAGTTTCATATGCGGCTGGCCGCCATAGGTAATGCTGCCCGGGATGGGCTGCACCGATTCCGTCGTATTGCACGAGGAAAGCAGCGGTGCACATAACAGGAGAGTCATTATATAAGGCTTCATTGCTTTGACTTTCCGCCCACTTTCCGTCTTGCGATATCCGTCGCACATAAAGACGGAAGGGCATCTATGAGTGTGGCTCCAAATCACTATATACAGATAATGACGGCGTGCTCGGCAGCAAGGTTGTTATGCAGATTTACTTGATTGCGCCGCCGGATTTCGAAGGAGTCGCATATGTTTACGATTGCGAGATCGATAACTGCCGCAGGCTTTGGTCTTTTGCTGGCGGCCGGTGCCGCCATGCCGGCGAATGCCGTCACCATGCCGACCCTGACCGTGCCTGCAACCGGACAGTCGGACATCATCCAGGTGCGCGATCACGGTCATGGCCACGGCCATTGGCATCATCACCATAATCGTTGGGGCAGCGGCCATCGGCTGCATGGCTCGGACAGCTATTATGACGACGATTCGGATAGCGGCGTGCTCTTTAAATCCTTTGTGACCGGCACGCTGTTCAACAGGCAGGGCTCACAGAGCTATTACGGCGTTCATGCGCGTGACTGCGCAAGCCGCTACCGCTCTTATCGCGCCTCCGATAACACCTATCAGCCGAGCCGCGGACCGAGGCAGCTGTGCCGTTGAACGGCAACTTTTTCTGAGCAGGCCGACACTTTTCGCTTGCGTCGGGAAACGCTAAACTCTAAACGAAACAAGCCGTTTCGGCAGGTCGGGGCGTAGCGCAGCCCGGTAGCGCACTTGACTGGGGGGCGCAGCGGCTCAGCGCCGTTTCCTGTTGTTTGCCAACGGCTTATCCTTATCAGCTTCGTCGTTCGTGGGAATTTGCGTGGGACTTCCTGCGGCCTCAAGAGCCGCCCGAATGTCCTCATTCAGCGCGTGGGCATACTTCGTTGTCGTCTTCACGTCGCTGTGTCCGAGAAGAATTTGAGCAACCCGCAGGTTGGACTTTCGAAGGACGCGCGTCGCCGCGGTGTGGCGGGTATCATGGAAATGGAAGTTCTCGACGCCGGCGCGCGGCACCGCACGGCGCATGGCACTTTTGAGGCCTGATTCAGTCAGCGGGTAGCGCCTACCACGCTCCAGCTTGTATCGCTTCGACGCCTTTTGAGCGACATATGTGAAAACCTTCACCTGGTGGAAATTCCGCTCTTCCCACAGAAGCTCATAGATGGCCTGCGACATGGGCAGCGTTCTTGCCTTCTTGCCTTTGCCTATCACGGTGAATTGACGGTTGAAGAAATCGACGCGCGTCCATTCGAGGCCGAGGATTTCCATGCGCCGGCAACCAGTGAGGAAAGCAAAGCGTACGGCGACATCATATCCCCGGCCCAGCTCCTCGATGATCGCGGCTTCTTCCTCGATGCTCGCTTCTCGGACGCGCTCCTGCGGTTCCGCAAGCATGTGCCGCCCGAAGTCGACTTCGGCAACGTTCACCTTCCATACCTTGCGGGCACGCGTGATAATCTCGCGCAGCGGTTGGGTACACGTTCGGTTGACGGTTGCTGGGCCGACGAGTTCCCCTTCCTTGATCTTGCCGCCCTTTATGATCCGCCGCACCCGCTCGCCTCGTCGACGGGCAACCAGGCCCGCGACGATCGAATCCGTAATATCGGTGAGATCGGTCTTGTTGCCGATATGCTCTTTCAGCCATTCAAGGTTGTTGAGGGTCGTGTCTGCATTCTGGTGATGCTGCCCAACTTCGAGCCACCAACGGGAGGCGGCGACTTCGAACGTCATCTTGTCAGCAAAGAATGCGGCCTGCTCGGCTATCTGCGCCTTGGCGTCGGCTCGCTTGACGTCTTCGAAGCGCTTAGCCGCTCGCTTTTCCGTTGCGCCCGTATCGCCCGAAAATCGACGACCGCGTACGACGAAGTCGTAGGAATAGGTTTCTTGACCGGCTCTTTTGTAGACCGACATTTCTGCGATCGCTCCGAGATAAATTCGTTCAGATCTTCGAGGGCGTAACGCCTGGTTGCTCTCTTTTTGCCAAGGCCGATGTTAATCCAGCGCAAAAGGCCATCATCCGTCAAGTCTCGCAACTGGCGGGTTGACACGCTTAGGTGGCGGGCGGCCTCTTCAGGGGTTAGGAGAGCCATCTCAAATCTCCTCGCAGACGAGTGCCGGGCCGCCGTTGTGGCCGATCATCGTTGCAGCCTTCCGGGCTTGCCACTGGCGCTTGATGTTGACGCTATGGCTCACCAGCTCAAGGTGGCCGTCATCCGGCCGCACGCAAAGGCGATTGCGGCAGGCGTGGTCCAGTTCCTTGTTGCCGGGGATATAGCCGTGCTCATTTGTCCACATGACGCGATGGGTAGCGACCATGCGCCCATCGAGCGACATACGCGGGTATCCCTTGCCGCGACCGCTGGAGCCGGACGTTGGTCCGATCCATATCCAGCAGCCCGTTTGCAGATCGATACGAACACGCGCCATGATCCGCGCGCGGATCTTGTCACGCCGGCTCATGGCTGTTCCCTCGCAGGAACCACAGCCCATCAGCAACGTTGATGAGCGGGAGGATTTCGATATGTCTGGTTGGGGAAAGCCGGTGATCGTCGAAACAAGCAAGATCGGCCAGCGACTTGTCATTATGAACCCCGAGCGAGCGGCGGAATTCATGCTGCAGGAATGGCCGTCCAGCATTCGAGGTAAAGCCTTCGCCCGCGCGCAGGCGGTGCTGCTCGGCGCGCTCGAAGGGAAAACCAAACCCTCGGCGGCGCGAAAGGCGTTTCTGGACGCATTGGACGAGAGTGGAATTTACGTCTTCGACGAGTAGCCTCACTCTATCAAGCTGCATTGGGCCACTCCACATAAAAGCCGAGACATGGCACCGGGAAAACATACAGCCTGCGCTTCTGGCGATCGTAGAACGCACCAACCCACAAGTCGTACCAAGCGAAGATGGGGCGAATTTTCATGGCTTACCTGCCAGAATGTCTTCAAGTGCGCCCACGTGGATTATTCTGTATTGCGGGTCCGCCTTAGCGATAGTCGCCTCAAGCCTACGGCGTTGCTCGCTGTGGTTTTTTAGCAGTTCGATGCTCTCCCAAGCCGCAAACGGATCTTCCAGCTCGTCCACCTGTTCGGCGACTTTCAGCATTTCAGCAGCTAGGGCTGTTACGGTGTCAATGCTGGTGACCCCGGTCCCCTGACATGCGCTGCAGATCAGTGATGGGTATCCAATTGGGCAATCTTCATCCTGCTCAAATGTGGTGCAAGGACATGGAACGCGTTCTTCCTGCGTAGTCATCCGTGGGTTCTCCATGCTTCGAACGCGCCACGAAGATCGATCCAGCGCGCTGCGGCGGCAGGATCGGAATTCAGTTCGGCGCGGGATTCTATCTGCAAGA
The DNA here is from genome assembly GCF_007828675.1 of Rhizobium sp. ERR 1071. NCBI lineage: Bacteria > Pseudomonadati > Pseudomonadota > Alphaproteobacteria > Hyphomicrobiales > Rhizobiaceae > Rhizobium > Rhizobium sp. ERR 1071. The sequence continues at coordinate 843,339 of NZ_VITM01000001.1, read as the reverse complement.
TCTCGCGGATAGACACAGCAACGCGTTCGGCGTCGGTCACATCAGCCGCGCCGCGTTCCTCGACGAGGAAGCGGCGAAACAGGCGGTCGCCGCACTTGATCGCGCACTCGGCGGCATAGTCGGCCGGCTTGCGGTCCTTTTTCTGCCGACCCATCCGTTCAACCGTTCTGTCGGGCGGTGATGACATGCGGCGGCGGATGACACTGAAGGCTTCAGCCAGAAGACGAAGGAGGAACGCAATATCCGCATGGGCGTGCAGCAGGAATTCCCGATCCTCATAACCGCAGTCGGCAGACATCGTCAGGATGGCAACCGGCTGCGTTCCGGGTGCGAGGCACGCGAAAATTTCCTCTCCGCGCCTGTCGAGCGACCAATCACGGCTTGCCTCGCCGTGGCGGGTGCGAATGGCTTCAAGGGTGCGCTTGTCCGCTTCTGTCGCCATCAGTCAACCCAGCCCATGCTCGCGTCTCGAACCTTGCGCCACATGATCGGCTGCTGGTCGCGGGGTATGCGGTTCTTGCCTCTGGACATCGGATGCTTTGGGTGATCGCCTTTGGTTATGCCAAGGCAAGCCAGGTCGACCGAGTGATGCGCCGCTTTCGAACACATCCATGTTTCGCGGGCGTTGAACGCGCCGCCATCACCCCACGCGGCGAGCATCGGCGTGTCGTGGAAGCGGGCATAGTCCAATGCCTCGCGCAGATACCGGTTGTTCTCCGGTCCGACCGGATCGGATGCTGCCTGCATGTCTGCGGGATGGGACGCCCGAAATGCGCATAGGTTTACGATGTGGAGACCGCCATATCCCCAGAGCTTGGCAAAGTGGATCAGCTCGCGGATTGTCGGGTCGTCATTCTGATCGTCCGCCGTGGACGGATTGAGCATGCAAACAGGCAGCGCATAGCAATACGCATCCCAATGCCGCAGCAGCAGGTAGCGGTATCGACCGCACTCAGAGATGGTCGCTGACTTTTCCATAGCGGATGCAAAGGGGAATCTCGCGTTGCTCATCACTCACCACCTCGCGCCATCATCGGAGAGATCACGTAAAGCTCGTCAGCGCCGACAGACGGCCGAAACACGGCGTTCGGCAGCGAGCCGCCGAAACGGACGATGGCATCCTGTGTGCTGATAGTGCTGAGGATGCCGCGCAGGGCCTCGTTGTTGAGGCCGATGGAAAAGCCCGTATCGCCCTCATACTGGATCGGCACGTAATCGACCGCCGACTCACCTTCCTTGCTTGTAAGCTCGACGCGCATCGTATCGCGCTCTAGGGTGAGCTTGATGCCGTCCTTATCGGCTTCCGTGGCGACGAGGCAGACTCGAGCAACCGCTGCCTTCAGGGAGGCGACGGTTACGAACACTTCGCGCTCGTAGTCTTCAGGTGCGGCGGTCAGATAGTGTTCCGGAAACTTGCCTTCGATCAGCTTCGATAGAAGGGAAACGCCGTTGCACTTGATGCGGATCAGGTTATCGGCAACCTCGATCTGCGCCGGCTCCTTCACCTCGTCGAAGAGCTTGCGGATCGCCTGCGCCGTCTTCAGCGGAATGATGATGCCGGGAAAGTCCAGCAGCCGTTCCGTGCGGATCTGCACGGCGGCAAGGCCGATGCCATCAAGCGCGGCAAAGCCTATGCGCTCATCCTGCATCGGGTGCATGTGGATGCCGGTCATCCATGGACGGCCGATATCCTTGGTCTGAACGGCATGGGCGACCTTGCCGAACGCGGCGGTTACCTCCGGCATGGCGATCTCGAATGTCTTACCCTTGAGGCTGGAGGCCATGGAAGGGAAATCGCTGGCGGGCAGTGTGAAGATCGAGAAGCTGGACTTTCCCGAACGGATACGGACCTGGCCATTATAGGTGCCCGGCAGGAACTCGATTTCCGCCGACTCAGGGAAATTGCGCACGATGTCGCGCAGATCCGTGCCCTTGATGGTGATCGGCTCCGCATCTTCGGCGATGTCAAGCAGCTCGCAGCTGGCCTCGATCTCGATATCGAGATCTGTGGCGCGCAGGGTGAGCATATCGCCTTCGGGATGAAGAAGGATATTACCGAGCTGTGGGATCTTGGCGCGCTTGTCGACGGCCTCGAATGCTGCATCGAGCGCAGGCAGGAGTTGGCTACGGTGGACGCGGAAGAGGACTTGAGCCTTAGCCATGGGCGCGGCGCTCCGGCTGGCAGCGGTCGGCAAGGCGCATCTCATCGACCGGAGGGCGCAGCTCATAGTCGCGTCCAAAGAGATCATGCATCATCTGCAGGATCTCGCGCCGAGGCTCGCCGTCAGCGACGGCGCGATAGAGCTTTTCAATGTCAGATCTTCTTACGTCACGCATCGTCAGCCTCCTTAGCCAAACACGTAAAAGACTGCCGCTGCGGCCAGCAGGTCGTTGAGTAGAATGATCAGGAAGACGGCGCCGAAGCCGTTGCGCTTCGCCTGCTGGACCTTGCCAATTGCCGGTGTGAAATAGTTCATGGTTGCCCTCTCGCATCCGTTTGGGAAACCGCCGACGCCAGGGGTGAGACGTGGCGGTTGCCCAATCGGACCGGATCAGGCGGCCACGCGGCTGAGCGACTGCGCATAGAGCACCGACGCATCGTGTGCGTGCCGGTTGATCTGCTCTTCGGTGAAGCCGAGACCGAGATAGTCGGACTTTGTCAGGCCTTCGCCGCGCTCGCGAGCGGCTTCGGCCATTTCCTGCGCAATGTTGCGGACACGAACGGGATTGTATGCGGATGTCTGCATGGTTCTTTCCTCTCAAAAGCCTCCTGAGACCATGCCGCCGTCGCTCGGGAGGAGGGGGAGCGACGGCGGTCTTTGGTATCCGGGATGGGAGGAGGAGATCACCGGACGAGCCAATGAAAAGCACAACTCAAATCGTAATTCAAGCGTAACTTGAAAATGCTTGAAATTAAGATTCGGCTGGACTCGCTCGTCAAAAGAATCAATTATGAGAACATAAAAAGAACATCAGGGTGAAAAGATGAATGTCAAGACAGGCCCGGCGATCAGCGATGTCGCCTCGATCTCGATTGAATGCGCGGTATGCGGGCACTCGCGCTGGCGCCGTCCCGCCGATCTTTATCGGATTGGAATCAGGCCGACAGACCGCCTAGAGGCGGTTGCAAGTCGCCTTTTCTGCTCAAGCTGCAGAGAGGATGGTTTGCATGGCAAGGACGTTGTTGTGCAGGCTGCTTTCCTCACGGCGGAGGGAAGGAGATTGGCTGACGCTTACGTGGCCTCTAAAAACCCAGCAACTCGCGCAGCGGGATGATTCGCCACATGTTCTTCAGCGCGTAAGCGTTGAAGGTAAGGGTGTCGGCGGGATTGTATTGTTCACAGATGATCTCGCCCTTTGTCCTGCGAACCAGTTTCTTGACATAGGCTTTTCCGTTGCGTTCGCCGTCTTCCGGTAGCATCTCGATAAGAACGTGATCCCCAGGCACAGGCGCGCGTCCGCCGCAATACAGAAGCTCTCCGGGGTCGTACCGTGGCACCATGCTATCCGACAGGATATGGATGGCAAAGACATTGGCGACGTGCGCTAGGCCGGGTGGTCGACGAGCGTAGCCCGCCACCTCTCCATTGAGAAAAAAGTCTCCATCATCCCCGCCAACCGCACTACCGAGAACCTTGATGTCCATTGGTCCCATGCGGGGTGGCTCGGCTTCTGTGACAATCTCTGCCTCGTTGAGTGAAGCATCCTTGTCTTTGAACGCGACCTCTCCCCGATTGAGGGCCGCATAGTCGACGCCGAGAAAGTCGGCCGTTTTCAACAGATTTTCCGTCGAGGGAAGATTGTTGCCGGTTTCCCAATTTCCAACCGCTGCGACTTCAACTTCGAGGTGCGTTGCGATGTCCTGCATCACCAAGCCCTTCTGCTTGCGTGCTGCACGAATTGCCGCTCCCACGAGGACGGCTTTCTCATTTTTCGCCTTCTTAGCCATGCTTGCATTTGTAAGCCGTTCTTTAAAGTGATCCATTTAAGAGTACCTTGAAATTAAATTTAAGTTATGCTTGTATCCGCGACCATGAGATGGCGAGAACGAGCAGTAGACGCTTTGAGACGTGCCAGAGACGCCGCAGGCGGCTGGACAAATATCGCGCGCCCGCTTGGCATATCGCCGCAAGCGGTCGCGCAGTGGGAAATCGTTCCTGCTGACCGAGTTCTTGCCGTCGAAAAGGCGACGGGCATTTCGCGCCATGAGCTGCGGCCCGACGTGTTCGGTGAAATGACGGAGGCTGCAGAATGATGCGCCTCCTCGTATCTGGCGACCTTGACCGCTTTCGTGGCCGCCAATCAACCGCGCCGGCTCCGCCGAGCCGACGCGGCCAGTTCCCCCTGTGCCGTTTTCCTTCATCCGGCACCGCCTCCCGCAGGGGTGTTTCCCTGCACCCTTGCGGGCTTTGTCTTCTTCGCGTGTCACCTGCATGCGGACCTCCGTCGATCTGTTGACGGATTGAGTACGGCGCCAGGGCGCGCCGCGCATGGAATCATTTCGACTTTTTGTTTCCTTGACCACGATCGGGGGTGTCTTCGTGCGTCGTTTTTCCGAGACCGAATACTGTTCGCTAAAGCGCGTTCTTGATGTCGCCTATGAATTGGCGGGTGGCGTGACGGTGTTCCAGTACGTGACGCGCGTCGTCATATCGCAGCTTTCGAAATATGCATCGACCGATGCGGAGAACGAAAAGAAGTTCATCCCCGTCGATGTCGCGCTCGATCTCGACCGGGCGGCGAAACAGCCGGTCATCACGGCACGAATGGCCGAGCTTCTCGGCTACCGGCTTGAGCCGCTGGAACAGTGCATCGTAGTCGAAGAACCGCTTTCAGAGTCCGATGCGCTCCTGATCATGGATGAAGCGACCGCCCTTTGGCGGATGACGCGGCAGGCCTTCGCGGATGGCCGGATCGACGCCCTGGAGCGCAAGCAATTGCGGCTGAAGCTGCACGAGCTGATCCGCGCCGCCTCGAAAATCACCCAAAAACTCGACGAACTGGAGGTACGGCCATGACTGTCGTCACCGAACCCGGCGTCAGCCGCAAGGGGCGGACGCTGCTCTATCGCGTCCGCATCCATCAACGGCAATACGGCCGTCCTTACCATCTGCGTTGTGATGATGACCGATGCGGCGCGGCCAATGCCGCACGCGGTGGCTATGTGCGGCGCACGCCGAGCGCGGCGGATCTCGTGACGCTGACACCAAAGGGCGAATCCTATCTCGACCGGCTGATGAGGTGCGAATGATGCAGCGCGCCACGCCGTCACCCGCCGAAACCATGCGGGCTTTCGACTCACTCCCCAAGCCGCTCCGGCAAGCGATCGCCGGGGCGGCATTCGTCTATGACCCCGAGGAAATCTCGGTGCGCATTCTGAACGGCAGAAAGCCGGAAACGATCTTGCGCGGGATTGTCCGCTACGAGCGGAGGGCAGCGCCATGAACACCATCACGACCGCCAGGGAGCGCGCCGCCGCGCTCATGGATATCGCCATTCGCGAGGGCAGGGTCCGCAGCGCCGACCATAACGAGCGCAAGACCTGCATCAAGCTCAATGTCAAGGGCATGCTGCGCCGCGACGGCAAGGATGCCGATCTCTGGTATCCGACCGAACTTGCGGTCAAGAAGCATCGCCCGATGCCAGTGCCGGCAGTTGAAACCGCCACTGACCCATCGCAGGGACGGATGGCGGTTTGGCGCGATATCGCGAGCATCGAGATCGGCACCCGCCTGCGCCTTGCTGATCAGGCGAAGGTGGACTCGCTGAAGCCGTCCTTCCTCGAAATCGGCCAGAAGACGCCGATCACTGTTCAGGGGCAGGAGGGCGACGAGCGCGTGAAGCTTTCGGCGGGATTGCACCGGCTGGAAACGGCACGGCAGCTCGGTTGGGAAAAGGTGCTGTGCTTCCACGAGGCCTTCGACGATCTCGACCGGGAGCTTTGGGAGATAGACGAAAACCTTTGCCGCGCCGAACTGACAGCGGCCGACCGGGCGCTGTTCGTCGCCCGGCGCAAGGAAATCTATCTCGAAAAGCATCCGGAGACGGCGCAGCATGTTTCCGGTGGGCGCGCCCGCCAGAATGCAGCAAGCGACAAGTTGTCGTTTGCTGAATCGACGGCGCAAGCGACCGGACAAGACAAGCGCACAGTTCAGCGTGACGCCTCGCGCGGCGAAAAGATCGTGGACATGGCGCTGCATCGCCTGCGCGGTTCCCGCCTCGACAATGGTTCGTTTCTCGACCGCCTGAAGCAGGTGCCGCAGGACAAGCAGGTGCTTTACGTCGAGGCCGCGCTTGCGGATGAGAAGCGCAAGGCGGCCGATGCGAAGGAAAACCGCACGAGGCGGCTGCAGCATTCCCGCATGATCCGCACGGCGGTCATCAACCACATTGCCGAGCAGGGCAAGCGGGTGGCGGGTGAGTTGCCGCGTGCCGCTTTCGCTGTGGGGTATTGCGATGTGCCCTGGCAGCAGGAAGCATGGAGCGACGAGACCGGGCAGGACAAGGGGCTGCCTTATCCGTCCATGACGGTCGACGAGCTGATGGCGCTTTGCGCTGGCGAGCGCAGCCCGTTCACGCAGGATGCCATCCTGTATTTCTGGACGACGACGAACCGGCTCAACGATGCGCTGCGGATCATCAAGGCATGGGGCTTCTCCTATGTCAGCATGATCACATGGGACAAGGTGACTATCGGCATGGGTCGATGGGTGCGCGATCGCACCGAACACCTGATCATCTGCAAGCGCGGCAACTTCCCCGGCATCGACCTCTACACGGCCAAGCCGGAGAGCCTCTACAGCGAGGTAAAGACCGAGCATAGCCGCAAGCCGGTCTGGTTCGCGGAAGAGATCGAGCGGCTTTTCCCCGACATGCGCAAGCTGGAGCTTTTCCAGCGCAAGGAAAGCCTGCAGCCGGGCGATATCCGGCTCAACGGCAAATGGGAGTTTTGGGGCAATCAGGCGGGCGCGCCGGAAGGCGAGGCAGCGTGACAGACTTCCTCCCTGACGTTGACAATCTCGAAGATGCAGAAACCGACCAGCAGCGCGCCCGTTGGCTGATCCGGGCGTCACTGGCGAAGCTGCTGCGCGACGAAAGCCATATCCGCCGTCGCCTGCAGCTCGCCCAATTCCATGCCGGCATCACCTACCTCGAAGCCGAGCTGACCTTTCTTCGCAATCCACGCCGCGATGACGGCGGCCCCGTCGATCTGATCGGGATCGAGGTCGCGCGCGGCCGTATCGACCGAATCGCATGCGGCCTGCCGCCGCGCAACCTGGGGGCCTGAATGTACGCGGGGATACTTTTCGGGGAAACGACGACATCGCAGATCTTCGCCACGATGCAGGGCGACGGCGGCCGCTTGCCACCAATGATCGTCGATAGTTTCGCGGGCGGCGGCGGCGCATCGACCGGTATCGAGATGGCCTTGGGGCGGTCTCCCGATATCGCCATCAACCACAATGCGGATGCGCTGGCCCTGCACGCGGCAAATCATCCGGATACGCTGCATCTGTCTGAAAATGTCTACAAGGTCGATCCGCTCGACTACCTACGGGGCCGACATATCGGCCTGGCGTGGTTCTCGCCCGATTGCAAGCACTTCTCGAAAGCCAAGGGCGGCAAGCCGGTCGAGCGCAATATCCGCGATCTCTGCTGGATCATCCCGGCATGGGTCGAGCGTATCCAGAAGAGCGGCGGCAAGGTCGACGTGATCATCATGGAGAACGTCGAGGAGTTCAAGGATTACGGGCCGCTCGTGCAAACCGATCGCGGGTTGATGCCAGATCCGGAACGCAGGGGCGAAACCTTCCGCAAGTGGTGCAGGGAGATCCGCAAGCTTGGCGGGCGCATCGAGCATCGCGAGCTACGCGCCTGCGACTACGGCGCGCCGACCATCCGCAAGCGGTTGTTCGTCATCATCCGCTTTGACGGCAAGCCCGTGGTCTGGCCGAAGCCGACGCATGGGGCGCCTGACGACCGCGACGTGATCGCGGGCCGCAAGCTGCCGTGGCGGACGGCAGCCGAAATCATCGACTGGTCGCTGCCTTGCCCGTCGATTTTCGACTCGAGCAGCGAGATCATGGAAAAGCATGGCCTCAAGGCCGTGCGCCCGCTCGCAGATAACACCATGGCTCGCGTTGCGCGCGGCATGAAGCGGTACGTTCTCGATGCGGAACGACCGTTTATCGTGAACCTGACACACGGGGCGCGCTGCGAGGACTTAGCGCAGCCGTTCAATACGATCACAGGGGCACATCGTGGCGAGAAAGCCGTCGTGTCGCCATCAGTGATCCGCTTCAATACCGGCGCGACCGGTCAGGATCTGCGCGAGCCTTTATCCACCATCACCGCGAACGGCTACATCAAGCGGCCTGGTGGCTGCGCGCCGCTCGGTATCGTGGCCCCGCACTTGATGACGATGCGCAATTCGGGCAAGCCGTTCAACGGTGCAGATGAACCGACGCATACGATCACCGCGGGAGGCGCTGGGCTGACTGTGGTCGCTCCGACCTTGGTTGGCTGCGGTGGTCGCGCTGGGCAGAGCAGGCCTCGCAGTGGCGATGAACCTACAGCCACGATTACGGCTAAAGCCGATGTATGCGTTGCCACCGCGTTCATCGCGCAGCACAACAACGATAGCCGGCGCATCGGCGGCGTCAATCCTGGCAGACGCGTGGACGAACCGGTATCGACAGTGACGGCAAGCGGGGCACAACAAGGTGTCGTTTCCGCCTTCATATCGCGCCAGTTCGGGACATCGACCGGCCACGCGGCAGAGAAGCCGCTCGCCACGACTACAGCGGACGGAGGCGGCAAGTCCCTTCTGGTTGCCCCATATCTTCAGGCCTATTACGGGACCGGCGACGGCGGCGAGGAAGATCAACCCTGCCGCACCATCACGACCAAGGACCGTCACGGCCACGTCGAAGCGTCGATCAGCGCACCGCCGTTCACCGAAGCGCAGGTGACAAGAGCGCGTCGGGTTGCCGAATTCCTGCGATCTCATGGCTTTTGGGATGAGCGCGAGTTCGTGACGATCGTCATCGGCAGCGAGACTTTCGTGGTGGTTGATATCGGCATGCGCATGCTGACGCCGCGCGAGCTGTACAATGCTCAGGGGTTCCCGCCGCAGTACATTATCGACGGCGTCTGGATTGCTCCGGAGGCGGGCGGCGAAGCCATATGGAAGGCTTTTCCGAAGTCTGTTCAGGTGAGCTGCGTCGGCAACTCCGTATCGCCTGTCGTGGCCGCTGCGCTTGCTGCCGCCAATGCGGACCATTGCCGCGCCGAGAGGATGGCGGCATGAGCATCATGATCATGAGCCGCCTGTTCAAGATGAACCTTGGCGGCTGCAATCGAAAGCTTCTGGCGGTTCGCCTTGCCGATTTTGCCGATGACGACGGTCGCGGCATCTATCCCGGCGTGGCGCGCCTTGCGGCAGAGACGGAACTCTCTGAGCGCACCATCCAACGCATCCTTGCCGATTTCGTCAAGGAAGGGATTCTTGTGGTTGTGAAAGAGGCGACGGGAAGGCCCGGAATCGCCAACTCTTACGACTTCGATTTAGCTCGCCTGTTCGCCTATACCCCGAGCCAGACGGGTGACAGCGTGTCACCCGTCGAACACGGGAGAGGGGTGACAAATGAGCGGGAGAGGGGTGACACCGACGACAGAGACGGGTGTCACGGTGACACCCGAACCGTAATAGAACCTCCAATAGAACCTCCATCTAGGCGCGCGAGCGCGGAAGAGGGAGGTTTGGCTAGGGTTGATCGAAAGAAGATCGAGACGGACTTCACGCTCTGGTACGCCACTTGGAAAAAGGGCGATATCGAGTTTGCTCGTAACGCATGGATGGCTCTATCGGACGAAGAGCGCGCCGAGTGCATCGAGCGAACCCCGGCATATCTGCGATGGGCCAAGGCTGAGGATATCAGGGCAGCGGCGGTCTACCTCAAGCACAGGATGTGGCGCGACATGCCGGAAGAGCTGGTGGCTGTGCCAGCGCGCGGCATTGCCAAGGTCTGCGGCAAGCTGTGGATGGGTACGCGCCTGGCGGCGCTCTCCCGAGAGCCGACTGGCCGCTTCATCTTCACCACATTCGACGAAAGGGAGATCGCGGCAGGCCGGGCCACGAGAGAGGCGCTGGCGCACAGCAAGCGTCTTGAGCATGGTTGGCCGCTCGTGACCACCATGCGCGATCTGGCGCGCCGCAAGGAGCCGTTCGTCACGTCGCTTGCGTTGCTGCCCGCTGTCTCCGGGTTTCGTCAGGTGAAGAGCGACAGCGCTCTGTTCGCCGCATGGGCTGATCTGCACGAGCGTCACGGCTGGCCCTTCATCGAGCATCCCCACGATTACGTCTGGTTCCCGCCCGTCGACGACGATGCAGGCGACCTCAACCAGGCCGTCGAAGAAGCTTTGGAAACTTTCATTTCAACAATCAACGAGGCGGGCAATGACGATGCAGCATAAGCGTAACGGCATTTCCGGATTGCCGATCGAGATCCGCAAGTTTGCGTCCGACAAGCAGGATACGGCGATCAGCCTGCATCGCATGCGCATTCGCGAGATCGTCGCGGCAAGCAAGCGGGTTGCTGATGAAAACCCTGATCTGGCCGGTTGGTACTGCCTGCATGCGCTGACTGGTAGGGAATCATCTGTGGAAAAAGCCCTGACTGATGAGCGGGTAGAATGCCTGGTGCTGCGTGAACCGGAGCGCAAAGTTGTGCGCCGTGGGAGGGAATGGACACTGCCTGGTAAGCTCTGGCTACCCGGATTTGTGCTTGTTCGCTGTGTTCCTTCCAACGAGGCATTTCGCGGTTTGCTAGGTATTCAGCATGTCACCGATATCGTCGGCGGATGGGTGCGACCATATCGAGTGTCCGATGAATCGATCAGCCAATTCAATGCAGTCATGCAGGAGAAAGAGGAAGAGCGAGAACGCCAACGTCTGGAACAAGAGGCCAAGAACGCGAGCATAAAGGCAGGTGATAGGGTGCTGATCAAGCTGGGTCCATTCACCGGATTTGAGGCGAGAGTGGTGAAGATGCTGAAGGGTAAGGATAAGCGGTGCAACGTGGAATATAAACTCATGGGCCGTGCAGGGCAGCTCAATATCCCTCTTGCGAATCTCGAAAAGCTGTGAGTACAAATCACGTCAACGGGATGATCTGCGATCTCAGTGCACCCTTGGGCGATAGCCCTGAATGCCTCGGCAGGACGCGAGGCAAAGAGAGGAAACTCTCAGGTCGGTAGCCGGGCAGACCCCGCCTTGAAGGTCTCAAACAGAGACATCGATTCAAGGCCAGTGCGCAAGCTATGACATACAGACGGGCGGCCAGATGGTCGCCTTTTTCGTATAATGGTTATGGGCAGGCTATCGTCTATCAAACCAAGGCTGAAGGCGCTCGGCTCACGCATCGCAGCTCCATCGACTAGAGAAGAAGCGGAAGCGCAGCGCCATCGCGAGCGTGACCGCACGCAGCCATGGCGCGCCTGGTACAAGACGGCTCGTTGGCAGAAGCTGCGCATGAGCGTGCTGGTCCGTGACCTATTCACCTGCCAGATGAAGGGATGCGGCCGCATCGAGGCCGATACATCCCAACTCGTGGCAGACCACAAGACGCCGCACCATGGCGACGAGGCGTTGTTCTGGGATGAGAGCAATCTGCATTGCCTGTGCAAGCCATGCCACGACAGCCTGAAGCAAAAGCAGGAACGTCAATCGTTTCGGAGTTGGTGAGATCTGCCTGCGTCTCATCGTTCCCGTTGAGCAGGCGATAGCAAGGAGAAGTCGCATGAGCGAACGAGTTACGATGCGCGCAAAGATGCGTGTCACCGAGGTCAGTCGGTTCGAGGGTAGCGATCGCCTGAAGATGGTCGCTGTAGCCAAGAGCGGTTCGTATCCGGAGAGTGGATACGACGAGGATAATACCTATGCCAAGTTCTCGCCGCAGGGCGAACTGACGATCACCGTCGCCAATCCCGCATTGCTCGGCAAGATCGAGCCCGGCAAGCGGTTCTACCTCGACTTCATCGAGGCTGACCAGGCAGACCCGGCCTGACCGGACAAGGGGGGGGCGGGTCAAAAGTCCAGCAGGCCTTCCGGCCTAGACCCGCGCCCCATCCATTCGGAGAGTTTTTTCCCGTGACAGACGAAAAATCCGAGCTGGTCCAAGAACGCGACATGTTCGGCGACCCGATCTTGCCTATCAAGGATCGTCGCGGCCGGCCATCATTCGGAAAGAACAAGGAAAATCAAGAGCTTGTCTCTCTACTGCGCGCTGCAGGATGGACGCAATCGCGTATCGCTAACTATATCGGCTGCGATGAGAAGACTTTGCGCAAGAATTTTTCCCGAGAGCTTGAGCAGGGTCTCGATATCATCGAGGGCATGGCGCTCGAAGTGACGCTGAAGAAAATGAAGTCCGGCAACTCCGTCGCCATTTCTCGCGTCTTCGATATCATAGACAAGCAGGGCAAGCCCGCCGTTCCAATCGCTCCAAAGGCAGAGAAGCAGGAACGTCTCGGTAAGAAGGAGACCGCCAACCGCGAAGCGCAGACCGCACATGAGGGAACGGAATGGGGTACGCTTCTTCAATAAAGGCGGAATGGCAGTTCTCCTGCCCTGATTGGGTTGAACGCCTGAAATCCGGTCGCTCGCTCGTGCCTGCCCTTCCCCTCGATGCGGAAGAGGGTGAGCGGGCTGTCAAGATTTTTAATAAGCTCCGTCTTCCTGACGTTCCCGATCAGCCGACCATGGAGGAGGGCGCTGGCGACTGGTTCCGTGATATCGTTCGTGCTGTCTTTGGGTCGATAGACGAAAACGGCGAGCGTCATGTCCGTAAGGTCTTTGGCCTGGTGCCAAAGAAGAACTCGAAGACGACCGGCGGCGCCGGGATCATGGTGACGGCACTCCTCATGAACCGTCGCCCACGCGCTGAGTTTCTTCTGGTCGGGCCGACGCAGGACGTTGCGGATACTGCATTCCAGCAGGCATCCGGCATGATCGAGGCGGATGACTATCTGTCCAAGCGCTTCCAGTGCATAGAGCACCAGAAGACGATCAAGGACCGCCTTACTAAGGCGAAACTGAAGATCAAGACCTTCGATATGAAGGTGATGACTGGTGTAAAGCCTGTCGGCGTCCTGCTCGACGAGCTGCATGTCATGTCGGCTTACTCTTACGCCTCGCGCGTCCTTGGGCAGATCAGCGGCGGCCTCATTCCGAACCCGGAATCGTTCCTGATCATCATCACGACGCAGAGCGACGAGCCTCCGTCTGGGCCGTTCAAGGTCGAGTTGGAATATGCCCGAAATGTGCGGGACGGTAAGATCACAGACGCCCGCACGCTTCCGGTCCTCTATGAATTTCCGGAGGCAATGCAGCGCCATCCGGATCAGCCATGGAGTAACCCGGCGAATTGGCCGATGGTTCTCCCGAACCTAAACCTGTCGATCACTATCGACCGGTTGATGGAGGAGTGGAAGGAAGCCTCAGAGAAGGGTGAGGAAGAGCGCCGCCGCTGGGCATCACAGCATCTTAACGTCCAGATCGGGATGGCGATGCATGGCGATCGTTGGGGCGGCGTCGATTATTGGGAGGCGGCAGCCGACAAGGCAATCACCCTCGAATATCTGATCGAGAATTGCGACGTGATCGTCGCAGGCGGCGATGCTGGTGGCCTAGATGACCTTTGGGGCCTCGCTCTCATCGGTCGGCACAAAGTGACGCGGCACTGGCTACTCTGGATAAAGGCTTGGTGCCATCCGACCGTCTTGGAAGCTCGCAAGAACATCGCTGAGCTATTGAACGGCTTCGCTAAAGAAGGCGGCGATCTCGTCATCTGTGATCGACCAACGCAGGATGCGGAGGAGGCTGCAGCGATCATCGCTCGTGTCCGCGACGCGGGTCTCTTGCCGGATGACGGCGGCGTTGGTGTCGATGCGTGGGGCATAACCGCACTCGTCGAAGAGTTGGCCGTGCGGGAAATTGTCGATCCGCAAGTTCGCGCCGTTCCTCAAGGTGGGCGCCTCAGCTCGGCCGTGTTTGGGATCGAGCGCAAGCTGATGGATGGGACGTTTAAGCACTCCGGCTCCGAGCTGATGGCCTGGTGCGTAAGCAATGTGAAACTTGAGCATCGTCCGACCATGGTCCTCGTCGACAAGAAAGAGGCCTGGGCGAAGATCGATCCGGTCATGGCGATGCTTAACGCCGGCAAGCTGATGGAGCTTAACCCGGAAGCCTCCGGGGCGGGTGAGGCTGATTACTTCAAGCAATTCGCGGGGGCATCGTGAACATTCTGCAGAAGATGGCGAATGCCGTTGTGCGCACGCTTTCGCTGCGCAGTCCGGAGGGATGGTCGCGCACCGGCTCCGAGAGTGATGCAGGCGAAAGTGTCAATGACGCCAACGTCATGACGATTTCATCCGTATGGGCATGCGTGAACCTGATATCCGGCACGATTTCGTCCCTGCCGCTCATGGTCTACCGCCTCGATGGATCTGGAAACAGGATCGTGGCGAAGGACCATCCGCTCTATCGCATCCTTCATGACAGCCCGAACTATGACCAGACGGCTGTTGATTTCTGGGATTTCGTAGCGGCTTCGATCGAACTTCGCGGCAATGCCTATGCTCAGATCCTTCGATCAACGACGGCGATTATAGGGCTAGTCCCGGTTAATCCGGTGTGCATGAACGTGCGTCGCCTGTCAGACGGCTCGATACAGTATTCATGGACCGACAACGGAAAGTCGTACATCGAGTCTGATCGCGGTGTCCTACATATCCGCGGCTTCGGTGGCGATCCGCTCGGCGGCATGTCGACGTTGCAATTTGGCCGCCATGCCTTCGGGCTCGCACGCACGATCGACAAGACGGCCGGAAAGATGTTCGCGAACGGCATGCGGCCCGGCGTCACTCTAACCTTCGAGAAGTGGCTTACTGAACCTCAGCGTAATGCGATCGAGGGTAAGCTTGAGGACAAATTCGTTGGTGCCGTGAACGCCGGCAAGCCCTTTATTCTGGAAGGGGGCCAGAAGCTTCAGGTTATCGATATGAAGCCGGAAGACGCGCAGATGCTTCAGTCCCGCGCCTTCTCCGTGCAGGAGATTTGCCGATTCTTCGGTGTTCCGCCATTCATGATCGGCCACACCGAGAAAGTGACAAGCTTCGGCTCCGGTTTGTCGGAGCAGGTCCTTGGCTTCCAGAAGTTCACGCTTCGGCGTCGTTTGAAGCGCATTGAGCAGGCGCTCGAAAAGCAGCTGCTGACGCCAGCTGAGCGCGCGGCAGGAATTACGATCGAATTCAACCTTGATGGACTGCTGCGCGGAGATAGCTCGGCGCGCGCAACATTCTATCAGACGATGACGCAGATTGGCGCGATGACGATCAACGAAGTTCGCGCTCTGGAGAACATGCCGGCCGTTCCGGGCGGTGATATCCCGCGCATGCAGATGCAGAATGTTCCCATCAACGAAAGTGGGAAGCTTCCCAATGGCTCGAACAATTGAATTTGCGGAGTGCGCCATGACGCAGAACTATGATTTCTTGCTGGATACCAAGAGCGTCGGAGATGCGGGCGAATTCGAAGGCTATGCATCGACATTCGGCAATGTCGACCAGGGTGGCGATGTTGTCGAGCCGGGCGCCTTCATCGAAAGCATCGTGAAGGCGAAGGCGGACAAGCGCACCATACCGATGCTATGGCAGCATGATCAGCGAGAGCCCATCGGCGTCTGGAAAGACATTTCCGAGGACGCCAAGGGTCTTTACGTGAAAGGCCAACTGCTGGTCGATCATGACCCGCTCGCCAAGCGGGCGCACGCGCTGCTGAAGGCCAAAGCCATCGGCGGCATGTCCATCGGCTATCGCGTTCCTCCCGGTGGCATCGTCGAAGACGAAAAGCGTCGCGGTGTCAGCCGCTTGAAGACGGTCGATCTTCGCGAAATTTCGCTCGTCACCATGCCCATGAACGTAGAGGCGCGTGTCACCTCCGTCAAAACCATTCTGGAGGCCGGCAAGATGCCGACCGTCAGAGAATTCGAGGAATTCCTGCGGGATGCAGGCGGTTTCTCGAAAGCCCTTGCCACGGCAATTGCCAGCAAGGCCGCACCGCATCTTCGGGGGGAGCCCGAAACGCCGGCAAGCGACGCTACCACCTTCCTGCAGGCTCTCCTGCGCTAATCCAACATTGGAGACTACCATGAAACTGAAGATGCGTTTCTACGCGTCGGCCTTTGCTGTGCTCGGCGCAATGAGTGCAAACGAACGTGCTGCTGGCCGCTATCTGCGCGATGCAGCAGGCCATGACACCAAATCGGCAAAGGAACTCGCCGACGAGGTAAAGGCCCTATTCCAGAAGTCGATGGACGAAACCAAGGAGATTGCCGAAAAGGCGCTCGGTGAGGCCAAGAAAAGCGGCGATCTGTCGACCAGCATCAAGGAGAAGGCAGACGAGGCACTTCTCAAGATGAATGGTCTAATGGAGCAGGTTGCCGAATTCGAACAGAAGCTCGCACGCAATCGCGGCGATGGTGCCGACGCGGAGAAGAGCCTGGGCCAGCAGTTCGTCGAAGATGCGAAGGTCAAGGAGTTCTGTGGGCAGGGCACGCCGCGCGGCCGGGTGGATATGCAGGTCAAGGCCGTCATCACGACCGCCAATACTGATACCGCCGGCGCAATCGGCGCCGCCATTCCTCCGACCAGGCTCCCCGGCATTATCGCGCCGCCTGAGCGCCGCATGACGGTGCGTGACTTGATCACCCCTGGCCGAATGGATGGCGGTGTCCTCGAATACGTGCAGGAGACCGGCTTCACCAACGGCGCCGGCATGGTTGCGGAAGGGGCTGCTAAGCCTCAATCCGATATCAAGTTTGCACTCAAGAATACGTCGGCGAAGGTCATCGCGCATCACTTCAAGGCCTCTCGCCAGGCAATGGAAGACTTTGCGCAGCTGGCCTCCTACATCGACGGGCGCGGCCGTTATGGCCTCGCCTTCAAGGAGGAAACGCAGCTGCTGAACGGCGACGGCACCGGACAGAATTTGCTCGGCATCATTCCGCAGGCAACGGCGTTCGCAGCTCCGATCGCACTGACCGATCCGACCAGCATCGACATCATGCGTCTGGCGATGCTGCAGGCCGTCCTGGCAGAGTATCCGGCCACGGGTCACGTCATGAACCCGATCGATTGGGCCTGGGTCGAAACACTCAAGGATACGACCGGTCGCTACATCATCGGCAATCCGCAAGGCACCATCACGCCGACCCTTTGGGGTCTGCCTGTGGTTCAGACGCAGGCCATTGCCGTCGACAAATTCCTGACCGGCGCATTCAAGCTCGGCGCTCAGATCTTTGACCGCTGGCTGGCACGCGTCGAGATCGCCACGGAAAACGAAGATGACTTCATCAAGAACCTGATCACCATGCTGATTGAAGAACGTCTTGCGCTGGCGGTATACCGACCGGAGGCATTCGTTTACGGCGATTTCGGTCGCGTGGCCTGATCTTCGGCTCATTATAGCGGGCGGCTTTCTCCGCCCGCTTCATGAACCGAAGGAGAGTGTCATGAACAAGGTTGTGGAATACGAAGTGCTCCGTGAGCATGAAGGTGACCGCTTCTACAGGCGCGGTGAGCGTCGGGAGCTTCTGGAAAACGAAGCGAAGCATCTTGTCGGCCTCGGGGTTCTGGGTCTGCCCGGCTCCTCATCGAAAGCGGCGCCCGCAGCTGCTGGCGCCCGAACAAGGTCCGATATCGAGGCGGAGTTCAATTCCTTTGTCGATAAAGCCAACCAGGCGCGAGGGGCAATCGAAGCCGAGCTGACGAAGGCCAGGCAAGCTGCAGACGGCAAGATCAATGAAATTGCTGCCGAAGTTACTGCCGCTCGCCAGAGTGCCGACGCGGCGCTCGGCTCGATCCAATCCGAACTTGATACGGCCCGCAAGGATGCCGATGCCAAGATCCGCGCGATTGCGGCGGAGATTGAAAAAGCGAAATCTGAGGCATCGGGGAAGAGCAAACCCGAAGAACAGCCTTCCAATAGGGCTGAACAGGCTCCCGAAAAGAACAAGTAGGATATCAGCGTGCGTGTCGTCGTTATCGAAGCACCGACCGAGATCATTTCGGTTGATGAGGCAAAGAAATTCCTCATCATCGACCAGGACATCACCGATGACGATGATCTGATCAAGTCGTTCATCCTTGCTGCGACGCAGTGGCTGGACGGCCCGGAAGGATGGCTCGGCCGCGCGCTCGGCATTCAGGTTCTGGAATGGCAGCGATGCAACTGGCCGACCGATCGAGAGCGTCTGCCATTTCCGCCTGAAGTGGAGATTATTTCGATAAAGTATATAGATCCGGATGGCATCGAGCAGACTTGGCCTCTTCCGACGCCGCTCCATTTCGACGATCTGCCAGCAGTTCGTGGACGTGATGGCGACGTGAAGATCCGCTACCGCGCGGGCTACGGAACTCAAGATCCTGATGCTCCCGACAAGTGGAACAACGCCGTGCCGGAACCGATCAGGACGGCGATCAAGATGCTTGTTGCTCAGTGGTATAACGTGCGAGAGCCTGTCGTTTCGACTGGGCAACAGCCGTTTGCGATGCCTTTTGCCGTCGAGGCGCTGCTTTCGCCATATAGGGTTTGGTGATCCATGGCCCGCGTCCGCTTCATCGCCGATTTCGATTACAAGCCACTGCCTTCGATGACCATCGCCTATCGGGCTGGCATGGTCTGCGTCGTGAAGCGTGAATGCGCCGATAAGGCCATCGCCGCAGGCAAGGCGGTTGATTTTTTCATGAACAGGGAACCAGTTGATGGCAGCGACGAGATCGGCCGGTGATCTGTTCTTTCATGTCGCCTTCGACAAGCGTGTCGATATCGACGATGGCGCAGGCAATACGGTTGGCGAATGGCGGGAGCAGTTTCAATGCCGTGCCGGATTTACGCATCTGCGCGGCGGCGAAAGCGTCATGGCTGAGCGCCTTCAGGGCCAGCATACGCAGGTCATCTTCGTGCGCCGCTCATCGGCGTCGCGGCAGGTCACGACGGACTGGCGGGTCCGCGATGTGAGGGATGGAAAGTCGTTCAACATCCGCGATATCACGCCGACAGATGACCGGTTGTGGCTGGATTTCCTCTGCCAGAGCGGGGTGGCCGCCGGATGACCAGAATCACCAATCTTGATCGTCTTAACAGGAAGCTCAAGCAGCTTCCGGCCATTGCTCGCGAGATGATCCGCGCCGAAATGGCAAAAGCGGCCGATGAGATTGTCGGCATGATGAAGCGCCTCGCGCCGGTCCTGGCGGTTCCGGTGAAAGACAGACGGTCCGGTGCCCTGCGGGATAGCATTGGTTGGACATGGGGTTCGGCGCCCAAGGGTTCGGCTGTTGTCGCCACTGTCGCCAGCAAGTCAGGCGACATGGCGATCACCATCTATGCCGGTAACGCGGAAGCCTACTATGCGCGATGGGTGGAGTTTGGAACGCAGAAGATGCGGGCGCAGCCATACTTCTATGTCAGCTGGCGCGCGAACAAGCGGCGCACCGTGCGCCGTCTCGGGAAAGCGGTACGGGATGCGGCAAAGAAAGTGGCGGCGTCATGAGCGAGGATGCATCTTTTGAGCTGCAGAAGGCAATCGTCACCCTTCTAAAGAATGACGCCGGCGTCATTTCGCTCGTGGCAGGCCGGGTCTATGACCGTGTTCCGCAAGATGATGCGGGCAACACGACGGCGACATTCCCTTATATCTCGCTTGGCCCGGATCAGGAGATACCGGACCCTGCCGAGTGTATCCGGGCATCAGAATTCATCCTGCAGATCGACGCATGGTCTCGCGCGGTCGGCTTTCCTGAGGTCAAGCGCATAGCTCGCGCGATCGAGGATGCCCTTGACGAGGTTGAATTGCCTCTCGTCGATAATGCGCAGGTCTATTTCGAGTATGACGGCCGCCGCGTCTTTCGCGACCCGGACGGACTGACCTCTCATGCGGCGCTGACGTTCCGCGCCGGTATCGAGAAACCCTGACATCAAGGAATATCGGCGAATGCCGATAGCGCCCACACCGGGCGGCCTTCACTGCTGCCATCATAGGAGATATCACCATGGCGCAACCGACAACTGCCCGCTTCGGCAAATTCCGCGTTCTGCTTGGCAATAGCGCGACGCCGATCGTCTATACCGCTCCCTGCGGCTTTACCTCGAAAAGCCTCACTCTCACCAAGGATCTCACGGAAGTCACGCTTCCGGACTGCGATGATCCAGATGCGGTGGCGTGGATCGGCCGCGACGCGAACACTCTGTCAGCATCCGTCTCCGGCGATGGCGTTTGCGCTGCCGAGTCGGTGGAGACATGGCTTGACGCATGGGAGAACGTCGAATCCGTTCCTGTGAAGATAGAGCTGGAATTCCCGGCCAAGACGATCACGTGGACGGGTCTTATGCACGTCAACACGCTCAACCCTTCCGCCGAGCAAGGTGGCCGTGTCACCATGAGCGTTGAAATGCAGAGCGATGGTGCTCTGACGCGCGTGTCGACACCCTGATGCGGGACGCTCGTATCCCCTTGGACTGGGCAGACGGAACCTATTCGTTCCGTCTGGGCTGGGGCGAGCTGGCGGAATTGCAGGAGAAATGCGACGCCGGCCCGTATGTCATCCTCGATCGTCTGCAGACACGGCAATGGCGCATAGAGGATATTTCCAATACCATCCGTCTCGGCCTCATCGGTGGAGGCGTCGACCCGGTCAAGGCTCTCAAACTGGTCCGGAAATATGTCGAGGCCAGACCTCCCGTCGAGAACCTCATCTATGCGGTTGGTATATTGAGCGCCGGTCTGATGGGCGCTCCGGATGAACCTCCGGGGGAGCCAAAAGCGCCAAATCAGATCGAGACAGGCTCGACGACCTTCCCAACGGAAAGTTCAGATTTGGCGCAATCTACGGACTAGGCGCGGCGATCGGCTTCTCTCCACAGCAGGTCAACGCCATGTCCATGTGGCAGTTCTATGTCGCGGTAGAGGGATACGTCGCGGCTCATTGCCCCGACGACGGCAAGATGAGCGACCGGGAAGCAGATGAGCTTTTCGAATGGCTTAAATCGAAGAATTGAAATTCCTGATCATTTCGTTCGCAGGACTGGATTAGATGGCAACCACTGACATTGAGCGCCTTGTTGTGCAGCTTTCGGCTGACTTCAAGAAGTTCGAAAACGCGCTGAACCGCCAGACGAACCAGGCTAATAAGCAGTTCCGTGCGATCGAAAAGCGCGCCGTCGAGATGAATAAGAACCTTGAGAATTCGTTCTCTTCCCTGGGGACGAATGTCGCCAAGGCATTTGCGCTCATCGGTGGCGCAAAGGGTCTTCAGGAGCTGGCCGACTCCGCCATCAAGATCGAAAACGCGATGAAGGTTGCCGGTCTCTCTGGCGACAGTCTGACGAAGACGCTGGACCAGCTCTATGGCGTCGCGCTGAAGAACCATATTCCGATTGAGGCCCTGGCACAGCTCTATAGCCGCGTCTCGCTGCAGCAGAAGGAACTTGGTGCGTCCAGTCAGCAGCTGGTCGGCTTCACCGATCTCGTGGGTAAAGCTCTGCGGGTATCGGGCACCAGCGCGACGGAAGCGGCCGGCCCCATGCTGCAGTTGGCGCAGGCGCTCGGTAGCGGCACGGTGCATGCCGAAGAGTTCAATTCCATTATCGAAGGCATGCCGGCGCTCGCGCAGGCGGCAGCCAAGGGCATCAAGCAGGCGAACGGCTCGGTTGCTGAGCTGAAGAACCTCGTCAACAACGGCAAGATCTCCAGCCGTGCCCTGTTTGACGGCATCATCGCCGGAGCGTCGGATCTCGACACCAAGCTCGCCGGCACGCAGACGACGATCGGCCAGGCCTTCACCGATTTGCAGACCAGCCTCACGAAGGCTGTCGGCAAGTTCAACGAGGCTTCTGGCGCCGGCAACGCCGCGATCAGCGTCATCGAGAATGCAGTCACCCGGATAAATCAGCTGAACTTCAACCAGCTTGCCGAGAACATCCAGGCCGTCATCGCATGGCTCAACAATCTCGGCAAAGCCTACGACAACCTTCTTGCGGGGGCGTCGGCATCCGGTGGATCTTTGAATGACAAGCTGCAAAGCTTGAGCAAGTCGATCAATGGCGGAAAGCCGCTTATCGATCTGGGTCCGGCCTTTTCAAACCAGCCGATCGATATTGAGAAGCTGGGTAGGGAATATGATGAGCGTCAGAAGCATGCCGATGGCGAGCGCCTGAAGGCATTGCAGGATCAGCTCGACGCGGCGAACGAATTACAGAAGGCCATGGGCCTACCGCTGAACAATGATGCGAATGCCGAGATCCTCCGCCAGATGGACGCAATTCGCGAGAAGACGGGCGCCGCCAAGGACGAGGTGGTTTCCCTGCAGGAGGCAGCCAGATCGACCGCCGGGCCGCAAGGTCCGCCGGATCTTCGCAAGTTCCAGAAATCGGAAGGCTTCAAGGATGAGCTGCCACTCAGCCAGCCGATCGATATCACCGACAAGAAGTATGCGACCACGCCCACTAAGACGCCGAAAGAAAAGTCTGGCGGCGCCGACGCCAAGGCCTATGATCGTGAAGTTCGCCAGGTGAGAGAGCGAACTGCCGTCCTGAATGCACAGACGGAAGCTCAGTCCAAGCTCAATCCGTACATCAACGATTACGGCTATGCAGCAGAGAAAGCCGCAACGGCGCAGGAGTTGCTGTCGGCAGCCCAGCGCACAGGCAATGCCGCCGGCAAGGAATTGACGGATGTCAACCAGCTCCTGAGCGGTGATTTTTCGAAGCTGACGCCGGCCGCCAGAGCGCAGGCGGAAGCCATGCTAGCACTGGCTGAGGCCAATGGTTACGCCACGCAGAAGAGCAATCAACTCAACGACTCGCAGGACAAGCTGCGACAGAAGATGGAGGATTGGCGCGCCACCAGTAAGGATGCGTCGGAAGGCTTCATCAAGGATCTGATTAACGGCAAATCGGCCGTCGAGGCTTTGGGTGGGGCGCTGGAAAAGATCGGCGACAAACTACTCGACAGTGCTTTTGATTCGCTGTTCGGCACGTCTGGCACCAATAACTGGTTCTCGAAACTCTGGTCGTCGATCGGCCTGAAAGATGGCGGACCCGTCAAGCTGGCGGGCGGCGGTTCTGTTCGCGGACCCGGCGGTCCGCGTGACGACAAGATACCGGCCATGCTTTCGGATGGCGAGTTTGTCGTCAATGCCGCCGCCACGAAAAAGAACCGTTCGCTTCTTGAGGCCATCAATAGCGGCCATGTCCTACGCCGTGCTGACGGTGGCATGATCGGGGCGCCAAGCCTTCCGAAGCCATCCCGCATCGCCTCTCCCGCATCATCTCAGGCGGGTTCATCTTTCACCTATGCGCCCGTCATCGATGCACGCGGCGCTGATGCTGCTGCGGTTGCGCGGCTAGAGCAAGCGCAGATCCGCCTCAATCGGGATTTTGAGGCGCGGACAATCAAGACGATCCGGGCTGCCAACAAGGCTGGCGTAAAACTGGGGAAGTTTAAGACGTGACTATTACGTTTCCTGTCGATTTCCTCTCCGACTTTCCCGGCTGGTCAACGGAATTCGATCTGCTCTACCGCCAAGAGCAGAGCCGCAGTGCCAACGGTAAGAGCTATGCGAAGGATCTCGGTTCGCCGCTCTGGAAGGCGACATATCAGTCGCGCAGTCTATGGCCGAATGAGCTGGACTATTGGCTCGCGCGCCTGAAGGCCCTAGAGAACGGTCTCCAGACCTTCAAGGCGTGGCGGTTGAGCCGGACCTATCCCATTGCCTATCCGCGCGGATCATGGCCGACCGGCGGGGCTTTCTCGGGCTCAGGTCAAGTGAATTCCATCACTGGCAAAGCCATTTCTCTCAAGGGGCTTCCGCCTGGCTATGTCGTCAGTGTCGGCGACTTCGTGCAGGTCGGCGCGAGCGATCTCTACCAGGCGCTGGAGATGGCAACCGCGAATGGCGCCGGCGTCACCGGATCATTCGAGGTTCGCACCTTTGTGTGGCCGACATCCCTGGTCAACGCGGCAGCCAAGCTCGTGAAGCCATCCTGTATCATGACGCTGGTTCCGGACAGCCTATCCGCGCCCGCAAACACTTCCGACGGTCGTGGCACTATCACGTTCCAAGCAATCGAGGCCCGTTAATGCGAGCTATATCAGTAGAGAACAACGCGGCGCTGCAGGCGCGTCGGCTGGTGGCGCGCGACTTCCTCTGGCTTAAAGTCCGGACGCTCGATACTGGACTGCCGTTTGAATATGGCTTCTGGAATGATGTCGGGAATGTTTCGGCGCAGGTGCTGGACCCAAACACCGGCGTCGCCGTCTCGCGCAATTTTGAGGGTAGCGGCACTTTGATTTCGGTTGCCGATATTCCGCTGACTTCCGATCTGGCCGCACAGAGCGTCAGCATTGCCATGTCACAGATCGATGAAGGCGTCGCCAATATCGTTCGCGGCTATGAGTTGAAGCAGGCTGGCGTCGAGATCTATCGCGGCATGTTCGACCCCGATACCCGCCAGATGGTGGCGCCTGCATTTTCCCGCTTCATCGGCTTCGTCGATGAAGCCACCATCACGACGCCAAAGGAAGGTGAGGCGGGAAGCCTCGAGCTTACCTGCGTCTCTCACGCGCAAGAGCTTGGCCGCAGCAATCCGGATACACGTTCGCACGATAGCCAGGTGTTGAGATCCGCGACGGACAATTTCTATCAGGATACGACTACGGTCGGAGACTGGCAGTTCTTCTGGGGGCGCAAATCCGGCAAGGTTGAGACCTCGGCTGCGCAGCGCATATCCGCGAACATCAAGGCGGCCAATCGATGATCCGCACGGCGATTTCAAGCGACAAGGCGCGCGTGCTGGTTATGGCGAAAGCCTTCCATGCAGTATCGGGCGCACCGTTTGCGTTTTCTGCTGCTGCGGCTTCCGTCTTGTTCGATGCGGCGCTGAGCGACAGCAATCGCCTATGCCTGATCTATGAGGGTGAAGGTATCGCGCGCGGCGTTCTCGCAGCCGTGGCTGCGCCTCACCATCTGGCGCCGGTCAAAGTTGCTTCGGAGATCATCTGGTGGATCGATCTGGATTGGCGCGGCCGGGCAGCAACGAAAATGCTCGCCGCCTATGAGCAGTGGGCGGCCGAATGCGGATGCCAATATGTCAGCATGGTCGGCCTTGGTGTCGATCCTGTCGTTTCCAAGCTTTACGAGCGTCGCGGCTATCAGGCTGTAGAGCGCCATTTCATGATGCCTCTTTAAAGAGACCTCCCTTTCATGGCTGTATTTACAACTGCTTTCGTCGCGGGCGCCCTTGGCGTTGCCGAAACGTCGCTTGCCGCGACCGTGTCGGCCTTCGCGCTCAATGCGGCTGTCGGCATCGGCGTCAGCATGCTGGCGAAGGAACTGCAGAAGCCGAAGTCCGCGGGACAGCAGACGAACGGCGTCAATGGCACGCTGCAGGCCGGCGGCGATGTTGCCCGCTCGTTTGTCTTGGGTCGCCGCACGACGGCCGGCTCGCTGGTCTACGCGAACACTTGGGGCAAAGCCGGCAAGACGCCGAATGCCTATTTCACGCAGGTCATTGCGCTCTCGGACATGCCGATCAGGACGATATCGGCTTTCTGGGTCAACGGAGATCCCGTCACTGTCGACACCAGCGACACGAGCTATGGGGATTGGGGCTATCCGGTAACGCAGTTTAACACCGGCAATAATAACCATATGTGGATCAAGTTCTACGACGGCACACAGACCGTCGCTGATCCCTTCCTGGTCAACACAGTTTCGAGCGCTGACCGGCCATATCAGAATACCCGTGTCGGAACCGGCGTCGCCTACGCGATCGTCACATCGCAGGCCAACGACGAGCTGTTTAGCGGCTTCCCTACCTTCCGCTTCGAAGTCCAGGGCGCGCCGCTCTATGACGTGACGAAGGATAGCACGGCGGGCGGCGCCGGGCCTCAGCGGTGGAACAATCCCTCCACTTGGGGCGGTGACGGCGACGATCTTCCCGTCGTGCAGATCTACAATATCCTGCGCGGCATCACCTATGGCGGCAAATGGCTCTACGGACTTCAGAGCCTAACGGCGCCACGCCTGCCTGCGGCCGACTGGATTATGCAGGTCAATAAGTGTCGTGCCGCCATTGACGGCCCGAGCGGCCCGGAAGCGACTTATCTGACCGGCATTGAGATTTCCGTCGATACGGACATCAGCGCGACGGTCGAAAGCCTTCTCACCGGGTGTCAGGGCAAGCTCATCGAGACCGGGGGCTTCTACAAGACCCGCGTTGGCGAGCCGGGCGCTCCGGTCTACGCCTTCTCTGATGGCGACATTCTGTCGACGGAAGAGCAGTCGTTCACGCCATTCTTCGGCCTCGCGGATACGGTCAATGGCGTTTCCGCGACCTATCCGGAGCCCAATGAGGCATGGAACACAAAGACCGCGCCGCCGCTCTATAACGCCACGTTCGAGGCGCAGGACGGCAATCGCCGCCTGATGACTAGCGTCGACCTGAACATGGTATATCGCTCATCGCAGGTGCAGCGGATCATGCTCTCGGCACTCAACGAGGCGCGGCGTGCCCGGCGCCATACATTCATGCTGCCGCCGCAGGCTTGGGTGCTTGAGCCCGGCGATATCGTCAGCTTCACCTCGAACCGTAATGGCTATGACGCGAAACTGTTTCGGGTGGACGGCATTGCCGATCACGCTAATCTGGACGTCACGCTCGATCTGACTGAGGTCGATCCCAGTGATTATGATTGGGATCAGGACCACGACTATAAGCCTCCGGTATTTGCGCCGCTTGGACCGGTCATGCCTCCGGCTCAGCCAATGTACGGCTGGACTGTTGAGCCTGCGACGATCAACGACAGCGCCGGCGTGCCGTGGCGGCCTTCTATCAAAGTCAGTTGCGCGCCCGATCAGACAGACGTTGACAAGGTTTGGGTGCAGGTCCGGCTCGCCGCCACAGGCGACATCGTATTCGACAGTGATTCCACCCGATATGCTGCGCCCTATAGCTGGGTTTTAAACGCTAACTTTAAGGGAAGTACGAACTATGAGGCGCGCGGTCGGTTCATTCCGTCAGGAAGCCGGATAACAGATTGGTCTGCGTGGTTGCCGGTGACGACGCCGAATGTAGTCGTCACGGACCTGATCGTTGATCTGCAGCATGTGAAGAACGACATTCTCGACCGTTTCAAGGGCCTGCAGCAGGAGCTTCAGGACCAGCGACCGCTGCTAGAGCAGCTGATGATCAACACTCAGTTGTCGGACGCTGTGCTGAATGAGGCCAATCGTAGCCTCGTGGCATCGGTCGGGGAAAGTAATGCGACATTCACCGAGAATATCAAAGTCGCGGCCGATGCGGCCAACGCTGCTGCGAGCCAGGTTACAACCCTTACGGCAACCGTTTCTGACAATAAAGCGTCTGCCGACAGCCAGATCGCCGTCGTCTCCGGAGTCGCCAGCGCAGCCGCAGCGCAGGCGACATCGCTCTCTGCGACGGTGGGGGATCTCTCGGCTCAAGGCTTGGTCAAATTCTCGGTTGCGGCCAATCAGACAGGCGTTGATGCGCGCTTTTCGATCGCGCTGCGGGCGTCGGCCGGCTCAAGTTATATCGAGAGCGGCATGTTTCTCGAAATCTATACGACCGGTGGCGTGCAAAAGTCGCGCTTCTCCGTTCTTGCCAATCAGTTCAGTGTCCTGAACCCGGACAATCTCGGTCAGTCCTTCCTGCCCGTGGTGGTCGAGGGCGGCGTGCTGAAGGCGCAGTTTGCAAATATCGGGACCGTGACCGCCGGCCTCATCAATGGCGGCCCGGGTGCGAAAATGGTGATCGACATCACCAATGGCTCAATCACCGTTTCGGACTAGGGAGGGTTCATGGTTCTTCGCGCCATCATACAGCCTGCCAGGATCGTGGTTTCGCGGCCGGGAGTTCCCGCGTCCCTGTCAATGGCGGACAAGGACAAGATCTTTGACTCAGATTGGAACTGGTCAGGCATCCTGCTTGAGGCCAAGACCGCCACCGACCCTGGCGGTGGAGATTGGAACGTGATGTTCAACCGCGACTATGGCTACGCGCCGTGCGTGATTGCTCGCATGCTAGCGGCGAGTAGTGTAGCGACGCCGTGGAGCGGACCCAGCGTGCAATCGCCGATGCAGCAGGCCGGCAACAATCAGGTCTGCCCGATCATCTACAGCAATCGTATCGTGTTCCCACGCAATTTCTCTGGCGGCGGCACGATGAACTATGGGACAATCGAATACGAAGTCTATGGTGTCGACTGATGGCGAAGCGGATCAGGATCGGCAACAATCCGGCGGTTGGTGACAGCGGGATATTCATCAGCAAGCCCGGAAGAGACATAGACGACACGAGCACAAATTACCTGCTCGACAGCCGATTTCGCACACTGATGTTACACGCCAACGGCCAGGTCGGTATGACCAGCACGGCTGCCATAACCGGGAAAACGATCTGGTATGCTGAAGTCAATTTTCCCGACCTCGGATATCGCCCGGTCTTCTTCGGCAACATTAAATATGACAGCGCCAATCCGTCGAATATTCCGGTTAACAGTTCCGGCGTGCCGATCTCGCTTTGCGGAACCTATGGGCAGGTTGGCTCAGGTGGGCAAATATTCACGGAAAGCGGCGTCTGGCTCGTCAACAATACGACGCTGAGAGCGCGGGCGGTCATGAATGTCGGCGGCTCGGCTGGCAGCATGACCCTCACTTGGATGGTCTTCAAGAACAGGTTTGGCGAGTAATGACCCGTCGCGTTTACATTGGAAACAGCGCCGGAAGCTTTATATTCCGCGCCAGCCAGCCCGGCGTCGATGTTCTGGACGGCGATATCTCTCGCATGTCGATCTACGAAGGTCAGGTGCCAATGGTGCCCAAGGCATTCGGCGAGGTCGATGTGCCTTACAACATCTCGCTGACGGCGACGGTGACCGTGAACATCCCCTCGCAGGTGTTCAGCTATCCGCCGTTCATTCTCATCAAGTCAACAGACGGGATCTTGCCCGGGACCGACACCATCGGAGGCTGGTTCGTGGCGGGGACGACGCCGCGACTGCAGCTCTATAACCGCGCCAAGCCGGCGGTCACGCGCCGCATCCGCTGGTGGGCCTTCGCCGAACTATAGGAACGCACAATGACCGTACCTTACACAGCAGGCACGATTACGCTCAACAACGGCTCTGCCGTGGTAACGGGCGTGGGCACGGGATGGCAGACCGCACTGATAGCTGGCGGCATAGTTTACGCTGAAGCTGCCAATGGCAATGCCATGCCGATCCTGACAGTTGACAGCGACACGCAGATCACGGCGGCGACGAAATGGAAGGGGGCGTCCGGCACCTATTCCTATGCTCTCGTCGTCGACACCGCCTATGATCGCCAGGTGCTCGCCAACGCGACGGCGCTGGCGCAGATCCTGCAGGGGCTGCAAAAGCCATCGATCTCCGCGCTATCCGCGTTAACCCCGGCCATCGACAAACTTCCCTATTTCACAGGGGGGAATACAGCCGCGTTGACCGGCCTTACCGCCACGGGCCGGGATATTATAGATAGCGCTAATGTGTCAGAGGCCCAGTCAGCTCTTGGCATCTCGACCTTCATTAAAGGCCTGCTGGATGATGCGGACGCCGTAGCCGCGAGATTAACGCTCAAAGTCACATGGGAGACGATTATAAATCAGGCCGTTTCCGGCGTTTCCGTAGTGGATCTCACAAATCTCGGCACGTACGAGCTGATCAAGATCTCCGGCGCGCTCGATGTCTCGTCGAATAGTGCGATTACCGCCGTTTTTAGCTCTGACAACGGAGCCTCGTTCGGAAATGTCTACGGCGAGATGTACACATCAGCCGTTGGAACAACGCTCGCAAATCAGTACTTCGCTTCGGCCCCGGGTGCGAACATTACTCCAACAGCAGACGCCGGCGCCGGTAATGGTGGCGCCTTTGAAATGATTATCTTTAATTTCAACAAGGCCAACCGCGCGAAGTTCACATGCCGGGCGCAGATTATTCAGAGCGGCCAGTTTCTCTATGCGCAATACAACGGATACCAGCCCACTACCGCAGCTCGGAACGCGCTGCGCATTTTATGCAATGCCGGCACGATGTCAGGTTCCATCAAAGTTGAGGGGATTCGTGGATGATCAGGATCTTGAACGGCCAAGAAGTCGAAATGTCTGCCGAGGAGATTGCCGCACTCACACGGATGCAGTCCGCGCAATCGGCGGTTCCTTCGCCGGAATTGGTGTCTGCTCGGCAGTTCAAATTGCAGCTTCTCGCTCAAGATCTGCTCGATGAAGTCGAGGCATGGGTCGCGTCGCAGCCGCGAGCGATCCAGATCGCCTTTGAGTATTCCGGTTCGTTCGTGAAGTCCGAACCGATGATGCAGGAAGGTTTCACAGCTATGGGTTTCACTTCCGAGCAGATCGACGACTTTTTTGCTGCGGCGTCACGCTTGTGAAGGGACTGTCTGCGGGGCGGGCCTACCGGATTTGAAACGCTTGCGTAATCCGAGGCATGGCTTTTCAATGAGATGCCATGAGAAAATCGCAAACCCGGTTGCAATGGCGAGACTTCCAGAGAAATTAAGCAGAAAGCCTGCGGTGTTATGTATGTTCAGGAGCTTGTTCAAAATCTGCTGGATGGGGAAGCAGTAGATATACAGCCCATAGGAATAGTCGCCCTTCGGGGCGTAGCGCTCCAGATCAGTGCAGCCAATATAGATCGTGAGGTAAATCGCGGCGGCACACATCAAAATGGTGGCCGGCAGGTGACTGAGCACAGAGACAGCGTCTCCGAGCGATCCCAAAAGCACCAGGGCTGTAAGAGAGAGCAATGACACGATTTTGCTGTAGGCGATCCTGTGCCGTAAGCCGTAGGCGGCGACACCGAACAAAAAGCAGGGCAGCAATTTGTCGCCCCTGATGTTGTCAAAAAACCATAGGTGATTTGATTGCCGCAGAACTTCTGAGAAGCGCACAAGCCCAAACCACTCTATAGCGTTCGGCAACGCGAGCAGCGCGATCCCGATGAGGATAAGGGCAATGGGCCGTGAATTCAGTCTTGAGAATATTAGAGCGCCCATCGCCACATAGCAGGCGAGCTCGATTGGGACGGTCCAAATCACCCCATTGACGATCTCGGGGTAAGGCGGAAGAAACGTCACGCCGGGAAGCGTGTAGACCACGGCGCCCCACATATTCTGAAAATACCGGAAAAAGCCAGGGTCCTGGAAATAGTCGGATAGCGCAAGCGCCGTCACCATCGGCCCGATCAAAACTGCCGAGATGACGGTTTCTACGGCCAGCGCTGGAAAAATTCTCAAGGCTCGGCTGAGGAAAAAATGCCCGATGCTTAGGCGCTGAGCGCTCCCTGCGATCAGGAAGCCGCTCAACCCGAAGAACATCGGCAGAAGAGCGTAATTGGAAATCCAAAAGTAGCGATATTCGAAAGATGCTCTGTCGCCCTGAGAAACAACAAAACTATGCCAGGCTATTATTGTGACGGCCAGTGCGATGCGCAGGAAACCGAATCCTTTACCCATCCCCTTATTTTCGTCAAGTATCTGACCGACCGTCCGCATAGACCTCTCGCTGGTGGCGCCCTAACAGCTGGCCGACATATACATCGGCGTTACTTGCAACGCGTACTTTCTAACGGCTTCAACAGCAAGACTTAAAATATTCGGTCACCCGAAATCTTCTCGGCGGACTGATCCACCCATCTCTCAGGACATCATATGAAACCGAAACTCGTCCCCAACGCGGGCCGGGTGCTTCGCCATGCGTGGAGCATCCGGCTCATCATTGTGGCTGGCATCCTGTCCGGCTGCGAAGTCGCCCTCCCGATCATCGATCAGTTCGTCTCCATTCCGCGCGGCACGTTTGCGGCGCTGACGGGCCTCGTCACCTGCGGCGCGCTGATCTCGCGCCTCGTCGCTCAAGAAAATCTGAAAGGAAATGATCATGGCGAGTAAACGCTCAAAAGCTGCCGTGGCCGCCGGCATTGCAATGGCCGTCACGACATTGGCCGCTCCGGCAGAGGGCTACTATGGCTATGTCTATAAAGACCCGATCGGCGTCCTCACATATTGCTACGGTGAAACGCAGAACGCGCAGGA
The DNA here is from genome assembly GCF_007828675.1 of Rhizobium sp. ERR 1071. Lineage (NCBI taxonomy): Bacteria > Pseudomonadati > Pseudomonadota > Alphaproteobacteria > Hyphomicrobiales > Rhizobiaceae > Rhizobium > Rhizobium sp. ERR 1071. Next base: position 811,137 of record NZ_VITM01000001.1, on the reverse strand, counting down.
CATGAAGGGTCGCACCTTTAGCCAGCAAGAATGCTTGGATCTGCTCAAGAAGCGGATGGCGCATTACCAGCAGGGTAACGCAGCCTGCGTGAAGGGCTATGACGACCTCTCGCCCTATGTCCAGATGGCGTTCAACGACTTCAGCTACAATCTGGGGAATGGGACGTTCTGCGGGCCTATTGCCAGCCTCCTGAACGCAGGCAAGGTGAAGGAAGCCTGCCAGCGTCTCACGCTCTACAACAAGGCCCGCAAGAACGGCGTGCTCGTCGAGCTGCCCGGGCTGACGAAGCGGCGCGCCCTTGAGCAGATGTATTGCCTCAAAGGAGCCGTGTGATGTTCGGCTTTGGGATCTTCGACTACCTCAAGATAGGCGCTGGCCTGATCGTCGGTGCTACGCTCGTCTTTTACCCGGCGCGATGGATCGGCCAGGGCGAAGGCAAACAGATGGCCGCAACGGCTGCTCTCACAAAATCCGTGACGCTTCTCCGCGAAAGGAACGTGGTCAATGATCAGGTCTCTACTTCTGATGCTGCCTCTTTGTGCGCTGATTTCGGGCTGTCAGACGCCGACGCCGCAGAATGCGTGCGACGGATGGCAGAAACTAACACCCAGCCTGGCAACGTCGGTAACGATCCTTCAAACGGATCGGCCGTTTGCAAACCAGGTCGCGGCCCACAATAGGTTCGGACAGCAGCAAAAGTGCTGGTGATGTCGGCGCGCGTGAGCCTCATCCTCTTCGCTCTGTCGACAGGCGCGTTCCTTTGCGTGATCGCGCCCGGCCTGATCTCCCTCCTGCAGTGAAAGACCGAATTGTATGCCGACGCAAAGCGATCTGCTGCACGAAATCATGCGCACCCTCGGCCGTATGGAAGAGGGCCTTGATCGGATCAGGGAAGATTTTCAGGAAGAGAAGGAAAACGCCCATGAGAGCCGCGCTGTCATCCACCGACGCCTCGATGATCATGCGAAGCAGATGGCGAAGACTGATGAGACGATCGCCATCGCGGGACAGGTTGATGCACAGATCCGAAATGAGGTAATCGCGCTCAAGGAAACCGTCGCCAAAAATCACAAGGAAGTCGAGCCTGCTCTTTCGGAATGGCGTCGCATCAAGCTTCTCGGAACCGGAGTCGGTGGACTTCTTGTATTGTTCGGGATTTCTGTCGGGTCGGTCATTGTTTGGGCGAGCGACACGGCTTCAGCGATCGTTCGGCACTGGCTGAAGCTTTGAGAGCATCGCGGTTCGCTAGTCTCAGGTGCGATCACCATATCGCGGCCGGCGATAGTCCAGCCAGCGATGCTCGAAGCAAAACCACTTCGTCTCGCCCTTGCCGATATCATAGCCGAAGCCGCCCCACTGTTTGGAGCCGGGATGCTCGCAATAGTGATTGACGTGGACCGTATCCATTGGGCGTTCGAGTTCTTCGGCCATCTAGTTTAGATCGTCCCGAGTTGACCGGCTAAGCGATCCCTCCATATTTCCCGCGAAGTTTTCCAGGGTCTTCATGGCGAATGCGAAGCGCGTCGCTTGTGAAGGGCCGGAGGCCTCTGAGGCCGCTTGGATGTCGCGCACCACATTGCCGATTACGTTTCCAACGAAGCCCTTTATGTCGCCAGTGCTTGAGCCAATGCTACCTAGCAAGTGAGCTATCAGCAGCTCGTGCATCACGCAGCGACCATCGAGTTCGGCAATTCGTCTTTCCAGCTTCTCAATTCTTTCGTCGGTCATTTTTCACTTCCTCCGGTTTTCACGGCTGGTAACAGCACCAGCTCGTCATCTGGCAAGGGGCGCTGAAGCGACTTCGCTTCCTCCCATGGCGCGGTAAGCCAGGTCTCGACTTCATCCTGATTGCGAAGGATGACGGGCATCGCCTTCTGATGGATAGGCCCAACGATGCCATTCGGCTCCGTCGTCAGGAAGCCATAGAGGTCGACCGTGATCTCTCCCTCCTTTACCTTCCTCACGGATCGCCATTGCGGCACCCATAGGCCGGCGAAGAACATCAGCGGCTCCTCCGCGCTGCCTGCAAACCAGGCGTTCGGCGTTCTTCCTCCCTCGATCTTGCTTGCCGGATCTGGCTCAGCGAACCGCGTGAACGGCACAACGCAGCGGTTTTCGATGCCCAGCCATCGCGCCCAATGTCTGCTCGATGTGTTGCGGACGTTCGTCGTTCCGCCATCAGGCTCCATCCTCAGAAGCTCATCGAAGTTCACTTGCTTGCCTTTGGCGCGCAGCTTATCGGCTCGCTTCGTGGCGGCGTCCAGCTGCGCCTTTTGAGACGACGGCAAGCCCCAGCGAACCTTCGCCAGCTCTCGGCCGGCCGGCGTGTTCCGCACGATCGGCCCCATCTGATCCGGATAGAGATCCAGCTCCGGCTCAAGGTTGCCGATGTTGTCGATCATCGCCCTTGTGAGCTGCCGAATGGCCTCCTGGTTGGTCGTGACATTATAAAGATTGCACATGGCCTTTCCCCCTAATCCCGTGGCGGCGAGCGGACGATGATCTTTGCCGAACCTTTGACGCCGCATTTTTTGCAGACAAGCTTGCCCGCGGCGGCAGAAATCAAGGCATCCTTTCCCAACGATCTCTCAAGTCGCTCCCGATCGAGCTCATTTTTCCGTCCGCAGCTGCAATGCACGTAGAGCCTATGCCACCGGCTCAGATCGGAAAAGCGAAGTTCTCCACGCTTCTGCTCTCGGGGATCGATGTACCCCATGCGCTTCGCCCACTCGTCAGGCGAGAAGTGAAAATGCATCTTGCATCGGTCATAGAAGGCGTTCTCGGTGCGCTTGCACCCCAGCGACTTCGCGACCAGTTCAGGAAGCGATGGCATCGTCTGATTGCCATGTTCTTCCAAGAGAGCGGCCGGCTTCAGGCGTTTCAGGATCTCGCAATCCTCGCAGATGAAATCGACCGTCTCCCCCTTATGATCTGCGAGCATGTTGGCTGGGGAAGTGGCAGGTTCAGCGTTGCGCACGTCTCCGCTCCCGCCGCAGCGCGGCGAGCCTTCTCTTCATGTTTTCTGTCTATCTCAGGCGGCGTTCAGGTCGGCGATTTCGCCATGCTTCGCGAGCAGACGCGGTGACGACATATCGCCGGTCTCTTCGTCGACCATGACGGCATAAGCCGCGACGCCAACAAATCGGGAAGCCATCGAGGCCGCGATCTTCTCCGCAGATGGAACGCTGGTCGCCTGGCGCATCTCGCCGGGCACAAGGTTGCCACGGTTCTTTCGATACGGCAGGACAATGAATTTCTCGGCAGTGCTCATGGCGTCTTCCTCAATTTGTTCTATAAATGTTCTCATTTTCGAGAAGAGTCAAGCGCCCGAGAGGGTGCTTCTGGATTCGCCGCGCGAAAGCGTGGTATCGTGAGGTATGAGAGAACGCTATGCCCTGGTCGAAGATGACGATGGCACTTTCGCCATCGTGGACGCGCGCACCTACGAGGTGATCGAACGGGCCGGCTTGATATTCGAGAGGCTTTCTCCTGATGTTGCTGAAGGTCTTATCCCGTTGCTTAACGATCTCGACAGGCACAAGGAAATGCCGAACTAGCAGTCTGGCGTAACCGGAGGCGATGCACTAACGCCGTCCAAACAGGCGCTCTATATCATCGTCAACGGCGATGTTCTCGATCATCGCCAGGACTTGCGCGTCAGCAAGCTCGACGAGCGCCGTCGCCACTTCCTGCTGATCCCATCCCGCCTTGATGGCCGCCAGTGCTACCTCCTGCAAAGCAACGTCCATTGCCTCTTGGCATTTCAGGTGCCTATCCGGATCTCCTGGCGGTAAGGTTGGTGGCGGGATATAGGGCATCGATACAGGATGCACCCGATCAGCAGAAAATCAATGGCGTTCACCCGGCTATGGTAGGCTGCGCCGTTTTACACCCCTATTGATGCTAAACGGCTTTTTCCCGCGCGAACGGCCGAGTTTTACAGCTAAGAGCTTGAACTATAGGTTTTAGGTCGAGCTTCCCAAGCTAATGCCGCAGAGATTTTCACGGTTGAATTGCCAAGCGGTTGCCCGCATGCATAGATGGAAATGACGATACGGTTGCGCATCGGTTTAGATGGAAGATGGCAACACAGGGTGTTGCCAGCAACAAAATATAGTGGGGCGATGGGCATGTCACTTTCTATGGCACAACTGATTTCAACCTGGTCGAGCTGGATGCTACTTGCCAGTCTGGTGGTTGGGGTTATCTCAACGTTCGGCATCAATATTTCATCGAATGTGAAGGAACAGTTCGCCGCCGAGAGAATAGCGGCGAACGAAGCAGAAACAGCACGCGCCCGGGAGTCTGCGGCGCAGAGTAATGAGCGAGCTGCCGAAGCAGAGCTCAAGCTGGAACAACTGAGAAAGCAGGTCGGGCCGCGTCATTTGGATCGCGTCAAATTTAGCGAGGCGTTGAACGGGCAACCATCCGCACCGGTCGAAGTATTATACATAACTGACGATCAGGAAGCATTTGAACTATCTCAGGAAATTCGGCAATCATTGGAAGCTGTGGGCTGGCAGATTCTAAAGCATGCGCCAATTCCCAAAGATCTACCACTTGCGAGTTCACTTCCGTCTGCCGCAATGGCGGTTGGTGGACAGCCAACTGGCGTGACGATAGTTGTTCATGACGCGACTTCAGTGGAGCTAGACGCAGCTTCCGACAGAATGCTTGGCAAGAACTGGGTCAAAACCCCTTGGACCGTTTTGAGTGGCGCGATCAGTGATGGTTTGGGACAAGTTAGTGGTCACGTGGGCGGATCAGAGGCCCCTCCAGCCGGTACAATTCGAATAGTGATCGCAGCCAAGCCGTAATTTATAGGCCGGAGGTGTAGCGGAGCCTGGGAGCGCGCTTGTGTGCCTCTTGGACACATTTATAGAAAACATAACGATTGCGCGGCCGAACCTTGCGGCCAAGGTTTTTCCAAAGGATTGAAATCGTTAAATTGAAACATCCTGATCCTGGTTGTAATTATCAATCTAATGAATTTCGAGTTGTAAAACGTCGCCCGACAGCGATGTAGTGGCTGTCGGGCGCCAGTGAATCACTTCGTCAATAAACAAGGCTCAAGATGGATCGTGCAACTTCAAACGAGAAAAAGTTTCTGCAATACGGCCTATCGGCTGATTTAGCGGAGCAAGCCGCCAAGGCCGGGCTGACAGTGTCTAAGGTAAGGACATTGGCAATAGCGGACCTTGTTGCGAAGTTCTCCATAAGTAACGAGAAAGCGAAAATTTTAAAGAGTGCAGTGCAAAGAGATCCGATCGCCTCCGATACACTAGATACATTGCTGGCGCGCAGCAATTATACTTGCAATATCTGCAAGGGCACAAAGAGCAAGTCTTTTATCGTTCACCATATTGAGCCTTATGCCCGCTCTCAGAATAATGATTACAGCAATCTAGTTGTTCTTTGTCCCGCTGACCACGACCTTGCGCACAACAGCGGTCTAGCGCTGGGGATATCGCCAGAGCAACTTATGAAAGAAAAGGAAAAATGGGAGCAACTGGTTGAGAAAGCCAACGCTGCAAAAGCGGCGAGGTCAGTCGAAGTTGACGGCGACGCGATCGACTACTTTAATCCCCGACGGCTCGAGGAACTCGCACAAAACATTCTAGGTCGAATTCCCGATACCAAAGCAAGCAGAATGCTGAAAGTTAAAGGTATTCTCGATGCGGACGGCCGTTTCAACCAAAAGTTTGTGCAAGAAAATCTCTCGAATGGAAGGTACTTGTTTGATTATATCAATTCCGGGGAGGCGCTCCATTATCGAGAGTTGCTGGCAAGAATTGCCGAGCGCCTAGATTTTGTTGATCTGTCGGAAGCTATTGATCGCGGAAAGAAGGCCGTCTCGGAACTCGAAGGAAGATGCACTTTTTTTATAGGAGGTGTTTATTCAAATGAGCCGAAAACTCCAATAACGAACTCGACCCCTATGGTCCGCATGCATTACAAGCGACGAAAAATCAGGGTTGAGTGGCAGCTTGATCCAATGAACTTTTTCTCAATGTCTGCGATTGCTCGCCAAGGTTCGAAAAATCGCTACCTGATATATTCCCGCGTGCGTACTGTTGATGCTGAATCCGAACCTGGTCAAACTGTGATTAAGGCCAGCGCTTTCTTGATTGCGCAACCGAGCACATACGCAAATCGTATCCCGGCTATCGGATGGGAACATCGATACGGCAGCGATCGCGAGTTCGAATACTGATTTCCTGAGCGTGCTCGATCTCGATTAAGTTGAACTCTTTACAAACTTCGGTGCATACCGCCTCTCTCAACATATCTGGATCCGATGCCGTTGAAAGGATAGGCTGAGAGGTGCAAAAGAATTTCAATTCAAAATCTTCCTGACTGCTTACATATCGTGTCCGATGACGCCTCATATGGAATGCTCGCCATGAATTCAATGACAGAAACCTTGGCACACCTCAGTCTCGGACCAGGAGCCGATCCGCTGGATGAGAGTCGACAAACTCCCCGCCTGTATCATTATACGTCTGTCGGCGGATTACTGGGAATTATACGAAGTCGCGTTTTATGGGCCACAGATATCAGTTTTCTGAACGACTCCGAGGAGTTTCGACACGGCATAAAGATCGCGGCTAACCTCGTGGCTCAGCGAGTAAAGGGCGCGCAAGATAACGATCGCCAGTTGCTTGAAGAGCTTCAGAAAGTCCTCGCGAAGGAACATTGGTTTCCGGCGTATGTGGTCTCCTTTACTGAGCATGGTGACCTCCTTAGCCAATGGCGTGGATATTCCCCCGAAGGCGGAGCATCATTGGGTTTTACCGTGGAGGGATTGAGGCGAGTCGAAGAATTAAGCAAATTCCGCCTGTCAAAATGCATCTATGACGATGACAGGAAGCACGCCATCGCAAATGAGTTCCTCGATACTCTTATAGAGCAGCATCGCTCAAGTGGAAGCCGCGATCCTCGACAGGTCCTTTTTACTGCCCAGGGTTTTATCCTGCGATTTTACCAGATGGCGGCATGCTTTAAAGACAGCGCTTTCTCAGAAGAAAACGAATGGAGGTTCGTTTCTCCTCTCACTCCGCTCGATAATCAATCGATCAGGTACAGAGCTACCAACCGGATGATTGTGCCATATTACGAGTTGCCTCTAACTGAAGACGGGGAGTTAGAACCCTCCCTTCGATTCGATCGAATTGTGCTGGGGCCTGGATCACAGCTTGCCTTGATGCAAAACGCACTGTTACGATTGTGCTTGACTACGGGGGTTGCCGCCAAAGAGGTCGCCAAATCGAAGGTGCCTTATAGGTCTCTTTGACAACTCGCCCGACGATTCGAACCCATGATCCTCAGGCGAGGCATGCAAGGGCCTACCGCTTACCGTAGCATTTCGCGCGTCCAAGCGAAATGTGTGGAGGGCGGAGATCGATTTACTGGTCCAGCACTACCAATGAGCTTTGCGGAAGCCAGCGCGGCGTGCAACACCATGCCAGAGTCTTCAAATTTCCGCAGGAACATCAGGCGAACGCGCGTGGGGATTTCGTGGGACTCTGAGCGCCAGAATGTGCATCCGCACGCCATTTGTTCCATTTTTATTCTGATAGCCCGATTTTTCGCTTGCGCCGGAAAAGCCGAAAGTCTAACAGGATCAAGCCGTTTCGGCAGGTCGGGGCGTAGCGCAGCCCGGTAGCGCACTTGACTGGGGGTCAAGGGGTCGCTGGTTCGAGTCCAGTCGCCCCGACCATTTATCTCCTTGAACTCCCAATCGAATTTCTGAAAATCAGCTACACCAGGACGACGCCTGGCCGGTCCAGCGGCGTGCGAGACCTTCTGACACCATCTGATCGCCGAGCGAGCGCCCCGCGCGCATGGCAATGCGCAGTTTGCCGCCATTCGGGTCGTCGCGACGGCTGCTGCCGGAAAGCACGAAGCTTCCATCGTTGAGAATGGCCTGCAGGCGCAGTTTCGCGGCTACGCCTCTCTGTCTTTCGCTCGGGCAGCGCGCGGCACCAGCGTCCGGCACATCGATATCGGCCAACTGAATCCGGATGCCATCCTGCCAGAAGGTATTGCCGTCAACGACGCAGTTCGTTCCAGAGCCGGCGCCGCATAGCACGAAACGACCGCCGGACTGCGCACGCAAGCTGGGTATCGGCCGTTCGACCGGTATCTTGTTGACCGGCATCGCCACGGGAATGGCGGCGGGCGGTACCGGCAGGGCGGATGTTGCGCGTGGCTCCGAAGTCACTGCTGCCGTCTTTATTTGCGGTTTTGCCGCTGGCACCGGTGCTTCCCGAGCCATATGCGGCATGCCTGCGACTGCGCCGGCATGCGCCAGCATCGACGGCATGTCCTTGCGATGCTGATAGGCGTAGATGCCGGCTATCGTTGCCAGGCCGACAACACCCCATAGCCACATCGAATTGCCCGCCTTGGATTGCGGCCTGCGCCGCGTGCGTCGTTTCGCTTTCGCCATGGTATCATCCCTCAATTGCGAGGGGGATTATCGCCGCCATTTCTTACCGATCCGTTGGCTTTGGCGGCGATCATGAACTGCGATGGGGCAGGGCTATTTCGTGGCCGCCGTCGGCGGCTTCAGTTTCACCGCCATCGTCACCTGTCCGTTGATGGAAAGTCTCGTGCCGCGATTGTCTGGATTGTTGACCGAAGTATTGCTCGACAGAGCACTGATCTCGCAGGCATCGGCAATCGTGTCGAGCAGGCTGGCGCAGCTGCTTGCGGCAAACTTATAGAAGGATTTCAACGCCTTCTCCTGCTGCTCCTCGCTGTCACCATCTGTCATGGGATAGGAGATCGATATTCCCGATTGCACGGAAATATATCCTTCGGGTGGCTGGCGAGGGTTGCGCAGCGGAAGATTCGAAAAATTCTGCGCGAGGGCGGGCAGGGCCGCCGCTGCAAGCGTCAAGCTGAGAGCAGCCCGGATCAGAAATCTGGTCATCATTATGCCTCCGTTTTTTCCGCTTATTGCAGATGCGGATAAAGGCTTGGTGATGCACTAACTTAAAATTGTACCTTCGATCGAATTTCCGTAAAATCTGCGAATCAGAAATGCGTCGGCCGAAATGCTTCCTTGCCAACCCCACGCGCAAGGCGCATAGTCTAATCCTATCGTCGGGAATAAAACGGGTGCCGGCGAAGTACTGCGTGCTTCTGCCCCACGGACAATGAGACGCGCAAATGCTGGACACACCTATCCATCCACGAGATCTGCCGCTGTTTTCAGACGATCTGGACCGACTCGAGAAGGTGCTTGATACGGTCTGCAAGGATCGTGGCATGAGCCCGCAAAGCCTCGAAGCAGAGCGCCTCGGCGCATTGATTATTCAGCTTTATCGCCAGGGCGTAAAGGACGACGCGAAGCTTCTCGCGCTTGCACGGGCTTATTTCTGACGCAGCTGCGTTTTTTTGTGGCCGAAAATCTAATCGATTTAAGCTGATTTCACATAGCAGCAATGATGCTTTGTGCCTGTTCGAAGCGGGTCGGCCTCCCTATATTTGCTGCGTTGCACAAAGAGATTCGATTTTTCGATGTCACTGATTCTGGAAAGGAACAGTGCGCGTCAGCCCGCAGCGGAGGAAAAAACCGGCCGTGGCTGACGTGGATAGAAAGGTCCATGATGAATTTTAAAGTTCCGAGCCGGCTTCGCCGCTTGCTCGTCGATTCCGTCGAGCTGCCGCAGCTCAAATTTCCGATGATGCAGCCGCAATCGCAGCCGTCGCGCCGTCGCGTTTCCACGCGCCCGTCGCCGCAGCGGCTGACGGAAGTTTTGTGGTTTGGCCGCAATCCCGGCGATTTGCGCATGCTCGAATATGTGCCCCCGGGGGTAAAGGGACCGATGCCGCTTGTCGTTGTCCTGCACGGCTGTCATCAGAATGCCGAGGATTTCGACCGCGCGAGCGGGTGGACCGCACTTGCGCGCCAGCACGGATTTGCCGTGCTTTATGCGGAGCAGAAGGCATCGAACAACCCAAATCTCTGTTTCAACTGGTTTCGCCCGAGCATGGTCACGCGCGATCGCGGTGAGCTCGGATCCATCAGAGAAATGATTGATTTCAGCCGCCGCCTGCATGCGATCGACGATAGCAGGATTTTCGTCATGGGCCTCTCGGCCGGTGGCGCTATCGCAGCTGCATTGCTCGCGACCTATCCGGAACTCTTTGCCGCAGGCGCCATCATCGGCGGCCTGCCTTTCGGCGCTGCCCGCGATGCCATATCGGCGCTTGACGTCATGAAGCGCGGCTCAAGCCGCCCGGCGGAAAAATGGGGCGAGCTCGTTCGCGAAGTTTCCCCCGAAGCTGCTCGCTATCCCGTCGTCTCCATCTGGCATGGCGATGCCGATAATGTGGTGTCTTTCGCCAATGCCGAGGCATCCGTGGCGCAATGGCTGACTGCTCGCGAGCGTCCGCGCACCAAGGGTCGGTTGCGTCTCTTCGAAGGTGGCGAGCGGCGCGAATGGCGCGACGACTACGGCCATATGATCCTGGAGCTCGTGACGCTGACCGATTTCGGGCATGGCCTGCCGGTTGGCTCCATTGTTGAAGGCTGGGAGCCGGCAAACAACACCGAGCGCTACATCCTGCCTGCAGCCCTCTCTGCGCCCGAAGAGCTTGTCAAAGGCTGGAAGCTCGCGGCCTGAGGCAGATCGCAAGACCTAAGGCCTGAAGGCGAAGCGGCGCTGGGAGATTTCAGGCACTGCGTCAGCCGTCAATCGTCATTGGTGGCATTCAGGTTCTCAGGCCGGACGCCATCATTTTCGGACCAATGCTTGAAGCGAATGCCAGGGCCACCCATGCCGTCACTGCCGCCGGCGAGGAAAAGCACTCCGTGGCTCTCGAGGACGGAGCGAACTGTCGCAAGCGCCCTCATATCCGCCGGGCTTGTCCCTGTTTCCAGCGCTTCGATCGCCGAAACCGGGAGTTTGCTCTCGCTGGCAAGCGTCTCCACTGTCAGTTCGAGCATGGCGCGCGCGCCGCGCAATTGTGCTGAAGTAATCATGAGTTAAGTCTATCGCATCGGCTTGAAAAGCGGAACCGATTTCCGACGAAAATCCTCTGCGAGTTTAAAGGGCAGCCGCGCTTTTCTCCCGGTCCTCGCGCTTATTATCCAAACTGGAATTTGCTACCAATTCCAGCGGGGCAGGGTTGGGGTAGCCGAGCAGGTCGTGATAGATCTTCTCGGTCGCATCCGCCATGCCGGCGAGCGTATATCCATCCTTACGGCGACGGGCTTCGGCAGTAAAATTCGCCAGCAACGTCGGATCGCCAAGACGTGCCATCGCGGCCGCCAACGCTTCCGGATTATCGCTGTTCGGCACGATGTAGCCGTTCTTGCCGTGCTCCAGCACCGTGCGCGCGCCACCGACATCGGCAAGCAGCAGCGGCTTGCCCGCAGCTGCGGCCTCCAGCATCACATAGGACATCGCCTCATAGCGGCTTGGCATGACGACAACATCGAAGGCGTCGATGGCCGTCACCCCCGGTACGCTGCCATCAATGCGGGCGCGATCTTCAAGCCCGGCCGCCTTGATCATCTCCCTTGCAGTGTCGGCCAGCTCACCGATCCCGATCATCAGCAGATGGGCTTGCGGCAATTGGGCTGCTATCCGTGCAAAAGCCGCGACCAGGCGCTCAGGCGCCTTCTGTTGCGTCATTCTGCCAACGAAGCCGAAGAGCAAAGCTTCCTGAGGAATGCCGTATCGTCTGCGGATGGCTGCTCGCTGGCTGAGGGGAGGTGCGTTGACGCCGTTGACCACGACCCGCAGGCGTTTTTCCGGGATGCCGAGCGACAGGGCGTGATTATATTCATCTTGCGAAACGCAGACCAGGCGATCGGTCAGCCACGTCCCGAGAAGGCGCTCGATACCGCCATAGATCAGGCGGCCCTTCGCACCGAGCGTCGGGTCCATGGTGCGGAAGGCATGCGGCGTGTAGAGAACGGGGACATGGCGCCCCGGCAAACGCAAGCGCGTTAATGCGCCCGCTTTCGAGCTATGGCCATGGATCAGATCAAACGGCCCATGACTGGCCGCGATCTTGCGCAGTTGCCACCATGCAGTCAGATCCCAGGGGCCGGGCGCGCGCCGCATGCCAAGCGGAATGACATTGTCCAGGCCGATATTTTCCAGTTCTGTGACGAAAGCGGGCTCTGCGCGCACCGGGGAATAGACAGCGGTCACGGAATGGCCGCGATGCTGCATGGCCCGGCATAAGTCGAGAAAATGTCGCCCGGAGCCACCGCCGCTCGGCTCGAGAACCTGCAGCAACGACAGGCGTTTGACGTTGGTGCGAATGTTCACGGCGCAGCTTTCCTTTTGTTCAGGTCACGCTGATACTTTTGCTCCAGGGCGCCGCAGCCCCAGACGATGCCGATCAGCATGTAGAAATGGCGCCAGTGGTCGGTATCGATGACGTTGCCGATGCCGACATGGCCGAGAATGACGATCCAGGCGATCATCAGGTAGGGCTGCCAGGGACGCTCCCTCAGGAGGTTGCGGAAGCCGATATAGATGGTCCAGCAGATCATGCTGACCCAGGTGACGAAGCCGAGCCAGCCATAAGTGGTCAGTGTCTTTAGCCAGGTATTGTGTTCGTCCTCGCGGAAGATCTGACCGAAGACCAGCGGCCCGATGCCGAAAGGCCGTTCCATGGACATTTGGAAGCCGATGCTGTGGCGTTCGAAGCGGCCGAGATGTCCGCCGTCATAACTCTGAACCAGCTGCAAGCGCGTCGAAAACAGGTCGCTGACCTGGGGAAATTGCAGCGCAACGACGAGCAGAACGACCATGAGGATGATGGCCGCCAGCGACATCACCAGGATCCGCAGCCGGAAGGTATTGCTGCGGTGCTTCAGCAGCATGCAGAAGATCAGCATCACCGAGGCGAAGGCGAAGAGGGCCCAAGCGGCGCGGGAGAAAGACAGGAAAATACCGAAGGCGAGCACGAACAGGCATATGCCTTTGATCGGCGCTTTCTTCAGGTCACCGATGAGCAAGCCGTGCATGAGGTAAAGGCTTGGCGCCACGAGATAGGGGCCGAAGACGTTCGGATCCTGGAACGCACCCATGGCGCGATCATAGCGGGTGAAGATGTCGAAGCCCGGTACGGCGTGGAAGTAGCCGAGGATGCCGAGGCTCGCGGTGATCAGCGCCGCCACCACCCATGTATTGAAGATCAGCTTCAGCCGCTTTTCGTTGTCTTCGGTGATGGCGGCATAGAAGACGGAACTCAGCGCCAGGAAAGTGGAAACGGCGATATAGATCGGGCCGGCGAGATGATCGCTGGCGGCGAGATCATGCATCTGAGTGATCGACAGCATTCCGCCGATATTGAACAGTAGGAACAGCGCCAGCAGTGGCGCGACGCTGCGCGAGATTTTGAGCCTGAGAATGAACCAGGTACCGATCAGAAAAGCGAGCCATAGCTCGTAGGGTGCCGGCTCGGCGATGACGAAGCCCGACAGAAACACGCCGACAGCAACGCTTGCCGTGCCGACCAGCCGCATGGCGGCAAGCTGCGGCTGCGCGACGCGGGGCGATGGCAGGTCCAGCGTGGTCAATAGGCGTTTTCCGTATTGAGCAGACGGAACGGCGTCAGGAACAGGATCTTCAGATCGAAGAGCAGCGACCAGTTCTCGATGTAGTACAGATCGTAAGCCGTGCGGAACTTGATCTTGTCGTCGCTGTCGATCTCGCCGCGCCAGCCGTTGATCTGCGCCCAGCCAGTGACGCCGGGCTTGACGCGATGGCGCGCGAAATAGCCTTCGACGACGTCGGCATAGGTGCGGTTATGGCTGGCGGCCAGAACGGCGTGGGGGCGCGGTCCCACAAGCGAGAGGCTGCCGAGCAGCACGTTGAAGAGCTGCGGCAACTCGTCGATCGATGTCTTGCGGATGAAGCGGCCGACGGGGGTCACGCGCGGATCGTTCTTGGTCACGGCATTGCGCGCCGAGGGATCGCTCATATGGGTGTACATCGAGCGGAACTTGAACACGTTGATAATCTCGTTGTTGAAGCCGTGGCGCTTCTGCATGAAGAAGATCGGCCCTCTCGAGGTTGCCTTCACGGCAATTGCGGCGCCGAGCATGATCGGCCAGAGCAACGCAAGTGCGACCAGGCTGAAGAAGATGTCGAAGATGCGTTTGGCAACGCCATCCCAGTCACGGATCGGCTTGTTGAAGATGTCGAGCATCGGTACGGCGCCGACATGCGAATAGGCGCGGGGGCGGAACCGCAGCTTGTTGGCATGGGCGGCAAGACGAATGTCGACGGGTAGCACCCAAAGCATTTTCAGCAATTGCAGAATGCGATCTTCGGCGCTGATCGGCAACGCGATAATCAGCATGTCTATGCGCACGAGTCGGGCGAATTCGACCAGTTCCGATACCGTGCCCAGCTTCGGGTAACCGGCGACCATGACTGGCGAGCGCTTTTCGCCGCGATCGTCGAAGATGCCGCAGATACGGATATCGTTGTCGGGCTGATGCTCGAGCGCGCGGATGAGCTCCTTTGCCGGTTCGCCGCCGCCAACGATGACGGCGCGTCTTTCCATGACGCCGTTACGGGCCCAGTGGCGGATACCGTAGGCGAAAAGCAGGCGGGCGACGAGGAGGAAGCCTGCACCCGCCGCAAACCAAAGGCTGAGAAGTGAGAGGGAATAGATATTGTTGATGTCGAAGGGGAAGAGGGCGATGACCATGACCGCGAAGGCGGCTGCCCAGGATCCGAGTATCCGGTGCAGGAAGTGATGCGGCGAGCGCAAGACCGGTATCTGATAGGCATCCGCAATCTGCAGGAAGACGATGGCAAGGCCGCAGAGGGCGATCGTCACCACGGCCTTCGACAGGAAGGGATGATTGTCCGACGTCCCGAAGAGGAGGATCGCAAGCCCGAATGCAAGCAGCGACAGAAATTCGAACAGCCGGTATTGTCCGACGATGATTGCCGGGGACTGGTTGGTTTCGCGAAGCTGTTCGGCGATTTGCCGCGCATAGGCATTCATGCTGTCTGGGCGATCGCTATGAGGCTCGCTGGCACCGCGAGTGCGGATTTCCGAAACCTGTTTGCGAAGATGGTCCAAGTTGAATTGCTCGGACTTTTCGGTAGTGTTCATGGCAACTTATCCAGTCGTTACCGGACAAGGCCTATCAGATATCAGCTAAGAAACACTTACAACACTTGCCTGTATTCTAACCGTCTTCGTTCAGGCCAAGTATATTTCGATACAAGTGCAAAGTATCCCGCGCCATGGCCGAAGCCGAAAAATTCGATCGTATCGTTCCGATATCGGGCATGTTGCGAGCGCCCCATAGCGGTTCTGTGATCGCTTCGGCCATGATGCGCGAGAGGTCATCGGCATCTTCCGGTTTGGCGAGTGCTGCGCTGTTTTCGCCAAGCGCTTCCGCAACGCCGCCGACGCGCGAGGCGATGACGGTCTTGCCGGCTGCGAGCGCTTCAAGAACGATATAGGGCATGGCCTCGGCGCGCGAGGGGACGACGATGTTCTGTGATACCGTGAAGGCTTCCTGCACGCGCATCGCGGGTAGCATGCCGATACGGTGACCGAGGCCCCGTTCGACCATCATTCGGTGATATTTGTCTCTGTCCGGTCCGTCGCCGATCATCAGCGCTGACAGCGGCCTGCCGATCCGCCGCTCCGTTTTTGCAAAGGCGTCCACGAACAGATCGGGACCTTTGAGGTCCCGCAGCATGCCGATATAGACGAAATGCACGGAGTCCGATCGTGTCGGTATGGTGCGAAAATCTCTTTCGCTGATGCCGTTATAGATCATCACAGAGCGGGTGCGCGGCTTGCCGATCTTTCTTTCATAGGTGCGGCGTTCGAAGTCGCAAATGAAGATCAGGCCATCGGTGAGAAACTCGAGCATCCGTTCCAGGCTGTGCACCAGCATGCCCTGGAACGAGCCGCGCGAGAAATGCAGGCTTCCGCCATGCGCTGTATAGAGGCGGGCTACGCGACACCTGTTGACCCGCAGGATCGAGCCGAGAACGCGCGCAAGCAGGCCGCCCTTGGCGCCGTGCCCGTGCAGCACATCCGGCCGCAAACTCTTGATTTCTTTATAGCTACTCCACAGTGTCGCAGCATCCGAGAGGGTAATTTGCCGTCGGATCGGCAGACGGACGACGCCAAGAGCCAGGAATGGCGCGATATCGTCGAACAGACGATCCTCATGCTCGCCGCCCGTCAGGCTGTCGCAAAGGATGCCGACCTCATGGCCCGCTTTGCTCTGTTCCTCCGCCAGATCCCGGACATGGCGGAAGACCCCGCCGACGGGCGATCTGAAGCAGTGAAGGATTCGAAGCGGTCGGGCCATGAGCGGTCGCGGTTAGAACAACCGCTCTCTGACATAGATGGTGTCGCCTGCCAGCACCGGATCGGAGATGCCGACCCGTCCAGTCATGACATGACCGTTAATCTTGCGGGTGACATCCGCGTTGGATTGGTTGGCCCGGCTGGTGAACCCGCCTGCGACCGCGATGGCATTCTGGATGGTCATGCCCGGCACATAGGAATATTGGCCCGGCTGGCCGACTTCGCCCATAATATAGACCGAGCGATAGCGGTCGATGTCGATGGTGACGTCTGGATCGCGAATATATCCCTGGCGAAGCTTCTGCGCGATCTGGCCGGAGAGCTGCTGCAGCGTGCGGCCGCGGGCAGCAACCTGGCCGATCAGCGGGAAGGCGATATAGCCGGCCTGATCGACAGTATAGGTGTTGGTCAGCCCGGCTTGATCGAACACCGTGACGCGCAACCGGTCGCCGCTATCAAGCGTATAGGGCTGGATCGTGGCCTCGTTGAAGGCCTTGGGTGCCGGTTGATAGGTGTTGCAGCCAGTGAGCGCGGCGCTCACGGCAGCCATGCCGAGTGCAAGGACAATCTTTGACTTTGCGAAGGGCATTTCGCGCTCATTAGAAAGGGAAGACACTGCCGTCGTTATCGATCCGTTAGGGTTAACGGTCGGTAAAGAGTAAATCAAATTCCAGGAAAAAATTAGAGATGCCAAAAATAATGCTGGCGAAATACTATTAACGCTTGGGTTACCATAGTCGTTTACGATTAATTTTGGCTTTCTATTATGGAGTTTTGCATATGTCCGGTGTCAACAACACCCAGCAGGATGTGGACATCGATCTCGCTCAGCTCTTTCGCGCTGTGTGGCAGCGGCGGGTGCGCGTCGTTGCCATCACGCTGGCTGGCGCCTGCGCGGCATTCGCGATCGCCAAGGTCATGTCGCCGGAATATCGCAGCGAGGCCCGCATCCTCATCGAGCAGCGTGCGCCCGCCTTTGCGGCGACGACATCGGGCAACGATGCCGGTGCTGGCCCGCTGCTAGACGAGTTGAATATTGCCAGCCAGGTGCAGATCCTGCAGTCGGCGGATCTGGTGAAGCAGGTCATTACCAATCTCAAGCTCTACGATCGTCCCGAATTCGCCGCCGGCAACAACGGTTCTGCTCTCTCTGATATTCTGATCAAGCTGCATCTGAAGCGGGCGGCGGCCGACAAGGCCCCGGAAGAGCGGATGCTGGACGCCTTCAACAGCCGCCTGCAGGTCTATCAGATCAACAGCTCACGCGTGATCGGCATCAGCTTCACGTCCCGCAATCCGGATCTCGCCGCCAGCGTGCCGAATGCCATGGCGCAGGTCTATCTATCCATGCAGAGCGGCGCCAAGCTCGATTCCAATAGCGAGGCGACGCGCTGGCTGGAGCCGGAGATCGCCAAGCTGCGCGATAAGGTGAGCGAGGCGGAAAAGAAAGTTGCGGATTATCGTTCCGCCAACGGTCTTCTCCAGACCAGTCAGAACAACAATTTCGCCACGCAGCAGCTCGCGGATATCTCGACGCAGCTGGCGCAGGTGCGTGGCGACAAGGCCAATGCCGAGGCGAGGGCGCAGGCGGTGCGCAGCGCACTGTCCAGCGGCCGTTCGACCGATACGCTTGCGGACGTCGCAGGCTCGCAAACTATTCAGCGGCTGAAGGCGACCCAATCTAATCTCGAGTCGCAGATATCGGATTTGTCCACGACGCTGATGGATGGGCATCCACGGCTGAAGAGCCTGCGGGCGCAGCTCGTCGATATCCGTCAGCAGATCGATCGCGAGACCCAGAGGATTCTGGCAAGCATCGAGAACGAGGCGAAGGTAGCGCAGCTGCGCGAACAGCAGCTCCTCGCCCAATCGAATACGCTGAAGGCCGATAGCGCCCGGGCAGGGGAGGACGAAGTGGGCCTCAATGCGCTGGAGCGTGAAGCTGCGGCAGAGCGACAATTGCTAGAGACCTATCTTGCCCGTTATCGCGAAGCGGCCTCTCGCGTCGACAAGAATTCCAGCCCTGCCGATGCGCGCATCGTTTCCACGGCGGTCGAACCGGTCGATCCCTCTTTCCCGAAAGTCGGCCCGATCGTCATCGTCGCTACCCTTGCCACCTTCATCCTCACGGCCATCGTTATCATGCTCGCGGAGCTGTTCAGCGGCCGTGCATTGCGGCCGGTCGGGCCTGCCCGCAGGGAAGATGCCGTCATGCTGGAGACGGCGAAGCGCACTCGACCCGTCGTCGAACCTGCTCCGGTTCGGGCAGTTGCGAGCGCGAGCGGTGCCGAGGCGCCGGCAAGCATGCTTTCGATCCCGCCAGAAGACATCGCGGTTCATGTTGCAGACACTGCAATTGCGCCCGACGCCGCTGCCGCCCCGGGCACTGCAATCGCTCCGGACCATGAACCCAGGCAGGCTGCTCGCGCGACGGAGGAAGAGGAAGATTTCTCCATCCAATCCGTCGCGGATTATCTGATCGACAGCGGCTCGCGGCTGGCGATCGCCATATCTCCGACCGGTGATAATGGTTCGACCGCGACTGTCATGCTGGCGCGGACCATCGCCGATGCGGGGAGCCGTATCGTGCTGGTCGATATGACCGGCACCGGATGTCCCTCCAGACTCATGGCAGAGCATGACGAACTTCCTGGCGTAACCGACCTGCTTTGCGGCGAAGCGGCCTTTGCCGATACGATCCATCCGGATCGCCTGTCGGATGCCCATCTCGTGCCGCAGGGCATGAGCGACCTTGCCCGTGCCATGCGCGGCGCCGATCGTCTGTCGCTGATCCTCGACGCACTCGGTTCGGCCTATGACATCGTTCTGGTGGAATGTGGCGCGGCTGAAGTCTCCGGCGTCGCACGGCTGACGCGCAGCAAGGAGACGGAAATCATCCTCTCCATGCCTGAGCCCGACGAAAGCCAGTTCATCGCTGCCATGACGGAATTCCAGAAGGCCGGCTACGAGCACATCATTCTGATGTCCGGCTGGCGCGAGGAGCATGATCCGGACACGCGCCGGGACGCAGCCTGATCAATCCGCGTCGCCGCCTCCATCATCCGATGCGGTGCCGGCTCCATGCCGTGCCCGCAGCCGCTGGATGAAGGAATAGAGCTTGCGATTGGATTTGATCGCGACCTTCGTACGCGTGATGACCCGGTTCGCCATCGCCGCGAGACGCCCCATGCCTGAGACGGGCAGGAAGAGATCATACTGCACCGTTTCCATCGGGCACCAGGAACGCTTGTAAATCTGGTCGCCGATACCGAAGTCGAAGAGCGCGACGCCTTCGCGATGCAGCCGCTCGATCATCAGCCAAAACAGCAATTCGCCGGGGCTCGCCTCCGCAACCAGAGCCTCATCGATAGAGGCAAACTGGCAGATGACATGATCTCCCTTGCGGGACAGGGCAGCGATGGCTGGAATATGGCCCTCGTGTTCGCCTTTTAGGCGCAGCGCATGCATCTCCAGCGTCGCGCCGATGCCATCGCCTTGGCGTCGGCGCAACATGGCGTGCAGCGCAGCCTTGATCCGGCCATCCTTGAACGCATCGGGCAGGCCGGCATCCTCGAAGCGGATCGCCTTCTGCCGGAAGAACAGATCGAGCAATGCGTCCTGCTCGTCAGGACCGGCGATCACATATTCGTAGCCGCCCCTGGCATCGAGAAGCCGGCTCTGATGCTTGAACTTCTTGCGCCGGCGCTTGGCATTGACCTGCTTTAGGCTTGCTTCAAAACTGCCGAGGAAGGGCATCTGAAAGGCGTGGTTCTGATTTTCGATCGACGTCAGCAAAGCGAGCGGATTTTTGCGGCCGCGCCATTCGAGCGGGACGTTGCGCAGGATGACGACGTCCGCCTTGCCGCGCAAAGCCGCCGAGATGGCGCTCGCCTGAGGAGCCGTCAAACCCCCATTCTCCAGGAACTCGGCTGAAAACAATCCGGTATTGATATTGTTGTGGTGGCCTCCGATGAACTCGGCTCGTCTTGTCCCGCGACTGCGAATGATTTCGAGCGGCAGGATGAAAGCAACCTGGTCTCCGATCGAGCCCCGGATGATGGCGAGAGGACGTTCGAGGTTCTCCACCCAAGCTGCGCACCAGTCATAGCTCTGGTGCAGCGAGTTGAGATCGTCCCGTTCCAGCGCGCGCCATTCGGCTTCGAGCGGTGCCATGCTGTCGAAGATGTCGACCCGCAACTGATCGGCGGCGGCAGGCTCCATCTCGATGGACGCAATCCGCTTATCCGCTGCTTCGGCGGCTATGCCAGCGATATCTCGCGTCTGGGTCTGCATCCGATCTTCTCCGCTCCGGCGGTATTCGGGCGCAGTCTGGCGGGCAACGGCTTATTTTTGGCTTAAGATGGGACACTCGCGCCGGACAAGGTGCGGATCAGGGTTAGCCTAATGTAAATCCTGCCAGAACGCGCGTTACTGCGGGCGCGGCCCGGCCATCCACTTGATGATGCCCATTGCCGGCAGCACCCAGATGATGCCGCTGAAAAGGAAATAGAGGAAATGCACCCAGCCGGGTTGATCTGCAAGCGTTCGCACTGCAACGATCATGGCGACGATCGCATAGATTGCAACCAGCAGCACCAGCAGGATCATGCCAATGAATTTGCGCAGGCGAAGGGGCACGGGGTTTTCTCCTCATTATGGCAACATGCCGCGACGGCATGCCGCAAACTCCCGGGACTTGTTTTGCACGCCCCTATCGGGCAAATCAACAGCCTGATCGAAGGGAGAAGCCATGGCTGCCACTAATTTTACGACCGAACAGGCCATTTTGAAGGAAGTGGCCCGGCAGGACCGCAATCGTCGCGCTATACGAATCTGGCTCGCCTGTGTGCTTCTGGTTCTCTTCGGTCTCGTGCTGGTGGGAGGCGCCACGCGCCTCACCAATTCCGGCCTGTCGATCACACAATGGCAGCCGATCCATGGCGTTATCCCGCCGCTGAATGCGCAGGAATGGCAGGACGAATTCGATCTCTACAAGCGCATCCCGCAATTCCAGATCCTGAACAAGGATATGACGGTCGAAGAGTTCAAGGGCATCTTCTGGTGGGAGTGGGCTCATCGCCTGCTGGCCCGCACCATCGGTATCATCTTTGGCCTGCCGCTACTGTTCTTCGTGTTGACGGGCCGCGTCGAGCGCAAGCTCTGGCTGCCGCTTGCGGGCATTTTCCTCCTCGGCGGCCTTCAGGGCGCGATCGGTTGGTGGATGGTCTCCTCGGGGCTCGAAGCGCGCACCGACGTCAGCCAATATCGCCTTGCGACGCATCTCGTGACGGCCTGTCTGATCTTTGCCGCCTGCATGTGGTTCATGCGCGCCCTGTCGCCGCATTCGAACGAGCCGCCGCCTACACGTCATTCAGCAAAACTCGCCGGTTTGATTGCTTTTATGGCCTTGTTTCAGATCTATCTCGGCGCGCTCGTCGCCGGTCTCGATGCAGGCCTCAGCTACAATACCTGGCCACTGATGGATGGCGCCGTCGTACCGAGTGATCTTTTCATACAGTCGCCGGGCTGGATCAATTTCTTCGAGAACCCGAAGACGGTCCAGTTCGTTCACCGCCTCGGCGCCTATGCGCTCTTCGCCGTGGTCGCCGTCAACATGATCATCTCGCTGCGCGCGGCGGCGCAAACGACCCATGCGCGGCGATCCGTCGTTCTCTTCGTGCTTGTGCTGATCCAGGCGATCCTCGGCATTTCGACGCTGCTGCTGCACGTGCCGCTGCATTTGGCCTTGGCACATCAGGCCGGCGCCCTGATCGTCTTCGGCTTTGCGATTGCCAATTGGCGCGGTTTCTATGGCGAATTGCCGCGCCAGACCTCGATCGTCGTGAGAGATTGAGGCGCTTTGCGCCTCGAATCCTTTTACCGTGCCGAAGCGACGCTTGCCGCCGACGACATCCGCGAGACCACTTTCAATCGCTTGATTTCGCCACGCCGGAAGGCAGCCAGGAAGCGGTTGTAATCCTTGAAGACCACGCAGCCATTCGATTCGCCACGGCCGCCTCTGAGCATGTAGGTGTGAGCCAGCAGGCCATCGCGGCCATAGACGCGAGCGCCGTTTGCGGGTGTCAGGCGCAGCGCCTGCACGCCATGGAACAGGCTTTCCCTATAAGTCAGGTTATACGTTTCAGGCGGCGTCGGGCCGGTATTCTTGCGGTCGACATAGCGGGGATTGTCGCGCATGTGGCCGAGGCCGGAATGGGCCTCGAGGCGCTCGCCGCTCGGCAAATAAACGGTTTTCGCCTCGATGTCGTAGATCGCCGTGCCTGCGCCGGGGCTGATCGCCGCAAACGGATTGATGAACGGCTTCGTCTTGCGCACGGAACTGTCATCCGGATCGGCATACGCCGTGAGACGTGATGGTGGCTGAGCGGTTGCTTCGTCGCCCGTCGCTCTGGCGATCGCGCTCGTGGCATTGGCGCGCTGCATGGGTGTCGGTGTCTCGCGGGCAGGGCGGGCCACCGGAATGACGTTCAGAACGGCTTCGGCCACCGCAATGTCGGCGTCCTTGGCGGGCAACGGCTTGGCTTCCGCAACGGCGGGCAAGCTTACCGCGGGGGCTGCCGAAGCAACCGCAGCCGGCTGTCCGGTCGTCTTTAGAGGACTTGCGGCAGGTATCAGCGCGGCTGCATACTTTGCTTGGCTCAGCGATTGCACTGCAGTCGCGAAGTTTATGGCGATGACCTTGCGCAAATGGTCGATCTTCTCGGGTGAAGCCGCGGCCACTTCGATACGACCGCTCTTGATGCTCGCCGCTACGTCCTGCGCCTGTTTCATTTCGGAGGTCTGCTGTGCAAGCGCATAGGCTAGTTGCAGTCGAACAGCGTCCGCACCGACACCTTTCGTTTGAACATCCGCGTCTGCGATGCCGCCGAAGCGGCTCTGTCCATGCAGCGAGGTCGTCTGGCTGGCGTAACGGACGGGATGAGCCGCGCGGCTTGGCGGAACGATGAATGCCGATGCGCGGGGCGCCAGGAAATTATCGGTCGGCGCCGCTGCGCCGGGAAGCGATAGCACCATCGATTGCGTCGTCATCAGCGTCGCCGCGATCCAGGCGAAAGCAGCGACTGCGACGCCGGTGGCCAGGGTGCCGGGACGGATGCTGAAGGATTTTTTTGATCGCGAGGCGTAGCCGGAGCGCGAATTGAAGTTACCGAACGTTTCGGTCACGAACGCCATGATACTCGTTATCCAAACTACACAGACACCAAGCCGGCTCAAGAACGCACACGCGCCCTAACGCGAGTGTCGCGTTCGGTCGCCAACTTGCCGGCTGTCTGGAAGCATGCCGAATTATGGTAACCAATTCCTTTACGATGGCTCATTCTTGGATATTCATTGAAAAAAGGGATAGTTTTAAACGTCCCGCCCATTCGGACCAGCAAAGCCGTTAAAGAGGAAATCCGGCCGACAATTGGTCGCGGAGCCTCACAGGCATTCACTTTTCCGTGTAGCTTCGGCTAATTTAGAGCAGCGGCAAAAATAAGGCCGCAAACAATGGCGAGCTCGAAATCGCGCAAAACCCCTTGCGGGCATGTAAAAAGCCCGGCCTGATCGATCCTCTGCGGATGAACGGGCCGGGCCGAACAAGCTTCGATTTGCGTCGGGCTGAGTTAGGCGCTCAGCATGAGATCCATGTTCTGTACGGCTGCGCCAGATGCGCCCTTGCCGAGATTGTCGAGCAGCGCCACCAGATTGACTTGCGCTCCGCCCGGCGTGCCAAAGACGAAGAGCTTCATCGTGTCCTTGCCGGCGAGCTCGACGGCGTTGACGCGGGGCAGGGCGCGGCTCTCATCGAGCGAAACGACCTGAACGATATCCTGACCGGCATAATGCTCGACGAGCGCGGCATGAATGCTCTCCAGCGTCGCGCCTTCCGCGAGATCGCTAAGATGCAGCGGCACCTGCACGATCATGCCCTGGGGGAAGCGGCCGACGGAGGGCGAGAAGATCGGCGCGCGCTCCAGCAGGCCGTGGGTCGTCATCTCGGGCACATGCTTGTGGGTCAGCGGCAGGCCATAGAGGAAGTGCGGCGCGGTGATCGCATCCGGATGATCCGGATTTTCCATCTGGGCGATCATTTGCTTGCCGCCGCCCGTGTAGCCCGACACGGCATTGACCGTCACGGGATAGTCCGTCGGAAGGATGCCGGCGGCGCGCAGCGGCCGAATGACACCGATCGCACCTGTCGGATAGCAGCCGGGATTGGCGACGAAACGTGCTGCCTTGATCTTACTGCCCTGGTTGCTGTCCATTTCGGCAAAGCCATAGGCCCAGTCGGGATGGATGCGGAAAGCTGTCGAGGTGTCGATAACGCGGACATTGTTGTTGCCCGCCACCATCTTTACCGCTTCTTTCGATGCGTCGTCGGGCAGGCAGAGGATGGCGATATCGGCGCTATTCAGCATGTCCTCGCGCATGGCGGCGTTGCGGCGTTCGGCTTCGGGAATGGACAGCAGCTCGACATCGCGGCGGTCGGCCATGCGCGTGCGGATCTGCAAGCCCGTGGTTCCGTGTTCGCCATCGATGAAGATTTTCGGTGCCATCTTATTCCTGCTCTTTCAATAGGTTCAGAGTGTTTCCGGACTCAGTTTGCCATGCAGTTGATTCAATTTCATAACGGCCGCTGTGGAAGCAGAAGGCGGCTTTCGAAAACCGTCCCACCTATCCCGAAATCATGTCTCAACGACCGCTCGCACGTCGTTCGGCGTGGAGACCGAGCATATACATCGCCACGGTCGCCCCCGCAATGGCGGTGATGTCGGCGTGGTCGTAGGCGGGCGACACTTCGACGACATCGGCCCCCCGGATATCCAGCTGATGCAGCCGCTGCAGCACCGACAGGATCTTGGCGCTGGAAGGGCCGCCCGCGACCGGCGTTCCCGTGCCCGGGGCATAGGCCGGATCGAGGCAATCTATATCGAAGGTCAGATAGGTTGGTGCGCCTTTGGTATGAGAAATGATCATCGAAGCGATATCGCCGGCGCTCATATCTTCGATCTGATGGCCATAGAGGATCTGGATACCAAAATCCTCGGGCGCATGCGTGCGGATGCCGATCTGGATGGAGCGGTCCGGGTCGATCAGCCCGTCGCGTACGGCGCGCGCAACGAAGGAGCCGTGGTCGATACGCTTGCCGTCATCGAACCAGGTGTCCTGATGGGCGTCGAACTGCACCAGTGCCAGCGGCCCATGCTTGGCGGCATGCGCCTTCAACAACGGCCATGTGACGAAGTGATCGCCCCCTAGGGTCAGCATGAAGGCGCCGCTGTCCAGGATCGTGGCCGCCTGTCTTTCGATTGCAGCGGGTGTCTCCTGATGATTGCCGTAGTCGAGCAGGCAGTCGCCATAGTCGATGACGGCCATCTCGGCGAAAAGATCGCGATTGAACGGATATTGCGGATCATTGTCGAAGATGGCCGACGCACGGCGGATCGCCTGCGGTCCGAAACGCGTTCCCGGCCGGTTCGAGGTGGCGGCATCGAAGGGGATGCCCCAAACCACGGCATCGACACCATCAAGCGATTTCGTGAAGCGGCGGCGCATGAAGGAGAGCGTGCCGGCAAAGGTCGGGTCGCTCGCAGCCGAGGTCAGGCTTGCCGCGGTAAAGGCATGGTCAATCGATGTGCTCGGCAAGGGCCTCTCCTTTGCTCGCTTGAAAGTCGTAGGCCCGTTCTATCCTACCTATGCGAACCTTGTATTCTTCGTACCAGCGCTCGCGCCCGAGTTTCTGCGCAGCCAGATGCGACACCACGTTCTTCCAGGCGAGGATGCTTTCCTCGTCCCGCCAGAAGGAGTTGGTGATGCCGAAACCATCGGCACTTCTCGCGCTTTCAAGCCCAAGAAAGCCATCCTGCGCCCTTGCCAGTTCTTCCATGCGCTCGCCCATCGAACCATAGCCGTTGTCGCCTTCGGTGCGGATCGAGGCGAAAGAGACGATGTAATAGGGCGGCTCGCGAGTAGCCGCAAAATGCGACGAAGTACTCTTGCTCATGGTGTTTCTCCGGGGAGCGGTCAAATCTCGAAATTCGGGCTGGAATCGTAAGCCAGATCCAGAGACTATTTGCCTGATCGAGCGGTGCATTGATACGCCTTTTTCACGCAGGCGATCTGCGGCGTCGAGCAATCGGCCCGCCCATCGGTCACGACACAATAGGAGCAGCTGTCGTTGAATTCGCGACAATCCGGGTTTGCCTGGAGAAAATCCTTCATACTCTGCATTTCCGCCGTGGTTTCGGCTGGCGCAGCTGACTGGGCATCGTCACACAGAACGGGTGCGGCGCTGGCGATCAAAAGCAGAAGCGAAAAGATGAATCCACGCATTGAACTCTCCCGGTGCTTGTATCGGGACTTTGCCACAAAATGTGCCGCTTGCCTTGGCGGATCTGCATCTTTTCTCATGATGTAAAAGAAAAAGGCCGGGAAAACCCGGCCTTTCCAAAAATCCGATCTCGGGTAAGCGATTAACGCTTGGAGAACTGGAACGAACGACGTGCCTTTGCGCGGCCGTACTTCTTGCGTTCGACGACGCGGCTGTCGCGGGTCAGGAAGCCACCCTTCTTCAGGACCGAGCGCAGGCCCGGCTCGAAGTAGGTGATCGCCTTGGACAGGCCGTGACGAACGGCACCGGCCTGGCCGGAGAGGCCGCCGCCGGCTACGGTTGCTACGATGTCGAACTGGCCGTCACGGGCAGCAGCGACGATCGGCTGACGGAGGATCATCTGCAGAACCGGACGGGCGAAGTAAGCCGTGTAGTCCTTGCCGTTGACGATGATCTTGCCGGAGCCGGCCTTGACCCACACGCGGGCGACGGCGTCCTTGCGCTTGCCGGTCGCGTAGGAGCGGCCGAGCGAGTCAACCTTGCGGACGTGAACCGGAGCAGCAGCTGCTTCAGACGTCGTGCCGAGGTCCTTCAGGGAGGAAAGGTCAGCCATTATCAGGCGCTCCTTACGTTCTTCTTGTTCAGCTTGGCGACGTCGAGGACGACCGGCTGCTGGGCTTCGTGGGGATGGTTGGAGCCGGCGTAGACGCGCAGGTTCTTCATCTGGCGACGGCCGAGCGGGCCGCGGGGAACCATGCGCTCGACGGCCTTCTCAACGACGCGCTCCGGGAAGCGACCTTCGATGATCTGGCGAGCCGTACGCTCCTTGATGCCGCCGGCATAACCGGTGTGCCAGTAGTAAACCTTGTCTTCGTACTTCTTGCCGGTGAAAACGACCTTGTCGGCATTGATGACGATGACGTTGTCGCCGTCGTCGACGTGCGGCGTGAAGGTAGCCTTATGCTTGCCGCGCAGACGCATTGCGATGATAGAAGCGAGACGGCCAACGACAAGCCCTTCGGCGTCGATGAGAACCCACTTCTTCTCCACCTCTGCAGGCTTCTGGGAGAAGGTTGCCATGTTGCATACTCTCTTTTAGGACCCTTGGCCCGAAGGCGTCTGGGCGTTTCTTGTTGCTTGGTTTGGCGCGTATGAATGCGTGCCAAAAAAGAAAGCAGCCGGGAGAGGCTGCAATCTGCGGCGGCTTATAGATCGATTAAGGGCCAGGGTCAATATCGCCTGATTGACAGGCCGCAAAAATTATAAAGTAAAATCAATATATTGTTTATGTGGTAAAATAAGACCACATAATTTATCGTCAGCCAAGCCGCAAAACCAGCACTCCGCCAGCAATAATGGCGCCGGCAATATAGCGCCAGATGCTGGACCGCTCCTTCAAAACGACGACGGATATCACCAAAGCGAAGAGGATCGAAGTCTCGCGCAAGGCGGCGACCATGGCGACCGGCGCCTTGGTCATCGCCCACAAGGCCAGCCCGTAGGAAGCGATCGAGCCGCCGCCGCCGATAAGCCCGCGCCACCAGTTGTAACGGACGTGGGCGGCGACGGCATTGATGCCGCGTTGCGATATCGCCCAGGCGAAAAGGAGAATGGGGGGAAGGAGTGCCATCCACAGAGTATAGGATACCGAATTGCCCGATATCCGCGCGCCGATGCCATCGACATAGGTATAGGTCGCGATGACAACGGCATTGGCGAGGGCGAGAACGATCGCCCGGCGGCTGCCCTTTCGGGCCTCGAAGGCAAGCGTCAATATGCCGGCACAAATGGTCATGGTGCCGATCAATGCGCCGCCCGAAAGCGTTTCCTTCAGGATGAAGCTGCTTGTCGAAACAATGATGAGCGGTGCGACACCGCGCATCAGCGGATAGACGAGCCCGATATCCCCGGCGCGATAAGCGGCTGCCACCAGCTGGAAATAGGCGAATTGAAGGATGGCCGAGGCACCGATGAACGGCCAGGCCGCTGAGGCGGGCAGGGGAAGGAACGGCAGAAGGGGCAATGCCGCGACCGCGCCGCCGGCCGAAACCAGCGCCGCATCGAGCGATTTGTCGGTTCCGGCCTTGATGATCGCATTCCAGGTCGCGTGCAGCAGGGCGCCGAAAAGAACGAGCGCGATAACGTCGAGAGACACGGAAAACCTCGGAAATTGGCAGGCGTAATGGCAATGCTTGGTATTTTGTGGGAGTGCGGTCCCCATATGATCCGCAATACATCGAAAAGCAACGAAATATCGGTCATTCTGACGGCTTGCCATTTGCTCCGGTCATGTCGGGCGCTGAGAATGGTGTTTTTGTTATGTTCCAGATCGCTCTTTTCAGCATTATAAGTAACTAATTTATTGGAGTATGAAGCGCGAACAAATATCGCATGTCCTGTGAACGCGAGAGTAGCATTAGACACTTCTTACTTAAAAACGACAGAGGGCTGTGTCGCCTGCAACGCCGCGTGTTGTCGGGCGTGGGAAAATCGACGCGAAAACGCCGCGCGCAATCTCTCTTCCCCTCATGAATAGAGTGGATAATTCTACAAGAGGTGAAAAATATTACAGGTAGAGCGCGCGATACTGCTGATGAAAATCATAATAAGAGATAAGTATAGAATCGTCGAACCAAAAATTGGCAGGGCAATATCATTGCGCGAACTCGAAAATTATTCTGTGGGAAAATAATCAAATAGCATATGTTCCGCGTTCGCATTCGGTTCTCGTTGGAATTGACTGTCTATTCGAAGTTTCTAATTTATATGCGAATAAAAAGCGAACAAAGATTGCATTTCCTGAGAACGCAACCCCGCGGCTTCAGGAAAATTTATGAAAGCGCTTTGGAGAGGGGCTTGAACACAGGCGTATAAATGCCCGCGCGCGGCCATAGGGCCCAAGATGCACCGTGCCTGGGACAATCAATGGTCGTATCGAACTCGTGAGCCGTCCGTCATATCCAGCCGTAGTCTATTGCGATCAGCGTCGGAAAATCAAATCATCGTCATCGAGGTCGGTCGTCGGCCTGCATATATAGACCGGACAGGAAGCGCGATCCTTCGTGGGGAGATAATCCTGATAGGCGTAAAAGCCCATATCGCATGCGCCGCTGTCCGCAACATAGCGATCATAGAGCGTCATGTTCGGTGTTCTTCTGGCCGGATAACGCATGATGACTGCACGCTCCCGATTGATGACCGCCCTGGCCTCGGCGCAGGTCATGGACATGGAATTATATCGCGAAATCGCCAATGCCGGCGTCGCGGCCGAAGTGACGAGCAGGCCCAGCAGGATGAAATTTTTCATCTGAGTAATCCTCCCTGAAGTTGTTATAATACAATATATATACGCGGAGACCGCCATTGCGGTTTCCATATTTGTGACAAAACGCAAGTGTGATCGAGGTGGGAGGCTTCGTGATGAACCACGATAGTTATGACGATTCCTATATAGCCGATATCCTCTTGTCCGTAAGGACCATCGCGCTCGTCGGCGCTTCGCCCAATCCCGCGCGCCCGAGCAACGGTGTGATGGCCTATCTCCTGAACAGGGGATATCGCGTCATCCCCATCAATCCCGGACAGGCCGGCAAGGAAATTCTGGGGCAATGGGTCTATGCACGCCTGGCCGACATTCCCGAGCCTGTGGATATGGTCGATGTTTTTCGGGCGCCGGAATATCTCCGATCGGTCGTGGAGGAGACGATCATGATCGAGCCGCGGCC
Organism: Rhizobium sp. ERR 1071; assembly: GCF_007828675.1. NCBI lineage: Bacteria > Pseudomonadati > Pseudomonadota > Alphaproteobacteria > Hyphomicrobiales > Rhizobiaceae > Rhizobium > Rhizobium sp. ERR 1071. The sequence continues at coordinate 780,746 of NZ_VITM01000001.1, read as the reverse complement.
CCCGGTCATCTGGGGCCAACTCGGCGTGCGTGACGATGCGGCTGCGGCGAGAGCGGAAGCTGCGGGGGTAAGGGTCGTCATGGACCGCTGCCCGGCTATCGAGTATCCGCGTCTGGTCGCTTGACCGAGATCATGCATGACGGCTGCATTCTGCCGTTTATCGCGCGATCTCACTGAAAGATGGCAAGTTTTTTCCGCGAGCCGAGAAGCACGGCAAAGTTCGCGGTTAACTTTCATATGCCAGGCGTTATGCTTTTCCCGTTACGAACAAGATCCGGCGGGAGGAAAAATATGCCAACCAACAACCCAGGTTTCGACACGCTTGCGATCCACGCCGGCGCGCAGCCAGACCCGGCGACAGGCGCGCGCGCGACGCCGATCTACCAGACGACCTCCTTCGTCTTTCAGGACGCCGATCATGCCGCTGCACTGTTTGGATTGCAGCAGTTCGGCAATATCTACACGCGCATCATGAACCCGACGCAGGCGGTGTTGGAAGAGCGGGTGGCGGCTCTTGAAGGCGGAACCGCGGCTCTCGCGGTGGCCTCCGGTCATGCGGCACAGCTGCTCGTTTTCCATGCCATCATGCAGCCGGGCGACAATTTTGTTGCGGCCAAGCGGCTCTATGGTGGCTCGGTCAATCAGTTCGGGCAATCCTTCAAGAATTTCGACTGGCGAGTCCGCTGGGCCGATTCCGCCGATCCTGCGACCTTCGAGGCGCAGATCGATGGCCGCACCCGCGCCGTCTTCATCGAAAGTCTTGCCAATCCCGGCGGCACCTTCGTCGATATCGCCGCGATCGCGGCCATCGCGCACAAGCATGGCCTGCCGCTGATCGTCGACAACACCCTTGCAAGCCCCTATCTCATCCGGCCGCTGGAGCATGGCGCCGATATCGTCGTGCACTCGCTGACAAAATTCCTCGGTGGCCACGGCAATTCCATGGGCGGCATCATCGTCGACGGCGGCACTTTCGACTGGTCCGCCTCGGGCAATTATCCCATGCTGTCTTCACCGCGCCCGGAATATAACGGCGTCGTTCTGCATTCGACTTTCGGCAACTTCGCTTTCGCCATTGCTTGCCGGGTGCTAGGCCTGCGCGATCTCGGGCCAGCCATCTCGCCATTCAATGCCTTTCTGATCCTGACCGGCATTGAGACGCTGCCATTGCGCATGCAGCGCCATTCCGACAATGCGGCTGCCGTTGCGCGTTGGCTGAAAGCGCAGGAAAAGGTGGCATGGGTGAACTATTCCGGCCTGGAAGACGATCCGAACCATGCCCTCCAGCAGCGTTACTCACCGAAAGGCGCGGGCTCGGTCTTCACCTTCGGACTGAAGGGTGGTTATGAAGCGGGCAAGGGGCTGGTCGAAGGTCTGGAGCTCTTTTCGCATCTTGCCAATATCGGCGATACGCGTTCGCTCGTCATCCATCCCGCCTCGACGACCCACAAACAGTTGACTGACGAGCAGAAGGTTGCCGCCGGTGCCGGCCCGGATGTCGTGCGTTTGTCGATCGGCATCGAGGACGTCAAGGACATCATCGCCGACCTGGAACAGGCGCTCGCGAAAGTCTGATGAGGTTCCTCACATAGCTTTGGCAACAGTTTTTTATTGGGTTATATTGAGTCGACCGGCGAAAAAACCTGAAAAACGGGGCGCTCGCATATATGGCCTCTTCAAATCTGACCCTATAGGATGCCGGTTACGAAGCGATCCAGCCGGGTTTCTGGACGATAGAGCGTCTTGACCAGGATCGCCGCGAAAACGGCGGTAAGCACCCCGCCCATGACGTCACCGACATAATGCGTGCCGACGTAGACTCGCGAGAAGGAGACAAGGATCGCGCCGAGTAGGAAGAAGAAGCTTCGCTCTGGCATGCGTTGAAGCGCAAATGCGGCAACGATCGCGAACGCGGCCGTCGCGTGGTCGGAGGGAAAGGACGGGTCATTGCTGCGATTTATAAGTAGCTTGGTGACTCCGACATCATACGGGCGAACGCGACTGACAAAAAACAGGATGACTTGGTTGATGCCGAGACCGATGACGAAGGTCAGGCCCGCGGCAACGAGTGCGTGTCGGGTTTCCGATCGACGTTCTCCGACCCACCATTGGACAGCGACGAGAACGATCAACAAGGGAACGCCGTAAGCCGTGATTAGGATCATCAGGCTGTCGACTGTCGGGTTTCCGGCTATGCCATTGATCCACTCTGTTATAACGACATCTAGTCCATACATGCTGGCCCCTTCTGAACTGCGATTGCGATTTCGGCCCGATTGAGATGGTCGAGCCAAATTAACGAAGCGCACTAGGGCATTGTTTTCTGACGTTTCCCTGAAAGGTGGGAGCTTGGCATGGGGCGGCAGGTCAGGATGATATGCTTTTCGGGTTCGCGTTTTATTGGGTTCGCGGAGAGCCACATAAGGCAATCGACAGGAGACATTTGTGACGACCTATCTGGCAGTGGACATCAGCGACATCGAACCGGAAACGGGCGCGCCCGCAGCTGATCGCCTCGTTTCGGGAGCCCCAATCTTTCGCACATGGAATGTTGAAGAGGCCGATGGCGGCCTTTACGTCGGCATATGGGAGGCGACGCCTGGCAAATGGAAGGTCGTCTATGACGAGTGGGAATACTTCCATATCCTCTCCGGCTACTCCGTTGTAACGTCAGACGATGGCGAGGCCTTTCATCTGCGTGCGGGCGACCGCCTTATCTTGAAGCCGGGCTTCAAGGGGACCTGGGAAGTGATTGAAACGACTCGCAAGGATTATGTGATCCGTCTTTGACGATGCTCTTGAATTAGAACATGAAGTTCGCGTTCATGCGCCCTTTGGCGCGCTTCATTTCCTGCCGTTCCGCGATGGCCGTGATGATTGCCGCAGGTTGTGTCACTGCCGCTTCATTAAACTGTCATCAAACTGAAACAATGCGTCTTTAGAGCCAAGTCTGTCGCCGGGAGATTTCAGGCGGGGAGGTTCGTTTACCATGGGGACCTCGCGCCGATCTTCTGCTCGCCATCCTTTCATTCACTTGAGGAAGTGAGTCTACTATGCTTAACCTGAAACTCCGTTCGCTTTGCCTGACTGCAGGCCTCATCGCGGCTATGTCCGCTTCGGCCTCCGCTGCCGACATCACGGGCGCCGGCTCGAGCTTCATCGCACCGGTTCTGTCCAAGTGGGCTGAAGGCTACAAGGCTGCGACGAACAATGTCGTCAACTATCAGTCGGTTGGTTCGGGCGCCGGCATCAAGCAGCTTCTCGACAAGACCATCGTATTCGGCGCTTCGGACAAGCCCATGAGCGACGCCGACCTCGAGAAGAACGGCATTGCCCAGTTCCCGATGATCTCCGGCGGCATCGTCGTTTCCTATAATGTCGAAGGCGTAAAGCCGGGCGAACTCGTTCTCGACGGCAAGACGCTGGCTGACATCTTCCTTGGCAAGATCGCCAAGTGGGACGATGCAGCCATCAAGGCTCTCAACCCCGATGTAAAGCTGCCGTCCACGCCGATCTCGGTCGTTTACCGCGCCGACAGCTCGGGCACGACCTTCAACTTCACCGACTACCTGTCGAAGGTTTCGCCGGAGTGGAAGGAAAAGGTTGGCTCGAACACGGCTGTTGAATGGCCGGTCGGTTTCGGCGCCAAGGGTTCGGAAGGCGTTTCCACGACCGTCAACCAGACGGCTGGTTCGATCTCCTACGTTGAATATTCCTACGTCGTCGCCAACCACATCGGTTTCGCGAAGATGAAGAATGCTGCCGGCAAGGTTATCGAGCCGAGCCTGGAAACCTTCAAGGCTGCCGCTTCCAACGCCGACTGGGCCAAGGCCAAGAACTTCAACCTGATCATCACCAATCAGCCGGGCGAAAAGAGCTGGCCGATTGCTGCCTCGACCTGGGTTCTGCTCTATAAGAAGCCGGCCGATGCTGCTAAGAACGAAGAGGCACTGAAGTTCTTCAAGTGGTCCTATGAGCATGGCCAGAAGGACGCGACCGCCCTGTCTTATCTCGCGGTCCCGGACAATGTTGTCGAGATCGTTGAGAAGTCTTGGAAGACGGACTTCGGCACGAAGTAATTTGTGCTAGGCGAGAAAGTTGCGGCGGGCAGGGTATTTCCCTGTCCGCCTTTCGTGACAGGACAAGGGGAAATCGATGGCTAACGCGACTCAAATGGCGGGCTTCCAGGCTGTGAATACCTCCGCCGCGACCAGAAAATTCCGAATCCAGGATCGGATTTTCTATTTGATGACGCTTGGCTCGGCTGTTCTTGTCGTGCTTCTGCTGCTGGCAATCCTCGTGGTTCTTGTCATCGATGCCTTGCCCACATTTCAGACCTTTGGCTTGTCGTTCCTCTGGGGCACCAAGTGGAGCGCGCCGGCTGATATTTATGGCGCCGTGCCTGCCGTGGTCGGTACGCTTGTAAGTTCGTTCATCGCCATGCTGATTGCTGTTCCCCTCGGCATCGGCATCGCCATATTCCTGACGGAACTTTGCCCCGGCAGCCTGCGCCGTCCAATCAGTACGGCCATCGAGCTTCTGGCAGGCGTTCCCTCCATTATCTACGGCATCGTCGGCCTGTTCATTCTCGTGCCGCTCATGCAGAACTATATATTGCCATTCCTTATCTCTACGGTCGGCCAGGTGCCGGTGATCGGTCTGCTGTTCCAGCCGCCGGCCCCGGGCGTCGGCCTGCTGACGGCAAGCCTCGTGCTCGCCGTCATGATCCTGCCGTTCATCACCGCAATCTCCCGCGACGTGTTCAGCACCGTGCCGCCGATGCTGCGCGAATCCGCCTACGGCATGGGCATGACGACATGGGAAGTGGCCCGCCACATCCTGATCCCTTATACACGCCGTGGCCTCGTCGGAGGCATCATGCTTGGCCTTGGCCGCGCGCTTGGCGAAACCATGGCCGTCACCTTCGTCGTCGGCTCGGTAAGCCGTCTGCAATCGTCGATCATTTCGCCGTCCACGACCATTTCCGCCCAGATCGCGAACAACTTCGGCGATGCCGACGGTCTGCAATTGTCGAGCCTGATCGCGCTCGGCCTGCTCCTGTTCGTCCTTTCCTTCTGCGTGCTTGCAGTGGCGAGATGGATGATCGGCCGCGGCGACTCGCTCTGAGGAAAAAACCATGGAAAATGCAGTTCGTCAGAATCTCGTGTCGAGGCGTTATACGAAGAACAAGGTGATGATGGCCCTGTCCTTCCTCGCGGCCATTCTCGGCATATTCTTTCTCAGCGTGATCCTTGTCAGCCTGGTTTATCGCGGTGTATCGGCGCTCAGCCTCGACGTGTTCACCATGTCGATCCCGGCTCAGGGCTCGCGCGGCGGTCTGATAAACGCAATCTACGGCACGGTGCTGGTCACCGGCTGTGCCATTCTGATCGCAGCGCCGATCGGCATTCTAGCCGGCACCTACCTGGTGGAATATGCCAACGGCACCAAGCTTGCCGAGGTCGCCAAATTCATCAACGACATTCTGCTGTCCGCACCCTCGATCATCGTCGGCGTGTTCGTCTACGGCGCCGTGGTCGTGCCCATGCACGGTAATTCTGCCATCGCGGGCATCCTAGCGCTGGCGCTGATCGCCCTTCCGGTTGTCAACCGGACGACGCAGGACATGCTGTTACTGGTGCCGAATGCGCTTCGCGAGGCGACTGCCGCGCTCGGTGCGCCGCGCTGGAAGTCCATGATGATGGTGATCTACCGTTCCGCCTGGACCGGTATTCTCACCGGCATTCTGCTGGCCATCGCCCGCATCAGCGGCGAAACCGCACCGCTTCTCTTCACTGCCGGCTATAGCAAATTCATGAATACGGGCCTGACCGGTCCGATCGCCACGCTGCCGGTTGCCATCAACACGCTTGCCGCCGATGCTGGCGAGGATCTCAAACAACTGGCCTGGGCCGGTGCGCTGATCATCACCGTCGCCATCCTTGCCCTGAACATCCTTGCCCGTGTCTTGAGTGGGCGCCGTCAATGACGCAGCCGTCGAACGATAGGAATGAGACCATGAACATGAGCGACAGCAAATTTCAGAGCGTCAACGCACAACAGGGGAAGGACGCCGCTTCCCAGTCGGATCTCGGTGCGCTCGCGAAGCTCGAGGTGAAGAACCTCGATTTCACCTATCAGAACGGCCATCGCGTTCTGAAGAGTGTGAATATGAATATCCGCAAGAACGCGGTCACCGCCTTCATCGGCCCTTCGGGTTGCGGCAAGTCCACGCTGCTGCGCACCTTCAACCGCATGTATGATCTTTACCCCGGTCAGACCGTGACTGGCGAAATTCTGCTGGATGGCCGCAATATCCTCACCAAGGACGTCGATCTCAACGATCTGCGCGCCAAGGTCGGCATGGTGTTCCAGAAGCCGACGCCGTTCCCGATGTCCATCTACGAGAACGTCGCTTTCGGCATCCGCCTCTATGAGAAGATCTCCAAGGCGGAAATGGACGCCCGCGTCGAGGCGGCGCTGACGGAAACGGCGCTGTGGAGCGAAGTCAAGGACAAGCTGCATCAGAGCGGACTTGGCCTTTCCGGCGGCCAGCAGCAGCGCCTCTGTATCGCCCGCGCCATCGCCATTCGTCCCGAAGTCCTCCTGCTCGACGAGCCCACCTCGGCTCTTGACCCGATCTCGACCGCCAAGGTCGAGGAACTGGTGTCGCAGTTGAAGGGCGATTTCACCATCGTCATCGTCACGCACAATATGCAGCAGGCAAGCCGTATCTCCGACAGCACCGCCTTCATGTATCTGGGCGAGCTGATCGAATACGGCGCGACCGAACAGATCTTCCAGGCGCCGAAGGTCAAGCGCACGGAAGACTATATCACCGGTCGTTACGGCTGATACGGCTGGACATTGCCGCACAATTTGCGAAGGCGCGCCTTTCAGGCGCGTCTTTTCGTTTGAGAATGGCGGCCTTGTTCGGCACTCGCACCATTTGGTCAAGAGAAAGCTTATAGGATGGGTGTGCCGAATGAGCCGATCACATCCTCGCGAGCGTGCCCATGCGCCGCAAGGCGTGGATCTGGTCGTCGAGCGTCGGCACAAGCTCGCCTTCATCCGCTGCGGTCGCCGCGTCGGGCTCCCTCGCAGTCTCCATTTCATTGAAGACGATAGTGCAGTTGCGGCCTGCGCGTTTGGCGGCGTAAAGCGCACGGTCTGCGAAAGAGACCAATCGATCCCAGCTGACGGTATCGTGGGGCATGATCGAGACGCCGATGCTGACGGTTGCCGGCACCAGCGAGCGACCAGCAAGCAGCGGCACGCGGCAGAAATCGGCGCGGATGGTTTCCGCCAGCGCTTCGGCCTGCGATTGCTCGTCTATCGGAACGAAGGCGACGAATTCCTCTCCGCCCATTCTGCCGAATGCGCCAGTGCGAGGCACGAACTGACGCGCGATGCGGGCAAACTCGACCAGAACCGCATCGCCTGCCTGGTGGCCATGGCGGTCGTTGATCTTCTTGAAATGGTCGAGATCGAATAACAGGGCGGCAAGCTTTTGCGGTTGTTGCTGCCCCTTGCCGACGAGAATCTCGTAGCTTTCCTGAAGCCCGCGCCGGTTCAGAACTCCCGTCAAAGTATCGGTGATGGATATTGCCCGCCAACGGCGCTCGGCGCGTTCCATGAGAAGCTTGCCATTGAGAACGATGGCGATGATGATGAGCAGCCCGTAGCCAAGCGCCATGTAGCCACGATAGATCATGGCCTCGTCCAGCGAAGGGGCAGCAAGCACCATCCAGAGAGCCGAACCGAAACAGAAGCAGGCGAGCGCCACGAAGACGATGCCGAGTTGTCCGCGTGCCGGCTCCCGTCGGCCGTCTCCGGGATGCACAGCGAAGGCAAGCAAGGTCGCGCCGACTGCGCCGGCTAGGTCATAGACGACGACGCGATTAGCGAAATTGCCGGTGACCCAGGGAAGGCTGACGCCGACGATCCAGATGGCTGGCGGCAGGAATGCCGACCATTCCAGCTTGCGCTTGTCCATGACGCGAAATCCGACGATCCACGCGCTCTCGCCGAGCAGGGCCACGGCATTGCCGATCTGGATCGACCAAATGTCGGGAATGAGGCCTCGGGCAGCCACCAAGGCGAATCCCACAGCGCTGACCGTGAAGCCGAGTGCCCAGATCAAATAGGCTGGGGATTTGCGATCATGCCTCCAGGCAAGAAGGAGAACGGTCGCCAGGGTTATGGCTTCCGAGCACCAGATGGTCAGGCCTGTGGTCATATTCAGCACGATCGGACGTCTCCGCTTTTTGGGGGCCGTCGGCGCGAGCGGCACGACGATTTCCGCGATCGGCTCATCCTTGCCCAATAAGATGGCAAGTTCCTTAAATGAGTTGGTAAATTTTGCCTGTGGTGGAGATCTCCGCCCGATGGGCACAGACCTTCATGCTTCCTTCACCTTGCGACCGCGAATTGTAGTGGGTAGCGGATGGTCCGTCGCTACGGCACCTTGGAATTCGAGGAGCCGTGGTTAGAAATGCTTTGTGAACGCTTCGTGGGGCATGAGTGCTTTTTGACGTTATGCTTTCGGGCGTCTTGAAGTGCAGGGCAGGGACACTCTATGTAGGAGTAAAGGATTTTTACTCCGATTCCCGGCGTTTCCGTCGCCGGGACAAGTTTGATAAAGGACGCACATGAGAAATCCAGTCGATACAGCTATGGCTCTGGTGCCGATGGTTGTCGAGCAGACCAACCGCGGGGAACGGTCTTACGATATTTATTCCCGCCTGCTGAAGGAACGCATCATTTTCCTGACCGGACCGGTCGAGGACCATATGGCGACGCTGGTGTGCGCACAGCTTCTCTTCCTTGAGGCCGAAAATCCGAAAAAGGAAATTGCGCTCTATATCAATTCACCGGGCGGCGTCGTGACCGCCGGCATGGCAATCTACGATACGATGCAGTTCATTAAGCCGGCCGTTTCGACGCTCTGCATCGGCCAGGCTGCCTCGATGGGATCGCTGCTTCTGGCCGCCGGCGACAAGGACATGCGTTTCGCAACGCCGAATTCCCGTATCATGGTTCACCAGCCCTCGGGCGGCTTCCAGGGCCAGGCTTCGGACATCGAGCGCCACGCGCGCGACATCATCAAGATGAAGCGCCGTCTCAATGAAGTTTACGTCAAGCATTGCGGCCGGACCTATGAAGAGGTCGAGCAGACGCTCGATCGTGACCATTTCATGTCTTCGGATGAGGCCAAGGAATGGGGTCTGATCGACAAGGTGCTGACGTCGCGTACTGAAATAGAAGGTGAAACCGCCTCGTGATTATCCACTAGGCGGTGACTTCTACGCCACAGTTCTATCCCATTTGTGATCGAATAGGGGTTTAATGTGGAGCGGAACGCGGTAATAGTACGCATTAATGCTATGTAGCGTTTTTGTGACATAGCATTCGGCATTCGAAGGGGGATTCGTTGCCACGCAGTTCCGGTTTGGTTGCCTGGCCTGCGTTCAGTACCCTGAAGGGCGCCGCGATCTGCAAACGAGGGGCAGGTCCGGCGGGCGCATAGAGTGGACCGCGATTTCAATTTGGAAATTTGCGGCGTGCTGGAAGGAAAGTGATATGAGCAAAGTCAGCGGCAGCAACGGCGGCGACTCAAAGAACACACTTTATTGTTCGTTCTGCGGTAAGAGCCAGCATGAAGTCCGGAAGTTGATTGCCGGACCGACCGTATTCATCTGCGACGAGTGCGTCGAGCTATGCATGGACATCATCCGCGAGGAAAACAAATCCTCGATGGTGAAGTCTCGTGACGGTGTTCCGACCCCGCAGGACATCATTAAGGTTCTTGACGAATACGTCATCGGCCAGCGGCAGGCGAAGAAGATCCTCTCCGTGGCTGTTCACAACCATTACAAGCGGCTCGCTCACGCATCGAAGAACGGTGACGTTGAGCTGGCGAAGTCGAACATCATGCTCGTCGGCCCGACCGGCTGCGGCAAGACCTATCTTGCCCAGACGCTCGCCCGCATCATCGACGTTCCCTTCACCATGGCCGATGCGACGACGCTGACGGAAGCTGGCTATGTCGGCGAAGATGTCGAAAACATCATCCTCAAGCTGCTGCAGGCCGCCGACTACAACGTCGAGCGCGCACAGCGCGGTATCGTCTACATCGACGAAGTCGACAAGATTTCCCGCAAGTCGGACAATCCGTCGATCACGCGCGACGTCTCGGGCGAGGGCGTGCAGCAGGCGCTTCTGAAGATCATGGAAGGCACGGTGGCTTCGGTTCCCCCGCAAGGCGGCCGCAAGCATCCCCAACAGGAATTCCTGCAGGTGGACACGACCAACATCCTCTTCATCTGCGGCGGCGCGTTTGCCGGCCTCGACAAGATCATCTCTGCCCGCGGCGAGAAGACCTCGATCGGCTTCGGCGCGACCGTCAAGGCGCCGGATGACCGCCGCGTCGGTGAAGTGCTGCGCGAGCTGGAGCCGGAAGATCTGGTGAAGTTCGGCCTCATCCCGGAATTCATCGGCCGTCTGCCCGTTCTGGCGACGCTGGAAGACCTCGACGAAGACGCGCTGATCCAGATCCTGTCCGAGCCGAAGAACGCGCTGGTGAAGCAGTATCAGCGCCTGTTCGAGATGGAAGACGTCGAACTGACCTTCCACGAGGATGCTCTGCGCGAAATCGCCCGTAAGGCGATCGTTCGCAAGACGGGCGCCCGCGGTCTGCGCTCCATCATGGAGAAGATCCTCCTCGACACCATGTTCGAGCTGCCCGCCCTGGAAGGCGTGCGCGAAGTGGTCATTTCCGAGGAAGTGGTTCGTGGCTCCGCCCGTCCGCTCTACATCTATGCCGACCGGCAGGAGGAAAAGGCCAACGCAACGGCCTGATCCGTCATCCGTGATCACGAATCGGGGGCTCGTCATCGACGGGCCCCTTTCTGTTTGAAAAATCGCACGGTTTGCTGATAAAGTCTTGGATAAGCTTATGGGAATGCCGTCGAAACCGGTTGTGAAGAGCCCCTGCTGCGGCCATGATGGCATGATTCTGGAGCATGAGGCGGATGGGGCGCAGGCCCGGCGTTTTTTCTTCGGATCTTAGCGTCGCCGGCAGTGTTCGAGTTGTCGGGCTTTGGTGTTTTGTTGTTGCGTTCCTTCTTGCAGACATGCGGGATCGTTGCCTCGTGGCGGGCGTTTCCTGTGACTTGAAATAGGCAGTGTGAAGCTCCACTTGTTTACCAAGTGAGAGAGCCGGCTAACTCCCCCCAGCCGGCAGAGAGCCCGGAAACGGGACGACGGAAAGGAAATGACATGAGTAAGAAAACGTCTGCGACACACGACAGCATTGCCTATCCGGTATTGCCGTTGCGCGACATCGTGGTCTTCCCCCACATGATCGTGCCTCTGTTCGTCGGACGGGAGAAATCCATTCGCGCGCTGGAAGAGGTCATGGGTTCGGACAAGCAGATCATGCTCGTCACCCAGATCAATGCCAGCGATGATGATCCCGCGCCGGATGCCATCCACAAGGTCGGTACCGTTGCAAATGTTCTGCAGCTGCTGAAACTGCCCGACGGCACCGTCAAGGTGCTGGTGGAAGGCCGTGCGCGTGCTGAGATCGACGAATATACCGGCCGTGAAGACTTCTACGAAGCCCTTGGCCATGTCCTGCATGAGCCGGAAGAAGACCAGGTTGAGCTCGAAGCTTTGAGCCGCTCCGTCGTCTCCGAATTCGAGAGCTATGTGAAGCTCAACAAGAAGATTTCGCCGGAAGTGGTCGGCGCCGCCAGCCAGATCGACGATTATTCGAAGCTGGCCGACACCGTCGCATCGCATCTTTCGATCAAGATCACCGAAAAGCAGGAAATGCTGGAAACCACCAGCGTGAAGGCTCGCCTGGAAAAGGCGCTCGGCTTCATGGAAGGCGAGATTTCGGTTCTGCAGGTCGAGAAGCGCATCCGCTCGCGCGTCAAGCGCCAGATGGAGAAGACGCAGCGCGAATACTATCTGAACGAGCAGATGAAGGCGATCCAGAAGGAGCTCGGCGACGGCGAGGAAGGCCGCGACGAGATGGCCGAACTGGAAGAGCGCATCTCCAAGACCAAGCTGTCGAAGGAAGCCAAGGAAAAGGCCGATGCCGAGCTGAAGAAGCTGCGGCAGATGAGCCCGATGTCGGCTGAAGCGACGGTGGTGCGCAACTATCTCGACTGGCTGCTGGGTATCCCCTGGCACAAGAAGTCGAAAATCAAGGCTGACCTGAACAACGCCGAAAAGATCCTCGAAGCGGATCACTTCGGCCTGGAAAAGGTCAAGGAGCGCATCGTCGAATATCTGGCCGTCCAGGCCCGCGCGACGAAGATCAAAGGCCCGATCCTGTGCCTCGTCGGCCCTCCGGGTGTCGGCAAGACCTCGCTCGCCCAGTCGATCGCCAAGGCGACCGGCCGTGAGTATGTCCGCATGGCGCTTGGCGGCGTTCGTGACGAAGCCGAGATCCGCGGTCACCGCCGCACCTATATCGGCTCGATGCCCGGCAAGGTCATCCAGTCGATGAAGAAGGCGAAGAAGTCCAACCCGCTCTTCTTGCTCGATGAGATCGACAAGCTCGGCCAGGACTATCGCGGCGATCCGTCTTCGGCACTGCTTGAGGTGCTCGACCCGGCGCAGAATTCGACCTTCATGGATCACTACCTGGAAGTCGAATACGACCTGTCGGACGTGATGTTCATCACGACAGCGAATACCTTGAATATCCCTGCGCCCCTGATGGACCGCATGGAGATCATCCGTATCGCCGGCTACACCGAAGACGAAAAGCGCGAGATCGCCAAGCGGCACCTGCTGCCGAAGGCCATCAAGGAACATGCGTTGCAGCCGAACGAGTTTTCGGTCACCGACGGCGCCCTGATGGTCATCATCCAGCAGTACACCCGCGAAGCCGGCGTGCGTAACTTCGAGCGCGAATTGATGAAGCTCGCCCGCAAGGCGGTCACCGAGATCATCAAGGGCAAGGTGAAGTCGGTTGCCGTCACTGCTGAGAATGTCCCGGACTATCTCGGCGTGCCGCGCTTCCGCCATGGCGAAGCCGAGCGCGACGATCAGGTCGGTGTTGTCACGGGTCTCGCCTGGACTGAAGTCGGCGGCGAGCTGCTGACGATCGAAGGCGTGATGATGCCGGGCAAGGGCCGCATGACGGTCACTGGCAACCTGAAGGAAGTCATGAAGGAATCGATCTCGGCGGCGGCCTCTTACGTCCGCTCGCGCGCTGTCGATTTCGGAATCGAGCCGCCGCGCTTCGACAAGAGCGACATCCACGTGCACCTACCGGAAGGTGCGACGCCGAAGGATGGTCCGTCGGCCGGTGTCGCCATGGCAACCGCGATCGTCTCGATCATGACCGGCATTCCGGTCTCGAAGGACGTCGCCATGACGGGTGAAATCACGTTGCGCGGCCGTGTGCTGCCGATCGGCGGCCTGAAGGAAAAGCTGCTCGCGGCACTGCGCGGCGGCATCAAGAAGGTGCTGATTCCGGAAGAAAACGCCAAGGATCTGGCGGAGATTCCGGACAACGTGAAGAACAGCATGGAAATCATCCCCGTGTCGCGCATGGGCGAGGTGATCAAGCACGCGCTTGTTCGTCGTCCCGAACCGATCGAGTGGGATGGCACCGTGGAAACGCCTGTGATCGCAACGGTCGAAGGCGTCGACGAAGTGGGTTCTGCCATCGCTCATTGAGTCCCTTCGCCTCAATTCTGTCGAATTGACGTAAATGGACGAAAAGACCGGCATTTTTGCCGGTCTTTTTTTGTGAAAAGCGCATGGCAACGCTTGCTTTTCCTTGATTTGCAGGGCTTTTGGGGTTGCGGCGGGTAAGAGCATTGCTATTTTGCGCCCCGCTTACTGATAAGTCGTTTCATACCAGAGAAAGGGGTGGAAACATGAACAAGAATGAGCTCGTGTCCGCAGTGGCCGAGAAGGCCGGTATCACGAAGGCTGACGCTGCTTCCGCTGTCGACGCTGTTTTCGATACTGTCCAGGCCGAACTGAAGAAGGGCGGCGACATTCGCCTTGCTGGTTTCGGCAGCTTCACCGTTTCTCACCGTGCAGCCACCAAGGGCCGTAACCCGTCCACCGGCGCCGAGGTCGATATTCCTGCCCGTAACGTACCGAAGTTCACGCCCGGCAAGGGCCTGAAGGACTCGGTCAACAGCTAATTCGTTTTCACCCGCTGCGAGGCTTTAGCCTTGCGGGTGGACAAGATTGGGGCCCGCAAAAGCGGGCCCTTTTTATGGTCTCATGCAGCATTACAGCATTACGCGCTGAACGTTCAATGCCGGGCCGGGCGAGTGATCGACAGGAGATGCGAACATTCGCAACGCCGTCAAAGCGGATGGCTCCAGTGTGCGTGGATGACCAACGATATGATGGCCGTCATTTCTTCAGGACGATGTGCGTGGCTTTCGCCGTCGCCTCATGGGCGGCAACCTGAAAGCCAAGCGAAGGCAGGTCGATGCCGGCAAACATTGCCTCTCCCCTCCCGAGCACAACCGGTGAAACGGCATAGTGTATCTCGTCGACCAAGCCCGCCTGGAGATATTGCCGCACCGTGCTGACACCGCCGCCGATCTTGATATCCTTGCCTCCGGCCGCGGCCTTGGCCTGCATGAGCGCGTCCTCGATCCCGCCCGTGACAAAATAAAAGGTCGTACCGCCTTCCATGACGATCGGCTTGCGGGGATAATGCGTCAGGATGTAGGTCGGCGCGTGATAGGGCGGATTGTCGCCCCACCAGCCTTTCCAGTTTTCATCGGGCCATTTGTCGCGAATGGGGCCGAACATATTGCGGCCGAGGATGAAGGCGCCAAAACCGGTATTCGCCAATGCTGCATATTTCGCATCGGCACCTTCGGTTTCACCCTCTTTGCCGAACATCGCCTGGAATGTCTGGGTCAGGAAAAACCACTCGAACAATTCCGGCCCGCGCTTGCCCAAGGGGTCATTCAGGCTTTGCTCCAGTCCAGCCCCAAAGCCATCAATCGAGAGCGAGAATCCTGCGACACGAACTTTCGACATTCTGTCCTCCATCCAATTGCAATTTGCAACTGGTTGTGTGGTAGCATGGCTCGTCTTACATTGCAATCGATTCACCGAAGGAAGCGAATATGGATATCGAGCGGCGGTCGGGATGCCCGATCAACCTGACAATGGAGGTGTTGGGGGATCGCTGGAGTCTGGTCGTCATTCGGGACATCATGTTCGGCAATCGGCGGCATTTTCGCGAACTGCTCAATCGGTCCGAGGAGGGGATTGCCTCCAACATACTCGCCGCGCGTCTGAAGCGTCTTGTTTCACTCGGCTTGATCACCAAGCTGGACGATCCCAGCCACAGTCAGAAGGCGATTTACAGTCTGACGGAACCGGCGATTCAGCTCGTGCCGATGATCGCCATGATCGGCGCCTGGGGTAGGCGGCATCTGCCCGTCAGTGAAGACCTGAGCATCCGTGCCGAACTTCTTGAGAAAGGCGGACCCGCCCTTTGGGATGACTTCATGAACGATCTTAGAAATATTCACATTGCGGACCCGATCGGCGGAGCAAATGGGAGCGTCACATCGCCTGTCTTGATAGGTCTTACAAACGCCTTTCTCGAGGTCCGCGCAAAAATGGAGCGCAAAGAGTGAGATCATTTTGCGCCGCTAACGGCGGAATGCTCCGCTTCGGCGACTTTGCGCAGGAACCGTCCAGAAAAGGTGCAAAATAGCGGCAATCGCCGCTATTTCGGTTCAAGTCGTCTGTTATCGAATCCGTTTCTCTGCTTGGCGGCGTCAGAGCAGCGTCCGGCCGCCGTTGACGGCAAGTTTCTGCCCCGTGATGAAATCCGCCTTGCTCGAGGCGAGAAAGACGACGGCGTCGGCGATGTCTTCCGGCTTGCCGAAATGGGCCATGGGCGTCTGCGCGAGATAGCCTTCCTTTGCCTGCTGGGAAGCATCGGCATGGCGCTCGACCGGAATCCAGCCAGGCGCGATGAGATTGACGGTAATGCCTTCCGGCGCGAGCTCTCTCGCCCAGGAGCGCGTCATCGAGAGCATAGCGCCCTTGGCGGCAGCATAATTGCCGAAATTCGGATTGCCGAGCTCAGCGATCTCGGAACCGATGTTGATGATGCGGCCGGACTTGCGGGCGCGCCAGTCCGGCAGCACGGCTTGCAGCAGTTCCAGCGGCGCCTTGACGAAGAATTCGAGCTGATCGAGGTAAGTCCGCCAGGATTGCTCCATGAGCGGCATATCCGGCTGAGGGCCGGTCGCGTTGTTGACGATGAGATCGACCGGCCCGAGCGCTGCCCTGATCTTTTCCAAACCGTCTGCAAGCTGGTCCTTGTCGATCACGCTGAATTTTGCGGCATAAGCCTGTCCACCACGCTGCCGAATGGTATCGACGATCTTCTCGGCCCCCTGAGTGTCGCTCGCATAGTTGACGGCGACGGCCCAGCCAGCCTCGGCAAGCTCCAAGGCGATCACCGCACCCAGACCGCGAGAGGCGCCCGTTACCAGCGCTACTTTCATGGCATTCCTCCTTGGGCCTGTCCGGCCCTTTTCCTCAATGGTGTCAAGCTTGGGCAGCAGCACATTGATGCTGTCTCTGCATCTATGGAACAATATGTCCATGGTGGCCGAAAGCACGTTCCGGCCATCCATTTCAGATATGGATGTTACCAGCGATGATGAACATGCGGCGCGATCAGGCGCTCGTAGATTTCGCGCGTCGCCGCCATGACATCGGCGGAGAGCGGAGCGAGATCGGCCGCGGCTGCATTGGCCTTGGCCTGCTCGGCATTGCGCGCACCCGGAATGACGACGGTGACGGCATCGTTCATCAGGATCCAGCGCAGCGCGAAGGCTGCCATGCTGGTACCGGCTGGAACCAGCCTGCGCACCTCTTCCACGGCCTGCAGACCGACTTCGAACGGCACGCCGGCAAAGGTTTCGCCGACATCGAAGGCCTCGCCATGACGGTTGAAATTGCGGTGGTCGTCGCTGGCAAATTGCGTGTCGCGGGTGATCTTGCCGGACAGTAGGCCGGAGGCGAGCGGCACGCGGGCGATGACGGCGACGTTCTTGCGCTTGGCCTCCTTGAAGAACAGATGGTCGGGACGCTGGCGGAAGATGTTGTAGATGATCTGGATGCTGAGCACGCCCGGATATTCGATCGCCTTCAGCGCTTCCTCGACCTTCTCGACGCTGACGCCGTATCCTTTGATCTTGCCCGCCTTCTGCAATTCGTCGAGCCCGGCAAAAACTTCCGGACGATAGAGAACTTCGGTCGGCGGGCAATGAAGCTGCACGAGATCAAGGCTCTCAACGCCGAGATTCTTGAGGCTGCGATCGATGAAGCCTTCGAGATTGGCCTTGGTATAGCCGTCGGCCACATGCGGGCTCAGCCGTCGGCCGGCCTTCGTCGCCACCATCGGGCGCTCGCCGCCGCGTGCCTTTAGCACATCGGCAATGATTTTTTCCGAGCGGCCATCGCCATAAACGTCGGCGGTATCGATGAAGGTCATGCCGGCATCGAGGGCGGCGTTGAGCGCTGCGCGGCCGTCGGCCTCGCTGACATCGCCCCACGCGCCGCCAATCTGCCAGGCGCCGAAGCCGACATCGGTTACGATAAAGGGCGTCCGTCCGAAGGCATGATGTCTCATAAAAAGTCTCCTCTCTTTTATTCGTAAGATGATAGCGCAGTAGCAGCCGCCCGACAGGGCCACAAGCGCACATTGGCGAACGAGGATCGCAATCGCGTGACTGAACACGGCAGGGCGAGCCGGCTTACGAAACCGTTGGATGAAGTGGCCGGCGCGGTATTCATTGCGCCTCTATTTCCTTAAAAGGAAAGGCCGGATTTCTGACCGCTATCGGAGCCCATGTCCTCTTTCAGCTTCATCCATGCCGCCGATCTCCATCTTGGCAGCCCGTTCCAGGGCCTGGCCCTGAAGGATGCCGCCGTCGCTGCTGTCTTCGTCGAAGCGAGCCGCAAGGCATTCTCGACGCTGGTGGGCCTGGCGATCGAAAAGCGCGTCGATTTCTTCGTCATCGCCGGCGATGTCTATGACGGTGATTGGAAGGACAATAAGATCGGCCTGTTCTTCAATCGCGAGATGGCGCGGCTGGAGCGGGCGGGCATTCCGGTCTACCTGCTGCGCGGCAATCACGATGCGGCAAGCGTCATCACCAAGACCATCACATTGCCGCCGAACGTTCATGAGTTTCCGACTAGCAAACCGGGCAGTGTCAGGCTGGAGGCGCTGAAGGTAGCGCTGCACGGCCAGGGCTTCGCCGAACGCTCGGCTAACGACAATCTGGCGATCACCTATCCCGCGCCCGTTTCCGGCTGGTTCAATATTGGCATTCTCCATACCTCGCTGACCGGGCGCGAGCCGCACGCACCCTACGCGCCGTGTTCCGTGGATGACCTGCGTTCGCGCGGCTATGACTACTGGGCGCTCGGCCATGTGCACGATTTTGAAGTGGTGGCGCAGGACCCGCTCGTTATTTTTCCCGGCAATCTGCAGGGCCGCAATATCCGTGAACGCGGTGCCAAAGGCGCGGTGCTGGTGACCGTCGAAGACGGGCGGATCGATCACGAGCGGCTGATCGTCGATGAGGCGCGCTTTGCGCAAATTGATGTCGTGGTTGGATTGGAGGACGATCAGGCGGCGATCCTGCGTCATGTGGAGCAGGCGGTGCAGCCAGTAGCCGATGAGATGGCGGGTCGCATGACCGCGCTGCGTGTGCGGCTTTCCGGCGTAACGCCGCTGCAGGGTGCGATAGCTGCCAATCGCCAGCAATGGCGTGACGAAGTGGAAGCTGCCTGTCACCGCGTACATGAGGATATCTGGCTGGAAAAGCTCGAGCTGCGTCTTGAGCCGCCGCCGGAAAGATCGGCGGAGGCGGACGGCGCGCTCGATCTGCGCCAGTTACTGGCAGACCATGCCGGCGACACGGATATTGCAGCAGAGGCGGCCCGGTTGATCGATGAGATTGCGGTGCGGCTGCCGGGCGGCCTCGGCGCGACGGAACAGCCGCTGGACGACAGCATGGACACCCTCATAGAAGAGGCGGGGCAATTGCTGCTGGCGCGCGGGCAGGGGGCAGGCTGATGCGCTTCACCCGCCTCGATATTCTCCGCTATGGCGCGCTGACCGATCGAGCGATCGATTTTCGCCCCGATGCACAGCTGCATGTGATCTATGGTCCGAACGAGGCGGGCAAATCCTCGGCTTTGAGCGCGATCTCCGATCTTCTCTTCGGTTTCCCGACTGCTGCCGAGCAAAGCTTCCTGCATGAACCAAATACCTTGAGGATCGGCGCCGATATCAGCGCGCGTGATGGTGCAAAGCTGAGCTTCCGCCGCCGCCGTGGCCGCAAGGGGACGCTTCTCGCACCCGACGATAAGGAGACGGCGCTCGCCGAAGATGCGCTTTCGCCCTTCCTTGGCAATTTGAGCCGCGATGTCTTCGAGCGCGCCTTCGGGCTCGATTCGCAGCGACTGCGGCAGGGCGCGACTGCGATGCTGCGCAGCGGCGGCGAGATCGGCAGTCTGCTATTTTCGGCGGCGTCCGGTCTGACGGGCCTGTCACGTCTGCGCCAGTCGCTGGAAGCGGAGGCGGACAGCATCTATGCGGCCAGGCGCTCGAAGGATCGTGGCTTCTACCAGGCTCTCGACCGCTATGAGGATGCCCGCAAGGCCGAGAAGGACAACGAGCTGAAATCCGGCGACTGGAAGAAGCTGCTTGCCGAAGCGGCCGAGCTGGAAACGGAGCTGGAGCGCCTGCAGGCGGAGCGCCGCAGCACGCGTGAGGCGCTGGATCGGCTCCAGCGGCTGAAGACCCTGCAGCCTCTGCTGTCAGAAATCGATGCGGAAACTCTTGCGCTCGATGGCCTTTCCGATCTTGCCGCCATACCGGACGGCTTTGCCGATAAGCTAGAACAGAGACTGCGGGATAAAGAGGCGAGCGAAGCGGAACTGCGACGCGCGCGGCAAGCCGTTCTGCGCGCGGAAGAGGATCTCTCGCGCATCCAGGTGGATGAAGCGTTACTGCAGATGTCGGGCGATATCACCCAGCTCTTTGCCGATACCGGCAACTACCGCGCCCAGCGTCACGACCTGCCGCGCGTCGATCAGGAACTTGCCGGCTACGATACGACGCTCTCGCAGCTTGCCCGTCGCCTCGGTCTTGCCGAAGCCGAGCTGGAACGGCAGCAGCCGAGCGATATCGATCGCGCGCGCCTGTCCGAATTGGTGGAGCAGGGCACGCAGCTTGCGCGGCAGATGCAGTCGCTTGCCGAACAATCCGACAGCGAGCGCAGGCAGTTGGCCACGCTCCAGAAGGACAGCCTTAACGGGCGGCTGATCGATCCGAGACCTTATATTGACCAGCTTGAGGCTTTGGGCAGCGATCTTTCCGCCTTGGCTCGCCTTGATGGGCTGGAAACCCAGATACGTCGCACCGATGCCGATCTCCACGAGGCGGCCGGACGGCTGCAGCCACCGGTCGGTGACATTGAACTGCTCTTCTCGGTACCGCTTCCGGAAATGACGGAGATTATAGGACATCGCGATGCGATCGACGCGGCGCGATCAAAGGTGCGCGACGCTACCGGCAAGCTGCAGACCTATGATGAGCAGCTGGCTGAGATAGAGCGAATCCTCGTGGATGCCGAGCGCACCGGGCTAGTTGTCACGCGCGAGCAGATCGCCGCTGCACGCAAGAGCCGCGATGCGCAATGGGCCTCCATCCAGGAAAAGTGGAAAGACGGCGCGGCTCCGGAAGCGAAGATCCTTGCGGCACTGATTGTCAGCGTGGCCGAGGCGGACCGTCTGGCCGATGCCGCCCTGAGCGATGCGGATCGGGTCGCGCGCCACGCCGACTATCGTTTGCGGCAGGCGCGTCTGCTGCAGGAGCGGGAGGAGGCTTCCGGTCGGCTCAAGGGCTTCGAGAAGGCGCTGAAGGATGCACAGGAAGCCTTCGCAGCCCTTTTTGAGCCTTGCGGTGTCGATGCCCTCGATCCATCGACGATGCTGGAATGGCGCCGCGGAGTGGAGCTGCTGCGACGTGAGCGCAAAGCGTTGCGGGATCTAATCGATCAACGGGATGAGAATGCGTTGGCGGAAAACCGCGTCTTGCCCGCGCTGCAGGATATCGTCGAGGCAAGCGGCTACAGGAGCGGCCGCCTTCCGCCGGCAGCGATTGCGGAAGGCCTGCGCAAGCATCTGCGCCTTCTGTCCGAACGCTGGAGCGAAAGCCGCACGCGGGAAGGGGAGATCGGCGCGGCGCGTGAAAGGCTGACCCGGTTCGACGACCAGCAAAAGAGCGTGGAACGACAATACGCCGATTGGCGCGGCGCATTCGCCAAAGCCGTGGAACTGCTCGGTCTGCCATCCGACACGACCCTGGACATGGCAAATGCCGCCTTGAAGGCATGGCAGGAACTGCCCGATGTCCTGGCGGAGCGCGAAAACCGCCTGCGCCGGGTCAATGGCATGCGGCGCGACATGGCGGATTTCGAGCGGCGGCTGGCGACCCTTGGCGCCAATAGCGGCTATGAGCTGGATCATCTACCGCCAGATGCCGCTGCCGAGGCACTGCATACCCGCGACAACGCCATGCGCGGCGAACTGAAGAAGCGCGACGCCCTGGAGGAGGAACGGCAGCGTGGGGAAGGGCTCGTCGTCCGCCAGGAGGCTGCGCTTGCCACCATCGCCGCCGATCTGGAAGGACTGACCGCCGATCTCGGCGGGGTCGAAGATCTGCCTGCACTCCTCTCTCGACTGCGCGAACGCACGCGTTTGACTGCCCGGCTCGTCGAAAGCCGTGATCGCTTCGGCCAGCAAGCCGACGGCAAGGCCGAAGACGAGCTTCGGGCCGAGCTTGCCGGCTTCGAACGGGTTGCGGCCGATCTCGAAATCGAGCGATTGACGGAGGAAGATCAGCGGCAGTTCGCCGTGCATGGCGAACTTTCTGCACGGCTGGCGGAGAACCGCCGCCAGCGGCAGGCGCTGGAAACAGGCGTTAGCGCCGAATACGCGGTTTTCGAGAAGCTCTCGGCCGAGCAGGATGCAAAGGATCTCGCGCGACAATGGGTCGTGCTGAAGATTGCAGCCCGCATGCTCGCAGGTTCGATGGAGGCTTATCGCGAGAAGCAGGCCGATCCGGTCATCCGGCGTGCCGGTGAGCTGTTCTCGCAGCTGACGGGTGGCCGCTTCTCCCGCCTCGTCGAAGCCCACGATGAAAGCGATGCGCTGCAGTTGCTGGCGGAACGAGCGGCCGGCGAACGCGTGCCGCTCGACGGCTTGAGCGAAGGGACGGGCGACCAGCTTTATCTCGCGCTACGGCTGGCGTTTCTCGAGGATTATTCCGCTCGCAATGAGCCGGCGCCGTTGATCGTTGACGACATCTTCCAGACCTTCGATGACGAGCGCGTTCGGGCCGGTTTGCAGGTGCTGGCCGCAACGTCCGATCGTTTCCAGACGATCCTCTTTACCCATGAGAGAAGCGTGGTCGACATTGCCAAAAGGGAAATCGGCAAGGATCTCGACTTGATCCAGCTCTGACCGGCTCGCAGATCGCGCTACGGCATCGACGGGATATGCAGTTGCGTCGGTGTCACGATCCTCGGGTCCGACTTGTCCCGGCTGTAGGCTGGATTGAGCGCGCGGTCGATGAAACCCTGCGTGGCGTGGAGCCGGCGCAGGTTCTGCTTTTCCTGCTCGAAACGCTTTTTCCGCTCGCCGGATTTGTCCGAGCCGCGCGACAGCGATTCATGGTGATAAAGACAGGCGAAGGGCGTCCAGACGATGCGATAGCCGGCTTTGTGAGCCCGCAGACAATAATCCACATCATTATAGGCGACCGCGAAATTCTCCTCGTCGAAAAGGCCGATTTTTCGTAGGCAGTCCCCCGAGATCAGCATCACCGCTCCGGTTACGCAGGTCATGGTGTTGCGCACATGCAGCCGGTTCATCGGTCCGCCGAACTCCTTGGGCTTGTTCAAATACCAGTGACCTGCAAGTCCGCCGAAACCGATGACTACACCGGCATGTTGCATCTTGTCGTTTGCGAAGAGCAGTTTCGCGCCGACGATGCCGGTCCTGTCATAGGCGAAGCAGGAGACCATCTCCTTCAACCAGCCCGCTTCGATGACCTCGATGTCATTATTCAGGATGAGATAGTGCTCCCCCGTCGCCGCGCTCAGGCCGCGATTGACCGAGCGCGAGAAGTTGAAGGCTTCCGGTGTGACAGTTGCCGAAAATCGCGGCTCGCGCTGGCGGTAGCGCTCGTAGAGATCGAGGACTGGTTGATCCGTGGAACCGTTATCGATGACCAGAACTTCGAAATTCGGATAATCCGTCTTTTCAAAGAGATCGCCGAGGATGCGTGAAATCAGATCGAAATTGTTTTTGCTCGGAATGACGATCGAGATTTTCGGCCACGCATGCGGGGCTTCGAAGATGATCCGGTGCAGTGTCGTGGTGAGAGCGCCCTCGACGGCGATCGGCTGCTTTAGCCGCTCAAATCGTTCGACCAGCGCTTTCCTGGCGTTCGTGGTGGCGGCTTCCATGAACTTGCGGGAAAAGGTCTTGCCATTGCGCCGCCACCAATATGCCGGGTAGGGCAGGTGGAGGACGCTCTCCTCGGGGACGCCCTCCAGATAACGCAGCAGCAGATCGTAATCCTGCGAGCCGTCGTAGCCCATGCGGAGATAGCCGATTTCCCGGAGGCGGTCGTGGCGGTAGATGGAAAAATGATTGATGTAATTGACGCCCGTCAGCAGCACGGAATCATAAGCAGGCTTCAGCATGACGCCGGTCGGCTTCAAGACGTCGTCGACCACCAGTTCGTCCGTATAGAGGAAATTCGCGTCCGGATTTTGCTCCAGCGTATGCCGGATGAGCTTGAAGGCATGCGGTGCGATGACATCGTCATGATCAAGAAAGGCGATCCATTGCCCTCGTGCTCGGGACAGACCCGCATTGGTAGCGGCCGCGATGCCACCGTTGCGCTCATTTAGCACAAAGCGCATATTGTCTTTCGATTGCCGGCTCCGATACCACTGCAGCGTTTCCGGCGACGTCGAGCCATCATCGCTCAGGATGAGCTCGGTGCCTGTTTCACCCTGTTCTTCGAAGGATTTGGCGAGGTCGTCCAGATAACGGGACGGAGCATTATAGACGGGAACTACCACACTGAGCCAGGTTCCCACCGCCGGTACCGATGCCGTCTCCAGTTCTGCGGCAAGCCTATAGCTCGCCTCGGCATATTGTATCGTCAGGTTAGGCGCGCGGCGCCCCAAGCGCAGTCTGGGCAATTTCAGCCAATACTGGGGCAGCCTGCCGAGATCGACACGTTTGGTTCGTTCCTCGCTTCGAAGAAGTGTTGCAATATATCTTTCAGCCGATTTTTCGGACGCAAAGGCCCTGGCGGCGAACTGGAACGTCGTCGGGAAGCTGGCCGGATCGGCACGCAGGGCGCAGATGGAGCCGACCGAACCGATGTCCGCGGTGATGACGAAACGATGCCCTTCCGGAAGAGAGACCGTATCCTTCTCGCGGAAGCCGTAGCCGCGATTGATATAGAATTTGGGATCTAGCGGCTCGTCGGTTGCGACTACATGGATGACGATCAGCTTCTTTCGCATCGGCGAAAATCTGATCTCGAAAGCCGGATCATCCCCCATGGATTTCCATAGGCTGGGATCGGCGTCAACGGAGATTTCCCGTTCGAGATCGGCGTTCGGTATGATTTTGAGTGTCATCAAAATATTGATTTCTTCTAAATGCGAGCAGAGGCATTGCCTGAGAAATTCCTGGCCTAGCCCGCGCCGCTGAGAGGTTCAAAACGTATGCCGGGAAATGTCGGACTGGCATACAGCCGCATTTTCTCGATCGAATGTCGTGTGGCATCGCGAGCAGAAAGCCGTCGCGCGCGGTCGCCGATGAGCAGGTCGATAGCGGCAAGCCACTCGTCGGCGGTATTGCCGATATGAAGTTCCCCGGCGACGACGCATCGTTCGAAAGTCGGGCATCGGGAAAATATGGCTGCTGCCTGCAGGCGGCTGATGTCGATCCGCTTGGTATCCGAGCGGCTCGCATTGGTCTTTCCGGACAGAAGAGGAGCCAGAGCGATATCGGCTTGATGATGCGCTGTCTTTGCGAGATAGGCCGGCCACGGGAGCGGCGGAATGATCGCCATTCTCGCCGGGTCGATCCCTTGCAAAGCCCAGCGTCGAGCGAGAGTGCCGGCGGCAAAAACCTCGAAATGCAGGTTGCCGTGTTTTTCCATCGCGGCTTTGACGATCGGCATGAGGAACTCGTGTTCGCGGCGATGGACGCCGGTGGCATGGTAGACCATCCTCAGCGGCGTGCCTCCGTCATCCCTGCCATTGACCACGATTTCTGCTGCATCCGCTGGAAGCGGCGGCAGGATATCTATCCGATGGCTTCTCATCGCGAGCGCGTTTGCCAGGGGTTCGGTCGAAGTCCAGACATGAGTAAGGAGCCTATTGACCCTCGGCATTGGGCGGACCGCCAATTTGATCAGCCTGAACTTATAGAGCCAACCGGCTTCGTTGCCGGTCACGACGGCGGGGATGTCGTCATCGACGAAATAGGCGACCCCGGCAAGCGTGCCTCGCCTTTCCTCCAGCCAGCGCAATTGCGGCTGCTTAATGTAGCGGCAAATGATGACGAAGAGTCCGTCGCTATCGATGGCGTCGAGGGGGTCGTCGAGGCCTTTCATGATGACCGGAATGTGGCCGAGTGTCTTGGCCCGCTCAGCAAGATAGTAGCTGAAGCTCGGATTGGGGTGGCGCGACAAGATGAGCAGACGCCTGGCAACGCGCTCACCATCTCCCGCCAACGCACTGGATGGCCGCGGTCTTGGAAGCAATTGATAGACGATGTCGCGCAAAACTCGCATGGGGCTTCCGCGCAAAATCACGCCAGGCGACTTCGGAGATTTGCGAGGATGCCGAAAACGGCACCCCAGGCAAGGAGCGTCACACCCAAGATCCCGCCGATCCAGAGTGCCCGCTGAGGATACTCCGCCTCGTCGGGCAGGCTGGGCGCCAGGAACGTATCGAGGTAGAGCAACTGCTGCTTGCTGACGAACTTGACCTGCTCCAGCGTCTTCATGCTCGAGGCAAATTGCTGCTCGGCAAGGCTCTGTTCCAGTTCGCGCTGCGACATATCCACGGAAACGTCCGCGAGATTCTGTTCGGATTTGTTCTGCCCGGCGACTTGGCTGTTGAGCTGATCGATCTGCTTCTGCCTGCTGTCGATCTCGCGTTTCAACACGCGCATCTGCGGTGCATCGGCGGAGACGGTCCCAAGCAGCGCGTCATATTTCTGTTGAAGCTCTATCCTCTCCTTCTGCACGGATGAGATCAGGTTCGTGATAACGGTCGACGATCCCTCGACGCTGAGGACGCCTGTCTGGTTGCGCGCAATCAAAAGCTGATCTCGCGCCTTCTGCAGCTGATCCCTAGCATTGTCGAGATTCGCCTGGGCGGTTGCGATGACGTCACGCCAGATGCGGGTGTTGACGTCGTTAACAACGACCTCGGACGCGGCGACAACCTCGCGCAATACCTTCTGAGCATCGGCCGCGGTGAAAGCCCGTGCCTTGACCGTCACGATGCCGCTGTTCGCATCGATTTTGACCGAAACCATGTCTTCCCAGTAATTGAGCAGCTTTTCCGAGCTCGCATCCTTCTTTAGGCGCGCAATCCGATCGATCGAGTCGTTGCCGTAGATCTTTTGAAAGTCGACCCTTTCCTCGAGGGCGGTAACCATGTCCTTGCTCTTGATGAAGTTGGTGACGATCAGGGTGTTCTGGACGATCTGTGCCGGCGGCAGGCCGGTCACCTTGGTAATCTGATTGCTGCCGAGTGCGGGCGTGGAGGTGCGGACCGTAAAGCGCGTTTCCGATTGATACTGATCGGACGCGACACAGGTAAAATAGTAGATCGAAGCAACATTGGGGACGACAATCAGCAGAAAGGTCGATGCCAGCATGACCTTGCCGATGATCTGCTGCATCGGCCGCGGCCGCAGGCCGACGGCCTTGAACAGCTGGCTGCGCCTCGATGTCGAGAAGCGCAGTTTCCGCGCGGTCACCGACAGATTCGTGGCCACGTTCCGGCTACGCTCCGTCGCGCTGAGCTGAAGCGTTTTTGGCGCGTTTTCGGTATCATGAGCCATATTGGGCCTTGCTGTCGATTCCTGATCTTCTATCGATTCAATCTATAATAGGCTTCGATAGCCTGCTCTACCTTATCGAAGACGATAAGTCTGCCATCGACAAGTACAATACCCCTGTCGCAATGTGTATTAATCATGCTCATGCTATGGGACACCATGATGATATCGGAATTCTTGCGCCTGTTCTCGAACGCGATGCGGCAGCGCTCCTGGAAGCGCGCATCGCCGACCGCCAGAACTTCGTCCACGAGATAGCATTCGAATTCGATTGCCATCGAAAGCCCGAATGCCAATCGAGCGCTCATGCCCGAGGAATAAGTGCGTACCGGCGCATCGAGATAGTCGCCCAATTCGGCGAACTCTTCGACGAAGCGGGAGACGCGCCTGACATCCTCGCCGTAAGCGCGCGCAACGAAATGAACATTGGCCCGCCCCGTCATGAAGGGATTGAAGCCGCTGCCGAGGCCCAGCGGCCAGGATACCCGAACATTTTTGCTGATCTTGCCCGAATTCGGCAGCATCGTGCCTGCAATCATGCGGATCGTTGTCGATTTTCCGGCACCATTCACGCCGAGCAGGCCGTAGGAATAGCCGGATTCGAACTCGCAATGCACCCGGTCGAGGATGATCTTCTTGCCGCTCTGTGTCTTGAAGAATTTCGAGACGTTCTTGAAGCTGATCATGGTGCTTTCCCACTCATATCCGGTGATCCTCGACGGATGCCCAGATGAGAGAAAGGGTCGCCCAAGTGACAACAAGCGCAAGCAATATGATCAGCGGTGTGCTGACGCGACGCGGAAATATCGATTCGTCTGGCAGCACCGGCTTGACGAAAACGGCGAGATAGAGCGTCTTGCGCAGAGCTTCGGCTAGCACGGCATCGTAGTTCTTCTGCGCGCTTTCGTAGAGCTTTTCCGCGATCATGCGATCGGTCTCCAGCCTGGAATAGTCCAGCAGGGCCTTTGCAAGGCTTGCATTCTCAGGGCCTGTCAACTCCGATCTCATCTTTTCGATCTGTGCATCGAGACTGTCTTTAGCGAGATTGAGCTGCTGATAGGTCGGAGAATTCTGGGCATTGGATTGCCGCATGACGAAGAGGCGCGTTTCGAATTCCAGTTTCTGGGCCAGCAGCCCTGTCAGAAGCGTGCCGCTGTTCTTGGCTTGCATCTGCGGGCTGAGAAGGCCGGATGCATTTTGGAACTGGTTGAGGGCGATCAGCGTGTCGCCATAGGCCTTGCCGCTTTTCTGAACGTCGGCCTTCATGCTCTGCACGATGTCATTGCGCGCCCGTTCGGAAAGCTCGTTGATGAGCTTTTCGCTTTCCTCGATGATGGCGTCAGCGAGCTTGACGGAATCATCCGGTGTGAAAGCCCTGACCTTCAGTGTGATGATGCCGGAGGTGACGTCTATATAGGCGCTGACATGATCGTTCCAGTACTTCAGGAACTCTTCGTCGGATCGCGCCGAACTGAATCGCGACAGGAAATCCGCATCCTGCCGGGTAAACATGGCCCGATAATCGAGTTTCTTGCCGATCCGGTTCAGAATTTCCGTCGAGTGAATGAAGCTGGTGACGACATAGGCGTCCTGCGAAGCCGAGCGCATGTTCAGAGCGCTGGTGGCTCCGCCGGGGTCGCCGGCATCGCTGGTGTCGCCTGCTCCCGACACGGCACGAACGGCAAAACGTGCTTCCGCCACATATTGGTTCGAGGCAATGAAGGCGTAATACACCGAACTGGCCAGGAAAGGCAGAATAACGAGCAATACGAAGCCGATAAGTCTCAGCGGCGGCTTACCGCCCGACTGTGTTTCGGGCTCGTTGCTGTCATGCACCGGGATGTATTCGATGTCCTCGAGATCGGTGCGCGCACGCTGCGCCGGCAGCCTGCGCCGAAACAGCGAAGGCAGGATATGCCGGCTCGTTTTTACCCGCGGAGAGTCCTGAATTATCGCGTCTTCAATGACTGGCTTCGGCATGTCAGCTTGCAATCGTTTCCGGCAGTCCGGGCGCGGTTGGTTTCATCGCCTGACGCACATAGTGGTCGAAAATCAAATCCTCTTCGAGCATGAGCTCGGCAATATGCAATGAACGCAACCTTGTCGCAACGTCTTCAAGGGTGCTGTGTCTGGGTGGCAATGGAAAATCGTCAACCGAAATCCCGATGAGCTCGCTGAGCGCCTGTTGAAAATAAAGACTGTCCGTATCGAAACCGACAATTGCAAAGCGCGAGAGAAGATCGATGGCGCTGGCGACATCGGCACGTGTCACCGTCTGTTCCGGTATGGTCGTGGCCAATTGCCGGGTGACCGGCGATACGAGGACGTTTCGGACGCTCTGAGGCGCCTTCTTCAGGGCGGTCTTGAGAGAGGCTTCGTTTTCAAGGCTTACCTCGGCGAAATGCTCCGCAGCAGGCGCCAGGATGATCTTGTCGCGATCGCCGAAGAAGGAAATCTGAGTTTTCGCCATCCGTTTCAGAAGGAATATCCGCAGAGCAAGTTCGTAATAGGGATCGGTAAGCAGAACGATGGCCTTGAATCCCTTGTCGAGAAACTCTTCGTAATTGCGCATCAACAGCCGGCCGCTAAGATAGATTGACTGGATGGCGTTCAGATGAAAGGCCTGAAGGGTCGTTTCGTGACCGAAGCGCTCAACGGATGAAAGCTCGTATTGAAAATTGCGGCCGCAATAGTAGTCGAATTTGACCATTGGCAGCAGCTGTGTCTCGAGCCTTACAATCTTTAACGGAATCGTGTTCGATACCTGAGGCCGGCGGTAGATCAGTAGCCCCGACTTGGCGTCATGGATCATCAGCGACGTACGTTCCATGAGGTCCGGCATGATTGTTGTGTCGAGCGTGAATCCGACATAGCCATCTTCGTGCCGTCCCGAGTCGATGACCGCCTGTTTGAGCTGGTCGCACGGCAGGATCATCAGATCGCCGGCGGCGTCCGAGATTCTGATTTGCGGTTTGTCGGAAAAACCATCCGGGATCAGATAGCCCTCGATAACATTGCCATGATCATATTCGAGGTTAAAAAGCACGGAGTTGCTCCGGCGCTTCTAGCAGATCGGCACAGCGCCGAAATTGGTGATGGAATGACGTTATTACGCCCTGCATAGTATCACATCTATCAAGATGCCTATCGATATCGCAGATGTCGGGCCTTTGCATTCGAACCTCGTCAGGCCTCGCTGGGCGCTTTTCGTGCCAGCAGCGAGAAGCTTGGGCCGCCTGGATGGCTTAGATTTTCATCTCGGATGACAACGTCATTGAAGCCGAATGTACGCAGCAGCATCAAGATGTCATCCCTGTGCATCCAAAAGTGCCGGTCCTTCATGCCTCCGCAGAAAGACGCATTGGCATTGGCGTGGTGATAGCTACGTTCGTAATAACGCACCGCAATGCCATCTATCAGTTTCGTCTCCACTTTACCGCTGAAAGGCAGCCAACGCACATCGCCCTCGGGCATTGCGTCCTCAAGGACGAAGTGCGTCCAGATGAAAACCGTATGGGACCGCTTTGCGAGCAAACGAAGAAACTCGCCGGGGTCGGCCATATGATAGAGAACCCCCGATGCAAGCGTTAAGTCGTAGATTTCTTCGCCTTCCGTCAGCCACGCTTGAATGTCGCCGAGCATGAAAGAGGCGGTGTCGATGTTCAGAATCTGCTTGGTGACCAGACATCTTAGAAAACAGAGACGGTTCGCTTCGATCGCATCGATCCGCGCCGGGCGATGGCAATTCAGCATATGGGTATGCATCCCCTCAAGCGGCCCGACTTCGAGAACGGTCCTGCCTTCTATCGATCCGAATGTGTGCAACGCCCAATCGATGCGGTCGTCGGCGTAAAGGGGCAGATTGCCGGCGTTAAGACCGAATTCCGGCGGGAACGCACAGTTCCATCCTTGAAGCGCATCGATGGCATTTTGGTGCGCTGGCCTGCCTTGCTCGTACTGATCGAATATCTCCAGAGGACTTTTCGATGCTTTCTTCTGGGAGCGCTTTGAAAAACCAAGCATTAATACATAACCTTCATTTCAATCGGCATCCCGCCGATCCGGAGAAGTTCTCGCTTTGGCGTATCGCAGCCCCCAAAAACCGCTTTTTGCCTCGCAGCAAGTTGGCGGAATTTATAAGTGCCGATGGACAATCGAGGATTGCCGAGGCTGATTCGAGGAGCCATTGGTGCTATCTCGCTGGAGGCAGAAATTCGGCAAGTACCGATTGTTGTGGTCTGTCATCTCTGCATGGGTTGCGGGTCAGGACTCAACTCTTTTACAGGCAATAGCAACCTTATGAAAAGCGGCACAAGTGCGATCTGTGGAACTTTATGTCGCTGTTCGGGCGTTTTTTTTACTATCGCCGTTACTTAACGGCTCCCTTTTATTTTTCAGAAAATTTTAATTTTAAACCGCAAATAATACTCGTCCAAATTGCTTTAACCGCCTTTACCCCTTATAAACTCGATCCGATGGGGCGCTTCTTTAAACCCGGGTGTGTTCAGATGATCGCACCTGATATTTTTGATTGTATTCCCGGCGTTTGGGCTTGTTGACGCGCGCCCGTTATGCTTTTCAAGGCGTCGATAGATTTGATGCATTCTATGTCGATGTATGCCATCAGGTAATCACGGCAGCTAATTGGTTTGAGGGTTTCAATTGTTTCGTATTGGCGCCGTGATTTGTTGCGTGGTTCTTGCGGGATGTAATTCCGTTTCGAGCGAAGGTCCGCTGGCTGGCGCTATTGTAAAAGATGCCGGTCAATCCAGTGTTGAATTAGGTCGCAGGAATGCCGCAGTTTTCGACATTATCGACATCGACAGCCGCAGTGCGCGCTTGGTTTCTGACTATGTTTCCTCCACCCTCAATCGCCGTTTTGGCATGGGCGGCGGCGTCGGTCCGGTCGTTATCGGTGTCGGCGACGCATTGAAGGTCACGATTTTCGAAGCTGGTGCCGATGGCCTGTTTTCGACGGCGCAATCGAAGCAGGTATCGCTCGATATCGTCGTGCAGCCGGACGGCACGGCGGCAATCCCGTATGCCGGCTCGGTTCGATTCGCGGGCAAGACGCTTGACCAGGCTCGCAAGGCGATCCTGGCGGCGCTGGCTACAAAGGCCGTCGAGCCCGATGTCGTCGTGACGAGCATGGGTACGCCGTCGCGCACCGTTACGGTTTCGGGCGCCGTTGGCCGTCCTTCCATGGTGCCGCTGGATCTGACCAGGGAAAAGATCACCGAAGTCATCGCCAAGGCCGGTGGCCCCTCGACGCAACCCTATGAAACCTATGTTACGCTGGTTCGCGGCAGCAAGACCGGCACGGTTCTGCTGAAGTCGATCATCGAGCATCCTTCGGAAGATATCTATGTACAGCCGGGCGACCAGATTTTCCTCGTCCGCGATCCGCGAACCTTCACCTTGCTCGGCTCTGTTCGTGGAGACGGCCGTATCGAGTTCGGGGCGAACGATCTGAATCTGCTCGAGGCTGTTGCCCTCGGTCATGGCGCGATCGACGATTCGAGCAATGCCAAGGGCTTCTTCCTGTTCCGCTACGAAGAGCCTGAAATCGCGAAGATTCTGCTCGGCCCCGCCCGTTTCCAGGAGCTGCTGCGCAAGGGAATGGTGCCGGATGCCAAGGGACGCTATCCGATCGTTTATCGGTTCGATATGTCCAATCCCGACAGCCTGATCGTAGGGCAGACCTTCCCGGTCAAGAGCCGCGACGTCATCTACGTGTCGCGCCATCCTTCCGTCGACATCAGGAAGTTCTTGAATCTTATCGGTACGCCGCTAGGCATCGCGTCCCAGGGAGCAGCAACAGCGGTGAATCTGGGGCAGTAATCCTGGAAAAATGAAGGAGCGGCGGTGCCATCTGGTCTCCCTGTGTTCCTATTCGTCGGCGGATGCCGACATCTGTATGATTGTGACGGATCGTGCCTTGTCGGCAACGGAAATTCATCGCGAACTGACTTGTCGAAAACGCGACAATCGTCGCAAGCAATAGCTGCGATCTTCGACTTGGATTGAAGGGTGTAAGAGATCGCATATTGCATCGGTTGTTGCGCTGCCGCATATTGGTTGCACACGCAAATTTTTTGTCGATAACAACCACAGATAATAACGTGCGCAGCTAATATTGAATTTAGCAGTTTGGTGCACTTCTTCGAGTATTGCTGAGAGAACATGACAGTTGAAATTATCGGACGCGCAAGCGTTGCCCCAGGGGCGAGTTCGATTGAAGAACTGCAGCTTGTCCTCAAGGAGGGGCGTTGTACCGTAAGCCGCATACCAGAGGAGCGCTGGGATCTTGCGCGCTTTTGGCATCCGGCTGTTGGTATTCAAGGGAAGACTTACAGTTTTGCAGCTGGCGTCTTCGAGAATGTCTACGCCTTTGATCCAGCGGTTTTCGGCCTTTCCCAGCGCGAAGCGATGCAGATGGATCCGCAGCAGCGCGTTCTTCTGAATATAGTCTGGCGCGCTTTGGAAGATGCAAACTTGCCGCTCGATGGATTCGAGGGGCAGCGCGTCGGCGTCTATGTCGGGGCATCCTCCCTTGAATATGGCAATCTGACGCTGGAAGACCCCGCCTCGGGCAGCCCGTA
Organism: Rhizobium sp. ERR 1071; assembly: GCF_007828675.1. Lineage (NCBI taxonomy): Bacteria > Pseudomonadati > Pseudomonadota > Alphaproteobacteria > Hyphomicrobiales > Rhizobiaceae > Rhizobium > Rhizobium sp. ERR 1071. The sequence goes on along the minus strand of NZ_VITM01000001.1, from coordinate 746,928 downwards.
TTTCATGACGGGCAACACGCTTTCCATCGTTTCCAACCGCATCTCGCACATATTCGGATTGCGCGGACCGAGCATGACGATCGACACGGCCTGTTCGTCGTCGCTGGTCGCCCTCGATCAGGCGGTGAAGGCGCTGGAGAGCGGCGAAATCGATACGGCAATCGTCGGCGGCATCAATATCCTGCTCAACCCCATGTCCTTCGTGGGGTTTGCGCAGGCACGCATGCTCTCCCCAGAAGGCCTCTGCCGCGCGTATGACGATAATGGCCGCGGTTATGTCCGCGCAGAGGGCGGTGCGGCGATCGTACTGCGCCGGACGGACGTTGCGCTTCGCGAGAAGGACCGCAGCTATGCCAGGATCCATGCCGTAGGGGTCAATTCTTCGGGACGCACCAACGGCATTTCCATGCCGTCCCGTGAGGCGCAGGCCGCCTTGCTTCAGTCGATTTATGAAGGCCGCAATATCGATGTCAATCGCATCGCCTTCATCGAAGGGCATGGAACGGGGACGAAGGTCGGCGACCCTGCCGAAATATGGGCGATCGGTGAAGTCATAGGCCGCAATCGGCGGGCGCCGGTGCCGATCGGCTCGATCAAGACCAATATCGGCCATACCGAACCCGCATCCGGCCTTTTCGGCCTATTGAAGGCTGTCATCGCGCTCGAAAATAATTTCCTGCCGGCGTCGTTGCATTTCGATCACCCGAACGAGTCTATCGATTTCGAAGGCCTGAACGTTCGGGTCAACACATCAACGATCGAGCTTCTTCCGGCCAAGCAGGCACGCTTTGCCGGGATCAATTCCTTCGGCTTCGGCGGAACGAACGCTCACGTTGTCATCAGCGATCCCGATCCGATCGCGCCGCCGGAGCCGCCAATCCGAGGTGAGGGGATCGTTTTTGCCGTCAGCGCTCATACTGCGTCCGCTCTTTCGACGCTGCTTGAAGACTACAGGACCCGTCTTGAAACTGCCGAACCCAAGGAGGCTCGTCAGATCGTTGCTTCCGCTGCTGCCAATCGCGAACCCATGCGTCATCGTTTTGCTGCCCGCGCAAAGGACAGCGCGGCCGTGCTTGCCGCAATCGATGCGCATCTTGCGGGCAGAAATTCGGTCGGCGAGGCGGGCGAAGCTCCGGCGCAGGCCGCCAAGATCGCCTTCGTCTTTTCCGGCAACGGCTCGCAATGGGCGGGAATGGGTGTCGGCGCCTATCAGGAAAACCGCCATTTCCGGCAATGCTTCCAATCCTTCAGCGCGCTCTTTGAATATTATCTCGGCGAGAAGCTGACCGATGTGCTCGTCGCTTCCGACCTTGACGCACGCCTGGCCGATACCAAGATCGCGCAGCCGCTGTTATTTGCAATCCAGGCTTCTCTTTCGGATTGTCTATGGTCCATGGGGGTCAAGCCCGATGCGGTCTTCGGCCATTCGGTCGGCGAAATCGCAGCCGCTTATGCCGCCAAGGCGCTGACGGCTGCCGAAGCGGTTGCAATCGTCGCCAAGCGCTCGCTGCATCAGGATCTCCTCGCCGGCGAGGGCAAGATGGCTGCCGTGGTGCTTGGCGAGGATGCCGCGCTGGCCTTTGCGAAATCCAAAGGTCTCGACAATATATGTATCGCGGCGATCAATGCTCCGAATTCGGTAACGATCTCCGGTCCGGCCGATGAGATAGAGGCCTACAGGGACGCTGCTCGCAAATCCCAGATCGTCGCGCATGTTCTCGATATCAATTATCCGTTCCATCATCCGATCATCGACCGCGCCAAAGAGGCTTTTTTTGCGGACCTGCCCGATCTCGCACCGGATAGCGGCACGGGGATCTTCATCTCGACGGTAACAGGCGAACTGCGCGACGGGCGCCTGCTGGACACGCAATATTGGTGGCGCAATGTTCGCGATCCTGTGCTTTTCAAGGCTGGTTGTCAGGCCGCGATGGCAATGGGATGCAACCTCTTCATCGAGATTTCGCCGCGCCCGATTCTGTCGAACTACGTGGCGGAGATCGCCAAACAGGCATCCGTTCAGGTCATTGCGATACCGACCTTGCTACGGGAAGCGCCTGTTGCCGACCATGATCCGGTTTCGCAATCATTTGCGCGGGCAGTCGCCAATGGAGCGCCTGCGCTGCGTGCCCGCGGCAGTGCCACCCGCAACGCCTTCGTCAAACTTCCGTCTCTGCCTTTCGAGCCACTGGAGCTTCGCACCCCTCCGACGACGGACGAGATCGATATCTTCGGTCGGGATCGCAAGAGCCCATATACGCTGCTCGGTTGGCGCGCCGATCTTAATGGTTCGAATTGGAAGAACCATCTCGATGCCCGTCTCTTCCCGGACCTTGCTGAACATGTGGTCGACGGCAAGGCTATCATGCCAGGTAGTGGTTTCGTCGAGATCGCAGTAACGGCGGCGCAACGCTATTACGGGACGGATGAGGTTGAAATCGGCAATCTCGAAATCATCCGGCCGCTGGAATTGTCCCAAGATCGAATGGTCGAGCTGTCGACCGTCCTGTCGCCTGAGACCGGAGATATCGAGATCCGGTCGCGCGAACGCCTGAGCCATGACGAATGGGCGGTTCACGTGGTTGGACGTTGCCGCAAGCCGCTGGCCGGCGAGGGATACAGCGGATCCCTCGAGCGATCGGGAACAGAGCGCAAATCGACGCTGACCTCCGACGTGGCCTACGAAACGGCGGATCGTTTCGGATTGCATTATGGCCCGCATTTCCAGCTTCTGTCGAAAGCCGTGGCATTCGGTCATCATGCGATCGAAGTGGATCTGAAACCGGCTGCCCCGCCGTCTCATCCCTTCGCCAGCTATAATCTCAACCCCATGTCGATCGATGCGGCGTTTCACGGACTCGTCGCATTGTTCGATCAATTCTCCGGCGGCGAAACCGGTGCTCCCTATATTCCCGTTCATTTCGGCACCGTGAGAGTTTTCGGCAAGGGAAGGCCGATCGTCAAAGCCGTTATCGAGATCGAGCGGTTCAGCGCGAATTCGATCAAGGCCCGTTTCACCCTGTTCGATACAGATGCCATGCCGGTCGTCGTTCTTGACGATAGCCGTTTCCGCCGCACACAGCTGCGCCGCAGGGCAACGTTGGATTCCGTCGCTTTTCATTACGAGGGCGTGCCTTCGGCTCTTTTCGCCGGCGGAGACAGAACCGGCGCCGGCATACGGCGAATTTCATCATACGGCAGCTCCGATGGGAACCATGCACTCAACAATGCAAGTCTTCTTCTTGATGCCGCGATCTATCGGGCCTGCTATGATATCGCGCTGAAGGTTGCGGACCGCAACGGTACCGTCGCATTCTCCGGCCTTCCCGGCGATCCCGAGTTCAGGTCTTTCCTCGTCAATTGCCTCTACATTTTGGAGGACGCCGGCATCGCGGAGACGGGAGACGGCAGGTGGCATGTTCCCCTGGAGCCGACGCTGCCGCCGGTGGCGGAACTGTTGCAGGAAATCTATCGCGAGGACGCCGGGCGCGTGGCCGAGAGTATCCTCGTTGGCGATGCCTATCGCGAGACGCTCGAGCATCTGGCGATGATACGTCCGCATGTGCTGGGGCGTGAGCCTGCGGCCCAGGGCGCAAATATGCCGGGTGGGGCGACGCTGGAGCATGTGCTTGTACATTCTCCGTTGAGCCAGAGACGGCTTTCGATGCTGGCAGAGGCATTGGCTTCCTCCATCGAGGCCAATGACGGGCCGATCGGGCACGTTCTTGAGGTCGGCTCGATATCGGTTGCGTTCAGTCGAAAGTTGGCAACGATCGCCGCAGCCTCAGGTGCATGTCTCGTGATCGCTGAGCCGCGCGAGCAAGCCCGTCGAGCATTGGAGATCGCCTTTGAGCGTGACGCGCATGTTATCGTTGCCGATCCTGTCAGGCTGACGGATCACCGTGTCGCCGACATCGTGGTCGTCTCCGGCGATCAGAGCCAGCATCTGATGCGCCACAATGACGAGATCAAGCGGATGGTCCGGTCGGTCGCCGCCAGCGGCGCGCAGCTGCTGCTCGTCGATCGCGCACAGAGCGCCTTCAATGATTTCGTCTTCGGTCTTTCCGAAAGCTGGTTTGCCGATAGCCAGTCGCCGGAATTCCCGGTCGGACGGCTCGGTACGCCCCAGCAGATTGCCGATCTCCTCGGAACTCTGGGCTTTGCCAAGCCTCTGATCCAGGAACAGACTTTCCCCGAAGGCGCGCTGATTACGGTGTCGGCTGTCTCCGAGCGGCAGCCGGCAGAGGATATTGTTGCGGAAGCCGTCGATCCGATCCTGATCTTATCGGAGCAAGGCCGGAAGGGTCTGGGCAAGCTGGGCAAGAATATAACGATCATCGATCTCGACGCATCGTCTCCGGATATTGTCGACGCTCTCGATGCCATTGACCCGGCTACGCGCCGCGTCGTTTATCTTGCGGATATGAAGCGCGGCGATGCAGCGGAACTCTCGTTGTCACGTCTCTCCGCCTTCACGCAGTTGGCGAACCTGCTGTCCCAGCACGCCGATGGAGCACGGCCTCGAATGGTCATCGTGGCGCCTGGCGGCTCTCCGCTGTCGGCTGGCTCTCTCGATGGTGCCAATGCCGGCCTGTGGGCTTTCGGACGCGTCCTGCAGAATGAATATGATGCCTTTGACGTGCACCTGCTGGATGCCGATATGGCTGGCAGTCGAGCGCTATTGGTGGTCGATACCCTGATGGTCGCGGAAACGGACAATAGGGAATGGTTCCTGGAGCGCGCGACCGGAAGGGTCCGGGAAGTCCGAGCTGTGGCCGGTCCCTTCGATGCCATCGAAGCGAGCCGCAGTGATTTCACAGCAGCAACGATCCGCCAGCATGTGAGCGGGCGTCTGGACAGCGTAGCCTGGGAGGAGGCGAGTCTTCCCGTGGCCGACGGGCGCGAAGTTGTCGTCTCCGTCGAAGCCACGGGCCTCAATTTCCGGGATGTCATGTGGGCTATGGGCGTTCTGCCTGAGGAAGCATTGGAAGACGGCTTTGCCGGTGCCACGATCGGCATGGAATTCGCCGGGCGAATTCTTGCCGTGGGCAATGCGGTCGATGATCTCAAGCCGGGCGATAAGGTGATGGGGATCGGGCCTGCAGCATTCTCGACTCATGTGCGTGTCCATCGCGATGGCGTGACAAAGCTGCCGGAGCAGATGGAAACCGTTGCTGCCGCCACTGTGCCGGTTGCCTTTCTGACCGCCTATTATGCCATGGTCGAGCTTGGACGCATTCAGCCTGACGAGACCATCCTGATCCATGGAGCTGCCGGCGGCGTCGGTCTGGCTGCACTCCAGATCGCCAAGCACAGGGGAGCGAAGGTGATCGCCACGGCCGGCACAGTCGAGAAGCGCGGCTTCCTCGAAATGCTCGGTGCCGATCACGTGCTTGATTCCCGCTCTCTGGATTTCGTTTCCGGCGTGCGGCGGCTTACGGGCGGCGAGGGTGTCGATCTCGTTCTGAATTCGCTCTTTTCGGAAGCGATGGAACGGAGCATCGAGCTGGTCAAGCCTTTTGGCCGTTTCCTGGAGCTTGGCAAGCGTGATTATTACGCCGACCGCAAGATCGGCCTGCGTCCATTCCGGCGCAATGTCAGCTATTTCGGTATCGATGCCGATCAGCTTCTGGTCGATGTACCCGACCTGACACGGCGCATATTCAGGGAGATCGGTCAGCTTTTCGCCGAAGAAAAGCTGACGCCGCTGCCGTATCGCGCCTTCGCTTATGACGAGATCGGCAACGCTTTCCGGTTGATGCAGAATGCCGGCCATATCGGCAAGATCGTGGTGCGCCCGCCTGTTGCGCGTGTCGACAGCGTCTTGCGAGCGCCTGCGAAATCTCTGCGCTTCGATGCTGGAGGCGTTTTTCTCGTTGCGGGCGGCATTGGCGGCTTCGGCCTATCCGCCGCCGATTGGCTTGTTTCCAGGGGTGCGCGCCGCATAGCTCTGTGCTCGCGCCGAGGCATTGCCGATACGGAAACGAAAAAGGCGATAGCCGATTGGGCCAGGCGGGGTGTGGTGACGACGCTACATGCCTGCGATATCACCGATGCTGCCGCGGTTGAGACGCTGCTTGCCTCGCTTCGTTCCGAAGGACCGCTGAAGGGTGTCGTTCATGCCGCCATGGTTCTGGACGACGCGCTGCTCGCCAACCTGACGCCGGAGCGCAATCGTCCCGTTCTCGAGGTCAAGATCCGTGGCGCCGAAAACCTGGATCGCTCGACGCGAGACGACAAGCTGGAGCTTTTCCTGCTGTTCTCCTCGGCAACAACCATGCTCGGCAATCCCGGCCAGGCGAATTATGTGATGGCAAACGGCTACTTGGAGGGCCTGGCGCGTGCGCGCCGCGCTGCCGGCAAGCCCGCGCTCGCCGTCGGTTTCGGCGCCATCGCCGACAAGGGCTTCCTTGCCCGCAATATCGAGGTCAATGATCTCCTTTCCAAGCGCATCGGCAAGGCTGCGCTGAAGGCACGCGATGCTCTGGAGCAGGTGGAGCGTTATATGCTGGCGGATAGAGGCGCGATCGATGCAGCGGCGGTCATGATCGCCGAGATCGATTGGAATGCCGTGCGCCTGCTGCCGATCTCAGGCCGGTCGCTGTTCGAGCCGCTGATGCGCCATGCAGGCAGTCATCAGGTCTTCAACGAGGGAGACAACGTCGATCTCAGGGAGCTGATCAGGGGGAAGTCGGAAGGGGAGGCTCAGGCCGCACTGCATGCGCTCATCGCTGCGGAGATTGCCGCCATCTTGCGCGTGACGGAAGACACGGTCACGCCTGACAAGGTGTTGAAGGATATCGGGCTCGATAGCCTGATGGCCATGGAGCTCGGCATGAGTTTCCAGCAGAAGACCGGCTTCGATATTCCTCTGAGCGGCGTAGGCGAGGGTACCACCGTGGGCGATGTCGTCAGCCGCTTGCGTGATCGTGTCATGAATCGCAATGGTGATGATGGTAATGGCGACGCAGCGGGTGATGACCGCGTGGTCGAGCGTCTGGCGCGCAGCCATGCCTCAGACCAGGAAAAAAGGGCCGTCCAGTGACCACGTATGATGCCGATGATGGCAATCCGGCGGAGCGGAAGAAGAGCAAGCTGCTCGAACAGATGCGCCGAGTTGGCGAATCCTCCGGCCGCAATCGGACCGAACGGCTGAACCGGCAACCGCAGGCACAGCCGCGCCAGGTGACGCGCTTCGAGGATCTGCCGGAATACAAGCGCGTCGCAACGCAGCGCATTGCGGGGGAGTTGCTTGGCGTTGCCAATCCCTTCTACCGATCGCATGATGCCGCTGCGGGCGCGACGACGCGCATCGGCGGGCGCGAGTTCGTCAATTTTGCTTCTTATGACTATCTGGCGACCAATACCGATCCGCATGTCGCCGCACGCGCGAAAGAAGCGATCGATCGCTTCGGAATTTCGGCGTCGGCAAGTCGCCTCGTGGCAGGAGAGCGGCCTGGTCACGTCGAGCTCGAGCGCAGGCTCGCCGCAGTCTATGGCGTCGATGCCGCCGTCTGCTTTGTCAGCGGCTACCTGACCAATGTTGCCGCGATCGGCTGCCTGATGGGGCCGCAGGATCTCGTGATCCACGACGAATTCATTCATAACAGTGCGCTTGCCGGCATCAAGCTTTCCGGCGCTGCTCGCCGGCTGTTTCAGCATAATGATGTCGACAGCCTCGAAAATATCCTGAAGACGATCTCATCGGATTTTCGGCGTGTCCTCGTCATTGTCGAAGGCATCTATTCCATGGATGGCGATATTGCCGATCTGCCGGCCCTGCTGGAATTGAGGGCGCGCTACGGTTTTTGGCTGATGGTCGACGAAGCGCATGCGCTTGGCATTTTGGGCAAGACGGGCCGCGGCACGTTCGAGCATTTCGATCTCGATCCGCGTGATGTCGATATCTGGATGGGCACGCTGTCGAAGACGACCTCCAGCTGTGGCGGCTATATTGCCGGCAGCAGCGCACTTGCCGATATTCTAAAAGCGGAAGCCGGCGGTTTCGTCTATAGCGTCGGTCTATCACCGGTTCTCGCCGCCGCCGCCATTGCTGGCCTCGATATCCTCAAATCCGAACCGGAGCGAACCGAACGCCTCAGGCGTAACGGCCATCTTTTTCTCGAAGAAGCAGAGGCGGCGGGTCTCGATACCGGCCTCAGCATGGGCCATTCGGTGGTGCCCGTGATCGTCGGCGATTCGCTTCGTGCGGCGCAGCTTTCGAACGACCTGCTCGCCGAAGGCATCAATGTGCTGCCTATCATCCATCCGGCGGTGCCGGAAGGCATGGCGCGGCTGCGCTTCTTTATCACCTGCAATCACACCGAGGAACAGATCCGGCGGGCGGTCGCGCTCACGGCCGAAAAACTCAAGAGTTTGGAGGACCGCAATTTCGGTCTTGCCTCGCTGGATATGGACAAGATGATGCAGCTGCTGCCCCTGGCTCAGGCTCCAGGCGGCTCATAAGTTCGGGGCGGTCGTCTCATGCACGTTATCGTCACGGGAGGTTCAAGCGGAATTGGTCTGGCGGTAGCGAAGCTTTATGCGGCCAGGGGCGCTCGAGTTTCGCTTCTTGCCCGCGATGTGGGGCGGCTCGAAGCGGCGCGCGCCGAAATCGCAGCGCTTCCCGGCGTCGACGGCGCCTTCATCCGGGCGGCTTCCGCTGATGTGGCCTCGGCCGAACAGACTGCGGAGGCGGTAAAGCTTTGCGAGGCGTCCCTTGGTCCGTGTGATATCCTCATAACTTCTGCGGGCATCGTCGAGCCTCGCGCCTTCGATGCAATGCCGGCATCGGTTTTCGATGAGCAGATATCCATCAATGTCGTCGGGACGGCCAATGCGGTTCGCGCTGTTTATAAAGGCATGAAGAGCCGGCGCGGCGGCCGGATCATGATGATCTCTTCGGGCGCTGCCTTGATCGGTATCTTCGGCTACACCGCCTATTGCGCATCCAAATCTGCGTTGGAGGGTTTTGCCGAAGCTTTGAGCGCCGAGGCTGGTGCTTCGGGCGTAAAGATTTCGATCTGTTTTCCGCCCGATACGATGACGCCGCAATATCGCCGGGAAATCTCGCTCAGGCCTCGCGAGGCGGAGGTGGTGATGGGGGCCGTCAAACCGTGGAGCGCGGAGGCGGTCGCGGCAAAAATCGTCCACGGACTGGATCGCGGCAAGCGGAGAATCCATTTCGGATTTTCGCTGACGGCGCTTGCATTTTTCGGACCATTGATAAAACCGCCGCTGCTATGGTGGTTTTCGCGCACGACGCGAAAAATATTTGGTGGGGAGGGGGCGCGCGGTCTTGCCGATACGGCCGAGCAACGCTTTGATAGTGATAAGTAATACGAAACAACTACCGGTGTTGCGCTGTCGGTGAAACACGTGCAAGAGAAGGTAAGTCAGGGAATTGGCGGCCCGTTCCTCGCGGATATGAGAAATGTCATAGAGGCAGCGGGCATTTGGATGGCGCAATCTTGAAGCTTCATGATTTTCCAGTTCTTTTGACGCTCGCCTGCTTCGCGTTTTCCTGCGTCATCGTCCTGCTGACTGATCCTTTCGCAATGCCGGCTGCCGTCACCGCCGAGAATCGCCCGAAAAGAAGCTGGCGGCGGGTAGCCTGCGACTGGGCGGCGAGGATTCCGGTTATCATATTGATCTATGTCGCCTTCTTCGCCATTTCGTGGCGCCCGCTCTACAGCACGCAGGCTGTCATCAGCTTCTTCGTCATCTTCACGGGCATATCGAGGGCGAAGTTCGAGTTTATCCGTGAGCCTCTGGTTTTTTCGGACATCGCGCTCGTCGTAGATGTCTTCAAATACAAGGAGATCTTCTACGCGACCTCGCTGAACATCGTCTTCTGGATCATCGCCTTTGCTTATGTTTTCGGCCTCAGCGGCCTCTACATGTATCTCGAGCCGTCGGTTTTGCCTTCGTTGAACCAATTGCTGTGGGTACTGTTGATGTTGGTGGTTGCCTTCGCGCCATGGCTCGCGCTGTTCAGCAGGGTCGTCAGCGAACCGGTCTGCCGTTTCACACAGAAGTTTCTCGGCAGGGTTGATGTGAAGATCGATACAGTGCGGTTTGGCACATTCGCTTCCGTCGTCTTTCATTTCGTCATCTGGGTTGGTGTCCGGCGCGAGGCGATCGTCTCGGAATTGTCCGGGCGCTTCATGTCAGCGCTTCAGGAGCTTTGGGACCATGGTGAAGACGAACCGCTCATCGTCGTCTGGCAATCCGAATCCTTCATCGACCTCAGACATTTCGGCGTCGACAATATCAAGTTTCCCAATCTCGACCGCCTGCGTGAGCAGGCCGCGCAATGGGGCCGCATGACCAGCGTCTTCGAGGGTGGTTATACGCTGCGAACCGAATTTGCCGTCCTGAGCGGGCTACTGCCCGAAAATGTGCATATCGATGCCAGCTACCCCTATCTGCGCGCCAGCCACTATAAGGATGTGGTCTGGCCGGCGCGGCTGAAGAAGGCGGGCTGGAAGACGCAGTTCATCCATCCCTACGACAAGACATTCTTCCTTCGCCACAAGGCATTGCCGCAGCTCGGCTTCGACCGGATGATGATGCTGGACGAGTTTGATCACAATCCGGAACGCGATGGACCCTATGTCAGCGATCTCTCGCTGACCAAGAGTGTGATTCGGACGATCGACGACGATGGCGTGGGCAAGAATTTCCTCTTTGTCGCATCCATGGCGAACCATGGCCCCTGGGAGCCGGGCCGCTGCGGCGACCTCGTCAATCCGGTGGATATCTATGGCGAGCTCCTGATGCGCGCCGATCATGCACTCGGCAATCTCGCCCATCACCTCGACAGGCTGGATCGCCCGGTCTGGCTGCTCTTCTATGGTGATCATGCGCCCTTGCTGAAAGCCTTTGCCGATCCTTTCCCAGATCCGCGCACCGATTACGTCATCGTTCCGTTAGGCCGCGCGCGCGCCCATTCCCAAAAGCCGCAGCCACCGCAGGAAGAGGCGCCCTGGAATCTGATCGGCACATTGCTGCACTATGCCGGGCTTGCCACCGAGGTCGCGGAATGATGCCCAGTGGGGAAGGGGTCACGCGCCCGCGCGTCTTCCTCTTCCTGCAGGGCCCATCCTCGCCTTTGTTCGTTGAGACTGCCAGGATATTGGAAAAGGCTGGCGGCCGCTGCATCCGCATCAACTTGAATGCCGGGGATTGGATTTCTTGGCGCTGCCGCGGCGCCTCCAATTATCGCGGCGGTTTTGCCGGATGGCGCGCCTATGTCAGGCAGCGAATCGAGGCCGAGAACGTCACCGACCTGATCCTGCACGGCGAGGAGCGCCCCTACCATAAGGTTGCCATCGAGGAGGCGCGGCGTGCCGGCGTCACCGTCAATGTCGTCGAGATGGGATATTTGCGGCCTGACTGGGTAACGCTCGAGCGAGATGGCCTCTCCTCCAATTCGCACTTTCCGGCCGATCCTGCCCATATATTGAAAGCAGCGTCCAAGCTGCCGGAACCGGATTGGAAACGCCGCTACAACCAGACTTTCCTGGCGGAAGCCCTTTATGATCTCGCCTATTATCTCCCGACCGTCTTTCTGTGGTTCCTCTATCCAGGCTATCGGCGGCACGGGCTCTACCATCCTCTAATGGAATACGCCGGCTGGCTGAGGAAACTTTCTTTCAGGGGCAGGAGGGCGCGAGAGGCAGAGGGTGTGATCAAGGATCTGCTTGCCGCCGGCAAGCGCTTCTTCGTCTATCCGCTGCAGCTTCAGACCGATTTTCAGTTGCGAGCGCACTCGCCCTTCCATCAGCAGCAGGATGCTATCCGGTTGATTCTTCGTTCCTTCGCGAAGAATGCGGCATCCGACGCGCATCTCGTCCTCAAGCTGCATCCGCTCGATCACGGGCTGGTGGATTGGCGCGCCTATGTCGACCGCATCGGCGCCTCATGCGGATTGTCGGCGCGCATTCATCTGATCGATGGTGGCAATCTCGATCGGTTGATTGCCGCCAGCCAGGGCATGGTGACGGTCAACTCGACGGCGGCGCTTTCCGCGCTGCAGGTTGGGAAGCCGGTCAAAGCGCTGGGAGCGGCGATCTACGATATCGATGGTTTGAGCGATCAAGGTAGCCTGGATCGATTCTGGTGGGAGCCGATCCCGCCGTCGCCGGAGCTATGCAGCGCATTTTTTCGCCTGCTGGCCGCGACGGTACAGGTACGCGGCAACTTTTGCTCGCGCGAGGGCGCGCGCGCCGCCGCCGCGCAGATCGCGGGGAGACTGCTGTCGCGGACGGTCAACCTGCCGGATGCCTACATCGAGCCGCCGCCAAGGCAGCGGCCGATAAAATTTCATGTGCCGTAATGAAGGTGCAATGGGATGGAAGAGGAATAGTTGCCCCTGCGAGGGTCTTCAGGCTGAAATTGACAACGAGGCCACTTACATGTGGACTGATACAGAACTCAGCGCAGCGATTCGACACTGGGAATGAATGTGGATAACGGTTTGCCGGGAGCAAACGCCATGGATGACAGCAAGATGGAACGATTCATGTTGAAGGAGCTGCTTGTTATCATAGCAGCCCTCGTGCTTGTTTCCGTGGTGCTTCTGGCCGTCATCATTCTCGGCAACTACTGAGCCACAGATGTCGGGCACACAAAGGCGCTCATCGTGATTGCTGCCTACAGCCGCAGATCATTCAAACTGACAATCAAATATGTGAATAATGGTGGGCGATGAGAGACTCGAACTCCCGACATCCTCGGTGTAAACGAGGCGCTCTACCAACTGAGCTAATCGCCCTTCTGCGAAGCGGGTCGTTGGCCCGCCGCGTTCGGTGGCCGTGATCTATGCGGAACGACGACAAACCGCAAGAGTGTTTGTGAAGATTTTTTGATTTTTTTGAATTTTACACCTCTCCGGCCGTCGTCATCCACATGAGCAGATGTGAGGCTTGCTGGATTGCTCCTGTGCATATCAGGCGCCAATGAAATGCGTGGAGCGGGAACCTGCCATGTTAAATCGCCGGAACGGAAAGTTGCGGGCGAGCTTGTCCAAAACAATTCGCACTCTGTCATCGATTTGTATTCAAACCTGCTTGACACCCAAACACGAACCCCGTAGTTAGCCGCTCATCGAACGGCGAGGGCCGCTTTGATGGGTGCGGAAGCATCTGGAATGCTTGAAATGAAATGCGGGTGTAGCTCAGTCGGTTAGAGTGCCGGCCTGTCACGCCGGAGGTCGCGGGTTCGAGCCCCGTCACTCGCGCCATTTCAAGGCAAATTTCGGATCTGCACCGGCTGAAAGGCCAAACAATGCGCGGGTGTAGCTCAGTCGGTTAGAGTGCCGGCCTGTCACGCCGGAGGTCGCGGGTTCGAGCCCCGTCACTCGCGCCATTCTCTCCAAGCCATTACAATCAAACATCAATTTATTGCGATTGCGAAGGAGCCTTTTCGCGCCAGCGCTGATTTGTCGCGTTGCCGTCGCAACACATTGATATCTACCGCTCGATAGTACCCTAACAGACAGATTCAAAAGGCTTGCGCGCGCGCTCCGCCTGCGCTAACCACGGCTCTGTTGCAACGCTCTTTCGCTTGCTGGGCATTTGCTCAGATGCGCCGCCCCGGCGCTGATCGCAAGCAGGGATGGACATGATGACTGGACTGCTCAGTTCCTATATTCCGATAGCGATTTTCATTGGTATTGCCGTGGTAATCGGCCTGGCGCTGTTGATCACGCCGTTCGCCGTCGCCTTCAAGGCGCCCGACTCGGAAAAGCTGTCGGCTTACGAATGCGGCTTCAATGCATTCGATGACGCCCGCATGAAGTTCGATATCCGCTTCTATCTCGTATCGATTCTCTTCATCATCTTCGATCTGGAAGTCGCCTTCCTTTTCCCGTGGGCCGTATCCTTCGGCGCCATCGGCTGGTTCGGGTTCTGGTCGATGATGGTGTTCCTCGCGGTGCTGACCATCGGCTTTATCTATGAATGGAAGAAGGGAGCCCTGGAATGGGAGTAGCCCCAAGCAACACGACGCTCGTGGCGCCACAGCCGAAGGGGATCATCGATCCCGCAACCGGCCGGCCGGTCGGCAGCAACGATCCGTTCTTCGGCGAAATCAACAACGAGCTCGCCGACAAGGGTTTTCTGGTCACCTCCACCGATGAGCTGATCAACTGGGCCCGTACCGGTTCCTTGATGTGGATGACTTTCGGACTTGCCTGCTGCGCTGTCGAGATGATGCAGGTTTCCATGCCGCGTTATGACGTGGAGCGCTTCGGTTTTGCGCCGCGCGCGTCGCCGCGCCAGTCCGACGTCATGATCGTCGCCGGCACGCTCACCAACAAGATGGCGCCCGCGCTTCGCAAGGTTTATGACCAGATGCCTGAGCCGCGTTACGTCATTTCGATGGGTTCCTGCGCCAACGGCGGCGGCTACTATCACTATTCCTATTCCGTCGTTCGCGGATGCGACCGTGTCGTTCCGATCGACATCTATATTCCGGGCTGTCCTCCCACGGCGGAGGCACTGCTTTACGGCGTGCTTCTGCTGCAGAAGAAGATCCGGCGCACTGGCACGATCGAACGGTAAGGCAGGGGACAAGGTACTATGAGTGAAGCCCTGAACGAACTCGCCGCCTACCTCACGGAAGTTCGCAGCGCCCTGATTTCCTCGAGCGAGATCAAGTACGGCGAGCTGAACGTGACGACGACGACCGAAAACGTTATCGCCCTGCTGACCTTTCTGCGTGACGACGCCAAGTGCGGTTTCGTCAACATGACGGATATTTGCGGCGTCGACTGGCCGCAGCGCGCCGAGCGTTTTGACGTGGTATACCATCTGCTGTCGCCCAAGAAGAACCTGCGCATTCGCGTCAAGGTTCCCGTCGGCGAAGATCAGCCCGTTCCCTCCGCTTGCGGCGTCTATCCCGGTGCCGATTGGTTCGAGCGTGAAACCTGGGACATGTACGGCGTTCTCTTCACCGGCCACCCGGATCTGCGCCGCCTGCTGACGGATTATGGTTTCGAAGGCCATCCGCTGCGCAAGGACTTCCCGACGACCGGTTTCGTCGAGGTTCGTTATGACGACGCCGCCAAGCGCGTTGTCTACGAGCCGGTAGAGCTGAAGCAGGAATTCCGCAACTTCGACTTTTTGTCTCCATGGGAGGGCACCGATTATGTGCTGCCCGGCGACGAGAAGGCGAAGGCATAATTTGATGGCGTGTGGCGGGCTTTCCAGCCTGCCATCCTCTGACATTCTGAAAACGCGAGCATCGCCGCCATGACAGAACATAACGTTCGCAACTTCAACATCAATTTCGGCCCGCAGCACCCGGCTGCGCACGGCGTTTTGCGTCTTGTCCTCGAACTGGACGGCGAAATTGTGGAACGCGTCGATCCGCATATCGGCCTGCTGCATCGCGGCACTGAAAAGCTGATCGAATCGAAGACCTATCTTCAGGCTGTTCCTTATTTCGACCGCCTCGACTACGTGGCGCCGATGAACCAGGAACACGCCTATGCGCTGGCCGTCGAAAAGCTGCTCGGCATCGATATTCCGATCCGCGGTCAGCTGATCCGCGTGCTCTATTCGGAAATCGGCCGTATCCTGTCGCATCTCCTCAACGTCACGACGCAAGCCATGGACGTCGGCGCGCTGACGCCGCCGCTCTGGGGCTTCGAAGAGCGCGAAAAGCTGATGGTGTTCTATGAGCGTGCCTCCGGCTCGCGCATGCACGCAGCGTACGTCCGTCCGGGTGGCGTTCACCAGGATCTTCCCGAAAAGCTCGTGCAGGATATTGGCGACTGGTGCGATCCCTTCCTGAAGGCGCTCGACGATATCGACGATCTCCTGACCGGTAACCGTATCTTCAAGCAGCGTAACGTCGATATCGGCGTAGTCTCGCTGGAAGACTGTTGGGCCTGGGGCTTCTCCGGCGTCATGGTCCGCGGCTCGGGTGCTGCTTGGGACTTGCGCAAGGCACAGCCTTACGAATGCTACGCCGATCTCGAATTCGACATTCCGATCGGCAAGAACGGCGACTGCTACGACCGTTACCTCATCCGCATGATCGAAATGCGCGAAGCCGTCCGCATCATGAAGCAGTGTGTCAATCGCCTGCTGGGTGATGCCAAGACCGGACCGGTTTCGTCGCTCGATGGTAAGGTCGTTCCGCCGAAGCGCGGCGAGATGAAGCGCTCGATGGAAGCGCTGATCCACCACTTCAAGCTTTACACCGAAGGCTATCACGTGCCCGCCGGCGAGGTTTATGCGGCTGTCGAAGCGCCGAAGGGCGAATTCGGCGTCTATCTCGTCTCGGACGGTTCCAACAAGCCGTATCGCTGCAAGATCCGTGCGCCGGGCTATGCGCATCTGCAGGCCATGGACTTCATGTGCCGCGGCCACCAGCTCGCCGACGTCGCGGCCGTGCTCGGCTCGCTCGATATCGTATTCGGTGAGGTGGATCGTTGATGCGAGCCTGGCAGGTCTTCATTCCAGCGCTTCTCGTCGCCTGCGGTGCTTCGGCACAGCAGACCGGCAAGACGCAGGGCCTGCCGAGCATCAACCTGCAGAATTCGAATTCGATCAATTCGAATTCTGCGAAAAGTGGAAGCGAGGTTACGTCGGGCGGAGATTCGACCATGGGTGACCTCCTTTCCCGCGGTTACGAGATCAAGGCCGCTGTGCCGAATGGCGGTAAGTTTGTTGTGTTTATGCAGAAAGACCAGTCGGCCTATGCCTGCGAATTCTCGTCTCTGACGAATACGCGGTGTGGGTCCTTAAACTGAGATAAGGCGTGAAAGATGTCCGTTCGTCGACTAGCCGAAGATCAATTCCAGCCTGCCGCCTTCGCTTTCAATGCGGAGAATGCGGTCTGGGCTGAAAAGACGATTCAGAAATATCCTGATGGTCGTCAGCAATCCGCGATCATCCCGCTGATGATGCGTGCGCAGGAGCAGGAAGGCTGGGTCACCAAGGCGGCTATCGAAACGATCGCCGACATGCTCGACATGGCCTATATCCGCGCGCTCGAAGTCGCGACTTTCTATACGCAGTTCCAGCTGCACCCGGTCGGTACGCGCGCCCACGTTCAGGTCTGCGGCACCACGCCCTGCATGCTGCGCGGCGCCGAGGGGCTGATCAAGGTCTGCAAGAGCCGGATCAACGATCACGCTTTCGAGCGCAATGCCGACGGTACGCTCTCCTGGGAAGAAGTCGAATGTCAGGGCGCCTGCGTCAACGCACCGATGGTGGTGATCGGCAAAGATACCTATGAGGATCTGACGCCGGCACGTCTCGAAGAAATCATCGATGCATTCGCCGCAGGCAAGGGCCATGAGATTCAGACCGGCCCGCAGATCGATCGCGTTTTCTCCGCTCCGGAAGGCGGCTTGACGTCGCTGCTTTCGGATGAGGCGAAGGCAAAGAGTGTCGCAAGCAAGACGGCCAAGGCCACTGCCGACGCCGTATCGATCCCGCCGTCGGAAGCCGGCCGCGCAAAAAGCACGGATGCCGAAACCAATCCCAGCCTGAAGACGCCGGCGACGGCGCCGAAGGAAGCAGCCAAGAATGCCAAAGCGGCCGAAACGCAGCCGCTTTCGGGCACTGCAGCCGCGGAACCCGCTGCCGGAAAGCCGTCGCTCGACGACAAAAATCGTCCCGCCGGTGTCGAAAGACCCGCGCAGCCGGACAATCTGCAGCTCATTTCAGGCGTTGGCCCGAAGATCGAAGGGACCTTGCATGAGCTCGGTATCTTCACCTTCACGCAGATTGCCAGTTGGAATGAGGCCGAGCGTCATTGGGTCGACGGCTATCTGAATTTCAAGGGCCGGATCGAGCGCGACGACTGGGTCAGGCAGGCTGAGGCACTCGCTAAGGGTGGCGAAGCGGAATATATCAAGGTCTTCGGCAAGAAGCCGCGGTAAGAGGTGAAGCATGTTACAGGATCAGGATCGCATCTTTACCAATATCTACGGCCTTAAGGACAAATCCCTGAAGGGCGCGATGTCGCGCGGCCATTGGGACGGCACGAAGCAAATCCTCGAAAAAGGCCGTGACTGGATCATCAACGAGATGAAGGCTTCCGGCCTTCGCGGCCGCGGGGGTGCAGGCTTCCCGACCGGTCTCAAGTGGTCCTTCATGCCGAAGGAAAGCGACGGGCGCCCGCATTATCTCGTCGTTAACGCCGACGAGTCCGAACCTGGCACCTGCAAGGACCGCGACATCATGCGTCACGATCCGCATACGCTGATCGAAGGCTGCGTCATCGCCGGCTTCGCTATGGGCGCGAATACTGCCTATATCTATGTGCGCGGCGAATACATGCGCGAGCGCGAAGCTCTGCAGGCTGCCATCGACGAGTGCTACGATGCCGGATTGCTGGGCAAAAACAACAAGCTCGGCTGGGATTTTGATGTTTTCGTTCATCACGGCGCCGGCGCTTACATCTGTGGCGAGGAAACCGCGCTGCTGGAAAGCCTGGAAGGCAAGAAGGGCCAACCGCGCCTGAAGCCGCCATTCCCGGCCAATATGGGTCTCTACGGTTGCCCCACGACGGTCAACAATGTCGAGTCGATCGCCGTAGCACCGACGATCCTGCGCCGCGGCGCCGGCTGGTTCTCCTCCTTCGGCCGCCCCAACAATGTCGGCACGAAGCTTTTCATGATCTCGGGCCACGTCAACCGTCCCTGCACGGTCGAAGAAACCATGGGCATCACCTTCCGCGAGCTGGTAGACAAGCATGCAGGCGGCGTCCGCGGCGGCTGGGACAACCTGCTTGCCGTCATCCCCGGCGGCGCATCGTGTCCGGTCGTTCCGGCGGCCGATATCATCGACTGCCCGATGGATTTCGACGGCCTGCGCGAAGTCAAGTCATCCTTCGGCACGGCTGCGGCGATCGTCATGGACAAGTCGACCGACATCATCAAGGCGATTGCCCGCATCTCGGCCTTCTTCAAGCATGAAAGCTGCGGCCAGTGCACGCCGTGCCGCGAAGGTACGGGCTGGATGTGGCGCGTTCTTGAGCGTATGGCTCGCGGCAACGCCCAGAAGCGCGAAATCGACATGCTGTTCCAGGTGACGAAGCAGATCGAAGGTCATACCATCTGTGCGCTCGGTGACGCAGCCGCATGGCCGGTTCAGGGCCTGATCCGCAATTTCCGTCCCGAGATCGAAAAGCGCATCGACCAGTACACCGCCAACGCGACGAGCCACGGCGCGGTTCTGGAAGCAGCCGAATAAGGATCGAAGATGGCGAAGACCAACGATATCAGGCAGGACAGCGGAGCGACCGATCGTGCATCGGCCGATCTCGGCCGCGCCGCTGCCGATATATTTGGGAATGCGCCGATCATGCCGATCCATCCGCTGATGGCCCATCCGGCCGCGGCCATAGCCGCTGCGACCGCAATCGGTTTCGGCTTTACCTCGCAACTGGCCGGCGCATTTCTTGGCGCTTTCCAGGGTGCCGTTGAAGCGACCACCAAATTGGCCGAAGCCCTGGAAGACGAAAAGCATCAGGCTGAAGCCGTTGCGAAGCCGACTGCTGCGAATGGCGGGGCAGGGGACGCAAAGCCTGTAAAGCCAGCGCCCGTTGTCAAGACAGCTGCGCCGAAGCCAGTCGCATCGGAGCCGGCTGCTGCCAAGCAGAAGGCGGTTGGCTTAAAGAAGGCTGAGCCGAAGCCCGTAGTTGCCGCGCCCAAGGCCGCGACGACAACTGCAAAGAAGACGGCGAAGGCTGAAGCCGCTTCACCGGTTGCCCCAAAGGCGGCTCCTGCGCGCGGCCGCAAGGCGGCTGAGAAGGCTGACGACCTGAAGCGGATTTCCGGCATAGGTCCGAAGCTTGAGCAGGTGCTGAACGGACGGGGCATCAAGCGATTTGCCGATATTGCCGCCTGGAGCGATGCCGATATCGAGCGGATCGACACGGAGCTTGGCTTCGACGGCCGCATCCGGCGCGACGACTGGGTTGGCCAGGCGAAGGCGCTGCTGCCGAAGGGCCGGAGCTGAGATTTTTCCTCGGCTAGATTGCTGCCGGGGAGGGTGAATGAATGCGGGTGAGATCATTGTGGAGATGTCCGCAGTGTTTCGGTCGCAAAGCTGGTCTTGCGGGGACAAGATTCAGCAAAGCTTATTGTGAGCAAGCCGGTGCTATCAGGCGTTTCAGCCGCCCCGATGGCAACCCGGTTTGCGATCATGAAATTGTCTGCGGCCAGGTTGGGCTGGAGACGTGACATAGGACTGAGTGGACGATGGCTAAACTGAAGATTGACGGTAAAGAGATCGAAGTTCCGGATCACTACACGCTTATCCAGGCGTGCGAGGAAGCCGGTGCCGAAGTCCCGCGCTTCTGCTTCCATGAACGACTGTCGGTGGCCGGCAATTGCCGCATGTGCCTCGTCGAGGTGAAGGGTGGCCCACCGAAGCCGCAGGCATCCTGCGCCATGGGCGTGCGCGATATTCGCGGCGGCCCGAACGGCGAGCTTCCGGAAGTCTTTACCAACACGCCGATGGTCAAGAAGGCCCGCGAAGGCGTGATGGAATTCCTGCTGATTAACCACCCGCTGGATTGCCCGATCTGCGACCAGGGCGGCGAATGCGACCTGCAGGACCAGGCCATGGCCTTCGGTATCGACTCCTCTCGTTATCAGGAAGATAAGCGCGCGGTCGAAGACAAGTATATCGGCCCGCTCGTCAAGACCGTGATGAACCGCTGCATTCACTGCACGCGCTGCGTCCGCTTCACGACGGAAGTTGCCGGCATCTCCGAACTCGGCCTCATCGGCCGCGGCGAGGATGCTGAAATCACCACCTATCTCGAGCAGGCGATGACCTCCGAGCTGCAGGGCAACGTCGTTGACCTTTGCCCGGTCGGCGCTCTGACCTCCAAGCCTTTCGCATTCACGGCTCGTCCGTGGGAACTGAACAAGACCGAATCGATCGACGTCATGGACGCTCTCGGCTCGGCGATCCGCGTCGATACCCGCGGCCGTGAAGTCATGCGCGTTCTGCCGAGGGTCAACGAGCAGATCAACGAGGAGTGGATCTCCGACAAGACCCGCTTCATCTGGGACGGCCTGAAGACGCAGCGCCTCGACAAGCCCTATGTCCGCAAGGACGGCCGCTTGCAGCCGGCGACCTGGAGCGACGCTTTCGCCGCCATCAAGTCTGCCGTTTCCGCCACCAGCGGCGACAAGATCGGCGCGGTCGCCGGCGATCTCGCTTCGGTCGAGGAAATGTACGCCCTCGGCGAGCTGCTGAAGTCGTTGGGATCGGAAAATCTCGACTGTCGCCAGGACGGGACGGCGCTTGATCCGTCGCTTGGCCGTGCAAGCTACATCTTCAACCCGAGCATCCAGGGTATCGAAGCCGCTGACGCGCTGCTGATCGTTGGTGCTAATCCGCGCTTCGAAGCGGCCGTCATGAATTCGCGCATCCGCAAGCGCTGGCGCCGCGGCAAGTTCCCGATCGGCGTGATCGGTGAAGCTGCAGATCTTCGCTACTCCTATGATTATCTCGGCGCAGGCCCGGACACGCTGGCCGATCTCGTCAGTGGCTCGCACAGCTTCGCCGACGTCCTGAAGAACGCTCAGAAGCCGATGATCATCATCGGCCAGGGCGCTCTCACCCGTGAAGATGGTGCCGAGGTTCTGGCAAATGCCGCCAAACTCGCTGCCGCCGTTGGCGTCGTCAAGGAAGACTGGAACGGTTTTGCCGTGCTGCACACGGCAGCTGCGCGCGTCGGCGGCCTTGATCTCGGCTTCGTGCCGGGCGCAAAGGGCGTCAATGCCGCCACCATGCTGTCGTCGATGGACGTCCTCTTCCTGCTGGGCGCCGATGAACTCGACTTCAGCCGCAAGGGCGCGAAGTTCACGGTCTATATCGGCTCGCATGGTGATAACGGCGCTCAGAACGCCGATGTCATCCTTCCGGCGGCCGCCTATACCGAAAAGTCGGGTACCTGGGTCAATACCGAAGGCCGCGTCCAGATGGGCAACCGTGCCGGTTTCGCACCGGGCGACGCCCGCGAGGACTGGGCGATCATCCGTGCTCTTTCCGACGTGCTCGGCAAGAAGCTTCCCTTTGATTCGCTGAGAGAATTGCGGGCCAAGCTCTATGCAGCCTTCCCGCATTTCGCCGGGATCGACGAGATTGCGGAAGGCGATAGCGCCCAAATTGCCGCACTTGCGAAAAAAGCCGGCACGATGGGCAAATCGGCATTTGCTTCGCCGATCAAAGACTTCTATTTGACGAACCCGATAACGCGCGCGTCGGCTGTCATGGCCGAATGCTCGGCATTGGCCCGCAACAATTTCCGCGTTGCGGCAGAGTAAGGGCAGAGGACTATGGATTCATTCGTTTCGACCTATCTCTGGCCGGCGCTGATCATGATCGGCCAGTCCCTGCTGCTCCTGGTCTGCCTGCTGATCTTCATCGCCTACATTCTGCTTGCCGACCGCAAGATCTGGGCAGCCGTCCAGCTGCGCCGCGGCCCGAACGTCGTCGGCCCCTTCGGTCTGTTCCAGTCCTTCGCTGACTTGCTGAAGTTCATGTTCAAGGAGCCGATCATCCCCGCCGGCGCCAACAAGACCGTGTTCCTGCTGGCGCCGCTGGTTTCCGTGGTGCTGGCGCTGTCGACCTGGGCCGTCGTGCCTGTTGCGCAGAACTGGGTCGTCGCCGATATCAACGTCGGCATCCTCTACATTCTGGCGATCTCGTCGCTCGAAGTTTACGGCATCATCATGGGCGGCTGGGCTTCGAACTCGAAGTATCCGTTCCTCGGCGCGCTCCGTTCGGCGGCGCAGATGGTGTCCTACGAAGTTTCGATCGGCCTCGTCATCGTCACCGTTCTGCTCTGCGTCGGTTCGCTGAACCTGACGGATATCGTGCTGTCGCAGCAGACCGGCCTCGGCACCAAGCTCGGCCTGCCGGCCTCGTTCCTCGACTGGCACTGGCTGTCGCTCTTCCCGATGTTCATCGTGTTCTTCATTTCGGCGCTCGCTGAAACGAACCGTCCGCCTTTCGACCTTCCGGAAGCGGAATCGGAGCTGGTTGCCGGCTTCATGGTCGAATACGGCTCTTCGCCTTACATGATGTTCATGCTCGGCGAATATGCCGCCGTCGTCCTGATGTGCTCGCTGACGACGATCCTATTCCTCGGCGGTTGGCTGCCCCCGGTCGATATCTGGATCCTGAACTGGGTTCCGGGCATCGTCTGGTTCCTGCTGAAGTCGTGCTTTGTGTTCTTCATGTTCGCGATGGTGAAGGCCTTCGTGCCGCGCTACCGCTATGACCAGCTCATGCGCCTTGGCTGGAAGGTTTTCCTGCCGCTGTCGCTCGCCATGGTCGTTATCGTTGCATTCGTGCTGAAGCTGACGGGATGGGCATGATGATGTCGATCCTCGCTTCAAGCAGATTTGGAGGTTGAAGATGGCCGGAATTTCCAACGCCGTCAGCTCGCTGTTCCTCAAGGAATTTGTCGGCGCATTCTTTTTGTCGATGCGTTACTTCTTCAAGCAGAAGGCAACGATCAACTACCCCTTCGAAAAGGGGCCGGTCAGCCCGCGCTTCCGCGGCGAACATGCGCTGCGCCGCTATCCCAACGGCGAAGAGCGCTGCATCGCCTGCAAGCTCTGCGAAGCCATCTGTCCTGCCCAGGCCATCACCATCGAGGCCGGGCCGCGCCGCAACGACGGCACCCGCCGCACGGTGCGTTACGACATCGACATGGTGAAGTGCATCTATTGCGGCTTCTGCCAGGAAGCCTGCCCGGTCGACGCCATCGTCGAAGGGCCGAACTTCGAATTCGCCACCGAGACCCGCGAAGAGCTCTATTTCGACAAGGCGCGGCTTTTGGACAATGGCGACCGCTGGGAACGCGAAATCGCGCGCAACATCGCGATGGATTCGCCATACCGCTGAGCGGAATTCTGAATATGTCGCGACGGGCGGCCGATTGTCGCCGTCGCGGTTGAATCTAGACCGGAGTTTTGTCGGACCTGTCGTCCGGCCGAGCTCCATCGGGCAGGGAAACTCCCGGCTGCCCGGGGGAAGACGAAAAAGGCACCAACATGGGTCTGCAGGCTCTTTTTTTCTATATCTTCGCCTTTGTCGCTGTGGCGTCGGCGTTCATGGTCATCTCGGCGCGGAATCCGGTCCATTCGGTCCTGTTCCTCATCCTGGTTTTCTTCAACGCGGCCGGCCTCTTCCTCTTGATGGGGGCTGAGTTCCTGGCGATGATCCTGCTGGTCGTTTATGTCGGCGCCGTGGCGGTTCTCTTCCTCTTCGTCGTCATGATGCTCGATATCGACTTCTCCGAGCTCAGGGCCGGCATTCTGGAATACGCACCGATCGGCGCGCTGATCGGCGTTATCCTGGCGGCAGAGCTGATCGTCGTCATCGGCGGCAGCGTCATCTCGCCGACCGTTGCCAAGACCGTCGCCATGCCGATCCCGGCCCTGACGCAGCGGACGAACACCGCCGCCCTCGGCGACGTGCTCTATACCAATTACGTTTATTTCTTCGAGATCGCTGGCCTCGTTCTGCTGGTCGCGATGATCGGCGCAATCGTGCTGACGCTGAAGCATCGCACGCACATCAAGCGCCAGAACATTTCCCAACAGGTCGCCCGCACGCCCGCGACCGCCGTCGAGGTGGTCAAGGTCAAGCCGGGGCAGGGCGTCTGAGGCGAGGCACGAGGATCAAAGGAACAAGAACATGGTCATCGGACTTTCCCATTACCTCACGGTCAGCGCCATCCTCTTCGTGCTCGGCGTCTTCGGTATCTTTCTGAACCGCAAGAATGTCATCATCATCCTGATGTCGGTCGAACTCATATTGCTCGCCGTCAACATCAACATGGTCGCCTTCTCGTCGTTCCTCAACGACATCGTCGGCCAGGTTTTCGCTCTATTCATTTTGACCGTCGCTGCGGCTGAAGCTGCAATCGGTCTTGCAATTCTCGTCGTCTTCTACCGTAACCGCGGCTCGATCGCTGTCGAAGACGTCAACGTGATGAAGGGCTGATAAAGCTATGTTCTTATATAAGGCTATCGTCTTTCTTCCCCTGATTGGTGCTGTTATCGCCGGCCTTTTCGGCCGCGCGATCGGCGCCAAGGCTTCGGAATATGTTACCACCGGCCTGATGATCATCGCGGCCGTCCTTTCATGGATCGTCTTCTTTACGGTGGCGCTTGGCCATACTGATGGCCCGATCAAGGTCGAAGTCCTGCGCTGGATCCAGTCCGGCGGCATCGACGTTTCCTGGGCGCTGCGCGTCGACACATTGACCTCTGTGATGTTGATCGTCGTGAACTCGGTTTCGACCCTGGTTCACGTCTATTCGATCGGATACATGCATCACGATCCGCATCGTCCGCGCTTCTTCGCCTATCTCTCGCTCTTCACCTTCGCCATGCTGATGCTGGTGACATCCGACAACCTCGCCCAGATGTTCTTCGGCTGGGAAGGCGTCGGTCTCGCCTCCTATCTGCTGATCGGCTTCTGGTTCAAGAAGCCGTCCGCTTCGGCCGCTGCGATGAAGGCCTTCATCGTCAACCGCGTTGGCGACTTCGGCTTCGTTCTCGGCATCGCAGGCGTCTTCGTCCTCTTCGGCTCGATCAATTTCGATGTGATTTTCGGCAATGCCCAGAGCTTCGCTTCCGGGCAGGGCGGCCAGCCGACCGATATCGTGCTCAATTTTCTCGGCATGCATCTCGATCGCGGCCACGCACTGACAGCCGTCTGCCTGCTGCTCTTCATGGGCGCAATGGGTAAATCGGCGCAGTTCCTGCTGCACACCTGGCTGCCGGACGCCATGGAAGGCCCGACGCCGGTTTCGGCGCTCATCCATGCGGCAACCATGGTCACCGCAGGCGTCTTCCTCGTCGCCCGCATGTCGCCGATCTTCGAACTGTCGCCGGATGCGCTGACCTTCGTTACCGTCATCGGCGCGATCACGGCCTTCTTCGCCGCGACCGTCGGCCTCGTGCAGAACGACATCAAGCGCGTCATTGCTTACTCGACCTGTTCGCAGCTCGGCTACATGTTCGTAGCCCTTGGCGTCGGCGCTTACGGTGCTGCGATCTTCCATCTCTTCACCCACGCCTTCTTCAAGGCTCTGCTCTTCCTCTGCGCCGGCTCGGTCATCCACGCCGTCGACGGCGAGCAGGACATGCGCCACATGGGTGGCCTGCGCCCGCATATTCAGAAGACCTTCTGGATGATGATCATCGGCACGCTGGCGATCACCGGCGTCGGCATTCCGCTGACCCATATCGGTTTCGCCGGCTTCCTGTCGAAGGATGCGATCATCCTGGCAGCCTTCGCCTCGCACAACGCAGCCGCCGGCTTCGCCTTCACGCTGCTGGTCATCGCCGCGATGTTTACCAGCTTCTATTCCTGGCGCCTGATCTTCATGACCTTCTTCGGCAAGCCGCGCGCTTCGCACGAGGTGATGCACCACGTGCATGAATCGCCGAATGTCATGCTGATCCCGCTTTACCTGCTGGCGATCGGCGCCGTTGCTGCGGGCATGTATTTCAACGCCGATTTCGTCGGCCACGCCTACGAGGAATTCTGGAAGCATGCGCTGTTCACGCTCCCGGACAACAAGATCCTCGAGGAAATGGAACATGCGCCTGTCTGGGTTGAGCTCAGCCCCTTCATCGCCATGCTCCTCGGTCTCGTCACCGCCTGGTACTTCTACATCAGGTCGCCGGAAACGCCGCGCCGCCTCGCTCAGCAGCAGCGCGTCCTCTACGAGTTCCTGCTGAACAAGTGGTACTTCGACGAACTCTATGACTTCCTCTTCGTCCGCTCCGCCAAGGCGCTTGGCCGCTTCCTCTGGAAGAAGGGCGACATCGGGGTCATCGACACCATCGGCCCGAACGGCATCGCCGCCCGCGTCGTCGATGTCACCAACCGCGTCGTGCGCCTGCAGACCGGCTACCTTTATCACTATGCCTTCGCGATGCTCCTCGGTATCGCAGCCCTCGTTACCTGGATGATGCTCGGGAGTTCCCTCTGATGACCGATTGGCCCATTCTTTCAACGGTCACCTTCCTGCCGCTGGTCGGCGTTCTCCTTCTGCTGTTCACGCAGGAGAACGGCGCCAACGGCCGCCGGAACGTCCTGAACATTTCGCTGGCGACGACTATCGTCACTTTCATCGTGTCGCTCTTCGTCTGGATTTGGTTCGACAACGCCAATCCGGGCTTCCAGCTCGTCGAAAAGCATGAATGGCTGACGAGTGGCATCAGCTATCACATGGGCGTTGATGGCATTTCCATGCTGTTCGTCATTCTGTCGACCTTCCTGATGCCCTTCTGCGTGCTGGCAAGCTGGCTCTCGGTCGAAAAGCGCCTGAAGGACTACATGATCGCCTTCCTCGTCCTTGAGACGATGATGATCGGCGTGTTCGTGTCGCTTGACATCGTGCTGTTCTACGTCTTCTTCGAAGCCGGCCTCATCCCGATGTTCCTGATCATCGGCGTCTGGGGCGGCAAGGACCGCGTCTACGCCAGCTACAAGTTCTTCCTCTACACGCTGCTCGGCTCCGTGCTGATGCTGCTCGCCATCATGGCGATGTACTGGCAGGCTGGTACGACCGACATCCCGACGCTGCTCGCTTACAAGTTCCCGCCGCAGCTGCAGACCTGGCTATGGCTCGCCTTCTTCGCCTCCTTCGCCGTGAAGATGCCGATGTGGCCGGTTCACACCTGGCTTCCGGATGCACACGTTCAGGCGCCGACGGCAGGCTCGGTCATCCTGGCAGGCGTTCTCCTGAAGCTCGGCGGCTACGGCCTCATCCGCTTCTCGCTCGGCATGTTCCCGAACGCCTCGGAATATTTCGCTCCGCTCGTCTTCGCACTCTCGGTCATCGCCATCATCTACACCTCGCTCGTGGCGATGATGCAGGACGACATCAAGAAGCTGATCGCCTATTCGTCGGTCGCCCACATGGGCTACGTGACGATGGGTATCTTCGCGGCCAACCAGCAGGGCGTCCAGGGTGCGATCTTCCAGATGCTGTCGCACGGCATCGTCTCGGGGGCGCTCTTCCTCTGCGTCGGCGTGATCTATGACCGCACCCACACCCGCGAGATCGCGGCTTACGGCGGCTTGGTCAACAACATGCCGAAATATGCCGTCGCCATGATGGTCTTCACCATGGCCAATGTCGGTCTGCCCGGCACCTCCGGCTTCATCGGCGAATTCCTGACCCTGATCGGCGTCTTCCGCGCCAATACGTGGGTTGCGCTCTTTGCCGCGACCGGCGTGATCCTGTCGGCAGCTTACGCGCTCTGGCTCTACCGCCGCGTGATTTTCGGCGCGCTGGAGAAGGAAAACCTGAAGAAGCTTCTGGATCTGTCGCCGCGTGAACAGCTGATCCTCTATCCGCTGATCGCTTTGACGATCCTCTTCGGCGTCTATCCGGCTCCGATTTTCGATGCCACGGCGGCATCGGTGGATCTGCTGGTGAACAATTATACCGCTGCCCTGCACGCTGCGCAGAATGTTGCGCTGTCGATGAATTGATGACGGGACCTATTCGACATGACTGCTGACACAATTCTTGCAAGCCTGCATCTTTCCATTCCGGAGCTCATCCTCGCGGTCGGTGCGCTTGCGTTGCTCATGATCGGCGTCTTCTCGGGCGAGCGGTCGGGACCCACGGTCACCGGTCTTGCCATCGCGGTCCTCGCGGTGGCAGGTCTCTGGATCATCTTCGTGCCGGGCGAGGGGCTTGCCTATGGCGGTGCCTATCTCGCCGATGGCTTCTCCCGCTTCATGAAGATCGTCGCGCTGGTCGGCTCGATCGTCGCCATGTTCCTCAGCATGGGCCAGGCGCGCGAGCAGCAGCTCGATCGCTTCGAGTTCCCGGTTCTGCTCGTGCTCGCGACCCTCGGCATTCTGCTGATGATCTCCGCACACGATCTGATCTCGCTCTACCTGTCGCTGGAACTGCAGTCGCTGGCCCTTTACGTCGTGGCCGCCATCAACCGCGACAGCATCAAGTCGACCGAAGCTGGCCTGAAGTACTTCGTGCTCGGCGCGTTGTCCTCCGGTATGCTGCTCTATGGCATGTCGCTGGTTTACGGCTTCACCGGCCACACGACCTTCGATGCGATCGCGACTGCACTCAGCGCCGAGACCCGTTCGCTCGGCCTCGTCTTCGGTCTGGTCTTCGTGCTTGCGGGCCTCGCCTTCAAGATCTCCGCCGTGCCGTTTCACATGTGGACGCCGGACGTTTACGAAGGTGCGCCGACGCCGGTTACCGCTTTCTTTGCGGCTGCCCCGAAGGTTGCCGCCATGGCGATCCTGACCCGCATCGTCGTCACCGCCTTCCATCCGGTGCTCGCCGACTGGCAGCAGATCATCGTGTTCATCTCGATCGCCTCGATGCTGCTCGGCTCCTTCGCTGCGATCGGTCAGCGCAATTTCAAGCGACTGATGGCCTATTCGTCGATCGGCCACATGGGCTATGCGCTCGTCGGCCTCGCCGCCGGCACCAAAACCGGCGTATCCGGCGTCATGCTCTATATGGTCATCTATATGGTCATGACGCTCGGCTCCTTCGCCATCATCATGGCGATGCGCCGCAAGGACGGCCGTCAGGTTGAAAACATCGATGATCTCGCCGGCCTTTCGACGACCAACCCCTTCATGGCGGTCGTTCTGACGGCGCTGATGTTCTCGCTGGCTGGTATTCCGCCGCTCGCAGGCTTCTTCGGAAAGTATTTCGTCTTCGTCGCCGCCATCCAGGCGCATCTCTATGCGCTCGCCATCATCGGCGTTCTGGCCTCGGTCGTCGGCGCTTACTACTATCTGCGCGTCATCAAGGTAATGTGGTTCGATGAAGCCAAGGACGAATTCACGCGCACGGCCGGTTCGCTGCGCCTCGTCTTCGGTCTCTCCGGCCTGTTCGTCATCACCTATGTCTTCTTCGGCGGTGCAATCGGCGGAGCGGCCGATCTCGCTGCTGCGACACTGTTTTGATGGCGTCTGACATGAACAGCCGGAAGTCGCTCGCCGACTTCCGGCACGATGCCCTTCAAGAGACGTCCTCTACGAATAGCGTGTGCCTCGAGCGTGCACGTGCCGGCGATCCCGGGAACCTTTGGGTGACCGCCGAGCGTCAGACGGGTGGACGCGGTCGCCGCGGTCGCCCTTGGGTTTCGGAAGCCGGCAATCTCTATGCATCTCTCCTTTTGATCGATCCCGCTCCGATGGACCGCCTCGGCTCGCTGCCGCTCGCGGTCGCGGTCGCGGTGCATCAGGCGGTGCGCGGCGTGCTCCCGCTGGCAGCAGAACCTGCAGAGATCAAATGGCCGAACGATATCCTGATCGGCCGCAAGAAGACCTGCGGTATTTTGATCGAAGGCGAGGCTTTGCCGGATGGGCGTTATGCGCTGGTCATCGGCATCGGCATCAACATTGCAGTCATGCCTGACAATCCGATGTATCCAGTCACCTGCCTCAGGCAGCAGGGCTCGATGGTGTCGCCGGACGAGCTGTTTGCCCATCTTTACGCCGATATGGCCGAGGCGCTCGGTGTCTGGAACCGCGGCAAGGGTGTTCGCGAGATCACCGCGCGTTGGCGCGAATTTGCGTGCGGCATCGGGGAAAAGATCACGGTAAATTTGCCGGATCGCTCGATTTCGGGCCATTTCTCGGGAATCGATGATAATGGCTTGTTGATGCTCGAAACCGAGGACGGCAGGATCATGCCGATCGCGGCGGGCGACGTTTTCTTTAGATAATGGTTGGGGATCACATGGCGAAGCAAGACGAACTGGTGTTTCTGCCCCTCGGCGGCGTCGGCGAAATCGGCATGAATCTCGCGCTCTACGGCTACGGCCCGGCGGAACAGCGCCAATGGATCATGGTCGATTGCGGCGTCACCTTCCCGGGGCCGGATCTGCCTGGCGTCGATCTCGTCTTGCCGGATATCCGTTTCCTTGCCAAGGAGCGCAAGAACCTCAAGGGTATCATCATCACCCATGCCCATGAGGATCACTATGGCGCATTGAACGATCTTTGGCCGGGCCTGAATGTTCCAATCTATGCCTCTGCCTTTACCGCCGGCCTTCTTGAAGCCAAGCGCGATTACGAGAAGTCGATGGGCGAAATCCCGGTGACGCTTTTCAAGGCTGGTGATCGCATCAATGTCGGCCCTTTCGAGATCGAGGGCGTGGCCGTCAATCACTCTATCCCCGAGCCGATGTCGCTGATGATCCGCACGTCGCTCGGTAATGTCGTCCATACAGGCGACTGGAAGATCGATCACGAACCCTCGCTTGGGCCGCTGACCGATGAGACCCGCTTCCGGCAGCTTGGCGACGAAGGCGTGCTGGCATTGATGTGCGATTCCACCAACGCCTTGCGCGATGGCGTTTCGCCTTCGGAAAAGGACGTCTCGGAAAGCCTGCGCAAGATTATCGAGGATGCAGAGGGCAGGGTAGCGATCACCACTTTCTCCTCGAATGTCGGCCGCATCCGTACCATTGCCGAGGCTGCCGAAGCCGCCGGCCGCGAAGTGCTGCTGCTCGGCAGCTCGCTGAAGCGCGTCGTCGATGTTGCCCGCGATATCGGCCTCATGGAAGGTATCAAGCCCTTCATCGCTGAAGACGAATATGGCTATATCCCGCGCGACAAGGTCGTGGTCATCCTGACCGGCAGCCAGGGCGAGCCGCGCGCAGCGCTTGCCAAGCTCTCCCGGGATGAGATGCGCAATGTCGCACTGGCCGCTGGCGATATCGTCGTCTTTTCTTCGCGCGCCATTCCGGGCAATGAAAAGGCGATTCAGGACATCAAGAACGGCCTGATCGAGCAGGGGGTGCATGTGGTGACGGATGCCGAAGCGCTCGTGCACGTTTCCGGCCATCCCCGGCGCAACGAACTGCAGAAGATGTACGAGTGGACGCGCCCGAAGGTTGTTATCCCCGTACATGGCGAGGCGACGCATCTGACCGCCCATAAGGAACTGGCCGAACAGAGCGGCATTGCCACCGTGCCGCGGGTGCGCAACGGCGATGTCGTGCGCCTTGCGCCCGGTCCCGTCGAGGTCATCGGCGAGGCGCCGCATGGGCGCATCTTCAAGGATGGCATTCTGATCGGCGATTTTGACGAGATGGGCATCGGCGAGCGCAAGAAGCTCTCCTATGTCGGCCACGTCGCCGTCAATGTCGTGCTCGATGCCCGTTATGACATCGTCGGTGATCCCGACCTCGTACCGATCGGCCTGCCGGCCTATGACGACGAGGGCGAGGAGATGGAGGATACGCTCTTCGACGCCATTGTCAGTGCCATCGAGAGCATTCCGCGCGCGCGCCGCAAGGATCTGGACATGCTGCAGGAGGCTGTACGCCGCGCGGTGCGTGCCGCCGCCAATCAGGGCTGGGGCAAGAAGCCGGTCGTGACCGTATTCGTCACGCGCACTGGCGGCTGAGGTCTGAGCGGGGAGGAGAGGGGCATGTTGGGACGCATCAATCACATTGCGATCGCCGTTCCCGATATCGCCATGGCTTCCCGAGCCTATCGCGAGACGCTCGGCGCCACTGTATCCGCGCCACAATCCTTGCCGGAGCATGGCGTAACCGTCGTTTTCGTCGAGCTGCCGAACAGCAAGGTCGAGCTGCTCGAGCCCCTGGGCGAGGCTTCGCCCATCGCCTCCTTCCTCGCCAAGAACCCGGATGGCGGCATGCACCATATCTGTTACGAAGTTGCGGATATCCTGGCGGCACGCGATCAGCTGGTTTCCAGCGGTGCACGCGTGCTTGGTAATGGCGAGCCGAAGATCGGTGCGCATGGCAAGCCTGTACTCTTCCTGCATCCGAAGGATTTCTTCGGCACGCTCATCGAGCTTGAGCAGGTGTGACATCAGAGCCGGATGATTTTTGGCGGAACTGGCGTAAAATCTGAATCTGCTTTAAGTGCGCTGATCGGCGCTTTGAAAGACAACTGCTTTGCCCCTATAAGCAGTTTGGAAGAGGATGAGGCGAGCAGGCTCGTCTCGAAGGGAGCACAATGGCACAGCAGATTGCCGCCGGTTTCGCCGTCTATTTCGTCATCTGGTGGATTACGCTTTTCGCCGTCCTGCCCTTTGGCTTGCGTACTCAGGCCGAGGATGAGCATGTCATCCTGGGTACGGTCGAAAGTGCGCCGACGAAATTTCGTGCTTGGCGGGTCGTGCTTGCTACAACGCTGGTATCGGCCCTTATTTATGGCGCGTGGTATATCGCCTCGCGTTATTTCGGGCTGAGTATAGATTCCATTCCGCAGATCGTTCCAAGCTACAAGTGATCTGTGACAGCTGTAGATTAAAGGTGCCCGGAATGCGGGTGCCTTGCGATCGCCATCAATTCGTCACACGCTTGTCATGAGCGTGGAGCAAAGAATTTACAGCCTATGTATATTATTTCAGCAGAAGCACGAGCCGAGTATTTCGGGCAAATCCGTGGACCGTCGAGGCTGAGCTGAGAAAGCAAAAAAAAACAAGGCTAAAAGCCTTGTTTTAAAGTATCGCGTGATCCTTATCCGTTACCGGGGCAGCGAACGAGCGCGCCTAAGATCTGATCCTCCCAAGACTTGACCGCGAAACGGCAAGAATTTAGCCTTCCTGCCTCTTTTGTGAGCTAAAATTAGCTCAAACATTGAGCTTTGTCATCCTTTTTTTTGCTTTTTTGCTACAGCCGCGCAGAATTTTTCTGTTGACGAATTTCCGTCGTAAATCCTTATAAACGTGCGCTTTTTCGAAACATCGAAAATGGGCTCTATCCCCTGTATTCTCAGGCTTTCGTCAAATTCTTCTATTGAAGAATGCGGGTTTCCTTCCTGCGCCGAAGCAGTTATGAACTGCCTCCAGTACATAATTTGCTAACGATTCCGCCGCCAGCGGAACGTCAAACCATCTGGAACAAGCGTCATGCGTCTGTCTCGTTACTTCATGCCCATCCTGAAGGAAAACCCCAAGGAGGCTGAAATCGTTTCCCATCGGCTCATGCTGCGCACCGGCATGATCCGGCAGCAGTCGCAGGGTATCTATTCGTGGCTGCCATTGGGCAAACGCGTGCTGGACAAGGTCAACAAGATCATCCGCGAGGAGCAGAACCGCTCCGGCGCCATCGAGCTGTCGATGCCGACGCTGCAGTCGGCTGAGCTCTGGCAGGAAAGCGGCCGTTATGACGCCTACGGCAAGGAGATGCTGCGCATCAAGGACCGGCAGGATCGGCCTATGCTCTATGGCCCGACCAATGAGGAAATGGTCACCGATATCTTCCGGTCCTACATCAAGTCTTACAAGGACTTGCCGCTGAACCTCTATCATATCCAGCTGAAATTCCGTGACGAAATCCGTCCGCGTTTCGGCACGATGCGCTCGCGCGAATTCATGATGAAGGATGCCTATTCCTTCGATCTGACGCAGGAAGGAGCAGTGCATTCTTATAACAAGATGTTCGCCGCCTATCTGCGCACCTTCAATCGTCTCGGCCTGAGAGCCATCCCGATGCGGGCAGATACCGGCCCGATCGGCGGCAATCTTAGCCACGAATTCATCATTCTCGCCGACACCGGCGAGTCGGAAGTTTTCTGCCACAAGGATTTCGTCAATTTCGACATTCCCGGCGAAGACACCAATTTTGATGATGTTGCTGGCCTGAAGGGGATTTTCGACAAGTGGACCTCGGTCTATGCCGCCACCTCGGAAATGCATGACGAAGCCGCCTTCAATGCCATTCCCGAAGGCGATCGCCTGTCGGCGCGCGGCATTGAGGTCGGCCACATCTTCTATTTCGGCACGAAATATTCCGAGCCGATGGGCGCGAAGGTGCAGGGTCCCGACGGCAAGGAACATGCTGTCCACATGGGATCTTACGGTATCGGCCCGACACGCCTTGTTCCCGCCATCATCGAAGCTTCGCATGACGAGAACGGAATCATCTGGCCGGAATCGGTCGCGCCGTTCGATGTGGTGGTGATCAACATGAAGGCCGGCGATCAGGCCTGTGATGACGCCTGCGAAACTGTCTACGCCGCGCTGTCGAAGGCCGGCAAGGATGTGCTGTACGACGATCGCGACGATCGCGCCGGAACGAAGTTCGCGACCGCCGATCTGATCGGCGTGCCCGTGCAGATCATCGTCGGACCGCGTTCGATCGCGAACGGCGAAGTTGAAGTGAAGGACCGCAAGACCGGCGCTCGCGAAACGATGACGGTCGAGGCAGCGATCAATCGGCTGGCAGGCTGATTGACGATACAAGGGATGAAAGGCGAATGGCGGTGAGCGCGGCAGTGGAACAGCAGGAAAATTCGTTCAAGGCCGGCCTATCGTCTCGCCCGTTTTCCGGTTTCGAACGGCTTGTGGCCTGGCGCTATCTGCGCTCCCGGCGCAAGGAAGCCTCGATTTCGGTCATCGCCGGCTTCTCTCTGGTCGGCATCATGCTCGGCGTCGCGGCGCTGATCATCGTCATGGCCGTAATGAACGGTTTCCGTGCCGAGTTATTCAAACAGATTCTTGGCTTCAACGGTCATGTCGTCGTTCAGCCGATTGATTCGCCGCTAAACGACTATGCCGATCTGGCCAAGAAGTTTTCTGCCGTTCCGGGCGTCACCATGGCCCTGCCGCTCGTCGAGGGCGAAACGCTCGCCTCCGGCCGCGGCGGCTCCGGCACCGGCGCGCTGGTGCGCGGCATCCGCCCGGAAGATCTGACCAAGCTCAAATCAGTCTCCGATCACATAGTGTCCGGCGACATGGTTGGTTTCGCCTCCGGACAGGGCGTTCTGGTCGGCAGCCGATTGGCCCGGCAATTGGGCCTGACGGTCGGCGATCAGATCACCCTTACGGCTCCGGATGGCGATGTGACGCCTTTTGGTGTTAACCCGCGCGTCAAAGCCTATACGATCTCCGGCATCTTCGAGGTCGGCATGTCGGAGTATGATTCCTCCGTCGTCTTCATGCCGCTCGAAGAAGCGCAGGTCTTCTTCAATGCCGAGGGCATTGTCGAGAAGATAGAGCTCTTCATCACCAATCCCGATGACGTCGATCAGCTGCGGCCGAAAATCGAAGAGGCGGCCGGGCGGCAGATCTTCCTGACGGACTGGCGGCAGGTCAACGCTACCTTCTTCTCGGCCCTGCAGGTCGAGCGCAACACGATGTTCATGATCCTGACGCTGATCGTTCTGGTCGCCGCGCTGAATATCATCTCCGGCTTGATCATGCTGGTGAAGGACAAGGGCAGCGACATCGCCATCCTGCGCACCATGGGGGCGACATCGGGCGCGATCATGCGCATCTTCTTCATGACGGGTGCGGCGATCGGCGTCGTCGGAACGTTCGCCGGCGTCATACTCGGGGTCCTGGTCTGCCTCAACATCGAATCCATCCGCCAGTTCTTCTCCTGGATTTCAGGCACAGTGATCTTCAATCCGGAGGTCTATTTCCTCAGCAAATTGCCGGCCGAGATGAACCTCGGCGAGACCATCTCCGTCATCGTGATGGCGCTCACTCTGTCCTTCCTTGCCACCATCTTTCCGGCTTGGCGCGCATCGCGGCTCGATCCGGTGCAAGCGCTGCGCTACGAATAAGGATATTCCATTTGATGAAACGCAACGTCGTTCTCCAGCTCTCTGGCGTGGAGCGTCACTACGGGCAGGGCGAGACGCGGCTGTCGATCCTGAAAGGCGCTGATTTCACTTTGCATAGCGGTGAGATCGTCGCGCTTGTCGCGCCATCAGGCACGGGCAAGTCGACGCTTCTGCATGTGGCCGGGCTGCTTGAGCATCCGGATGGCGGCGAGGTGCTCGTCAATGGTCAGGCCTGCGAAGGCTTGTCCGACGATAGGCGGACCGCCGTGCGCCGCAGCGAAATAGGCTTCGTCTATCAGTTCCATCACCTGCTGCCCGAGTTCTCGGCACTTGAGAATATCATGATGCCGCAGCTTATTTCCGGGCTCTCGCGTAAAGATGCGAGCGAGCGTGCTTCTCAGCTTCTCGACTACATGCGCATTGGCCATCGTGGCGATCACCGCCCCGCCGAGCTCTCCGGTGGCGAGCAGCAGCGTGTCGCGATCGCCCGTGCTGTCGCCAATGCGCCGCTGGTGCTGCTGGCGGATGAGCCCACCGGCAACCTCGACCCGGCAACGGCGCATTACGTTTTCGATGCACTTGAGGCTCTGGTACGCCAGTCAGGCCTCGCTGCTCTGATCGCCACCCACAATCACGAGCTTGCGGCCCGGATGGATCGCCGTGTCACGCTGAGTGAAGGCAAGGTGGTCGAAGTCTGATTGGCCGTTACGGGACGATCAGGCCACCGCGATAATCCAGCTCATAGGCCTTGCGCTCTTTCACCATGATGGCTTCGTGCCCGATAAAGTGGTCGCACGATCCGGTGCTGCGGTCGATATAGCGGCCATAGACATGTTCGAATTCGAAGCCGCCTAGAAAACGTTTTTCATCCTGATAGAGGCGCAGAAGTGCCGCCTTGATAACCATGCCGGCTCGCGTTCCGTCGATCAGATCGGGCTCGACGATATGGCCGAAATAGTTCATGGCCCATACCGGCTTGTCGTCATGCCAGACGAGTTCCTGTCCCGCGAAATCCGTGCCGCCGAAATAGCTGTCGAGATAGCGCCAGCGGCCGCTCGCATAACCGATGTCATGCGAGCCGCTTCGGCAGGACGGCAGCCGCTCGCCGTCACCAACATAGGTCTCGGCTTTGGCGGCGACAATAAAATCGTTCAGCTCGGCAAGATCCGGCATGACCCTCTCCAATTTTGGTGAGCGGCCAAGATGCCATGGATCCGAAGAAGTGTAAAGAACAAAAAGTGAACATGCGTTGTTAATGGCCGAGCCCGCAGGCCTTCTCCCCGATCTCATCCTGCCAATCCTGAATGTTGATGGTCTTGGCGTCGGTCTTCAGCGTCTTGCTGCCTTTCGTCACCTTACCGGTCAATACATTGTAGTCGCAGGTCTGGCTATTATCCGGTTCGAGCGTATCGCGGGCATCGTAAGTGTAGCCGGCCACCACGAAACCGTTGTTGCGATAGGCAAGTGTTAGCGTTTGATGCCAACGATCGCGGCCGATTGCATCGTTCTGCGAGGTGATTGCGATCGAACCGTTCGGCAGCGCGGCGATCGAAGGTTCCTGGCCGTAAACACCGCTGGCTCTACCCCAGATCTTGTCAGGAGCGCTTGCTGCCAATTGCAATAGGGAATGCTCGTTGTCACGCAGATAGATGTAGATGCCGATGGAGGTTTCGGCCTGCTTGTCCGCCGGGGGAGCTACCAGAATGGCAAGGTCCGGTTTCCCGTCCTTGTTCCAGTCGCCGATTGCAGCGTCGACGATGCGCTCGGGTGCAGATGTATTTTCTGCTTGAGCCGCAGTTGCGGTCAAAAGAATGGCGAGAGCGCAGGCAAGTGATTTCATCGTGATCTCCCTGTTTGCCCTTGCATAACGCTCGGTTGTGCCGGCGTCCATCTGAGGGCAGAAAACCGTCCAATGAAATTTCCTGATGTGTCTATTGACTCTCGAACAAAAATGGAACAAAAAAGAAACATAACGAGTAAGGAGCGCCTAAATGACCGACATTATTCGAGACGTTGCAGCATTCACTTCCATCGTCATGTTCGTTGCCAGCTTTTCCCTCATCATGATGGCGATGTAAGTTTTGTCCCCCATTTGCACATGCTGTTCCCATATTTGATGGGAGCAAACTTCTGGACTTTACGGTCCGCAATGCCGAAAATGCCGCTGATTCATTCAGGTGTGCGGAAGGGTATGAAATGGCGGATGCAGGTGGCAGCGGCGCGGCAGCGCCGGTCGGCGAAATGCCGGAATTCGTGCACCTCAGGGTTCATTCCGCCTATTCTCTGCTAGAGGGCGCATTGCCGCTCAAGAAGATATTGGCCAAGGCTGCCGGGGACAGTCAGCCGGCTATTGCCATTACCGATACCAACAATCTGTTCGTTGCCCTGGAATTCTCGCAAAAGGCGATGGATGAGGGGCTGCAGCCGATCATCGGCTGTCAGCTGTCGATCGATATGGAGGATGGCGGCGAGGGCGAGAAGCGCGGGCCGCAGCAGGCTCTGGCGAAGCTGCCATCCATCGTTCTGCTTGCCGCAACCGAGCGGGGATATGAGCGCCTCGTTGATCTCGTCAGCCGCGCTTATCTCGGCGGCGAGGGCAACAGCGCCGTTCACATTGCAGCATCATGGCTGGATGAAATCGGCACGGAAGGAATGATTGCACTCACCGGTTCGCTCACCGGTCCCGTCGATATGGCGTTGAAAGAAGGGCACGCCGCCCAGGCGCTCTCTCGGTTGTTGAGGCTGAAGCAGCTGTTCGGCGACAGGCTTTATGTCGAATTGCAGCGCCATGGCACCTATGATCGTCGTCACGAGCAGAAGATGATCAAGCTTGCTTATGAGCATGACATCCCGCTCGTTGCCACCAACGAAGCATTTTTCCCGACGCGGGATGATTATGATGCGCATGACGCTTTGATGGCGGTGGCCCACAATGCCATTGTCTCGGACGATACGCGGTTCCGCCTGACGCCGGATCATTATCTCAAGAGCCGTGCCGACATGGCGAAACTCTTCGCCAATCTGCCCGAAGCGCTGGAGAATACGGTCGAGATCGCTCGCCGCTGCTCCTTCATCCTGAAGACCCGCAAGCCGATCCTGCCGCGCTTCACCGGCGCCACGGACGATGCGGAGGAGGCGGAACGCGCCGAGGCCGCCGAGCTGCGCGCTCAGGCGATTGAGGGTCTCGACCAGCGTCTCGCCTCGCTCGGCATGGCACCCGGCTATGCGGAAAAGGATTATCGCGAGCGGCTGGAATTCGAACTCAGCGTTATCGAGCGCATGAAGTTTCCCGGCTACTTCCTGATCGTCGCGGACTTCATCAAGTGGGCCAAGCGCCACGATATCCCCGTCGGCCCGGGCCGCGGTTCCGGTGCGGGCTCGCTGGTCGCCTACGCTCTGACCATCACCGACGTCGATCCGCTGCGCTTCTCGCTGCTGTTCGAGCGCTTCCTCAATCCGGAACGCGTCTCCATGCCGGACTTCGATATCGACTTCTGCCAGGACCGGCGCGAAGAGGTGATCCGTTACGTGCAGGCCAAATACGGCCGCGAGCAGGTGGCGCAGATCATCACCTTCGGTTCGCTGCAGGCGCGCGCAGCCTTGCGCGACGTCGGTCGCGTGCTCGAAATGCCCTATGGCCAAGTGGACAAGATCTGCAAGCTGGTGCCGAACAATCCCGCCAATCCGACCCCGCTCAGCAAGGCGATCGAGGAGGAGCCGCGCCTGCAGGAGGAGGCGGACAAGGAGCCGGTCGTCGCTCGTCTGCTCGACATCGCCCAGAAGATCGAAGGCCTCTATCGCCACGCCTCGACGCACGCCGCCGGTATCGTGATCGGCGACCGTCCGCTGTCGAAGCTCGTGCCGATGTATCGCGATCCGCGCTCCGACATGCCGGTCACCCAGTTCAACATGAAATGGGTGGAGCAGGCCGGTCTGGTGAAGTTCGACTTCCTCGGCTTGAAGACGCTGACTGTCCTCAAGACGGCCGTCGATTTCGTTGCCAAGCGCGGCATCTCGATCGATCTTGCCAGCATACCGCTCGACGACAAACCGAGCTATGAGATGCTCTCGCGCGGCGAGACGGTCGGCGTGTTCCAGGTGGAAAGTGCGGGCATGCGCAAGGCGCTGATCGGCATGCGTCCCGACTGCATCGAGGATATCATCGCGCTCGTAGCGCTCTATCGTCCCGGCCCGATGGAGAATATCCCGGTCTATAATGCCCGCAAGCATGGCGAGGAAGAGATCGAATCGATCCATCCGAAGATCGACTATCTTCTTAAGGAAACCCAGGGCGTTATCGTCTACCAGGAACAGGTGATGCAGGTCGCCCAGGTGCTTTCCGGCTATTCGCTCGGCGAAGCGGATCTTCTGCGCCGCGCCATGGGTAAGAAGATCAAGGCGGAGATGGACCAGCAGCGCGAGCGCTTCGTCGACGGAGCCATCAAGAACGGCGTTTCGAAGGGCCAGGCCGACGTCATCTTCGATCTGCTCGCGAAATTCGCCAATTACGGCTTCAACAAGTCGCATGCCGCCGCCTACGCCATCGTCTCCTACCAGACCGCCTATATGAAGGCGCACTATCCGGTGGAGTTCCTGGCAGCGTCGATGACGCTCGATATGTCCAACACCGAAAAGGTCAACGACTTCCGTCAGGATGCCAAGCGGCTTGGCATCGAGGTCATCGCACCTTCCGTGCAGACCTCGTTCCGCCATTTCGAGACGGGTGATAACCGCATCTATTATGCTCTGGCGGCCATCAAGGGCGTCGGTGAATCCGCCGTCGACCATATCGTCGAGGTGCGCGGCGACAAACCCTTTGCCGGCATCGAAGATTTCTGCCTGCGCATCGATCCCAAGCAGATCAACCGCCGCGTTCTGGAAAGCCTGATCTGCGCCGGCGCTTTCGATTGCTTCGAAATCGACCGCGCCCAGCTGATCGCCGGCCTCGATCGCATCATGGGCTATGCCCAGGTGGCGCAGGAAAACAAGCGCAGCGGCCAGCATGACATGTTCGGAAGTGCAGCCTCCGGTCCGGAAAAGATCGTGTTTCCGCCCTATACGCCATGGCTCGCCTCGGAGCGTTTGCTGCGCGAATTCCAGGTGCTCGGCTTCTATCTGACGGCACATCCGCTCGATACTTATAAGAGTGTGCTCGACAAGATGCGGGTGCAGCCGTTTGCCGAGTTCTCCGCCGCCGTAAAGCAGGGCGCCAGCAACGGCCGTCTCGCCGGCACGGTTATCTCCAAGCAGGAGCGCAAGACGCGCACCGGCAACAAGATGGGCATCTTCGTCTTCTCTGATGCCTCGGGCCAGTTCGAAGCCGTGCTTTTCTCGGAAACGCTCAAC
Source organism: Rhizobium sp. ERR 1071 (assembly GCF_007828675.1). Taxonomy (NCBI): domain Bacteria; kingdom Pseudomonadati; phylum Pseudomonadota; class Alphaproteobacteria; order Hyphomicrobiales; family Rhizobiaceae; genus Rhizobium; species Rhizobium sp. ERR 1071. The sequence continues at coordinate 705,019 of NZ_VITM01000001.1, read as the reverse complement.
CAGTATCGTGACGTGCTCGAAGTCGGCAAATCCTTCGTCATTACCGCCCAGGCAGATGAGCGCCCGGAAGGCATCAGCCTGCGCCTGCAGACGGCGCAGTCGCTAGAGGAGAAGTCGTTGCAGATGCAGAAGGCACTACGCGTCTATGTCCGCGATTCCGGCCCGCTGAAAGCCGTTGCCGCGCATCTGAACGCCAAGGGCGATGGCCTGGTTTCCTTCATCGTCATCAAGGAGGAAGGAATGCGCGAGGTCGAGGTGGCACTGCCGGAGAAATATCGCATCACGCCCGAAATCGCTGCTGCCTTGCGCACGGCACCCGGCGTGATCGACGTGGAGCTGGTCTGAAGCAATTCCAGGAAAAGTGGATAGCGGTTTTCCGTCCGGAATTGCGTAAAAACAAAAAGGCTCTAGCCCTTCTTACCCAGCGCGCCATTGTTGGTAATGGTGATGAAATCGGTCTCGTTGCCGGTTTCCGGTCCGACACCGGTATCGGAAATCGTCAATGACGATCCGGCTGTCAGCAAATCCTCGATGCGGTGACGGATATCGTCGGGAATGGTGATGCGATTGAGCGCCTGTCCGGCTGCGTCGAACGATTGCGATTGCTCCTCGCTGGTGATGCCGTAGCGCTTCTTCGTCTGCTTGCTCAAATCTTCTTCGAGCGTCATGCCGAACCAGTCGGCCTTTCCGCTGATCCGGTCGATGGCGTTGGCGGTGAAGAAATGCACGCCGAGCGCTTCTTGCGGCTCGGCGATAATTGCGGGGCCTTCGAAGAGCGGCTTGAAGTTCTGGCGGACCATGATCGCACCGTTCGGCGGTTCGCCCTTGCCGGCGGCGGCATAGACCGCCTTCATCAGCGCGGGGCTGACAAGGCCGCCCGTCGTCTTGATATTATGTGCCTTCTTGAAGTCTTCGATCGCCTGCACCGTCGCCGGCCCGAGCATCCCGTCGGGTGTTCCGGTGATAAAGCCCATTCCGTTCAGGATGCCCTGTAGGTCGCGCACGTTTTCGCGCAGCCCGCGCCGGGTGATGAGGATGCTGAGCGGCGCTGGATCGGCCGGTGGCGCTAGAGTCTCCTGTGCCTTCGGTATCTTGATCGAGGTTACGTCATTCGTCGCGACCTGCAACGGCTGTGCCTGCGGCAGGAAGCTCGCGGTCATGGGACGCAGTTCGATGCCGGAAAACAGCGCCGGCGGTGGTGCTGGCAGCGGCTGGAACAGCGTCGCGTTTTCGAATGGCTGCGGCACGAGCGGCTGATCGGCGATGACGACATGGACGCCGCGCTCGGTCATTTGATAGAGCATCTTGGCAAAGGCCTTCGGCATGCGCACGCAGCCATGGGACGCCGGATAATTCGGCACCGAGTTGGACTCGTGCAGCGCAATTCCCGACCAGGTCAGCCTCTGCATGAAGGGCATAGGCGAGGCCGAGTAGAGGTTGGACTCGTGATAGACCTTCTTTTCCAGAATGGAGAAGATGCCGCTCGGGGTCGTGTGCCCGCGCTTGCCGGTGGAAACCTTCGAAGTCGCGATCACCTTGTCGCCGTCATAGACCGCAAGCGACTGCCTGTCCTTCGACACCACGATCTGCAGGGTGCGGGCATCCGGCGCAGCAAAGACGGGATGAGAAAGGGCGGTGGCTGACAACAGCGCGAGCCCCAGCAACAAAAATGGCTTCATAGACACAACCAGAACGCAATACTCGTTGCGCCCAAGGTTAGACTTCGAAGTTTAAGGAAGACTTGCCGAAAACTCATGCCTTTCCGCGTCCATGAAAACGTGAGTTCGCCGAATGCCAGCCCAATACAGCATCGCCGAAGCGGGGCGGCCACACTCTGCTTCGGCGATGAATGAAATCTGCGGCTTATGTGCGATCAGTGGACGTTGGAGGCCACCCAGTTGTGCCAGTCCTGCTCGCTGCCGTGGAAGGCGTTGAGGTCGATCCTGCCTTCGACGCCATGGGATACGCCGGAGCCGGAATATTGCCAGAACAGCCATTTGCGGCCCGGATAGACCTTGGATGGATGTTGAGCCACGGCGCGCAGCCAGAAGGGGTAGTCGAGCAGCTCGCCGCTGAGATTGTCGCGATAGAAATCCGGTGCGGTGTAGACGATCGGGCGCTGGCCGTAATGCTTTTCCAGCTTGTCCATGAAGACCTGCATCTTGGCGAGAACCTGCTCGCGCGAAGGACGCCGCTTGCAGCTCGACTCGCCATTCCATTCGACGTCGATGACAGGCGGCAGCGCTCCGGCCTCCTTGGGCACGTTGCGGATGAACCAGTCGGCCTGCTCTCCCGCAGTCCGGCACCAATAGAAGAAGTGATAGGCGCCGTGCTTCAGGCCGGCCTGCTGGGCGGCACGCCAGTTCTTCTTGAACATGGGATCGAGATGATCGCCGCCATCCGTTGCCTTGATGTAGACGAAGTTCGCACCCTGTGTGCGCAGCGTATCCCAGTCGATCTCGCCCTGCCAGCGCGAGACGTCGACGCCATGGACGGCGAGCTTCCGGGGCGAGGTAGACGTACCGAAGTTGATCGGCTTGGCATCGCGGAAGCGATGGCTGTAGATCTGCATCGGCTGCTGCCTCAGGGCGCGGGGCATCGGGTTTGATGGAGAGAGCATGGCGAGCGGCCGCTGCAGCGGCACGGGTGCGTCACCGTCGTCGCTCTGATCGGAAGGCATGATCCCCTCCGGACGGAGGTTCGTCGGCATGGCGACTGCGAGAGCCTGCTGTCGCTCGACGCGCGAAACCGTTTCGCCGATTTCGACCGACGGCACCGGCCTGCTGGTCTTTGCAATGGAACTCGTCAATTCTTTCGAAGGCGGTGCGGCTTGCGCGGCTTCGCGCTCACCTCGGGCGGCGCAGCCTGAAATCGTCAGGCAGGCGAGAAAAATGGTCGATACAGCCGATAGACGCATAGGAACCCGTACGCAAAACACACTCGGCGACGAGTTCACGCCGCCGGAAAGTTACAGAACCCAAGTCCTAATGGAAATTTACCAAAAAAGTTTGAATCCGAGCTTTTGCGCGCGAAAGAATCGCGCGCGTGGTGCGATTATTTGCGACACAGCCAAAAATCACCATATGGTGACTTGTGCTAAGTAATTGTTATTTGTGGTTTTTGTCGCCGAACGTGTAACCGGTTTCGACTGTCTTATTACCAAATTTCTCTCGCAGCTTGTCCATGGCTGCTTCCGCCGCGGCCCGTCGCGTGGCCTGAACGTCGATAAGATCGGGCGGATCTGCGCGTCCAGCATCGCCAAGATCGGTGACGCCGATGCCGATGAGGCGAAACTTCGTCCCACCCGTTTCGGGTTCGAGCAGCCTCAGACCGGTGCGGAAAATCCGGTCTGCAAGTTGGGTCGGGTCCTCCAGACGGCGGTTACGCGTGCGGATCTTGAAATCCGAGGTCTTGAGCTTCAGCACGACGGTCTGGCCGGCAATGCCGCTGCGTTTCAGACGCCGGGAAACCTTCTCGGAGAGATCGCGCAGGATCGGCACGAGATCCTCATGACGCCCGATGTCTTCGAAGAAGGTGGTTTCGGAAGACACGCTTTTCGCGGCTTCGTTTGGATGCACGGTCCGGTCGTCGATCCCGCGAGAGAGGCGGAAAAGCCGCTGCCCGATAACGCCGTAACGGCGCATGAGATCGCCTTCCTCCATGGCCTGCAATTGGCCGATAGTGCGGATGCCATCACTTTCGAGCGTCGCGGCAAAGGCCTTGCCGACACCCCATATCGTCGTGACTGGCCGTGGCTCCAGAAAGGAGAGGGCCTCTTCCTTGCCGATGACGGAGAAGCCTCGCGGCTTCTGCAGGTCGGAGGCCACCTTGGCGAGGAACTTGCAGTACGACAGCCCAACGGAGATGGTAATGCCGATTTCCTGCTCCACCCGCTTGGCGAACTTGGCGAGAATGCGAGCCGGCGGATCGTGATGGAGCCGCTGCGTGCCGTCGAGTTCAAGAAACGCTTCGTCGATCGAAAGCGGCTGAACCAGCGGCGTCAGGTCCTGCATCATGCCTCGAACCTCGCGGCCGACGCGGACGTATTTCTCCATGTTTGGACGGATGACGATAGCCTGTGGGCAGGCTTCCAGCGCCTTGAACATCGGCATGGCGGAGCGCACCCCATGGATGCGGGCGATATAGCAGGCGGTGGAGACGACGCCGCGCTTGCCGCCGCCGATGATGACAGGCTTATCGGCGAGCTCCGGATTGTCGCGTTTTTCGATGGAGGCATAGAAGGCATCGCAATCGATATGCGCCAGCGTCAGTGCGTAGAGCTCCCGGTGGTAAACGAGGCGGGGGCTGCCGCAGCTCCGACAGCGCGTGCGCATGCCCGATTGCTCGCTCAAGCAATCGCGACAGAAGCCGGAGATCTTGTCGGGCGCATGGGTCATGGAACGAGAACAAAAATTGAACATCGCCACTTTATGTTCTAAGCTTGCGAGTCTCAAGCTGGAAAACTGCCGGGGAGGCGGGAGTGCAGAATTTAATCGTGCAGCCGTTGACGCCAGACCGATGGGACGATTTCGAGACGTTGTTTGGGCCAAGCGGCGCCTGTTATGGCTGTTGGTGCACCTATTTCCGCGTCCCGACATCGCAGCGCAAGACGATGGATGCAGCAGCAAAGAAGCAGTTGATCCGCGAGCGAATCTCGGCTGGGCCGCCGCCCGGCCTTCTAGGCTATAATGATGGACAACCGATCGCCTGGGTGCAGGTCGGTCCGCGTGCAGAGCTGCCGCAATGGAACTCGCCGAAAACGGTGTCGCGTCCGCTCGATCCCGCCGATGCGGAAGACAGTTCCGTCTGGGCGGTGAGCTGCTTCTTCATGAATTCGAAGGATCGCGGCAAGGGACACAGCCACCGCATGTTGTCGGAGGCCGTGAATTTTGCCCGTGCGTCAGGCGCGCGGTTGCTCGAAGGCTGTCCGATCGAGCGTACCAAGCAGTCGAAATCCGTCGGTCTCTATGTCGGTTCGCAGCGCATCTTCGAGGCCGCCGGATTTTTGGAAGTTGCAAAGCGCAAGGATGGCAGGCCTCTGATGCGCCTCGTGCTCTGAGGGCAGCTTGGGCGGCGTCAGCGCGCGATATGGGCCTGGATCAGCGGCGCTGCCTGGCTCCATTCGTTGGCTTCTGGAATACCCGCGGCCGCTGCCGGTGCCATGCGGTGGACGATGGAATCCGGTTTCAGATTGATGAGGAGGCACTCCGGAACATGCTCGCTGACCGAATGCAGATTGTGGGCCATGTCATCGACGAAGGCGAGGGGCATCTCGCGCCGCCGATGCAGCGAGCGCACGATCGGCCCCTTCGGCTGCAGCGACGCGAGCAGTGGATAGGTAAGCTCGAGTCTGTCCAGCAGTCGCCGCCTCTGTTCCCAGAACTGCGGCGGCATGGCGGTGAGGAAAACGATGTCAGCGTCTTTCGAGAATTCGCCGAGCGTATCGACCACGCGATCGAGTGGTGTCTGCCATTTTTCCTGTACCTCGAAGAAGGCTCCGATCAGCCGATGAACATCCTTTTCTTCCAGCGCAGAGCCGTTGGCCTTGGAGACGATGTTGCCCGTCAGCCGGAAGGAACGCGGCAGGAATTCATGGCCTTCTGCCTCGATGAAGGTCAGGAAGGGCGCAAAGAAGTGCAAGACGACGTCGTCGACATCGCAAACGATCAGCGGCCGCTCCTGCAGCTGGATATGCGATACGTCGAATTCGATCGGGGCATCCATGATCAGTATTCTCCAGAGGCAAGGCCTGGCGGCGAAAAATGCGCCGATGCAGCGGCGACGGCCTCCGGCGCAATGCCGCTGGCCTCGCAGAAGGCCAGCAATGTCGGTTCGTGGTTCATGAGAAAATCGAGCATACCGGCAAGAAAGGCCGGCTCGTTGATGGCGTTGCGCACCTGTGCCGGCTCTATGCCGGTCAGCGCCAAGAAGCGGCCGAACATATCCGGTTCATTGGCCAGCCAGCCGAGTACGGCAATGGCAGTCTCTTGCGGGTCGGCCGCGCTCTTCTTCGGGTTCTTGAAGTTACTTTGCATTTTGACGGGTGAGTTACCTATTTTTCAACCAAATGCCGGTAGTTTGCGATTCAAGTATTTCTGGAATCGGTTCCTCGCGACCCTATATTTCGAGAGAATGGATGCAATACCGGATGCAGGGACAGCTTTCCATGCCTAAGCAGGTAATGATTGTAGAAGACAACGAGCTCAATATGAAGCTCTTTCGCGATCTGATCGAAGCGTCCGGCTACACGACGATCCAGACCCGCAACGGCATGGAAGCGCTCGATCTCGCGCGCAAGCACCGTCCCGATCTGATCCTCATGGATATCCAGCTGCCGGAAGTTTCCGGTCTGGAGGTCACCAAATGGCTGAAGGAAGACGACGATCTTCACGTGATCCCTGTGATCGCGGTCACGGCCTTCGCCATGAAGGGCGATGAGGAGCGCATTCGCCAAGGTGGCTGCGAGGCCTATGTCTCGAAGCCGATTTCGGTACCGAAATTCATTGAGACCATAAAGACCTATCTGGGCGACGCCTGATGATGGGGAAGAGCTGATGACCGCACGCATCCTGGTAGTCGACGATATTCCGGCCAATGTGAAGCTTCTGGAAGCGCGGCTGCTTGCCGAATATTTCGAAGTGCTGACAGCCGAAGACGGCCTGAAGGCGCTCGCCATTTGCGCGGGCACGCAGGTCGATCTCATCCTCCTCGATATTATGATGCCCGGCATGGATGGTTTTGAGGTGTGCGAACGCCTGAAATCCGATCCCCGCACCGCCCATATACCCGTCGTAATGGTCACGGCGCTCGATCAGCCTGCCGACCGTGTGCGCGGCCTGAAGGCCGGTGCCGACGATTTCCTGACCAAGCCCGTCAACGACCTGCAGCTCATTTCGCGCGTCAAGAGCCTGCTTCGCTTGAAGACATTGAGCGACGAGCTGCATATGCGCAACGAGACTGCGCGCAATTTCGGTATTGACGATCTGATGCGGGCTGGCGACGGCCGCACCGAGGAAGCCGGCCAGGTACTGCTGGTCGATGGCCGCGCCAATTCGCAGGAGCGTATCATCCGCACGCTCAAGCCGATCGCCCAGGTCGTCGCAATGTCCGATCCGCAGGCCGCTCTGTTCGAGGCTGCTGAACGGGCGTTCGAACTGGTCATCGTCAATTCGAATTTCGACGACTACGACCCGCTGCGGCTTTGCTCGCAGCTTCGTTCGCTGGAGCGCACGCGTTTTCTGCCCGTGCTGCTGGTGACGGAGCAGGGCGCAGACGACATGATCGTCCGCGCGCTGGATCTCGGTGTCAACGACTATATCGTCCGGCCGATCGATCCGAACGAACTCGTCGCGCGCTGCCTCACGCAGATACGCCGCAAACGCTATAATGATCGCCTGCGCGCCAGCGTACAGCAGACGATCGAGCTTGCCGTCACCGATGCGCTCACTGGCCTGCATAACAGGCGCTATCTCGACAATCACCTCAAGGTGCTTTTCGACCGTTCCCTGGCGCGGGGCCGGCCGCTCTCGATATTGATTACCGATATCGATCGCTTCAAGACCGTCAACGACACCCATGGCCACGATGCCGGCGATGAAGTTCTCAAGGAATTCGCCGCGAGAATCCGTTCCACGGTACGCGGCGCAGATCTCGCATGCCGTTATGGGGGCGAGGAGTTCGTTGTGGTTATGCCGGATACGCCTGCCGATACGGCCGCCGCGGTCGCGGAACGACTACGCGCTGCGGTAGAAAATATGCCGGTGAAATTACGCGAAAACGGTGTTGCGCTTAACATCACCGCTTCCTTCGGAATTTCGTGCCGTTTGGAGACGATCGAGACGCCGGAGCAGTTGATGAAGCAGGCGGACCTTGCGCTTTACGAGGCCAAAAGAGCAGGACGCAATAGGGTTGTAGCTTCAGCGGCCTAGGGATGAATGGCGGAGAAATGCGGCCGCCCGTGAATATTGAGGGTATTTTTCAGGTTTTGAACAACAGTTCAAAATTTTTTGTTCTTTATCCTGCGGGCATCGTCACATAGCCTTGTTTTAAAGAAACGCTGCATACTTATACTTTTGAATTCGCCAGATACCTTCGCTTTTCGGGTAATTTCGAAATATTCTTGTCTTATCGGCATATAGTTTTGTTTTGTTGGCGGCGTGTTGATGAGATGTCCGTTGAAAGTTGACCGATTAACTGAATGTAATTTGTATATTCAAATGCTCTTGAATATCTGTATTCGATCTTTTCTAACAAAGGAGGCATTATCACTTTATTCTTGATAGTTTCTTGAGTTAATTTCACTAAGACTATCGGACATTCCTTTCCACCAAAGTCATGAATTTTAACCATCCGAGCAGACAGGCATTTTTTATCATTAAGAATTTGTTGATTTTCTTTCGGTTTCGCGCGAATTTAGTCTCGTACATGGACAACCCGCAAGGGTTCCGGGATACCCCATGATGCTCAGGTCCGCCGCATCTCCTGGGTCGTGGGGTCGGTCGGCTGGCAGGCAGAAAGATAACGGTTCCTCGTGCCGTTTTGCAGGCTAGCCGGCCCCCAATTTTAAAACGCCGCTCTTCGTTCGTCGAAGGCGGCGTTTTTCTTTTCTACCGACACGGCAGGCCATTGCTCCACGCGGGAGTTTTCTAACTGACGTCGCAAAATCGGACAACGATCGAGACGATACCGCCAAAACAAAAAAGGCGCCAACCCGAGGGTTTAGCACCTTTTTGTAACCTAAAGTTTAGGAAACTTACTTGATCTTCGTTTCCTTGAACTCGACATGCTTCTTAGCAATCGGGTCGTACTTCGTCTTCGTCATCTTGTCCGTCATCGTACGGCTGTTCTTCGTCGTGACGTAGAAGAAACCGGTGTCGGCCGTCGACAGCAGCTTGATCTTGATGGTGGTAGCCTTGGCCATGGTCGTCCTGCCTTTAATAAAAATGAACGCCGTGGACGGCCAGTGCGGAGGTCCACGGCGAATTCTGGCGCGAAAATACAAATCGCGCCCGAAAAGTCAACCTCTGTTGCCCATGAAAAGCAGGCGTATTCCCGAAAGCAGGACATAAAGGCCGAAGAAAAAGGCCACAGCCCAGGCAAAGCCGCTCGGATTGGCGAGATCCATGGCGGTACCGATCGTCGGCGGCCCTAGAACCATGCCGACGGCGTAACAGAAGACGAAGGCCGCGTTGGCCGCCACCAGATCGACGCCGGTCAGCCGCGTGCCCAGATGGCTGAGCCCGACCGTATACATGCCGGAAACGCAGCCTCCCCAGAAGAGCAGGATGATCGCGAGAATGATCCAGTTCGATGCTAGGGAGGGCAGCAGAAGCGCTCCGACAAGCCCGATCGTGGCCATGATCGACAGCAACGGCCGCTTGTCGCGCATGCGGTCAGCAAGCAGGCCGAGTGGAATCTGGAAGACGAAATTGCCGACGCCCATGACGGTCAGCAGCAGTGCGGCCTGTGATTCGTTGAAGCCGAGACGTGTCGCATAGCTGGTGAAGAGCGAGCCGCCGCCGACGGTGACCGCGCCGAACACGAAGACTGCGGCTGTCGCCGTTGGCACCAGGAAGATGTAGCGGACGAAATGCAGCTCCGGCTTCTCGTCGACGATCGGGCTCTCGTTGCGGGCGATGAAGATCGGGATGGCAGCAGCCAGAATGATGCAGGCGCCGATGATGAAGGGCATCAAGCCTTCGCTGCCGACAACGGAAAAGAGCAGGGGGCCGGCCGCAAAACCGAGCGAGAACACGGTGGAGTAAAGCCCGAGCACGAAGCCGCGCTTCGAAGGCGGCGAAGCGGCATTGATCCAGAACTCCGACAGGATGAACAGCGTCGTCGTCGCCCCATGAAAGACGATGCGCAGCGGAAACCACAGCAGCAGATTTTCCGCATAATAGAAGCCGAGCGAGCTCAGTGCCGACAGGAAGACGGCCCAGATCATCGTTTGCACGACGCCGAAGCGGTGCGCGAGCTTGGTCGTGACGACCGCTGCCAGCATCGAAGCGACGCCCATCATCGCAGTATTGAGCCCGATCAGACTTGAGGGAACGCCGCGTTTTTCAAGAATGATACTCAGAAGCGGCAGGCCAAGGCCGATGGCGATGCCGACGGCGGATACGGACGCTATGGCTGCGACGAGCGAAGGCCAGTGAATTTCTTCGACATGGCCGGCCTTGTCGTTCGTCGGTTCAAGCATAAACTGATTCCTGGAGCATGAGACGGTCGAATCGATCCGGACGCGGAACATAGAAAGGCACGGCTCGGCCAAATTCAGGTGACGGGTCGGCTTTCATGAGATCGGTCAAACCCTCCGGAATGGTCCCCTTGACGCGGGGCATGTTCAGACAAGAAATGTTGCCGATGTCAAGCCGTTGCTGATTAACGAGCTCGCGCGAATGGCGAATATTAGTCGAATCGACGACGATTCCCGATAGAAGAGTGCGATGTGGCAAGACAACTTCGGCCATGGGCGCTGGCCGGCTGCGGGGGCGGGCACCTATCGTCACGAACGATCGTTCCCCTGATCCCATTCCTCCGGGCTGTCATCATGGCCGCCGAAGCCATGCATGCGCAGCGCCCATTGCAGGCCGATGACGCCACCCTTAATCGGCTGGATGATGGCAAGTGCCGCGATAATGGTGATCGGTGCCCAGATGGCGAGATGCGCCCAGAGCGGCAGCTTGAAGGTCATATCAGTCAGCATGTAGCCGCCGACGATGAGGTGGCCGAGAACGAGGATCACCAGATAGGGCGGCAGGTCATCGGCGCGCTGGTGGGAAATATCTTCGTCGCAGACCGCGCAACGGTCGACAGGCTTCAGGAAAGCGCGAAAGAGCTTGCCGGTGCCGCAGCGCGGGCAGCGGTTCAGCATGCCGCGGGAAATCGACCGTCCGAGCGGACGTTCGCTCTCGTCTGAACCGCCGAAGCGGATGGGAGAGTCGGATGGGCTGCCCGTCATGAATACGCTTCCTCCGTGCCGGCAGCCGTTCTTTACCTGCGGCCGCGCGGCGGTCTCGTGCCCGGCGCCTTGCGGGCCAGGCTCTTGTTGCGGCGGGTCGCCTTGTGGAAGGAGCGCACCGCCGTCGGCATAGGCTTGCCGTCGCTCAGCATTTCGAAGCGCAGGGCTCCGGCAAGCGGCACGGCTTCCGCCAGTCTCACCGTCACATCGTCGCCGAGACGATAGCCGAGCCCCGTTCTTTCACCCGTCAGCGCCTGATGCGCCTCGTCATAAATGAAGTAATCGGTGCCGAGCGTAGATATAGGGATGAAACCGTCGGCGCCATACTCCGGCAGGGTGACAAAAAGTCCCGACTTGGTGACGCCGCCGACCCGGGCCTCAAATTCCGCGCCGACCTGACCGGCGAGGTGATGGGCGATCAGCCGGTCGACCGTCTCACGCTCTGCGGCCATGGCGCGGCGCTCGAAGGTCGAGATCTCAGCTGCGATATCGTCGAGCGACGCCTCTTCGTCCGGTGTGATCGCACCTTCGCCGAGGCCGAGCGAGCCGACGAGCGCACGATGCACGATCAAGTCGGCATAGCGACGGATGGGTGAGGTGAAGTGGGCGTATTTCATCAGGTTCAGGCCGAAATGCCCGATATTGTCGGGGCTGTAGATCGCCTGGCTCTGCGAGCGCAGCACCATCTCGTTGACCATGGTCTGATGCGCCGTACCCTCGGCTTTCGCCAAGATGCCGTTGAAACTGTTGGCGCGCACGTTGCCGCCCTTGGCAAGCGATATGCCGAGGGTGGCGAGGAATTCGCGCAACACCTCCTGCTTGGCGAGCGTCGGGCCATCGTGGATACGATAGATCAGTACCTGCTTCCGCTTTTCCAGCGTCTCGGCAGCGGCAACGTTCGCCTGGATCATCATCTCTTCGATGAGCTTGTGCGCATCGAGGCGCGGCGGCACGAAGACGCGATCGACGGTGCCGTCCGGCTTCAACAGGATCTTGCGCTCGGGCATGTCGAGCTCGAGCGGCTGGCGCCGGTCACGGCCCTTTTTAAGAATGTTGTAGGCGTGCCAGAGCGGCTTCAGGATCGGTTCCAGCATCGGACCGGTCTTGTCGTCGGGCTTGCCATCGATCGCCGCCTGCGCCTGCTGATAGGAAAGCTTGGCCGCGCTCTTCATCATGATGCGATGGAACGTATGCCCGGCCTTGCGGCCTTCCTTGGAGAAGATCATTCGAACCGCGAGGGCAGGGCGGTCGACGCCTTCCTTAAGCGAGCAAAGATCATTGGAGATGCGCTCGGGCAGCATCGGCACGACGCGATCGGGGAAGTAGACCGAATTGCCCCGCTTCAGCGCCTCGCGGTCGAGCGGCGAGTTCGGACGCACATACCAGGAGACGTCGGCGATGGCGACGGTGACGATCACGCCGTCCGGATTGTCGGGCGAGGGATCCATTTCGGCGTAGACAGCGTCGTCATGGTCCTTGGCGTCGGCCGGGTCGATTGTTATCAGCGGCAGGCTGCGCCAATCCTCGCGATGGGACATGGTGGCCGGCTTTGCGGCATCGGCCTCCGTGATCACGGCGGGGGGGAAGACATGTGGAATTCCGTGCGCATGAATGGCGATCATCGAGATCGCCTTTTCCGAGGCGACGGAGCCGATGACCGACAGAACCTTGGCGCGCTGCAGGCCGAAGCGGCCGAGACGCGCCACTTCGACTTCGACCAGGTCGCCGTCTTTGGCGCCGCCGGTATAATCCGGGTCGATCACCATCTCCTCGCCGCGCCGTTCGATCGGCATCAGGCGGCCGCCGCCGCCAGGCGTTTCGCGGAAGACGCCCATGGAGGCGCCCTGCCGCTTGTCGATGACCTTGATGATGCGAGCCGTATAGGCTGGGCCGCCGCGATCGACGGCTGAGAAGATCTTCGCAAGAATGCGGTCGCCCATGCCGGCGACCGGCGCCTTGCCCTTGCCGTTGCGGCCGGCCGGCGAGGAAGACTGCTTGATCAACACGGCAGGCGCGACGCCATTTTCCTCAGCCCATTCGGCGGGACGGCCGATCAGCATGCCATCCTTGTCGCGCGTTGTGATGTCGAGCACGGCGATCGGTGGCAGCGCGCCGGGGCGGATGAGCGACTTGCGGCTCTTCTGCACCATGCCTTCTTCTTCGAGCTCGCGCAAAAGGTCCTTCAGCGCGACGCGGCTCTCACCCTTCAGGCCGAAGGCTTTGGCAAGCTCGCGCTTGGACGCCTGCTGCGGATGATCAGCGATAAAGCGCAGGATGACCTCGCGCGGCGGCAGAACGCCGTGCATGATGGCCATCATCGGCTCTGCACTCTCGCCCCGCTTGATCGCGCGACCAGACTTGCCGGGGCGTCGCTCCGACGATGAAATCTTGCCGCGCGGTTCTCTGCTCACTCTGCACTCTTCTTTTTCGCTGCCGTCTTGGCCGCAGGCTTCTTTGCAGCAGCCTTCGGCTTGGCGGTCGTTTTCGTCGCTTTTGCGCTGGCTGCCGCGGTCTTTGCCTTGGCGGGCGCCTTCTTGGTGGTGCCGCCGCTCTTGCCCGCCTTGGCAGCAATCAGAGCCAGAGCTTCCTCGACCGTGATCGCCTGCGGATCCGTGCCTTTCGGCAGCGTCGCATTGACCTTGCCCCAGTTGACATAGGGGCCGTACTTGCCGTCGCGAACGGTGATCGCGCCGCCGCCATCCGGATGCTCGCCCAGTTCCTTCAGTGCTGCCGGTGTGCCGCCGCGTGCCTTGCCGCCAGCTGCCTTGCTCTGCTTTTCGGCAATCAGCGTCACCGCGCGGTTGAGACCGACGGTGAAGACGTCCTCGACGCTTTCGAGGTTGGCATAGCTGCCGTCATGCAGAAGGAAAGGCCCGTAGCGGCCGATGCCGGAAGAGATCATCTTGCCGGTTTCCGGATGCTTGCCGATATCGCGTGGCAGCGAGATCAGCGCCATCGCCTTCTCATAATCGATATCCTCGGGCTTCCAGCCGCGCGGCAGGGAGGCGCGCTTGGCGTCCTTGCCGTCGCCGCGCTGGATATAGGGACCGAAGCGGCCCGAACGCAGCGTCAGCTCTTCGCCCGTTACCGGATCGGCGCCGAGCGCCTTCGGCTCGTTTAGTCCGTTGGATTCGGCTTCCGCGCCGCCTTCCGACGAAAGCTGGCGGGTATAATTGCATTCCGGATAGTTCGAGCAGCCGACGAAGGCGCCGTATTTGCCAAGCTTCAGTGACAGGTTGCCCGTGCCACACACCTGGCAAATGCGCGGATCGCTGCCATCCTCCCGCTTCGGGAAGACGAGCGGTGCCAGCGCATCGTTCAGCGCATCGAGCACATTGGTGACGCGGAGTTCCTTGGTGTCCTCGATCTGGGCAAAGAAATCACGCCAGAAGTCGCGCAGCACGTCCTTCCAATTCAGCTCGCCAGCGGAGATGCGGTCGAGCTTCTCTTCGAGATCGGCCGTGAAATCATACTCCACATACTTGGTGAAGAAGCTTTCGAGGAAAGCCGTCACCAGCCGTCCCTTGGCCTGCGGCACCAGCTTGCGCTTGTCGATGGTCACATAATCGCGGTCACGCAGCGTTGCGAGCGTTGCCGCATAGGTGGAGGGGCGGCCGATGCCGAGCTCTTCCATCTTCTTGATCAGCGATGCTTCCGAATAGCGCGGCGGCGGTTCGGTGAAATGCTGGGTCGAGTTGATCTTCTGCTTGGCGAGGTTTTCGCGGGCATTGATTTCCGGCAGACGACCGCCTTCTTCGCTGTCGTCGCTCTGCTCGCCATCTTCCTTCTGATCGGTATAGGCGGCGATGAAGCCGTCGAAACGAATGACGGAGCCGACGGCGCGCAGGCCGGCCTTCTTGCCGGCGTTATCGGCCAGGATCTCGACGGTCGTGCGCTCGATTTCGGCCGATGCCATCTGGCTGGCGATGCCGCGCTTCCAGATCAGGTCATAGAGCTTCAGCTGGTCGTCATCGAGGAATTTGCGGATGCGATCCGGCACGCGGTCGAAATCGGTCGGGCGGATCGCTTCGTGCGCTTCCTGGGCATTCTTTGCTTTGGTGGAATAGAAACGCGCCTTTTCCGGCAGGTAACGGTCACCGAACTGGTTGGCGATGGCGCGGCGTGCCGCATCGATTGCTTCCGGCGCCATCTGCACGCCGTCGGTACGCATATAGGTGATAAGGCCGACGGTCTCACCGCCGATATCGACGCCTTCATAGAGCTTCTGTGCCACCTGCATGGTGCGCGAGGCCGAGAAGCCGAGCTTCGAGGAGGCGGCCTGCTGCAGCGTCGAAGTGGTGAATGGCGGGCTGGGGTTGCGCTTGACCGGCTTCGCTTCGACGGTGTCGACGATATAGGAGGCGCCTTCGAGCAGGGCCTTTAGCTTGCCGGCCTCTTCGCCGTTGCCGATCGCGCGCGGCTGCAGGCGCTTGCCGTCAGCGGAGACCAGACGCGCTTCGAACTCGTCGCCGCGCGGCGTCTTCAGGATCGCTGAGAGGTTCCAGTATTCTTCCGAGATGAAGCGTTCGATCTCCGACTCGCGATCGCAGACGAGACGAAGGGCAACGGACTGTACGCGACCAGCCGAACGGGCGCCAGGCAGCTTGCGCCAGAGAACCGGCGACAGGTTAAAGCCGACGAGATAGTCGAGGGCACGACGGGCGAGATAGGCATCTACCAGCGGCACGTCGATGTCGCGTGGCTCGGCCATGGCGTCGAGAACGGCCTTCTTGGTGATGGCATTGAAGACGACGCGCTTCACCGGCTTGCCGTTGATGACGCGCTTCTTGTTCAGCACGTCGAGCACATGCCAGGAAATGGCTTCGCCCTCGCGATCCGGGTCGGTCGCGAGAATCAGGCCGTCGGAGGTTTTCAGCGCATCGGCGATGTCCTTGATGCGCTTTTGCGAGGCACCATCGACTTCCCACAGCATTTCGAAATCCTGGTCCGGCAGCACCGAACCGTCTTTGGCGGGCAGGTCACGCACATGGCCGAAGGATGCAAGAACCTTATATCCGGGTCCCAGATATTTATTGATTGTCTTGGCCTTGGCAGGCGATTCCACCACTACAACGTTCATCATCAAGTCTCTGAATACGAGGTCGCGCCGGTATAAGACGCGGGAGATACCGGGTTTTTCCGTCTTCCCGGCCTTCCGACATGGACAGGGAAATCGTCGCGGTCAAGAGGCTACTGCATAATTCCTTAAATCGGAATCGATTGAAGGATAAAATTGTGCAGCACCTTTAACGTGTTACAGCGACCTTTGCTCGTCATATGTGACGCGTGGCACTGTAATGCGATTTTTGCGCTTGGCGCGACGATGCGATGCTTAGAATCGGTACGCGTGTCACAGTTTTCAATCCAGCATGGAGATCGACACCAGTCCGCCGGGGTGCCGATGCAGCCGACCAGCCATGTCGAGTTCGAGAAGAACGGAGTGAACGGCAGATATCGATAAGCCGGTGTGGCGGACGATATCGTCGATTTCGACCGGCGTCGGCCCGAGTGCTTCGACGATATGGTCGCGCTCGGCGTCATCGGGCGGCGCGGAGAGCGGTCCGCTTCTTTCAACGGGCGGCGCGGCGGGGCGCGGGCGAAAGAGGTCCGGCTCGGCGAGCGGTCGCAACGCCTCAACGATATCGTCCGGTGACGTGACGATCATCGCGCCGTCTTTCAGCAGGCCGTTCGTCCCTTCGCAGCGTGGATCGAGCGGCGAGCCGGGAACGGCAAAGACAAGCCTGCCGAATTCTCCGGCCAGGCGTGCGGTTATCAGCGAGCCGGATCGCGTTGCCGCCTCGACGACTACGACACCGAGCGATATGCCTGATATCAGGCGGTTGCGGCGCGGGAAATCGCGCGCCCGAGGTTCCCAGCCGAACGGCATCTCGCTCACGGCAAGCCCGTTACCATCCCAGATATCGTTGAGCAGGCCGATATTCTCGGGTGGATAAGGCTGGTCCAGCCCGCCTGCCATAGCGGCGATCGTGCCGGTTGGGAGGCTTGCGCGATGGGCTGCCGTATCGATGCCGCGCGCCAGGCCCGAGACCACGGCATAGCCGGCCTCGCCACAGATGCGTGCGATCATGGCCGTGAATTTGACACCGCTGATCGATGCATTTCGCGAGCCGACCATGCCGATGGCCGGGCGCGTCGCTGTCGGCACATTGCCTTTGACGGCCAGCAGCGGTGGAGCGCCATCGATCTCGCGAAGGGCAGGGGGATAGTCCGGTTCACCGATGCCAACGAAGCGCGCTCCGAAACGATGCGCTGCTTCCAGTTCTCGCAATGCATCCCGCTCGTCGGCGATGCGGATCGCGCGCGTCGAGCCGCCACGCTGCGAAAGCTCCGGCAGAGCGGCCAGAGCCGCTTCGGCCGAACCATAGTGATTGATGAGATCGCGGAAGGTGGAGGGACCGACATTGTCGGAGCGGATGAGCCTGAGCCAGGCGATCCTCTGTTTTTCGGTCAGCGCAACTCCCGTCCGTCTTGCGCTGCCTGTGTCCATTATCCCTTTGCTCCGATCTTGCCTTCCGTTCCCGCAGTCAGCCGGGCAATATTTGCCCTATGCTTATACCAGGAGATGACGGTCATCAGCGCCATGACAGCGGCGATCTTGTCGACGCCCAATATCCACAATACAACCGGGATGACAAGAGTTGCAACCAATGCGGAAAGTGAGGAATAGCGCGTGGTAAAGGCGATCGCCAGCCAGACGATAGCGAAAATCAAAGCCATCAGCGGCGCGAGGCCGAGCAAGATGCCGAGATAGGTGGCGACACCCTTGCCGCCCTTGAAGCCGATCCAGACCGGGAAGATGTGGCCGATGAAGGCGGCGAAGCCGGCCAGCACGCCGGCATCCTCGCCGAAGAAGTGCACGGCGATCAGGACGGCGGCCGTACCTTTGAAGGCATCGAGTAGCAGGGTTGCGGCCGCAAGCCCCTTATTGCCGGTGCGCAGCACATTGGTTGCGCCGATGTTTCCCGAACCAATATTGCGCACATCGCCAAGACCGGCCATACGGGTCAGCAACAGGCCGAAGGGGATGGAGCCGAGCAGATAGCCGATGATGAGGGCGGCAAGCGCGGTCTGCAAGGTAAGCTGCCAAGTCCAGAAATCAGCCATCGCGTCTTATTCTCCGTAAACCCTGGCGCTTGCCTCAGAGACTGTGAACCAGCTTACCGGCGACATAGGTTGCAACCGCCCGGCCGCTCATTCTCGCATCCTCGAAGGGCGTATTCTTCGAGCGCGACAAAAGCATGTCTTTTGCGACAAGCCAAGGCTCGTCGAGATCGACGAGAGCGATATCCGCTTTGGCACCGGGCTTCAGTGTGCCGGCGGGAAGCCCGAAGATCTGCGCCGGCCGCGTCGAGAGCGCGTCGACAAGGCGCATCAGGCCGACTTGGCCGCTGTGATAGAGCCGGAGTGCTGCCGGAAGCAGCGTTTCGAGCCCGACGGCACCGTCTTCAGCCTCGCCGAACGGCAGACGTTTCGTATCGACATCCTGCGGATCGTGCGAGGAGACGATGATGTCGATCGTGCCATCCGCCAACGCCTCGATCATGCCCGTGCGGTCATCCTCGGAGCGCAGCGGCGGATAGAGCTTGAAGAAGGTCCGGTACTCGCCGATGTCATTCTCGTTGAGGGCGAGATTGTTGATCGAGATGCCGCAGGTGACCTTGGCGCCGCGCGAGCGGGCGAGACGGATCGCCTCTGCCGATTCAGGCACGGAGATCATAGCAGCGTGGTAATGGCTGCGCGTCAGCGTCGCGATGCGAAGGTCGCGCTCCAGCGGGATCAGTTCAGCTTCCTTCGGAATGCCAGAAAGCCCTAGCCAGCTTGCCAGAAGCCCTTCGTGCATGACGCCGTTTGCGCCGAGATATTTGTCGCGTGTTTCGCAGGAAATCACGGCGCCAAATTCGCGCGCATAGGTCATGATGCGGCGTAGGACCTGGCTGTCGTGGACGCCCGAATGGGCATCGGTGAACACGACGGCTCCGGCTTCCCGCAGCAGGCCGATTTCCGTCATCTCCTCGCCGGCAAGCCCCTTGGTGAGGGCGGCTGCCGGATAGACATTGACGGCGGCGGTATCGCGCGCCGTCTTCCTAACGAACTCGACCAGCGCGATATCGTCGATGACCGGATCCGTGTCCGGCATCATGATGAAGGAGGTGACGCCGCCCGCTGCTGCCGCACGGCTGGCGGAGGCAATGGTTTCGCGATGCTCGCCGCCGGGTTCGCCGACATGCACACGCGCATCGACGAGGCCGGGGATGGCGACAAGCCCATTGCAATCGCGAACCGTCGCGCCTTTGGGAATGCCGTGGCTCTTCGCATCCTTGCCGGAGGCAACGATCACGCCGTCTTCGACGACGATCGTACCGACCTCATCGAGATCGCGCGAGGGGTCGATGGTCCGGACGTTCTGGAGGACGATCGAGTTGCTCATGCGCCCACTCCCTCAGTGCGGGGTCCCTGGTTCTGCGAAACGAGCAGGGTCTCCATCACGGCCATGCGGACGGCGACGCCCATCTCCACCTGTTCGGCAATGACGCTTTGCGGGCCGTCGGCCACTTCGGAGGCGATTTCCACCCCGCGGTTCATCGGGCCTGGATGCATCACGAGCGCATCCTCCTTGGCGGCCTTGAGCGTCTCGGCGTCGAGGCCGTAGAAGTGATAATATTCGCGCACCGAAGGCACGAAGGCGCCTGACATGCGCTCGCGCTGCAGCCGGAGCATCATCACGACGTCGGCATCCTTCAGCCCTTCCTTCATCGAATGGAAGACCTCGACGCCCATGTCGGCGATGCCTGCCGGCAGCAGCGTGGCGGGGGCAACGACGCGGACGCGTGCCCCCATGGCGTTGAGAAGCAGGATATTGGAGCGGGCCACGCGCGAATGCAGCACGTCGCCGCAGATCGCCACGATGATGCGCGAAAGCTTGCCTTTGGCGCGGCGGATCGTCAGCGCGTCGAGCAGGGCCTGGGTCGGATGCTCATGCTGGCCGTCGCCGGCGTTGACGACGGAGCAGGAGACTTTCTGCGCCAGAAGTGCTGCGGCACCCGCGCTCGAATGGCGGATGACAAGCACATCGGGTCGCATCGCATTCAGCGTCATCGCCGTATCGATCAGCGTCTCGCCTTTTTTGACCGAGGAATTGCCGACTGACATGTTCATCACATCGGCGCCGAGCCGTTTGCCGGCAAGCTCGAAGGAGGATTGCGTACGCGTCGATGCTTCGAAGAAGAGATTGATCTGCGTCAACCCGCGAAGCGTCGACGTCTTTTTCTCGCGCTGGCGGCTGATCTTGACCGCCTCGTCAGCCTTGTCGAGAAGATAGGTAATATCCTGCTCGGTGAGGCCCTTGATGCCGATGAGGTGGCGGTGGGGAAAGAAGACCATGAACCTGCCCTCTGGATTTCGTCAGGCGGTCTATAAAGAGGGAGCGCCGATGGGGCAAGCGGCGGCGTGCGCCGAGGCTGCGTGTTCCCCATGCAATTTCGCCCGAATCCCGCTACAGGAGCTATGCCGGTGGGAGACGTAACTTCCAGTTTCCCTTTGCAACCTACTTGCTCTACAAGCGATTCATGACCCAACCGATCCGGACTGACGACCCCTTTGCCGACCTGAACCAGCCGAGCCTCTGGACCGGCATCAATGCCTATCGTTCCGATCCGCTGATCGTCGATCTCACCTCCGGCCTGCCGCGTTCGATCCGGGAAGAGCTGGAGCAGCATGGTCGTTTCGTCACCTCGCACGAGGCGCAGGAACTGGCGCGCATGGCGAACCAGGGCACGCCGCAGCTGCGCACCCATGGGCCGCGCGGCGAGCGTCTGGATGTCGTGGAATTCCATCCGGCCTGGCATGCGCTGATGCGCCGCTCCATGGCGATGGGCCTGCATTCCTCGATCTGGGATGCGCAAGCCGATCCGGAGGCGAAGGGTCACTCGCACAAGGTGCGCGCCGCTCGCTTCTATCTGACGGCTCAGCTCGAATGCGGCCACCTCTGCCCCCTGACGATGACCAGCGCCTCGGTTGCCGCCATGATGGCTTCCCCGGCGGTGCAGAAGGATTGGGCGCCGAAGATTCTGTCGCGCAAATACGATTCGTCCAACAAGCCCGCCATGCAGAAGAGTGCCGTCACCATCGGCATGGGCATGACGGAAAAGCAGGGCGGCACGGATGTGCGCGCCAACAAGACGAGTGCCGACAAGGTCAGCGAAGGCATCTACAGGCTCTCGGGCCATAAGTGGTTCATGTCGGCACCGATGAGCGATGCCTTTATCATGCTTGCCCAGACCAAGGACGGCATGGGCTGCTTCCTGGTACCGCGGCTGCTTGAGGATGGCTCGGCCAACGGCCTGCACTTCCAGCGCCTGAAGGACAAGCTCGGCAATCGCTCAAATGCCTCCTCCGAAGTCGAGTTCACCGACACGTTCGGCTTCCTGCTCGGCGCACCCGATGCTGGCATCCGCACGATCCTGGATATGGTGACGCTGACGCGGCTCGACTGCGCGCTGGCCTCCGCCGGCATCATGCGCGCCTCGCTCGCCGAAGCTGTGCATCATGCGCGCGGCCGCAGCGTCTTCGGTAAGATGCTGGTCAACCAGCCGATCATGACGCGCGTGCTTGCCGATATGGCGCTCGATGTCGCCGCCGCAACCGCGCTCGCCTTCCGCCTGGCCGAGGCCTTCGACAAGGCCAGCGGCAGCAGCGAAGATGCCGCCTATGCGCGCGTCATGACGCCGGTTGCCAAATACTGGTGCTGCAAGATCGCGCCGGCGCTGATCTACGAAGCCATGGAGTGCATCGGCGGTAGCGGCTACATCGAGGAGCGCCCGATCGCCCGCCATTACCGCGAAGCCCCTGTTAACGCGATCTGGGAAGGCTCCGGTAATGTCATGGCGCTCGACGTACTGCGCGTACTCAACCGGGGCAGGGACCTGTTCGAAACAGTCTTTGCCGGCCTTGCCCGCGATCTCGGCCCGGCCGGCAAGAAGACTATCGACGTCCTGCGCGCTGCCATGGCACTTTGCGAGCAGGATGAGGGTGCTGCCCGCCTGCTGGTCGAGCAAATGGCGCTCGCCGCCGGTGCCGCCGAGCTCTATCGCCTCGGAGCCGGCAAGATTGCTGACGCCTTCATAGAAACCCGTCTCGCCGGCGGCTGGCGCGCCACCTATGGAATGCTCGATTCACGCTTCGATGCCAGCTACATCGTCGATCTGCTGTATCCGCCGGCGACATAAAACCATGCTGCCGGCTGCGTAACTGTATCCTTGATGACGCGATACCAATATTTATTATCTATTGGTATCGGTAGGAGGGCTTCATGGCTCGCAATACATCCGTTTCGCTGGGAGATCATTTCAGCGCCTTCATCGAAGCGCAGATAAAGACAGGCCGGTATGGCTCTGCCAGTGATGTTGTTCGCGCAGGTTTGCGCCTGCTTGAAGAGCACGAGGTAAAGGTCAAGGCTCTGCAGGATGCGTTGATCGCCGGGGAAGAGTCCGGGGAGGTCGCTTCCTTTGATAACGCTGCATTCCTCATGCGAATGCGCGCGACCTATGGTGAATAGGCCTCGCAAGTACGGTCTTTCGCCTCTTGCGGTGGCGGATCTTGAAGGTATCTGGCGATATACGGTCGAGAACTGATCTGTAAGGCAAGCCGAGATCTACCATGCTGAAATCGTTGCAGCTTTCGAGGGGTTAGCGTCCGGGGAGAAAATTGGTCGCGCGACTGACATCCGTGACGGCTATTTCAAATATGCCGTAGGCTCTCACGTGATCTACTATCTTTTACGGGATGGCGAGGTCGCGATCATTCGCATATTGCACCGGCGAATGGATATCGGTCGGCATCTTTGAAGAGATGTCTGGCATCCGGAACGGCAGTGTGGTTTGGTCAACATTTCTAATCTGTGGATTCGCGCGATTTGACGGACAAGAGCCCTGATGACTTCATTGTTCGAGGCGATCCGGCTTGCTATTCACCGCTCGGTGACAGATTGGAGTCGAGTCGATGGCCGTCGCAAATACTGCCGTTAAAATCCCGGTGGAAATGCCTGTCGTGGAAAAGCGTGTGCGTAATCGTGCCGCGACGGAACAGGCAATTCTCGATGCCGCCAAGCGGCTGCTGGCGGAGGAGGGATTCCAGAATTTCGGTATCAATGCGGTGGCCCGCGGTGCCGGCTGCGACAAGCAGCTGATCTACCGCTATTATGGCGGCTTGAATGGCCTTGTGGAGGCCATCGGCACCGATCTCGGCAGCTGGGTCACCGATCGCATTCCGGACGATACCGGCGGCATGTTCCTTTTGACCTATGGCGATCTGATGGAGCGGCTTTCGATGCTGTTTCTCGATGCTTTGCGCGCCGATCCCCTCATGCGCCGCATCGTCGCCTGGGAAGTCTCCGAGAATAGCGAGCAGGTGCGCCGCCTGTCCGAGGCTCGATCCAAGGCGCTCGCCGGCTGGATCGAGCGCATGCGCGGCTCTCTCGTGCCTCCCAAGGGCGTCGATGCTCAGGCCGTCAATGCCATGATCTTTGCGGCCATCCAGCATATCGTCCTGGCTGCGGCCGTCAGCGAACAATGCGCCGGCCTTGTCTTGAAGAACGGCAAGGATTGGGAGAAGGCGGCGACGGCCTTGAAGCGGATCGTGCGCGGCGTTTACGGCTGATGCCAGCCGTCGGGCAGGGATATCCACAGGCTCGCTTCGCCATTAACCTTAACAAATGGTTTACATTGCGCCGCAGCGGTTAACTCGTCACTGTCGGAGAACGATTAGTTAACCATCAAGCGTGCGGCCATGGGGTTGAAACCCGCTAAATTAGCATTTCTCGTCACGGCGGCGATGTTCTTCGCCGTCCTTGCACTAGATATAACGCTGCCCGCGATGGTGTTGAGCGCCATGGCGCTGTCGAACTGGCTTGTCCTTTCGGCTGGCACGACGCAATTTCAGCGTCGAAGGGGTACCGCATGAAGTGGTTGTTGATTTGCTGGGCCGGACCGGTCTCGTTTCTCGGGGCATGGTATTACCTGTCGTATTACGACATGAGTTTCGGCATCTTCATGCTGACGCGGCAGATGCATGACCTGGTCTTCGATGTCTACGGCAAGATCCTCGGCATTCCACCCGAGACCATTCCGCCGCTGGTGGCGCGCGCCATCGCTTTCGACAGCTTTCTGGTCTTCGCGATCTACGGCTTTCGCCGACGGGCAGCCATCATCGGATGGTGGAAGCGCCGTCAGGAGGCGTCCGAATCGGGCAAGGCGGCCCTGCCGAGTGCCGATAGCCTGTCCAAGGCTCCCTGAAGAATGAAGCTTGCCGCCGCCGAGTCGATGCGCTCGGCGCGCTTGGCCCGCGAGACGTCCATTTCCAGCAGCGCCCGTTCGGCCGCAACGGTCGAAAGCCGCTCGTCCCAGAAGACGAAGGGAAGGGCGGTCTTTTCCGACATGCTACGCACGAAGGCGCGTGTCGCCTGCACGCGCGGCCCGGCGGAGCCATCCATGTTCATCGGGAGCCCTATGACGAAAGCTGCGACCTTTTCCTTCTCGGCGAAGGCGAGCAATGTTTCGGCATCCTGGGTGAATTTCACGCGCTTGATGACAGGGCGAGGCGTGGCGAAACGCCGCCCGAGATCCGACATAGCCAATCCAATCGTCTTCGTGCCGAGGTCGAGACCGGCAATCGGCTGACCGGGCAGGAGCATCACGGCTAGATCTTCGATGGTCAGCGTCGTCATCAGGGTACTGCTCCTGTCAAAACAAATTGAAGTCCTAACCGCTTTTCTTTGTTGCGGTTTGAGATATCTCCTAGACACCAGCCTCACATTTCAAATCAAGTCATAAGGAGAAATCCAATGAAGATCACCTGGCTCGGCCACTCCGCTTTTCGCATTGAAACGGCGACGGCAAAAATACTGATCGATCCATTTCTGTCTTACAATTCCTCCTTTGCGGCCGCCGGTCTCAACATCAAGGACGTTGCGCAGGGGGTGACTCATATCCTGCTGACGCATGGCCATGCAGATCATGTCGGTGACACGGTTCAGATCGCCAAGGATACTGGCGCCGTCGTTCTCGCCAATGCCGATCTCGCCTCCTGGCTCGGCACCAAGGGCGTCGAGAAGCTGGAAATGGGCAATACCGGCGGCACGGTCGGCCTCGGCGGCTTCTCGGCCACCTTTACCAATGCGCTGCACTCCTCCGCCCAGATCACCGAAGACGGCGTTTCCCATGCGCTCGGCAATCCGAACGGCCTGATGCTGCATTTCGATGACGAGCCGACGCTGTTCCATATGGGTGATACGGATATCTTCTCGGATATGGCGCTGATCAATGAACTGCATCAGCCCGATATCGGCATCCTGCCGATCGGCGACCGTTTTACGATGGGCGGCGCGGTGGCGGCACTTGCCTGCCAGCGCTTCTTCAACTTCAAGACTGCCATTCCCTGCCATTACGGCACGTTCCCGATCATCGACCAGACCCCGGAAAAGTTCATCGCCGGCATGGAAGGCTCGAAGACTGCGGTTGCCGCACCGAAGGCGGGTGAGAGCATTTCTGCCTGATGATACCCGTTGCGTATGGCGGGCATGGCCTTTATAGCGTGAAGCAAATCCACTTTCGGTGGATAATCTTGCTATCCGGAGAATGCCATGTCCGTCGATCTCGCCACTGTCAAACGCGTCGCCCATCTTGCCCGCATCGCCGTCAATGAAGACGAAGCGCAGCGGATGATGGGCGAGCTGAACGGCATTCTGGGCTTCGTCGAACAGCTCTCCGAAGTCAACGTCGATGGCGTCGAGGCCATGACCTCCGTCACGCCCATGGCAATGAAGAAGCGCACGGACGAAGTGACCGACGGCAACAAGGCCGCCGACATCGTCGCCAATGCGCCGAATACCGATCAGAATTTCTTCCTGGTGCCTAAAGTCGTCGAATAACCGCTCCTGTCGAGCCTTTTCCGACCCGTTGCCCAATTCCAGATCTGAAGCGAAACAAAATGAGCGAACTGACCAGCCTGACCATTGCCGAAGCCCGCGACAAGCTGCGCGCCAAGGAAATTACCGCCACCGAGCTGACCGAAGCCTATATCTCGGCGATCGAGGCGGCCAATGCTCAGCTCAATGCCTATGTGAAGGTGACGCCGCAAAAGGCGCTGGCAATGGCCAAGGTGTCGGACGTCCGCCTTGCGGAAGGCAAGGCCGGCGCGCTCGAAGGCATCCCGCTTGGCATCAAGGACCTGTTCGGCACCGAAGGCATTCACACGCAGGCCTGCAGCCACATCCTGGACGGTTTCGAGCCGCACTATGAATCGACCGTCACGCAGAACCTCTGGAACGACGGCGCCGTCATGCTGGGCAAGCTCAACATGGATGAGTTCGCCATGGGCTCCTCGAACGAGACGTCCTATTACGGCCCGGTGATCAACCCCTGGCGCGCCGAAGGGTCGAACCAACAGCTCGTTCCGGGCGGCTCGTCCGGCGGTTCGGCCGCTGCCGTTGCTGCTCATCTCTGCGCCGGCGCGACCGCTACCGATACCGGCGGCTCCATCCGCCAGCCTGCCGCCTTCACCGGCACCGTCGGCATCAAGCCGACCTATGGCCGCTGCTCGCGCTGGGGCATCGTCGCCTTCGCGTCGTCGCTCGACCAGGCCGGCCCGATCGCTCGCGACGTGCGCGATGCCGCTATCCTCCTGAAGTCGATGGCAAGCGTCGACCCTAAGGACACCACCTCGGTCGACCTGCCGGTGCCGGATTACGAAGCCTCGCTCGGCCAGTCGCTGAAGGGCATGAAGATCGGCATCCCCAACGAATATCGCGTTGATGGCATGCCGGACGAGATCGAAGCGCTCTGGCAGCAGGGCATCGCCTGGCTGAAGGATGCCGGCGCAGAGATCGTCAACATCTCACTGCCGCACACGAAATACGCGCTGCCGGCCTATTACATCGTGGCGCCCGCCGAAGCCTCCTCGAACCTCGCCCGCTATGACGGCGTCCGCTACGGCCTGCGCGTCGACGGCAAGGATATCGTCGACATGTACGAAAAGACGCGCGCCGCCGGATTCGGCCAGGAAGTGAAGCGCCGCATCATGATCGGCACCTATGTTCTCTCGGCCGGCTACTACGACGCCTATTACCTGCGCGCCCAGAAGGTTCGCACGCTGATCAAGCGCGACTTCGAACTGGCCTTCAACGCCGGCGTGGACGCCATCCTGACGCCCGCCACCCCGTCCTCGGCCTTCGGTATTGCCGACGAAGACCTCGCTTCCGATCCGGTAAAGATGTACCTGAACGACATCTTCACAGTGACGGTCAACATGGCTGGCTTGCCCGGTATCGCCGTCCCTGCCGGCCTCGACCCGAAGGGCCTGCCGCTCGGCCTGCAGCTCATCGGTAAGCCGTTCGAAGAGGAAACCCTCTTCAAAACCGCCCACGTCATCGAACAGGCCGCCGGCAAGTTCACGCCGGCGAAGTGGTGGTAAGCACCACAAGGAGACGAACGGCTTGATGACCAATCTCGTCAAGCTTCGTGACATCAGAAGCCACTTATCGGAAGGGCCGTCCGGAAAATCCGGGCGGCCCTTTTGCACATGCCAATATTCCGCCCGAACGCCATCACATTTTGGACCGAAATACGATCATAAATTGCAGCGGGCCGCTTGGTCTCGTCCTCTGCAACCGAATCGGAAGGTCTCTTCATGCTCAAGCAAGTCACGGCGATCCTGCTCCTCAGCGTGTCATGCCCAGCGATCCTGCTGGCGGCCGATAATGGGGCCATTCGATCCATCACCCTATCTTCGGGCGGCCTGGCGCAGGTGTCTCGATCGGCCGATATCAGCAGCGACGGCGTGATCCGGATCGAGGTTCCCCTTGATCAGGTCGATGACATCCTGAAGAGCCTTGTGGTCAACGGGTCCGCAGGTTCAGTGGCAGGCATGACGCTGGCGGGGCCGCAGCCATTGCAGGAGACGTTCAAGGGCCTGCCGTTCAGTCTGGAAGCGCTCTCCTCGGTGCCGTCGCTTCTGACATCGATGCAGGGCGCCAAGGTCGCGGTCACCAGCGGCGGCAAGACGATCGAAGGAAGCATTCTGGGAATCGAGCAGAGGAAGGCGGAGGAGAAGACGACGGTTTATCTGCTGACCGTCATCGATAGGGATGGCGCGGTGGAGACGTTGGCGCTCGGCGAGGATGCGTCCTTGCGGCTTGACGATCCCGACATGCGGGCAGAACTCGCCAAGGCGGCCGCAGCCATCGCCCGCGGCAAGAACGACCGCACCCGGACCATCGATATCAAGGTGAATGGTGTAAAGGACAGCGGCGATATCGGCCTCACCTATGTCGTCCCGTCGCCGATCTGGAAAACGGCTTACAAGGTCGTGATCGACGAAAAGAACAAGGCGCGCCTGCAGGCATGGACGGTGCTGGAAAATGCCAGCGGCGAGGACTGGAAGGGCATCAAGCTGACGCTGACCTCGGCCGAGCCGGTGACGCTGAAACAGGGTCTGCACCAGCTCTATTGGAGAGAGCGGCAGGAAGTGCCTGTCAACACGGCGTCCAACAATGGCCCTGATCCCGATAGCGGCGATCTGTCCAACAGGCAGCGTCTCGCTTCGAATGCCGAGGAACGAGCCGCGCCCGCACCTGCCAAGGCGATGATGGGTGGCGTCAGCAGAAAGGCATACGCGGCTGACGAGCTGGAAGGTTCGGTCGCGCCGATGCAGATTGCCGCGTCCAATCCCGCCAGCGCGACCGAGAGCGATATCTCGGCCACTTTCGAGCTTCCGGGGACCTACGATCTGGCCAATGGCGATACCTTGTCGGTGCCGATCATGGATGCAGAAGTGGAGGCCGACATGGTGGATATGTATCGGGCCGGCAGCAGCCTGCGCAATCCCATCGCCGCGGTGATGCTGAAGAATACCACCGGCGTCAGCATGCCGGAGGGAATCCTGACGCTTTACGACGGCAAGACCGGCTATATCGGCGATTCCCAACTATCGGCATTACCCAAGGACGATACGCGCCTCGCCAGTTTCGCGACCGACCGCAAGGTAACGATCAGCGAGCAGCAAACGCCGACGGAGGAGGTCGCCTCGCTGAAGGTTTCCGACGGCGTGATGAACGCTACCGTCAAATATCGCCAGACGACGACATACACCGTATCAGGCGCGCTGGACGGCGAACGGACTGTTGTCATCGAGCACCCGATCCGGGACGGCTGGTCATTTTCTTCGGCCGAAAGCTTCGGCAAGACGGCAACGCACCAGCGGCTCAAGGCGGTGGTGCCAGCTGGGGCGGAAAAAGTACTGACGGCAGTCGACGAGCAGCTTCAGAGCAACAGCTACGCCTTGGTCGATACCGATCCGGACATGCTGCTCGGCTGGTCGGCCTCGACCCATGACAAGGAACTGACGGATAAGCTTACAAATCTCGCCGACGCCCGTAAAAGGCAGGTCGCGATCCAGAACGAACTGGCGAGCCTCGATAGCGAAATCGAGAAAACCGTCAATGAGCAGGAGCGGATAAGGCGCAATCTCGGCGCCGTGCCTGACAACAGCGATCTGAAGAAGCGCTATTTGAAGGCCTTAGCGGATAGCGAGGATCAAATCGCCGCAATGAACGAAAGGCGCGATGCGGTGCAGCAGGAAAGCGATCGCCGCGGCGACCATGTGACTGACATCATCAGGACATTTTGATCGCTATCGGAGCGTCTTGCCCGAGCCGCATCGGCAGATGAGAGCCACCCACCGGGCGGCTCTCATGCTTTCGCTATCTGTTATCCAGCTGTGCCCTTACCAGCTTCAGCCCCTTTTCCGTGATCCGGTAGGGTTGGCCGTCCGTAGACCGGATGGCCTTCAGACGCCTGAGCCTGCGAAAGAGCTCAATACCGAAATCGGGATAGACCCAGCCGTCCCGCGTGAAGCAGTAGACGGTGTCGATCTTCTTCTTTTCGGTGCGTTCGAGTTCAATGC
Organism: Rhizobium sp. ERR 1071; assembly: GCF_007828675.1. NCBI lineage: Bacteria > Pseudomonadati > Pseudomonadota > Alphaproteobacteria > Hyphomicrobiales > Rhizobiaceae > Rhizobium > Rhizobium sp. ERR 1071. Next base: position 675,081 of record NZ_VITM01000001.1, on the reverse strand, counting down.
GCCCGCCCTGAGCGAGCAGGTGGAGAATGCGCTGTTCCGCGCGTGAAATATCCATTGGAGTCAGAATCCGTAATGCGCCATAGGGCGCAACAAAACGATCCGAAGCTTCCCTCAAGGGAAGTCGGGGCTTCGTTTTTCAGGCCCGGCACGCAAGAGAACCTGCGAGCGAGGCCTTTACCGGCACTGACAAAAGGTGGACATCAAAACTCCATTGGTGCGCCTCTCTAAAACAGGTTGCGCTCCACAGTCAAGCTTCAACCCGTCTTTACCTTTTACCACTAGCTAAAATGATTGAGTCTCTCCGCTGGCAAAAGCCTTTCGCGGGTGCTTTACTGTCTCCAAATGGCGGGGGCCCGATGATCCACATTCGCAATGCCCATGAAGGCGAAACTGCGGTATTGGCGAGCATTGGCTTGCGCTCCTGGCAAAGGGCGATGGGCGCGATCGGTGGCACGGGCGAGCTGCTGGAAAGTGCAAGCGAAGCCTTTACCAATTTCACCCGCAATCTCTGGCTGACGATCACGGTCATCGAGCTGAACGGCGAGGCTGTGGGATGGGCGGCGCGCGAGGCGCTGGACGAAGCGATTTCCGATTTCTGGATCGATCCGGATTTCGTCAGACGCGGTCTCGGCTCGGCGCTTCTGGCGCGGATCGAAGCGGATGTGCGCGGGCAGGGGCTGGAGAAGGTTTCGCTGCAGAGCCATGCGGGCAATACCGATGCCATCGCCTTCTTCAGGGCGCGCGGCTATGAGATCCGCTGGCTGTCGATCGTCTATTCCCCCAAGCTCGACAGCGATGTTCCCACAGTCGGGCTTTCGAAATCGCTGGTCGATGAAAGCGACGGCGCCTATGCCCCGGGCATATAGCACGCAGCCGATGCCGAAAGCCTTGCGCCGCCTCGCCAATTGCTCTACCTCACCAAAGCAGAAAACAGCGTTATACAAGAGCTTCCCATGACCATTGTCGACGTCCGTACGCCAGATCCGAAACGCCTCATTCCCGGTACCACGGGTGATTGGGAAGTCGTTATCGGGATGGAAGTCCACGCCCAGGTACTGAGCAAGTCCAAGCTCTTCTCCGGCGCCTCGACGGAGTTCGGCAATCCTCAGAATTCCAACGTGTCGCTCGTCGATGCTGCCATGCCCGGCATGCTGCCCGTCATCAACGAGGAATGCGTCAAGCAGGCCGTGCGCACCGGTCTCGGTCTGAAGGCCAAGATCAACAAGCGTTCGATCTTCGACCGCAAGAACTATTTCTATCCGGACCTGCCGCAGGGCTATCAGATCTCGCAGTTCAAGGATCCGATCGTCGGCGAGGGCAAGATCGTCATCTCGCTCGGTCCGGACCGTCAGGGCCAGTTCGAGGATATCGAGATCGGCATCGAGCGCCTGCATCTGGAACAGGATGCCGGCAAGTCGATGCACGACCAGCACGCCACCATGTCCTATGTCGATCTGAACCGCTCCGGCGTCGCGCTGATGGAAATCGTCTCCAAGCCGGATATCCGCTCCGCCGACGAGGCGAAGGCCTATATGACGAAGTTGCGCTCGATCGTGCGCTATCTCGGCACCTGTGACGGCAATATGGACGAAGGCTCCATGCGCGCCGACGTCAACGTCTCGGTCCGTCGTCCGGGCGGTGAATTCGGTACGCGCTGCGAAATCAAGAACGTCAACTCTATCCGCTTCATCGGTCAGGCGATCGAATATGAAGCGCGCCGCCAGATCGGCATTCTGGAGGATGGCGGCACGATCGATCAGGAAACCCGCCTGTTCGATCCGAATAAGGGCGAGACGCGGTCGCTGCGCACGAAGGAAGATGCGCATGATTACCGCTATTTCCCTGATCCGGATCTGCTGCCGCTCGAATTCGACGATGCTTTCGTTGCGGAGCTTGCCGAGCGCCTGCCGGAGCTGCCCGACGATAAGAAGGAGCGTTTCGTCCGCGAGCTTGGCCTCTCAATCTATGACGCGTCCGTGCTCGTGTCGGAAAAGGCGATCGCCGATTATTTCGAAGCGGTTGCCGCTGGTCGCGATGGCAAGATGGCTGCCAACTGGGTCATCAACGACTTGCTGGGCGCTCTGAACAGAACCGGCAAAGACATTGAAGAGACTCCGGTTTCGCCCGCCCAGCTCGGCGCGATCATCGACCTCATCAAGGCCGAAACCATCTCCGGCAAGATCGCCAAGGATCTGTTCGAAATCGTGCTCAATGAGGGCGGCGATCCCGCGGAGATTGTCGAGGCGCGCGGCATGAAGCAGGTCACCGACACCGGCGCGATCGAAAAGGCCGTCGACGAGATCATCGCCGCCAATCCGGATCAGGTCGCCAAGGTCAAGGCCAAGCCGACGCTTGCAGGCTGGTTCGTCGGCCAGGTGATGAAGTCGACTGGCGGCAAGGCCAACCCGCAGGCGGTGCAGGCGCTGGTCAAGGCCAAGCTCGGCATCGAAGAGGAATAAGCGGTGTTCTTCGTCCGCACCGCCAGCGAGCAGGACCTGGAAAAGGTCCGCGCTCTGCTCGGCGAAACCTGGCATGCGACCTATGACCGGATCTACGGGCCGGAAAAGGTCGGCGAGCTGCACGCCTCCTGGCATTCGCTTGCCTCGCTGAAGGCGCGGTTGGCGAATAAGAATTCCGAATTCCTGGTGGCCGACGACGGCAAGACGATCGGCGGCATGGGCTATGCCGCCATGTCCAAAGAGATGACGAAAACCGTCATGCTTCACATGCTCTATGTCAGTCCGGAGCATCAGCGCGAGGGTATCGGCCGCGATATTTTCGCTGAGCTGGAGACCTGCTTCCCGGATGCGGAGATCATGCGCCTTGAGGTCGATCCGCAGAACGCGCCTGCGATCGCCTTTTACCAGGCCCACGGCTTTGTCGAGGTTGGCCGCACGGAAAACTGCGGCAATGGGCAGTCGGGCATTCCGGCGCTGATATTCGAGAAGCCGCTGGCGGGCCACTGAAAGAATAGGCGAGATCATTCATGGAAGCCGGCCGCCTGCTAATCCGCGAAGCGAAAGAGTCCGACCTTCATGCGCTGATCGCGCTCTTCGCCGCCGACACCATGGGCGGTCATGGCGATACCGCCGAGCCTTCGGCCTATGACGACTATGCCAATGCTTTTCGCGTGATTGCCGCATCGTCGAACCAGACGCTTTACGCCGCTGAGTTTGCCGGCGAGGTCGTCGGCACCTTTCAGACAATTGTCGTCACCTCGCTGCACGGTCGGGGATCGTCCGTGATGATCATCGAGTCCGTCCAGACGCGTGGCGACATGCGCGGGCAGGGGATCGGGGCGGCGATGGTCAACTTCTGCATCGAGGAGGCGAAACGCCGCGGCATGCGGATGGTACAGCTGACCTCGAATGCGATTCGCAAGGATGCACATCGCTTCTATGCAAGACTCGGTTTCAAGCCGACACATCTGGGCTTCAAGATGACATTGAAATGAAGCCGTTTGCCTGCTGGAATCACTGGACAAGCAGGATCAGGGGCGGCATAAGCAAACTATCGAATTCTGGTATCGCTCGCCGCTTAGCGGGTATCGAGGAAAAGACATGTGGAATTTCATCGTACAGACCTTCACCTGGTGGAACAGTCAGACCATGGGGACGCGCTTCGCGACTTGGCGGTTTGGCAAGCGTGTCGGCGAGGATGAGTTCGGCAATGTCTATTACGAAGGCGGCACGTCCTCTTACGGCCTTCCAAAGCGCTGGGTGATCTACAAGGGCTATGCCGAAGCCTCCGCCATTCCTCCGGGCTGGCACGGCTGGATGCATCATCGCACCGACGTTCCGCCGACCAAGGAAAACTATGTCGCCAAGGACTGGCAGAAGGAGCATCGCGCCAATCCCACAGGCTCGCCGCAGGCTTACCGCCCGCCGGGCTCTCTCGCCGTTGCCGGCGAGCGTCCGCGCGTGACCGGCGACTACGACGCCTGGACCCCGGGCAACTGAGCGCGACAGCCGGCTCGTCCTTTGGCCACAATTGGGCTTTAGGCGCGACATATGCCGGCGCGAGCTCGGCGCCTTGACCGAGACCAAGCGGAGACTGGCGGATATGATGTTTTTCACGCGGAGCGCTTCTTTGCGTGCGGTGGCTGCAGCGGGAATCACCCTCTTCGCCGGCATCATGGCAGCCCCTACTGCCGAGGCTGCCCGCATATCGAATCCAGTTGCGGTCTTCTCGGGCCTCGACAAGATCACCGGCCGCATCACCACTTTCGATGTTTATGTCAACGAAACCGTGCAGTTCGGTGCATTGCAGGTGACGCCGCGCGCCTGCTATTCGCGAGACGATACAGAGCAACAGAAGGTGGACGGTTTCGTCGAGGTGGACGAGATCACTCTCGATCGCCGTATCCGCCGCATCTTCACCGGCTGGATGTTCGCCGACAGCCCCGGCCTCAACGCCGTCGAGCATCCGATCTATGACGTCTGGCTGAAAGAGTGCAAGCAGAAATCGGACGTTCCGGCGCCGGATACTGCCGGCGCGAAGTAATCGGTTTCGAGACATTCACAGCAGGATTATGTAGCCCGCAGAAGCCTTTCTCCTGCGGGCATAGTTTCATTCTCGCTCGGTATTTGCCGCCGCTTCACCTATCGCCAGACGATCGGCCACCTCCGACAAGTCGAGTACGATCCGCACGCCGTCTTTGATCTTGTGCCGCAGCAAGTCGTTGCGGTCCGGACAGGCTTTCAATTTGCCTCGATCACGAAGGCCCTGAAGCCGCGAGCGGGAGATTGCCAACTCCGATGCAAGCAGCCGATCAAGGCGCAGGTTTGTCGGGAATTGGGCTGATATCCCGATATCAAGCAAAGTCCAGCCGCTTGCCACACCTATAGCCTCTTTCAGGATGGAGATATCGGGCGGCTCCTCAATACGTTTGGCTTTCCGCCTCAACCCGTCGAGATCGAATTCCTGCGCGCGTACCCAGTCCGGATCGCTGCGCTGCAGTGCATCGAGCGTGGAAGGGGCGAGGTCGTGAACGGTCCGGCGCTCGAAGAGCGTTCGGTTCCATGTCTTGTCGCAATCGATGCACTTATAGACAAGCCAGGCATCGAGCCGCTTGCCATTGGCGTTGAGCCTGATCTTGCCGCTCGATCTGAAGGGTTTTAGAGATCCGCAGCCGCTGCAGGCGATCCATGGTTGAGGCGATGTTTTAGGCGTAAGGGTCCAACGGACCTGAAGAATATTGCACATACCGTCTTGGTCTTCCGTCTGGAAGTCCACCAAGCTGGCGGTGAGACAAGCCCGTCAGGGCGCGGTATGGCGATATTGCGGGACGGCTGAAGAGCTGAGACAGCGGTGGCTGTATTAGGCGCGTTTTGACAATGCCAAACCGGTCTCAGGCCATCACCCGATGGACATGAATATGCGTCGGACGGCATGGAACCGTCCCGATGCACTGGGTGATTTGGATGAGACCGGTATTTACGACGGCAAAGTGGAACCTCTATGCACCAACGCTCTTCGCTTGCAGGGATAGCAGGCCACAATCAAGATTTGAAGTGGTAAAAAACTTCAGGCGTGGATTGCTTCAGGCGTCACTATTTCCTTTGCGGCGGAACAGACTCAGGATCTTGCGGCCGGCCGCCACGACACCCGCCAGCACTACGATGAGGCCCTTCTTCAATGCCAGAAGGGCGACGCCAAAACTTTTGAAGAAGCCAAGAACGACTGCAAGCAGGCCAAGCTTTGCCGCAACCTTTACGCCCGCACCGGCAGCGATCATGCCCGCCATACTATAGGCGGCGATCTTGTCGCCATTGGTGAAATCGGCATAGCGCTTGCCGCTATCATATTGCACGGTGTTGATGACGTTGGGGATAGCGGCGTTGATTTCCTGCAGCTGATCCAGTCCGGCGACGAAATCGAGCTCGGTGACGCCTTCGCGTCCCAGCACGCGCACGGAATAGTTCAGCGTGTGACCGGCATTGGGATCCTTGCCGAAAATCAGATCGCGCGCCCAGTGGAGGGCATGGGTCGCCTTATCGTAATGTGGCGGTTCTGCCCAGCCGACCAGTGTGATCGGGTCGAAGCCCTGCTGTTCACGTTCGGGATTCGCTTCCTTGATCGCGTCCTGGATCTTCTTCAAAAGATCGTCGTAATCGGTCGATGCTGCATCCTCATCGGAGACATAGCCGCTGCCGTCATAGTCGATGACGGAACCCCAGGAATGTGGGTCGGTTGGCGGATATTTGGCCGGGAAGATCATGCCGAGCGGATTACCCACCGAACTTTCCGGATTGCCCCAGAGCTCAACCAGCACCTTCTTCGAATCCTGCGGATTGAGATAGTAGAACTGGTCAGAGACAGTCAGTGTGGCATTGGCGGTGGGGATCTTGATCGCGCCCTGCTGGAAATCCAGCGTTTTAAGCACGGCGCCTTCGTCGCCTACCGGCGGCTCGACTCCGAACATGTCGTGGAATGATTTGGCGTTGGTCTGCGTCGCGATGGTCAGCGCGGCGAGAAATGCAATTGCAATATGATTCTTCACGATTCTACCCTCGGCTGTTGTGCCGAACTTAGGGCAGTCCGTTTCGTAATCAATTCATTTCGGGCAGATTTCCACCATCGGAGAAGCTGAGATTGGGCGATTCCATCGCTTTCTCCAGCATCTTGGCATAGGCATCCTTAGGCACGTCGATGGCGCCGAATGTCTTCAGGTGCTCGGTGGTGAATTGCGTGTCGAGCAGGGTGAAGCCGCGTTCGCGCAGGCGCTCCACCAGATAGACGAGACAGATCTTGGAGGCGTCCGTGCGACGGGAAAACATGCTTTCGCCAAAGAACGCCGACCCTAGCGAAACGCCATAGAGCCCGCCAACCAGCCGGTCGCCGTCCCAGGCCTCCACGGAATGGGCGTGGCCGATATGATGCAGGGTGGCATAAAGCGTGCGGATCGTGTCGTTGATCCAGGTGCTGGGGCGATCGCTCGTCTCTTCAGCGCAGGCGGCGATGACCGCTTCGAAATCCGTGTCGAAGCGAATATCGAAGGGATGTTGACGGATCTTCTTGGCGAGGCTCTTGGAGACGTGAAACGTATCCAGAGGGATGATGCCTCGCAATTCCGGCTCGACCCAGAAGATCTCCGGATCGTCTGCCGATTCAGCCATCGGAAAAAGCCCGATGGAATAGGCGCGCAGCAAAATCTCCGGGGTAATGCCGGGACGTTTGCCGCGCGCTCCGGGCACAGGCTAGGCCGATGTTTTTGCCAGGTAGTTTTCCAGCCAATGGATATCGTAATCGCCGTTGGCGATATCCTGATTGGAAACCAGATCCTGGAAGAGCGGCAGGGTGGTCTTGATGCCGTCCACAACGAATTCGTCAAGCGCACGGCGCAGGCGCATCATGCATTCGACGCGGGTGCGCCCGTGCACGATGAGTTTGCCGATCAGACTGTCGTAGTAGGGAGGGATCCTGTAGCCCTGATAGGCACCGGAATCGATCCGAACGCCAAGGCCGCCGGGCGCATGGAAATGCGTGATCGTGCCGGGCGAGGGGACGAAGGTGCGGGCATCTTCGGCATTGATACGGCATTCGATGGCATGGCCTTGGAAATGCACCTCGTCCTGCGTGACCGAAAGACCGCCGCCGGAAGCGACGCGAATCTGCTCGTGCACGAGGTCGATGCCGGTGATGGCTTCCGTGACCGGATGCTCCACTTGCAGACGGGTGTTCATTTCGATGAAGTAGAACTCGCCGTTCTCATAGAGGAATTCGATGGTGCCGGCGCCGCGATACTTCAGCTTCTTCATCGCGTCGGCGCAGATCTGGCCGATCTTCATGCGCTGCTCGACGTTGAGGGCTGGGGAGTTGGCCTCTTCCCAGACCTTCTGGTGGCGGCGCTGCAGCGAGCAGTCACGTTCGCCGAGATGGATCGCATTGCCTTCGCCGTCACCGAAAACCTGGATTTCGATGTGGCGCGGCTTGCCGAGGTACTTTTCCATATAGACGGATTCGTTGCCGAAGGCGGCTGCCGCTTCCGTGCGTGCCGTCGACCAGGCCTCGATCAGGTCTTCTTCCGTGCGGGCGACCTTCATGCCGCGGCCGCCGCCGCCGGCAGTTGCCTTGATGAGCACCGGATAGCCGATCTCGCGCGCTGTCTTCAGCGCATCCGCCTCGGTCTTCACTTCGCCATCGGAACCGGGAACGACCGGAATGCCGAGCTGCTGCGCCGTGGTCTTGGCGGTGATCTTGTCGCCCATGATGCGGATATGTTCCGCCGTCGGACCGATGAAGGTAATGCCGTGCGCCTCGAGAATATCGGCGAACTTGGCATTTTCCGACAGGAACCCATAGCCGGGATGCACGGCGTCCGCGCCGGTGATCTCGCAGGCGGCGACGATCTGATGGATATTGAGATAGCTTTCGCGCGACGGCGGTGGGCCGATGCAAACGCTCTCATCCGCAAGCCGTACATGCATGGCATCGGCATCGGCCGTGGAGTGCACCGCAACGCTCGCAATGCCGAGCTCCTTGCAGGCGCGCAGCACGCGCAGAGCGATCTCTCCGCGATTGGCTATGAGAATCTTCGAAATCATGGGCATCGGGCCGACCTTACTCGATGACGACCAGGGCTTCGCCGTACTCGACCGGACGGCCGTCCTGAACGAGAATTTCAGTCACCGTGCCGGATTTCGGAGCGGGGATCTGGTTCATCGTCTTCATTGCTTCGATGATCAGCAGCGTCTGACCTTCCTTGACGGATGCGCCGACCTGGATGAAGGCAGCCGAGCCCGGAGCCGGCGCCAGATAGGCTGTGCCGACCATCGGCGCGCTGACGACATTGTCGGGGTTGCGGGTCTTGCCGGCGGGAGCGGCGGCGGCCGGCGCTGCTGCCGCGGCAGCAGGAGCGGCGTAAGCGGCCGGGGCGGCAATCGGCGCCTGAACATACTGCGTCGTGCCGGCGCGCGACACGCGGATGCGCAAATCTTCCTGCTCGACTTCGATCTCGGTGAGATCCGTGTCGTTGAGAATATTGGCGAGATCGCGAATCAGCGCCTGGTCGATACCCGATTTCTTTTCAGCCATTGGATTTCTTGCCCTGTATTTTTGTTATTGGGTGATGGATTTCAGCGCTTGAAGCGCCAGGATGTAGCTATGAGGTCCGAAACCGCAGATCATGCCCTTTGCTGCGGGCGCGATCATCGATTTGTGCCGGAATTCTTCGCGTGCGTGGATATTGGAGATATGTACCTCCACGACGGGAATGGAAATGGCGCGGATCGCGTCATGCAGCGCGATGGACGTATGACCGTAGGCACCGGGATTGATCGCGACACCGGCGGCCTTGTCGCCGGCTTCGTGCATCCAGTCGACCAGCACGCCTTCGTGATTGCTCTGGCGGAAATCGACGATGAAGCCCAGGCTTTCACCTGCGACCTTGCAGTCGGCTTCGATATCCTTGAGCGTCTTGCCGCCATAGATGCCCGGCTCGCGCTTGCCGAGAGCATTCAAATTGGGTCCGTTCAGGACGAAAATAGTTTGCGCCATTAGAGGTTCCGTCAAAGTGCAGCGCAACCTATAGACTCCCAAGGCTCTGTAGGAAAGCCCTGGCACGAAGGTTGCGTGCCTCTAGGTGTGGAAACGCCGCGATTTTGGCATTTTTGCGCCATGCTGTGTCGCGGCGCCGTTCCGAAGCTCGTAAAAAAGCGAATAGGCCACTTGCTTACCCGCTTTTGAGAGTGGGCTTTTGCGCCGTTCAGCAGCTCGTCTTGCCGCAGCTGCGAACGTTGGCAATCTTTTCCTTGATAGCATCGAGGCCGATTGCGCCCGAAACCATCTCGTTGCCGATGACATAGGCCGGCGTGCCCGTCACGTTGAGATCGGAGGCAAGCTGATAGGTCGCCTTGATCATGTCAGTGTTCGGCGCTTTTGCCATTTCGGCGCGGATGGCCGCTTCGCTGACACCGAGCGAGGTGGCGACATCGATGGCGGTGTCTTCGGAGGCGCGGCCGTCGCTGCCCAGCAGCTTGTGATGGAACTCGGCATATTTTTCCGGCGCGAGCAGGCGGAACGCGCTGGAGACCCGGGAAGCGGCAACTGAATCCTGACCGAGGATCGGGAATTCCTTCAGCACGAAACGAACATTTTTGTCCTGCTGCAGAAGCTTGTCCATATCGCCAAGCGCATGGCGGCAATAGGTGCAATTATAGTCGAAGAACTCGACGACGGTGATATCGCCCTTCGGATTGCCGATGGCCACGTCATCCTTGGAGTTGAAGATCGCATCCTTGTTCTGGGTGATCACCTGGGCCGACTGCGCAATGCGGGCTTCATCCTGTTTCTTTTCAAGCGCGGCCTGTGCATCCAGCAGTACCTCCGGGTGCTCGACGAGATATTCCTTGATGAAATCCCCGATTTCCTTCTTCTGCTGGTCGTCCAGCGCGGCGGCCGGCTGGATCGTGGCGAAGGACGCTGTCAGGGCAATCGCCGAAACCGTCAGCAGGCTTTTGAGAGAAAAGATCATGGGGTCCTCGTTTGGATCTGGGCGGAGACGTCATTCTCGGATGCGCAATAACATCGTCGGGTTAACATCCGCAAATAAGCATCGACAATTTACGGTGCGTCCTTACTTCCAGAAACAGGAATTTTCACGACAAAGCCGCAATCGCAGGATTGTGAACGCGCCGATATTGCGGCAAATGTCGCTTGCCAATCCGATCCGAGAGAGAATTGACCTTGTTTTCCCTATCCAAGCGCAGCGATGTTGAACCCTTTCATGCCATGGATGTGCTGGCGGAAGCGACACGGCGTCGCCAGGCAGGGCATTCCGTCATTTCCATGGCGGTTGGACAGCCCTCGCATCCCGCGCCCCAAGCGGCGTTGGAGGCGGCGCGCGTAGCTCTTGGCCATGGCCGGATCGGTTATACGGACGCGCTCGGTACTCTGGCCCTGCGGCAGGCGCTTTCCGCCCATTACCAGGTACGCCACGACCTCAGCATCGATCCGAAGCGCATTGCGATCACGACCGGATCGTCGGCGGGCTTTAATCTTGCCTTTCTGACTCTGTTCGATGCCGGCGATAGCGTTGCCATCGCACGGCCGGGCTATCCGGCCTATCGCAATATCCTCGCCGCACTCGGTCTCGATGTCGTCGAGGTGCCGGTCACAGAGGAGACGGAGTTTACGTTAACGCCCGAGAGCCTCGAGGCAGTGCAGGCGGCAAGCGGCAAGCGCCTGAAGGGCGTGCTGCTAGCAAGCCCCGCCAATCCCACAGGCACGGTGACGGGCAGGGCGGCCTTGAAGGCGCTGGCTGATTATTGCGCGGATCGTTCCATCGCCTTCATCTCCGACGAGATCTACCACGGGCTGACTTTCGTCGGTGAGGAGACGAGTGCGCTGGAGCTGACGGACGAGGCGATTGTCATCAATTCCTTCTCGAAATATTACTGCATGACCGGCTGGCGTATTGGCTGGATGGTCTTACCGGAACGGCTCGTTCGTCCCGTCGAGCGCGTGGCCCAGAGCCTTTACATTTCCGCGCCGGAACTGTCGCAGATTGCCGCCGAAGCGGCACTCGACGCAGGCGCGGAACTGGATGTCTATCGCGAGAGCTACGGCCGCAACCGCGATTTCCTCACGCGTCGGCTGCCGGAAATCGGCTTCCGTATTGCCTCGCCGATGGATGGCGCTTTCTACGCCTATGTCGATGTCAGCGGCTTCACGAACGACAGCATGGTCTTTGCGCAAAAGATGCTGGCCGAAATCAACGTCGCCGCCACGCCCGGCCTCGATTTCGATCCTGTGGAAGGACATCGCGCGATGCGTTTCTCCTATGCCGGCTCGAATGCCGAGATCGAGGAAGCCATCGAACGTATGGCCGCTTGGCTGAAATAGAATCTACAATCAATGGTTTGCGCGAGCTTGCGGAAGCATTTTCGCAAGCGTGGAACCGCTGCGCTTTGGCTTCTTATGCAGCGTGAATGACGAATAAATCGCGCAACGGAAACGAAAAATCCGGCCGCGTTGCCACAGCCGGATTTTAAGTTCATCACGAATTGATCTTCTTAGAAGAAGCCGCGGCGTTGCCACCAGCCAGCTTTCTTCGGCTTGGTCGGCTCTCCGTCGCTCTCGCTACCTTCGTTAGCGCGGGTGGATTTCACCACCGGAGCAGAGGAGGAAACGTTGGATTCGCGGTTGGCGCGGGCCGGTTTGGCTGCATCCTCAGACGCTTCGGGTGTCGCCGTGTCTGCCGAATTGTCCAAAACTTCGGCGATCTCGGCAACTGCCTCGATTTCGACATCCGCTGTGGGCGCTTCCTCGACAGCGGGCGTTTCGACCGGCGATGCCTCGACTGCCTTCGCCTTGCGGCGACCGCGGCCCTTGGCGGGCTTGACGTCTTCGGTAACGACGGCTGCCGTTTCAACCGCTGCCATGGCGGGCTGCGCCTCGACGGCGGCTTCGCCTTCGGCAACCGCGATCTCGGCCACCGTTACGGTTGCGTCGTCGCCGTCTTCTGCATCGTTCTCATCAACTTCGCCGGAACCGGCTTCCTCGCCTGCTGCAGTCTGTTCGTTGCCTTCGTTTTCACGATTGCGTCGGCCACCACGCTTGCCGCGACGACGGCGCTTGCGCTTCTGCTGTGTGTCATCGTCACTGCCGGTGGATGCGGTGTTTTCCGCACCAACATCAGCTTCGTCGTCGTCACCTTCTTCGCCGTCCGCATCCTCAGCGACACTGGCCGCTGAGCCTGCCTCGGAAGCCGGAGCGGCTTGGGTATCGTTGCCACGGCCGCGGCGCCGGCGGCGACGCTTGCGCTTGCGGTTGCCGTCATTGCCTTCGGAGCGAGCCGATGGCTGCTGCTCGGTGCTCGCAGCCTTTTCTTCCAGCTCTTCGTCTTCCTCCTCGTCCGTTTCGATGACGATATCGTCGTCATCGTCGTCCGGGATGGCTGCGAAGTTGAACAGGCTTTCGATCTTCACCGGATTGGCGACCGGCTCACCGCGGTCGATCGCGAAATGCTGTGTGCCGACGGCATTGTCGGCATCGATGACGATCGCGACGCCGAAGCGGCTTTCATAGTCGATGATCGTCTGCCGCTTGTGGTTGAGCAGATAGAGCGCAATGTCCGGCGTCGTGCGCACGGTGATGTCGTGCGTCGTGTTCTTGAGCAGATATTCCTCGATGCCGCGCAGGACATGCAGGGCAACGGAAGACTGCGAGCGCACGTGACCGGTGCCGCCGCAATGCGAGCAGATCTGCGTCGTGCTTTCCAGAACCGAGGCGCGGATGCGCTGGCGCGACATTTCCAGAAGACCGAAATGCGAGATGCGGCCGACCTGAATGCGGGCACGGTCGTTCTTCAGGCATTCCTTCAGCTTCTTCTCGACCGCGCGGTTGTTGCGCTTCTCTTCCATGTCGATGAAGTCGATGACGATCAGGCCAGCAAGGTCGCGCAGGCGTAGTTGGCGCGCGATTTCCTCGGCGGCTTCCAGGTTCGTCTGGAGCGCGGTGTCCTCGATCGAATGTTCCCTGGTCGAACGGCCGGAGTTGACGTCGATCGAGACCAGCGCCTCCGTCTGGTTCATGATTAGGTAGCCACCGGAACGCAGCGTCACCTGCGGCTGCAGCATGCGGTCTAGCTGCGCCTCGATGCCGGAGCGTGAGAAGATCGGATGGATGTCGCGATAGGGCTGAACCACCTTGGCGTGGCTCGGCATCAGCATCTTCATGAAGTCCTTTGCTTCACGATAGCCTTCTTCGCCGGCAACGATGATCTCGCCGATATCCTTGTTGTAGAGGTCGCGGATCGAGCGCTTGATCAGGCTGCCTTCTTCGTAGACGAGGCATGGCGCGGTCGAAGCCAGCGTCAGCGTGCGGACGTTTTCCCAAAGGCGCATCAGATATTCGAAATCGCGCTTGACCTCGACCTTGGTGCGGTTGGCACCGGCGGTACGCAGGATGACGCCCATGCCCTGCGGCACTTCGAGCATCTTGGCGATTTCCTTCAGGCGCTTGCGGTCCTGCGGATTGGTGATCTTGCGGGAGATACCGCCGCCGCGTGCCGTGTTCGGCATAAGAACCGAATAACGGCCTGCGAGCGAGAGATAGGTGGTCAGCGCCGCACCCTTGTTGCCGCGCTCTTCCTTGGCCACCTGCACCAGCAGGATCTGGCGGCGCTTGATGACTTCCTGGATGCGGTATTGCTTGCGCGGCTTGCGCTGGGCGCGATCGGGAACCTCTTCCATCGCGTCTTCGGCGCCGACGGATTCGATCACTTCCTCTTCGTGGTCATGATCGTCATCATCATCGTCGTCATCGTGGCGGCGCTTGGAGGTCGTGACGTCTTCTGAGATCGAATCGGTTTCGACCATTGCAGCCATTTCGCCGGACGGTCCTTCCTCTTCCTCGCTCGGCGCATCGACGGCAGCCGTAGCTTCGGGAGTTGGCGTCTCTTCGGCGGGCGCGTCCGCTACTGCCTTCTTGCGGCTGCGGCGCGGCTTTGCCTTCTTGGCCGGAGCTGCTTCTTCGGCGGCCGCGGCTGCCGCTGCGGCAGGGGCCTCTTCGCCGATCGCAGCCGGCACCTCGGCTTCTTCGCCTTCCTTCGCCACGATGCCGATATCGGGCTGTTCCTGCTGCGAAAGATCGAGCGCTGTCTCGACATGCTCGACATCATCGTCGCGGCGATGCTCCTCGGCCTCGGCCTTCAGCAGCGCCTGACGATCGGCGAGCGGGATCTGGTAGTAATCGGGATGGATTTCGGCAAAGGCCAGAAAGCCGTGTCGGTTGCCGCCGTAGTCAACGAAGGCGGCCTGAAGCGAAGGTTCTACCCGCGTTACTTTTGCAAGATAGATGTTGCCGCGAATTTGCTTCTTGTGCTGTGACTCGAAGTCAAACTCTTCTATGCGGTTCCCGCGAACGACAACGACGCGCGTCTCTTCCTCGTGAGACGCATCGATAAGCATTTTGTCTGCCATGAAAGCTGTGCTCCTCGGCGCAGACAACCGGACGGGGGCCTGCCTGTCGCTGGGACAGGCCGGATATGATCCGCAATTGTTGCACCGGATAATGAAAGTCGCGATTGGTTCGGCGATGACAGCATCCAGACGGCAGCCGGGGCGTCAGTTCCCTGGGGTCTGTTGACTTTCTGAAAAAGCTGCTGCGGTAACATCCGTAACCAAGCGAGATCGACTATGCCTTAGACCCAAATGGGTCCGATGAATGTGCTCTCTAAAGAGCGTTTGGTGGCTCTCCACCGATGAATTTCCCGTTTGAAGCCGGAAATTCAGATATCCACTGTTTTGAGCAGAAGTACTGCAGACGGCGGATGAATGCCGCTTATTGGCGCCTGGTACTCGAGGCGGCTGCCTTTGCGACGACTCTATCCCGTCAACACTTCTACCCTAATATGCGTTGTATGTTTTATCTGTCACAATAGCAAGGGAAAAGCCAAGTATGCCATAATATTGATGGATTCGTCGGATGATGAGGACGCGGGAGGGTGTCTGGTCGATTCGTCTCCCGGCGCATCATCGATGCGGCCATCAGGTCAAACCTGGTTCCCGTTATTGGGACTTCAAAAACAACGGCGAAACCAATATGGGGCGCGTTGGTCACTTGGTAAAGGGATTGCGGCATGTGGCGGAGAGTGGCGTGAGGGCTTTGCGATTTGCGGCAGCGGCCTTCGCTCTGGTGATTCTGGGTTCGGTTTCGACATTTGCGCCCGCCGCGGCGGCGGATGATTCCGTGCTCGCCTATGGTGCCCGCATTGCCGGTGATGATGCCCGCACACGTATCGTCATCGACATGGACCGCGCTCCCACCTTCACGGTTCATTATCTTGACAATCCCGTTCGCATCGTCGTCGATCTTCCGGCGACCGCATTCGGCTTTCCGACCGCCAATCTCAAGCCGACCGGCCTCTTCAAGGATATTCGCTACGGCACGATGGATGCGGACAGCGCCCGCATCGTGCTGACGGCAAAGAAACCGGTAAAGCTGGTCACGGCCAGGGTTCAGGCCGATGAAAGCGGCAAGGGGCAGCGCCTCGTGCTGGATGCCGAGATGCTGCCGGCGGAACAATTCGCCGAACTGGTGAAGAAGCAGAACTGGACGAGCGACGATACCGCCAAGGATGTCGGCCCGGTCGAGCCGGCGCAGAAGGCCGATCCGAATGTGTTCCTCGTTGCAGTCGATGCCGGTCATGGTGGTATCGACGCGGGCGCAACCGGTACGGACGGCGTCACGCAGGAAAAGGATATCACGCTCGCATTTGCGAAAATGTTTGCTGACAAGCTGAATGCGCAGCCTGGGATCAAGGCCTTCCTGACGCGCGACAAGGATCAGTATCTATCCCTGTCCGAACGCGTGACGATCGCCCGCCAGAATCGCGCCTCGCTCTTCATCTCGCTGCATGCCGATACGCTGAAGCAGAAGGATATTCGCGGTGCGACCGTCTATACCATCTCGGACAAGGCGTCGGACCGGCTCGCCAGCGAAGTGGCCGATCGTGAAAACAATTCCGATCAGATCGCCGGCGCCGAGGCTCAGACGCAGCCGGCCGCCGTCAACGACATTCTGATGGATCTGACGCGCCGCGAGACCCAAGCCTTCTCCATTTCGCTGGCGCAGGACGTATTGTCCTCGTTCAACGGTCAGATCGCCATGATCAACAATCCGCATCGCCATGCGGGTTTCCAGGTCCTCACGGCGCCGGACGTGCCCTCGATCCTGCTTGAACTCGGCTTTCTCTCCAACAAGGAGGACGAAAAGCTGTTGCTCGATGCCGACTGGCGGCAAAAGGTCGCCGACCGACTGACGGAAGCGGTGAAGCAGTATCGCGTATCGATTATCGCAAATGGCGGCTGACGGCTCCGAAGGGGCGATCCGCCGTGGCTTCCATGTAACAGCGATGTACTTTAGAACTGGATGAAATTGGAATGCTGGCGTCGGGCCCTATTTTGCTCACATTCCCGCCGTTACAGCGAAGTATCGTTTGCTCGCGTATGAAGCACGGCTTTGTCCCATTGCCGTCTTGCATTCCCGCCGCGAGCGTGCAAAACGCCCGTGATTATGCGATGATCTCGCGCACGTGCAGCATGAAGAACAAGCACCGGTAGTATCAGATGATCAGACTGATTGGATATTTCTTTGGCCTGGGCTGCCTCCTGTTTCTGGGTGCTGCGGCTGCGGCGGCCATCTATCTGAGCGTGGTCTCGAAGGAACTGCCCGATTATGAGGTGCTTGCCAAATACGCGCCGCCGGTAACGACCCGCATTCACGCCGGCAACGGCGCGCTGATGAAGGAATATTCGCGCGAGAACCGGCTTTTCGTGCCGATCCAGGCCATTCCCGATCGCGTCAAGGCGGCCTTCCTTTCGGCCGAAGACAAGAATTTCTACAACCATCCCGGCGTCGATGTCGGCGGCCTTATCCGCGCCGTGGCCGTGAACCTGCAGAATATTGGGTCCGGCCGCCGCTTCGTCGGTGCGTCCACCATCACGCAGCAGGTTGCCAAGAACTTCCTGCTGTCCGCCGACCAGACGTTTGACCGTAAGATCAAGGAAGCGATTCTCTCCTTCCGCATCGAGCAGGCCTACAGCAAGGACAAGATCCTCGAGCTCTACCTGAACGAGATCTATTTCGGCCTCAATTCCTACGGTATCGCTGGTGCTGCGCTCACCTATTTCGACAAATCGGTCAACGAGCTGACCATCGCTGAATCGGCCTATCTGGCCTCGCTTCCGAAAGGCCCGTCAAACTACAATCCGTTCCGCCGTGCCGAAGCAGCGCTCACCCGCCGCAACTGGGTGATCGACCGCATGGTCGAGAATGGCTATGTCAGCCAGAGCGACGGCGAAGAAGCGAAGAAGCAGCCGCTCGGCGTCGTGCCACCAAAGAGCGGCCCTTCGCTGTTTGCATCCGACTATTTTGCCGAGGAAGTTCGCCGCCAGCTGATCGACCAATATGGCGAAAAGACCCTATACGAAGGTGGCCTTTCCGTTCGCACGTCCCTCGACCCGCAGATGCAGCTCGAAGCCCGCAAGGCGCTGCAGGATGGTCTGGTCGATTATGACGAGCGCCGCGGCTATCGCGGTCCGATCAAGCAGATTGCCACTTCGCAGGATTGGGGTGCCGAGCTCGCCAAGGTTCCAAGCCTGAGCGATGTGCCGGAATGGCAGGTCGCCGTCGTTCTTTCCGTATCGGATCAGGGTGTCGATATCGGACTGCAGCCGCGCGTCGATGCCGCAGGCAAGGTATCGACGGAGCGGACGCGCGGTACGATCGCTCCCGCCGACATGCGCTGGGCCTATCGCTCGGCCGGCGGCAAATCGGTCAAATCGCCAAGCGGCGTTTTGAGCCCCGGCGACGTGATTTACGTGCAGAAGAGCGGCAATGCCGATTCGAGCAGCTATCGCCTGCGTCAGCCGCCGAAGGTGCAGGGCGGTCTTGTTGCCATGGACCCGCATACCGGCCGCGTGCTCGCCATGGTCGGCGGCTTCTCCTATGCGCAATCGGAATTCAATCGCGCCACGCAGGCTAAGCGCCAGCCGGGTTCGTCCTTCAAGCCCTTCGTCTACGCGGCCGCCATGGATAACGGCTATACGCCGGCCTCCGTCATTCTGGACGATCCGCTGCAGATCACGCTCAGCAATGGCGATGTCTGGAAGCCGACGAATTACGAAGGCGAGGGCGGTGGCGTCCATACGCTTCGTTTCGCGATCGAACATTCGCGCAACCTGATGACGGTGCGTCTTGCTTCCGACATGGGCATGCCGCTGGTTGCCGAATATGCGGAGCGCTTCGGCATCTACGATCATATGAACCCGGTACTGGCCATGTCGCTCGGTGCCGGCGAGACGACGGTGCTGCGCATGGTTTCGGCCTATTCGGTCATCGCCAACGGCGGCAAGCAGATCAAGCCGACGCTCATCGACCGTATTCAGGACCGCTACGGCAAGACCATCTTCAGGCATGAGGAACGCGTCTGCGACAATTGCAACGTCAGCGCCTGGCAGAATCAGGACGAGCCCGTTATCGCCGACAATCGCGAACAGGTGCTGGATCCGATGACGGCCTATCAGGTCACGTCGATGATGCAAGGCGTCATCATCCGTGGTACGGCCGCCGGCAAGATCAAGCTCAACACTGACGTCGCCGGCAAGACCGGCACCACCAACGATGAGAAGGATGCCTGGTTCGTCGGCTACACGCCGAGCCTCGTCGCCGGCCTTTATATCGGCTACGACACGCCGGCCACGCTCGGCCGCGGCGGCACGGGTGGGGCGCTTGCCGCTCCGATCTTCAACGAATTCATGCAGGCCGCCACGAAGGATGAGGCGCCGGAGAAGTTCCAGGTTCCGGCCGGCATGACGATGGTTGCGGTCAACCGCGCGACCGGCATGGCCGCGCAGCCCGGCGAGCCGAATGCCATCATGGAAGCCTTCAAGCCCGGCACCGGCCCAGCCACCAGCCTGCAGGTCATTGGCGGCGGCGATGCGGCGGCTCAGGTGGCGCCCGAGGAAATCCTCAGGACCTCGCCGCAGGCGAACCAGGCGGTCACCTCCGGATCCGGCGGTCTCTTCTGATCCGATCCTATTTGTCTGATCGACATGCCGCGGGGCTTTACACCAGCGGCATGTATATCTATGTCACCAGCACTCTTTGAATTGGATGACCGCTTGTCTTGAGCGGTGAACTGAAGAAGTGGGATTATGCGAGCCGAAATCGAGAAAGTAGTTGATGAAACCAAGCAGGCTATCACCCTGCTGAGGAGGCATCTTTGACTGGGACCAGGCGATAAGACGACTGGACTGGTTGAATAATAAGTCAGAGGATCCGACCCTCTGGAACGATGCTGCCGAGGCGCAGAAGCTGATGCGCGAGCGCCAGCAGCTTGACGATGGCATCAGCGGCGTGCGCGCGCTGGAACAGCAGCTTGCCGACAATGTCGAGCTGATCGAGCTTGGCGAAGAAGAAGGTGACGCTGATGTCGTTCGCGAGGCTGAAGAAGCGCTCAAGGGCTTGAAGGCGGAGGCCGCACGCCGGCAGGTGGAAGCCATGCTTTCGGGCGAGGCCGACGGCAACGATACCTACCTCGAAGTCCACTCCGGCGCCGGCGGCACCGAGAGCCAGGACTGGGCGAACATGCTTCTGCGCATGTACACCCGCTGGGCCGAGCGCCAGCGCTTTAAGGTGGAGCTGCTGGAAGTCCATGACGGCGAAGAAGCCGGCATCAAGTCCGCAACTCTGCTCGTCAAGGGCCACAATGCCTATGGCTGGCTGAAGACCGAATCGGGCGTGCATCGTCTCGTGCGCATTTCGCCCTACGACAGCAATGCGCGTCGTCACACCTCATTCTCGTCGATCTGGGTCTACCCGGTCGTCGACGATTCGATCCAGATCGAGATCAACGAAAGCGATTGCCGTATCGATACCTATCGCTCGTCAGGCGCCGGCGGCCAGCACGTCAACACGACCGATTCGGCCGTCCGCATCACGCATATCCCGACGGGGATCGTCGTGCAGTGCCAGCAGGAGCGTTCGCAGCACAAGAACCGCGCCAAGGCGTGGGACATGCTGCGCGCCCGTATGTACGAGGCCGAATTAATGAAGCGGGAAGAGGCCGCCAATGCCGAAGCCGCCTCCAAGACGGACATTGGCTGGGGTCACCAGATCCGCTCCTATGTCCTGCAGCCTTACCAGTTGGTGAAGGATCTGCGCACCGGCGTTTCCAGCACGGCGCCGAGCGACGTTCTGGACGGTGATCTCAACGAGTTCATGGAAGCAGCCCTTGCGCATCGCATCAGCGGTGCTGCCGATGCCGTCATCGACGACGTCGAATAAGGTCGCATTCGTTCACGCATGAAAAAAGCCCCGTCTCCGGGGCTTTTTTCATGGTACATCCTGCCTGGCTGCCTCTGCCCTCCTGGGCTTGGCGCAGATGTCTCGCTCAGTCCGAGAATTGTTCCGCCAGGATCCTATCGGACCAAGACCTGTCCGGATCGGACAGAATGCGGGCCGTCGTATCTTCGCTCTGGCGGATCTGAATGCCGAGGACCGACTTGACTTCGGTATTGTCAGCGGCGGCGTTGACCGGACGCTTCTCCGCTTCGAGCACGGTGATGTCGACCGTCACCTTGTTCGGAAGCAGCGCGCCGCGCCAGCGGCGGGGACGGAAAGCGCTGACGGGCGTCATGGCAAGCAGCGGCGCTTCCAGCGGCAAGATGGGGCCGTGCGCGGAAAGATTGTAAGCGGTGGAGCCAGCCGGCGTCGTCACCATCAGCCCGTCGCAGATCAGTTCCGGCAGGCGGACCCGCCCATCGATCTCCACCTTTAGCTTTGCCGTCTGATAGGACTGACGAAACAGTGAGACTTCATTGATGGCGAGCGCGACACAGGAGCTGCCATCTGCATTGCGCGTCGTCATCTGCAGGGGGTGAAATGCGTTTTCGACAGCTGCTTCGATGCGCTCGGCCAAGCCATCCGTGCGGTAGTCGTTCATCAGGAAGCCGATGGAGCCGCGATTCATGCCATAGACGCGTTTGCCGGTGTTCATCGTCTTATGCAGCGTCTGCAGCATGAAGCCATCGCCGCCGAGAGCCACGACAATATCCGCATTTTCCTGCGGTGCCTGGCCGTAGAGGCGAATAAGCTCCTCCTGCGCCGCTTGGGCCTCTGGCGCGGTGGAGGCGAGAAAACAAACGGATTGAAGATTGCGCGGCATGCAATGTCCTCTGAATAGCGATTCTTCGTAATGTTATTCCCCTGCCGCGACAAGACGTTTCGCTCGAACTGGTGAATCGGTCGATCCCCAGCTTTAACGTGGATCGGCCGATTTTCCCTTTACAGGATTTCAAAGTCTGTTATTTGGCATGCCCATACGCCCTTGTAGCTCAGTTGGTAGAGCACCTGATTTGTAATCAGGGGGTCGCGGGTTCGAACCCTGCCGGGGGCACCATTTTTTCCTGAATATCGTCGATCGTTTCATCTCCGGTATGGAAAACCGGCGGCAACGACATAATATCTCTTTGCTAACGGGCTCCGAACGCTCGTCACAGTCATCCATCCCATATTCGTGTGCCTGGAACCATATGCCGAGCAAGCCCAAGAAGCCTAAACTCGAACACTCCGAGCTTTCGGGTGAATTCACCGACGATGGCGTGACTGTCCTGGTCGATATCTTTCGCCCGGCCGGCACCAATGCCGACTGGCGGATGGAGGTCATCACGCCGGAGGAAGACCTGATCGAATGGGAAGAGCCCTTCGCGACCGACCGCGAGGCATTCGACGAGTTCCTGGCGACGATTGCGCGCGACGGTATCCGGTCGTTCTTCGACGAAGCGGACCCTATGGTTCACTGAACCTACCGATAGGTCCTGGCGAGCGCATCAAATCGTCCCCCGATTCTTCATGCATCCATTCGCCTGCCTGCTCGGGATTGTAGACGCATTTACAACGTCGGAAATCGGCATACACTTCATCCATCTGTGGTGGGGAGGATACGTTTATGCGCGAGATATCGCGGCATGTCGTCTTGGGATTGCCGCTTGTCATGATCACGGCGTTCACAGGCGCATCAGCGTTGGCTGGTGAAAACTGCTACTGTAAAAATGCGGATGGAAAGCAGCATGCAGTCGGCGAGGTCGCCTGTATGACCGTCGGAGGGCGGAGCTACCTCGCGCAATGCGAGATGAACCTCAATGTCACCTCCTGGGCGAAGCTGCAGGATGGCTGCCCCGTTACCGAGAGGGTGCTTTGGCGCCAATCGGTCTGGCACCCGGCGCCGATGATCGTACGATGAGCATTACGCGCTTGATTTGGCGCTCGCGGTGAGCGTGCTTAGATATGCTTCAGCCGGCTTATTTGCGGACCAGCAGCAGCGGCTCGCCTTCCTCTTCCTCGGACTTCTGAAAACTGCCGTCGGGCTTCATATCAAAAGAGAGCGAGGAGCCATCGCTGCCCAGCATGACAAGTCCGAACCCTTCTGTCGCCCAAAGGGAAAGCTTGAGGTCGCCGACTTCGCCGGCGCAGTTGCCGTTCGATGACATCTTGGCCGTGCCGTCCTGATCCTTTTCGGTGGTGAGCGTGATATCGCAGACGGGCTTGCCGTCCGGCGTCTGGATGCGCCAGGCGCCGGCAAGGCTTTCGGTGGTCGGCACGTGATCGACATCGCCGAGCGCCGGCAGCAGCCACATCCGATCGCCGCCTTCGCTTTCCCATGGCGAGCCTTCCTCCTGCTGGAAGCGCATGAGGGACCTGCCTCCACCATCCGCGATCGCCAGCGACCCGTCATCGGTGAAATTCCAGATCTTGGCTGCGGCGAGCGTGGGAAGTGGCGTCGCGCAGGCGTCCGCCCCCGTAACCTCGTAGCCGCCAGACACGGTATTCGTGCCGAAGGTAAGGCGGCAGCCCTTGGCGCCGTTTTCCGGCGCAACCAGCCAGACGCCGGCTTGCGCCTGGATCATTTCGTCATCGGCGGCGCGTGCCGGCTGGATCATTGTCAAGGCAAGGGCGGCGGCAATCGCCGCAGGACCAAAAAGACGGATCAAAGCAATTCTCCCAACGTGCTGCGGCCGCCAAAGGCGCCACTATGATTTGAGATAGGACCGCGTCGCATATAGCGCGATCGCGGCTGCATTCGAGACATTCAGCGACTTGATGGCGCCTGGCATATCGAGCCGAGCGAGCGCATTCACCGTTTCCCGCGTTTTCTGGCGCAGGCCCTTGCCCTCGGAGCCGAGCACGAGGGCGATCTTGTCGCCGCTAAAGGTGCCTTCCAACGGAGCCGGACCTTCCGAATCGAGCCCGATGGTCGTGAAGCCGAGACGATGCAGTTCTTCGAGCGCATCGGCAAGATTGGTGATTTGTATATAAGGTATGAGCTCGAGCGCGCCCGAGGCCGATTTTGCCATTACGCCTGATTCGGTCGGGCTGTGGCGCTGCGTGGTAATGACCGCACCTGCATCGAAAGCGACGGCCGAACGCATGATGGCGCCGACATTGTGCGGATCCGTCACCTGATCGAGAACGAGCAGCAGCGGACTGTCTTTCAATGCCTCGAGGCGGCGCACGGGCAGGGGGCGCGTTTCCAGCATGACGCCCTGATGGATCGCCTCCGGACCAAGCACCTTGTCGATATCCTGCGGCGAGACGATCTCGACCGGGATGCCGAGTTGATCGGCCGGGCCGACTTCCAGCCGTACCAGCGCATTCTGGGTGGCCGACAGCTTGACGTTCTTGCGCTGTGGGTTGGTCAGCGCCGCGCGAACCGTATGCAGGCCATAGAGAAAGACCTGGTCGGGCGCGAGCGCCGGCGGCTTCCAATCGTCAGCGCCGGCCTTCTTGCGCTTCTGCGGCGTCGGCGTCGGTATCTCGCCACGCTCGCGCTTAGCATCGCGATGCGCGCGGCGCAGCGTTGCATAATGAGTGTCCTTGGCCGAGCGATCGCCGGCGGTGCTGTCTTGGCCCTGACGGCCGGATGATTTGTCTTTGCTCATGCGGCTTTATAACCAGCGCCTTCCTGAGCGCCTAGCCTCTTTCAGTGCCGGGCTTTTCCCACAGGCTGAAATTTTTTCGTCATTTTTGGCAATTCCTTGTGTTGACAGACGGAAATCGTCCGGTCATATACGCGGCGCAGATGACGGCGGCGACGCCAACGTCTAGCAAGCTTGGTCGCAAGATCCAGTCGGAAAACTGGAGGGATGCCCGAGTGGTTAAAGGGGACGGACTGTAAATCCGTTGGCTCAGCCTACGTTGGTTCAAATCCAACTCCCTCCACCATTCCGAGCCGGATCTTGGCCATCCCGCGGGTATAGCTCAATGGTAGAGCAGCAGCCTTCCAAGCTGAATACGCGGGTTCGATTCCCGCTACCCGCTCCAAGATTTTCAAATCGTTGCTTGCTGATTGTCTCCCCTCGAGGTTGAGCGAGCCTGTTGTTTGCCTCCCGGTTACCCCTCGTGCAAACGCGCCTTTCATTTCCATACTCGCTCTGGTGCAGTCTTTGCATATTTGACATGAAGGGTTGCTTATATTCGCGCGAGCGATACATATTGCTCGGGCAACCGAAACGGGAGAGCGAAAATGGGTATCTTCGACAAGATCAAGGGTGCAATCTGGGGTGAGGCGGAGGCTGCAGAGGCTGCTCCTGCACCGACGACGACAACTGCAACTGACAATCCGGCGCCTGCGCCGACGCCGGCTCCTTCAGCGACGACGGCAGCAACGTCGCCGGCGACCAGTGCTCCGGCCGCTCCAGTGGATATCGCCTCGATCCTCGATGCCGCCGTCAAGAAGAGCGGACAGAAGCTGGACTGGAAACATTCCATCGTCGACCTGATGAAGGCACTCGGCATGGATGCGAGCCTTTCCGAGCGCAAGGAATTGGCGCAGGAGCTTGGCTATACCGGCGATACGGGTGATTCCGCCAAGATGAACATGTTCCTCCACAAGGCTCTTCTGAAGAAGCTCGCGGACAATGGCGGCAAGGTACCGGCCGATCTTCTCGATTGATTGTCTTTAGTCCGGCGGTTGGCAATGCGCTCGCCGCCGGATAGCATGCCAAATCAACCATGATTGCGTCCGATAGTTGCGCGCTCCCGCCGATGGGCGAGGGCGCGTTTTGCTGTGCAGTGGCCAGATCTCCGAGGCTCTAAGGCGGAACATCTGGAATTCCTCCCCAGCGTTCCTATCTAAGCGCTTGAACCGGCAAATGCTTTTACATCTTTCCGGATCGGCCGGCGAACCTTGCGCGGCGAAGGAATGCCGAGCGCTGCGGATCATCCGCCATCGGCCGGACTTTGCCGGGAATAGGGCCTGCAATTAAGTCTTGCGCAAACGCAACGAAAGCCTTAAACGGCGGCACTAAACCGGTTCGCCGGGGTCACTCATTACGTTCACAGGAAGCATTCAAATGGCAAAGAGTAAGTTTGAGCGCAATAAGCCGCACGTTAACATCGGGACGATCGGTCACGTTGACCACGGCAAGACGTCGTTGACGGCAGCGATCACGAAGTACTTCGGCGAGTTCAAGGCGTATGACCAAATCGACGCGGCTCCGGAAGAGAAGGCTCGTGGCATCACGATCTCGACGGCCCACGTTGAATACGAGACGCCGAACCGTCACTATGCGCACGTTGACTGCCCCGGCCACGCCGACTACGTGAAGAACATGATCACGGGTGCCGCCCAGATGGACGGCGCGATCCTGGTTTGCTCTGCTGCTGACGGCCCGATGCCGCAGACGCGCGAGCACATCCTGCTCGCCCGCCAGGTTGGCGTTCCGGCGATCGTCGTGTTCCTGAACAAGGTCGACCAGGTTGACGACGCCGAACTTCTTGAGCTCGTCGAGCTCGAAGTTCGCGAACTTCTGTCGTCCTACGACTTCCCGGGCGACGACATCCCGGTTGTCAAGGGTTCGGCGCTTGCTGCTCTTGAAGATTCGGACAAGAAGATCGGCGAAGACGCGATCCGCGAGCTGATGGCTCAGGTTGACGCCTACATCCCGACGCCTGAGCGTCCGATCGACCAGCCATTCCTGATGCCGATCGAAGACGTGTTCTCGATCTCGGGCCGTGGTACGGTTGTGACGGGCCGCGTCGAGCGTGGCGTGATCAAGGTTGGCGAAGAAGTCGAGATCGTTGGCATTCGTCCGACGTCGAAGACGACGGTTACCGGCGTTGAAATGTTCCGCAAGCTGCTCGACCAGGGTCAGGCCGGCGACAACATCGGTGCGCTGATCCGTGGTGTGAACCGTGACGGCGTCGAGCGTGGTCAGATCCTGTGCAAGCCGGGTTCTGTCAAGCCGCACAAGAAGTTCAAGGCCGAAGCCTACATCCTGACGAAGGAAGAAGGCGGCCGTCATACGCCGTTCTTCACGAACTACCGTCCGCAGTTCTACTTCCGTACGACTGACGTGACCGGCATCGTGACGCTTCCGGAAGGCACGGAAATGGTTATGCCGGGCGACAACGTCACGGTTGACGTCGAGCTGATCGTTCCGATCGCGATGGAAGAAAAGCTTCGCTTCGCGATCCGCGAAGGCGGCCGTACCGTCGGCGCAGGCATCGTCGCCTCCATCGTCGAGTAATCCCAGGATTATTCCTTTATTAAGAAGGCCCCGCTGGAAACAGCGGGGCCTTTTTGCATTGGGAGATGGTGCATGAGCCTGATCATTCTGACCGGCGCCTCCGGTTCGGGAAAGACTGCTATCGCGCAGGCAATAGCCAGGGACCACGCGCGAAGGTTAGCCGTCTATCATTTCGACAGCATCGGCGTACCGTCGCTTGATGCTATGGTCAGGGATCATGGTTCGCCCGAGGCCTGGCAGCGCGACAAGACCATCGAATGGCTGGAACGGCTTGTGCCGCAAGCGCAGAAGGGCAGGGGCGTTCTTTTCGAGGGGCAGATGCGCCCATCCTTCGTTATCGAAGCTGCAGCGGCTGCCAGGGCCGATGACTATCGCCTCATATTGATCGATTGCGATGATGCAACGAGGACACATCGCTTGTCCGCTGAGAGAGGCCAGCCGGAACTTGCCGATGCGAACATGATGAATTGGGCCGCTTATCTGCGCCGCGAGGCCCAAGCATCCGGTCTTGAGATTCTCGATACGAGCCATCTTTCGCTCAGGCAGAGTGTGGATAATGTGCTGAGGCACCTGCTCGATTAGTCGGAGGATATTGTCACCCGCCGGCGATATTTTTCGTTGATCCGAAATTCGGCCTTCGCGCGGCGCACGATATCGGCAACGAAATCGCTTTTGCCGCCGGTGTAGTGGTCCCAGTCGTCATTGGCCTCGTCAGCCAGACGCCGTTTCAAAGTCGCATAATCGGCCGCACGTTCGGGATGGGTGCGCAAATAATCGCGAAACAGAAGGCGCTCCCGATGGGCCTCGTTATCAGGCAGACAAAGATAAAGTCGCGTGCCGTAAGGCATCTCATCCCTAGTGAAAGCCCATCGGCCGGCTCTGAGAAGATCGCCATGAAAGCGATATCCGTCTTCTTTCAAACGCTCCGTCGCGTCGAGTCTGTCCTCTTCCGAGAAAAGGACCGCATCGATATCGAGTTTCGGTTTGGCGCATAGTCCGGCGATGGCAGTACTGCCGATATGATGGAACGTGGCGGGATGGCCAAGCAGCAGGCCAATTGCCCTGCTTTTGTCTTCGAAGAGAAAGGGCCATTGCGGATCATATTCGACAAGCGTGATCGGCCGCATCCCACTCATCTCCTTTCGTCGTTTTCGCCACGCGGCATATGCTTTACCGAGTCGTCCCGTTTATTTTGCGAGGAAAGCGTCAGCTCACCAAGCCGTGTCTTGCGAAACGGAGGCAAGGGCCTATTTATCGCTCGATTTTATCTGGAGGAGATTTCATGAAGAAACGTATTTTGTTCACGGGCGGCAGCGGCAAGGCTGGACGTCACACGGTTCCTTGGCTGGTCAATGCCGGCTATGAGGTCCACAATGTCGATCTCGTGCCGCTGAATAGCCCTGGCGTCACCAACCTGCAGGCCGATGTCACCGATGCGGGACAGGTTTATAATGTCCTGACCATGCATCGTGATTTTCCCGATCTCGATGAAGGCAAGGGTGTGCAGCCTTTCGATGCCGTCGTGCATTTCGCCGCCATTCCGCGCATTCTGATCAAGCCGGACAATGAGACCTTTCGCATCAACACGATGAGCACTTATAACGTCATCGAAGCGGCGGCAAAGCTCGGCGTGAAGAAGATCATTATCGCCTCCAGCGAGACGACCTATGGCGTCTGTTTCGCCGAAGGCCATCGCGACTTCCATCAGTTCCCGCTGGAGGAGGATTATGACGTCAATCCGATGGATTCCTATGGCCTGTCCAAGGTCGTAAACGAGAAGACCGCCCGCGCCTTTGCCGAGCGTTTCGGCATCGATATCTACGCGCTGCGTATCGGCAATGTCATCGAGCCGCATGAATATGAGCGGTTCCCCGAGTTTTTCGCAAACAGCGAAATCCGCAAGCGCATTGCCTGGAGCTATATCGACGCCCGCGATCTCGGCCAGATCGTTCATCTCTGCATCGAGAAGAACGGCCTCGGCTTCCAGGTGTTCAACGCCGCCAACGACACGGTTTCGGCCAATACGCCCTCGCGCGAACTTGCCGCCAAGCATTTTCCGAATGTGCCTTTCACCCGCGAGATCGGCGAATATGAGGGCTTGCTGTCCAATCGCAAGATCCGCGAGGTTCTGGGCTTCAAGGAAGAGCACGACTGGCGGAAATATGTGAAGGTTTGAGGGCGCGCAGCTCATGCGATCGGCCGGGCGCTTTGTGTTGGCGCCTGGCAAAGGCATCGATCCAGAGTAGGGTGCCTCTCCATTTGTTACGCAACAAAACCAAAAATGCTTCCCCAAACACTCGACAAATACAGCCGTTTATTTAAGTAGGGTTGCGTTCGCGAAGCATCTCCTAGAGATTGCAGCGCATGGTTCGGTATATCCGCGCGCCTGTTTCGAACCAGCGCCCTCCGGCTGATGGGCCTCAGGGGTGAGCAGCGTGCGATTTGCGTCGCGACGAAAGATAATAGCCGGCTGGCCTGCAGGCGCTTAGCCGTTTCGGAGGTATCATGAAGGATAATGTTGCACGTATTTTCGTCGGGTTCGATTCCAAGGAGGTCGTGGCCTATCACGTCCTGACCCAGAGCATCATCGAGCGCTCGTCTATTCCGGTGGTCTTCTCGCCGATCGTGCTCAACAATCTCGAGGGCATCTTCACCCGCGAGCGCAATCCGCTGCAGTCGACAGAATTTTCCTTCTCGCGCTTTCTCGTGCCTTACCTCAGCGATTACCAGGGCTGGAGCATCTTCATGGACTGCGACATGCTCGCCCGCGCCGATATCGCCGAGCTTTGGGCGCTGCGTGACGATCGTTATGCCGCCATGTGCGTCAAGCACGACTACCAGCCAAAGATCGAAACCAAGTTCCTCGGCCAGACGCAGACGAAGTATGAAAAGAAGAACTGGTCCAGCATGATCCTGTTCAACAACGCCAAGTGCACGGCCTTGACGAAGGATTTCGTCAATACGGCGACGGGCCTTCAGCTTCATCAGTTCAAGTGGCTGGAGAACGACGATCAGATCGGTGAGGTGCCGGTCGTCTGGAACTATCTCGTCAACGAATACGACTATCGCGAAGATGCGAAGCTCGTGCATTTCACCGATGGCGGCCCGTATTTTGACGAATACCGCAACGACGACTACGCTGAAGAATGGTTCGCCATGCGCGACCGCATGCTGCACGTCCAGCAGAAGTGAGCGATTTGGATCATAAGACGACCGGAAATATTGAGGTCGGCATACCGGCCGCGGGTTCCGCGGCTGGTTTGAGCAGCACCGACGAATGGCGGACCATATTGATGGGGTTTTCCCATATCGTCCTGGTCGCCAATAGCGATGCGGTCGATATCTCAAGCCTGCAGGCGCAGTTTCCCGAGACTGCGCTCTTCGTCTTCTTCAACAAGGTCTACAAGGTTCTGGATCGTCCGTTCCATGGGCATTCACTGCTGATCTCTCGTGGCCAGCCGCGTGGCGCCAACATCGTCTATCGCGGCGAAGTGGGCGAGGTGGTCAAGTTCTTTCCGAAGGAATATTTCCTCGGCATCATGAATATCCGCCTCGGTGCGGAAGAGAAGCTCAATCCCGCCGCCGATTTTCAGGGGGCGCCGACTGGCCATCTCGATCTCGTCGGCTTCTGCTCCGATTTCTATACGGAGAGCAAGACGCCGACGAGCGGCTTTGCCATGGCTCTGTGGCTCAGCGATCTGAAATTGCCCGGCAAGATCGTACTTGCCGGCTTCTCGGCCCGGCGCAGTCAGAAGTGGAGGGTGGTTTCCGCCCACGATTGGAGTTTCGAGCAGACCTTTCTGCGCTTGTTTACGCGGCTGGGAAAGATCACCATCCATGGTGGGATCGCACTGAACCCTTATATCAGCCTTGCCCAGCGCTTCACGGAAGTGCCTCCGGCCGAGATTGCCTTGGCTGCAGCCGAGGTTTTGTCTGAGCGGCTCGGAAATACCGACGCCGAAATAGACAAGCTGATCTCCCTGACCAATGTGATTCGCTCCGCTGACAATTTTATGCGTCGCCTCAGGCCGAAATTTCTCAAGCGCAAGCCGAAAGGTTCTCCCGGAGAGTAATGAGGGCGAGGGGGCATCCTTTCCGCAGGATTCGCGGCCGATTTGACCGTCTGGCAGATTCGTCCGCTCGGACATGTCTCATGTGAAGTTGCGGGCTCTATTGGGAAAAAGCAAAAAACGCTCTTGCCAATCGTTTCGTCCCGCCTTAAAGGGAGCGCCATGTCTTCGAACTGCTCGGGCGGTCCACCGCCTGGAGCGAATATTCGAAGGAAGAAGGGGTATAGCTCAGTTGGTAGAGCGGCGGTCTCCAAAACCGCAGGTCGTAGGTTCGAGCCCTGCTGCCCCTGCCATTTTCCTTGATTTGACTGGCGCGTCGTTTCGCAGCTTCTTGGGTTGAGGGTCATGCCGGTTTGTCGGCAAATTTTAGAAAACACCGTATTGCCTCTTGTTAAATCGGGAATCGGTGTTTATGTAGGGTTTAACAGACACGCGGTGCGTGGGGCTGATATGTTCAGCTTTACGCGCCGTAATTGCGTGGGCAGTCAATGGCATCCAAAACGAATCCACTAGCGTTTCTGCGGCAGGTGCGCTCCGAGACGTCGAAAATCACTTGGCCCTCGCGTCGCGAGACGATGATCTCGACGGTGATGGTGCTCGTCATGGTCGTTTTCGCCTCGCTGTTTTTCTTTGCTGCCGACCAGCTCATTGGCTGGATTCTCAGCTACGTGCTGAATACCGGCAACTGATATCGGGTGGAGATGAACATGGCGGCACGTTGGTACATCGTCCACGCTTATTCTAATTTCGAAAAGAAAGTGGCTGAATCCATCGAGGAGAAGGCCAGGCAGAAGGGTCTCGAGCATCTGTTCGAGAAGATCCTTGTGCCGACCGAAAAGGTTGTTGAGGTTCGTCGCGGCCGCAAGGTCGACAGCGAGCGCAAGTTCTTCCCGGGTTACGTGCTCGTGCGCGCCAACCTGACGGATGAAGCTTACCACCTGATCAAGAATACGCCGAAGGTCACTGGCTTCCTCGGCTCCGACAATAAGCCCGTTCCGATTCCGGATTATGAAGCCGAGCGCATTCTCGGTCAGGTCCAGGAAGGCGTCGAGCGGCCGAAGGCTTCTGTATCCTTCGAGATTGGCGAGCAGGTCCGCGTATCCGACGGTCCGTTCGCATCGTTCAACGGCACGGTTCAGGATGTGGACGAAGAGCGTTCGCGCCTGAAGGTGGAAGTGTCGATTTTCGGCCGCGCTACGCCGGTCGAGCTGGAATACAGCCAGGTCGAGAAGGTCTGATTGTGATTTCTACGAAAGGTTGGCCTGGCGGCTGGCCTTTTGTTCGAGTTTGGATATAAGCAAATGCTTGCTTATATCTCGCGGCCAAGCCGCAATCCGCGTGGAAGGGTAGGGTCTTAGCCGGGCCTGGCGATCCGCACCACGCAACCGCAGCCGCCGGAGCGATCCGGCATAGTAGGCCGGGCAACCGGTCATGTAGAAAGGCAGAGAGAAATGGCTAAGAAAGTTGCAGGCCAGCTCAAGCTGCAGGTCAAGGCCGGCTCGGCGAATCCGTCGCCGCCGATCGGTCCTGCGCTTGGTCAGCGTGGCATTAACATCATGGAATTCTGCAAGGCGTTCAATGCCGCCACGCAGGAAATGGAAAAGGGTATGCCGATCCCGGTCGTCATCACCTACTACCAGGACAAGTCCTTCACCTTCGTCATGAAGCAGCCGCCGGTCAGCTACTTCCTGAAGAAGGAAGCGAAGATCCAGTCCGGCTCGAAGACCCCGGGCAAGGGCGCCAAGGCTGGCACCCTGACCAAGGCACAGGTCAAGGCGATCGCCGAAGCCAAGATGAAGGATCTGAACGCCGCCGATATCGAAGGCGCAATGGCCATGATCGAGGGCTCTGCCCGCGCCATGGGCCTGGAAGTGGTAGGTTAAGACCATGGTAGCAAAGCGTATTCAGAAGATTCGTGAAGGCGTTGATCCGACCAAGCTCTATGCTCTGGATCTGGCCATCAACATGGTCAAGGAACGTGCCGTCGCCAAGTTCGACGAAACCGTCGAAATCTCGATGAACCTCGGTGTTGATCCGCGTCACGCCGACCAGATGGTTCGCGGCGTCGTCAACCTGCCGAACGGCACCGGCCGTACGGTTCGCGTTGCCGTCTTCGCTCGTGGCGCCAAGGCTGACGAAGCCAAGGCTGCCGGCGCTGACGTCGTCGGTGCGGAAGACCTGGTCGAAATCGTTCAGGGCGGCAAGATCGATTTCGATCGCTGCATCGCCACCCCGGACATGATGCCGCTCGTCGGCCGTCTCGGTAAGGTTCTCGGCCCGCGCGGCATGATGCCGAACCCGAAGGTTGGTACGGTTACGATGGACGTCAAGGGTGCTGTTGAAGCTTCCAAGGGCGGCGCTGTCGAGTTCCGCGTCGAGAAGGCTGGTATCGTCCATGCCGGTATCGGCAAGGCTTCCTTCGACGCCAAGGCTCTGGAAGAAAACATCCGCGCTTTCGCCGACGCCGTCATCAAGGCGAAGCCGGCTGGCGCCAAGGGCAACTACGTCAAGCGCGTAGCGATCTCCTCGACCATGGGTCCGGGCGTCAAGATCGAGCCGTCGACGGTTACGGCGCCGAGCGCCTGATTGGTTCTGTCGGGCTAGACGCCCGGCATTTAAGAATTCCCGGCCTTTCGGGGCCGGGATTTCCGGAGAAATCCGGAATTCCTGTCCGAGATTGCAGGTGGTTATCCCTTAATCACTCAAGCCTGCATGAGACGGGTAAGACCCGAATTTTGAAGAAGCTTCGCTTCGATGAACTCGGTTCGAGCCTTGGATGCCTTGTGCCTTGGAGCCGTCAGGCTCGAGCGCGAGGGGACAGGATCCTCAAGCGTCGCTTGGGATCTCATTGATCCCAGGAGGCAAAAGGCAACCCGGCAGGCCCGCTAACCCGGTCCTGTCAACTGGAGAAAAGCAGTGGAAAGAGCGGAAAAACGCGAATTCGTCACGGAACTGAACGAAGTCTTCAAGGCTTCGGGCTCGGTTGTCGTGGCCCACTATGCTGGTGCTACAGTCGCTCAGATGAACGATTTTCGTTCCAA
The DNA here is from genome assembly GCF_007828675.1 of Rhizobium sp. ERR 1071. Classification (NCBI taxonomy): domain Bacteria; kingdom Pseudomonadati; phylum Pseudomonadota; class Alphaproteobacteria; order Hyphomicrobiales; family Rhizobiaceae; genus Rhizobium; species Rhizobium sp. ERR 1071. The sequence goes on along the minus strand of NZ_VITM01000001.1, from coordinate 640,935 downwards.
GATGCGCGCTGCTGGCGGCACCGTCAAAGTCGCGAAGAACCGCCTGGCCAAAATTGCTCTTCAGGGCACGGATGCGGAAGGGATTTCCAATCTCTTCACCGGTCAGACGCTGATCGCATACAGCAATGACCCGATTACCGCTCCGAAGGTCGTCGTGGATTTCGCCAAGACCAACGATAAGATCGTTGTTCTGGGCGGCGCCATGGGAACAACAACGCTCAACGCCGAAGGTGTCAAGTCGCTCGCGACCCTGCCTTCGCTGGACGAGCTGCGCGCGAAGCTGCTGGGCATGATCCAGACTCCGGCTACCCGCATCGCAGGTGTTGTTGCAGCGCCGGCAAGCCAGCTTGCTCGCGTGTTCTCGGCCTACGCCAAGAAGGACGAAGCCGCGTAAGGCGGTTTTTCGCTGTTCATAACCAACCAGTTCGAACCGAACAAAAGGAACTACTAAAATGGCTGATCTCGCAAAGATCGTTGAAGACCTCTCCTCGCTGACCGTTCTCGAAGCCGCAGAACTGTCGAAGCTTCTCGAAGAAAAGTGGGGCGTTTCCGCCGCTGCTCCGGTAGCTGTTGCTGCCGTTGCTGGTGGTGCTGGCGGCGCTGCTGCAGCTGCTGAAGAAGAAAAGACCGAGTTCGACGTCATCCTCGCTGATGCCGGCGCGAACAAGATCAACGTCATCAAGGAAGTCCGCGGCATCACCGGCCTCGGCCTCAAGGAAGCCAAGGACCTCGTTGAAGCCGCTCCGAAGGCTGTCAAGGAAGGCGTTTCCAAGGCTGAAGCCGCTGACATCAAGAAGAAGCTCGAAGACGCCGGCGCTAAGGTCGACGTTAAGTAAGCTTGAAACTGCTTTGGGAGGTGGCTTTTTGCTACCTCCCATTTGCCGTTTTTCTGAACGAATTACCCAAAAGCCGCGGGCAAAACGGCTTTTGGGTAATGGGTTCTTCAAGAGGATGGTCTCAAACCGAACCGCGACGCAATCCGGCTGAGCGGTTTTCGGTTAGATAGACGAGATTGAACTACTCATTGATTGATGGGGTCGCCTGGCCAGCGGTTCCCATCCGTTGCAGGCCCGGGTGCAGGATTTTAAAGGAGCGACGATGGCTCAGACCCTTTCGTTCAACGGTCGCAGGCGCGTACGCAAGTTTTTTGGTAAGATTCCCGAAGTCGCAGAGATGCCGAACCTCATCGAGGTTCAAAAGGCATCCTACGATCAGTTTCTCATGGTCGAAGAACCGAAGGGCGGCCGCCCGGACGAAGGTCTTCAGGCTGTCTTCAAGTCGGTTTTCCCGATCACCGATTTCTCCGGCGCTTCCATGCTGGAGTTCGTTTCCTATGAGTTCGAACCGCCGAAGTTCGACGTCGATGAGTGCCGCCAGCGCGACCTGACCTACGCCGCGCCGCTGAAGGTGACCCTCCGTCTGATCGTGTTCGATATCGACGAGGATACGGGCGCGAAGTCCATCAAGGACATCAAGGAACAGAGCGTCTACATGGGCGACATGCCGCTCATGACGAACAACGGTACGTTCATCGTGAACGGCACCGAGCGCGTGATCGTGTCGCAGATGCACCGTTCGCCGGGCGTCTTCTTCGATCACGACAAGGGCAAGAGCCATTCTTCCGGCAAGCTGCTCTTCGCCGCTCGCGTCATCCCGTATCGCGGCTCCTGGCTCGATATCGAATTCGACGCCAAGGACATCGTCTACGCCCGTATCGACCGCCGCCGCAAGATTCCGGTGACGTCGCTGCTGATGGCGCTCGGCATGGATGGCGAAGACATCCTGTCGACCTTCTACACGAAGTCGCTCTATCAGCGCGACGGCGATGGCTGGCGCATTCCCTTCAAGCCGGAAACTCTGAAGGGCGCCAAGACCGTTGCCGACATGATCGACGCCGACACCGGCGAAGTCGTTGTCGAAGGCGGCAAGAAGCTCACGCCGCGCCTGCTGCGTCAGCTGCAGGACAAGGGCCTGAAGGCCCTGAAGGCGACCGACGAAGAGCTATATGGCCTCTTCCTGGCGGAAGACATCGTCAACTTCCAGACCGGTGAGATCTATCTCGAAGCCGGCGACGAAATCGACGAGAAGACACTGCCTGTTATCCTGAACGCCGGCTTCGACGAGATCCCGGTTCTCGGCATCGACCACATCAATGTCGGCGCCTACATCCGCAACACGCTCGCAGCAGACAAGAACGAGAACCGCCAGGACGCTCTGTTCGACATCTATCGCGTCATGCGTCCGGGTGAGCCGCCGACCATGGAATCGGCCGAAGCCATGTTCAACTCGCTGTTCTTCGATGCGGAGCGCTACGATCTCTCCGCCGTCGGCCGCGTCAAGATGAACATGCGCCTCGACCTCGACGTCGAAGACACCGTCCGCATCCTGCGCAAGGACGACATCCTGGCCGTGGTCAAGATGCTCGTCGAGCTGCGCGACGGCAAGGGCGAGATCGACGATATCGACAACCTCGGCAACCGCCGCGTCCGTTCGGTCGGCGAGCTGATGGAAAACCAGTACCGTCTGGGTCTGCTGCGCATGGAGCGTGCGATCAAGGAACGCATGTCCTCGATCGAAATCGACACGGTCATGCCGCAGGATCTGATCAACGCAAAGCCGGCTGCCGCCGCTGTCCGCGAATTCTTCGGCTCCTCGCAGCTGTCGCAGTTCATGGACCAGGTGAACCCGCTTTCGGAAATCACCCACAAGCGCCGTCTTTCGGCTCTTGGCCCGGGCGGTCTGACCCGCGAGCGTGCCGGCTTCGAAGTCCGCGACGTTCATCCGACGCACTACGGTCGTATTTGCCCGATCGAAACGCCGGAAGGTCCGAACATCGGCCTCATCAACTCGCTGGCGACCTTTGCCCGCGTCAACAAGTACGGCTTCATCGAAAGCCCTTATCGCCGCATCATCGACGGTAAGGTGACCAACGACGTGCTCTACCTCTCCGCTATGGAAGAGGCGAAGTACTACGTTGCTCAGGCCAACGCCGAGCTCGACGCCGACGGCTCCTTCATCGAGGAATTCGTCGTTTGCCGTCATGCCGGCGAAGTCATGCTTGCTCCGCGCGACAACATCAACCTGATGGACGTCTCGCCGAAGCAGCTGGTTTCGGTCGCCGCCGCTCTGATCCCGTTCCTGGAAAACGACGACGCCAACCGCGCTCTCATGGGCTCGAACATGCAGCGTCAGGCCGTGCCGCTTCTGCGTGCCGAAGCCCCGTTCGTCGGTACCGGCATGGAGCCGGTCGTCGCGCGTGACTCCGGTGCTGCTATCGGCGCCCGCCGCGGCGGCGTGGTCGACCAGGTCGACGCAACGCGTATCGTTATCCGTGCCACCGAAGACCTCGATCCGTCGAAGTCCGGCGTCGATATCTACCGCCTGATGAAGTTCCAGCGTTCGAACCAGAACACCTGCGTCAACCAGCGCCCGCTGGTGACAGTCGGTGACGTGGTCAACAAGGGCGACATCCTGGCAGACGGTCCGTCGACCGACCTCGGTGATCTGGCCCTCGGCCGCAACGTGCTCGTCGCGTTCATGCCGTGGAACGGTTACAACTACGAAGACTCGATCCTGCTCTCCGAGCGTATCGTTGCCGACGACGTGTTCACCTCCATTCACATCGAAGAGTTCGAAGTGATGGCGCGCGACACCAAGCTCGGTCCGGAAGAAATCACCCGTGATATTCCGAACGTTTCGGAAGAAGCGCTGAAGAACCTGGACGAAGCCGGCATCGTTTACATCGGCGCCGAAGTTCAGCCGGGCGATATCCTCGTCGGCAAGATCACGCCGAAGGGCGAAAGCCCGATGACGCCAGAAGAAAAGCTCCTGCGCGCCATCTTCGGCGAAAAGGCATCGGACGTTCGCGATACCTCCATGCGCATGCCGCCCGGCACCTACGGTACGGTCGTCGAAGTTCGCGTTTTCAACCGTCACGGCGTCGAAAAGGACGAACGTGCCATGGCGATCGAGCGCGAAGAGATCGAACGCCTTGCCAAGGACCGTGACGACGAACAGGCGATCCTCGATCGTAACGTTTACGGCCGTCTGGTCGAGATGCTGCGTGGTCAGGTTGCTCTTGCTGGTCCGAAGGGCTTCAAGAAGGGCACGGAACTATCGAACGCCGTCGTTTCCGAGTATCCGCGTTCGCAGTGGTGGATGTTCGCCGTCGAGGACGAAAAGGTCCAGAGCGAGCTCGAAGCCCTGCGTGGCCAGTACGACGAATCCAAGTCGCGCCTCGAACAGCGCTTCATGGACAAGGTCGAGAAGGTCCAGCGTGGCGACGAAATGCCTCCGGGCGTCATGAAGATGGTCAAGGTCTTCGTTGCCGTGAAGCGCAAGATCCAGCCGGGTGACAAGATGGCAGGCCGTCACGGGAACAAGGGCGTGGTCTCACGCATTGTTCCGGTCGAGGACATGCCGTTCCTGGAAGACGGTACGCATGTCGATATCGTGCTGAACCCGCTCGGCGTGCCCTCGCGCATGAACGTTGGTCAGATTCTCGAAACGCACCTGGGCTGGGCTTGCGCCGGCATGGGGCGTCAGATCGGCGAACTGATCGAAGCCTACAAGGCAAGCGGCAACATCGAGCCTCTGCGCAAGACGATCGACCTGGTCGTTGGCGATGGCCCGAAGAGCGACGACGTTCACGAGTACGACGATGCATCGGTTCTGCGTCTGGCCGACCAGTGGAAGCGTGGCGTGTCCATCGCGACCCCGGTCTTCGACGGTGCTGGCGAAGCTGACGTCAACAAGATGCTGGCAATGGCAGGTCTCAAGGAAACCGGCCAGTCGACGCTGTACGACGGACGTACCGGCGAGCAGTTCGACCGCCAGGTTACGGTTGGCTACATCTACATGCTGAAGCTGAACCACCTTGTCGACGACAAGATCCACGCCCGTTCGATCGGTCCGTACTCGCTCGTCACCCAGCAGCCGCTGGGCGGTAAGGCGCAGTTCGGCGGCCAGCGCTTCGGCGAAATGGAAGTCTGGGCGCTCGAAGCTTACGGTGCAGCTTATACGCTGCAGGAAATGCTCACGGTCAAGTCGGACGACGTGGCCGGCCGTACCAAGGTCTACGAAGCCATCGTTCGTGGCGACGACACCTTCGAGGCGGGCATTCCGGAAAGCTTCAACGTTCTCGTCAAGGAAATGCGCTCGCTGGGTCTCAGCGTCGAATTGGAAAATTCCAAGGTCGACGATCTGCAGACGGCAAGCCAGCTTCCGGACGCAGCCGAGTAATAGCCTGTCAGGGTGCGCGCTGTCGGTCAGCGCGCACCGCTTGGAATATTGCAGCGCCGTTGGCGTCCCTTTGGATGCATGGCGCCGCAAGGCGGTTTTAAAGCGTCAGTCCGGTTCCCGGGATTTGCCGGCACTGCACGCAATTCGAGGGCGTTTCGCCCCTAAAGGAGATAGGCATGAACCAAGAGGTCATGAATCTTTTCAATCCGCAGGTGCCTGCGCAGAATTTCGATTCCATCCGGATTTCGATTGCGTCGCCGGAGAAGATTCTTTCCTGGTCTTATGGCGAGATCAAGAAGCCGGAAACGATCAACTATCGTACGTTCAAGCCGGAACGCGATGGTCTTTTCTGCGCGCGAATCTTCGGACCGATCAAGGACTACGAATGCTTGTGCGGCAAGTACAAGCGCATGAAGTACAAGGGCATCATCTGCGAAAAGTGCGGCGTCGAAGTCACGCTGTCGCGCGTTCGCCGTGAGCGCATGGGCCATATCGAGCTCGCCGCTCCCGTTGCCCACATCTGGTTCCTGAAGTCGCTGCCTTCGCGCATTTCGACGCTGCTCGACATGACGCTGAAGGATGTAGAGCGCGTTCTCTACTTCGAAAACTACATCGTCACCGAGCCGGGTCTCACCGCGCTCAAGGAGCATCAGCTCCTGACGGAAGAAGAGTACATGCTCGCCGTCGACGAATATGGCGAGGACCAGTTCACCGCCATGATCGGCGCTGAAGCGATCTACGAGATGCTGGCCAGCATGAATCTCGAAAAGATCGCCGGCGACCTGCGCTCCGAGCTTGCCGACACGACGTCGGATCTCAAGCAGAAGAAGCTGATGAAGCGCCTGAAGATCGTTGAGAACTTCATGGAATCCGGCAATCGCCCGGAATGGATGATCATGAAGGTCGTCCCGGTCATCCCGCCGGACCTGCGTCCGCTGGTTCCGCTCGATGGCGGCCGTTTCGCGACCTCGGATCTGAACGATCTGTACCGTCGCGTCATCAACCGTAACAACCGTCTGAAGCGTCTCATCGAACTGCGCGCTCCGGGCATCATCATCCGCAACGAAAAGCGCATGCTGCAGGAATCTGTCGATGCGTTGTTCGATAACGGCCGTCGCGGCCGCGTCATCACCGGCGCCAACAAGCGTCCGCTGAAGTCGCTGTCCGACATGCTCAAGGGCAAGCAGGGCCGCTTCCGTCAGAACCTGCTCGGCAAGCGCGTCGACTATTCCGGCCGTTCGGTCATCGTGACCGGTCCGGAGCTCAAGCTGCACCAGTGCGGCCTGCCGAAGAAGATGGCGCTCGAGCTGTTCAAGCCGTTCATCTATGCCCGTCTCGATGCGAAGGGTTACTCCTCGACCGTCAAGCAGGCCAAGAAGCTGGTCGAAAAGGAAAAGCCGGAAGTCTGGGATATCCTCGACGAGGTCATCCGCGAGCATCCGGTTCTCTTGAACCGCGCACCGACGCTGCACCGCCTGGGCATCCAGGCCTTCGAACCCACGCTGGTCGAAGGCAAGGCCATCCAGCTGCATCCGCTCGTCTGCACGGCCTTCAACGCCGACTTCGATGGTGACCAGATGGCCGTTCACGTGCCGCTCTCGCTGGAAGCCCAGCTTGAAGCCCGCGTGCTGATGATGTCGACCAACAACATTCTGCACCCGGCAAACGGCGCGCCGATCATCGTTCCCTCGCAGGACATGGTTCTCGGCCTGTACTATCTGTCGATCCTGAACCAGAACGAGCCGGGCGAAGGCATGGCCTTCTCTGATCTCGGCGAGCTGCATCACGCACTTGAGAACAAGGTCGTGACGCTGCATTCGAAGATCCGCGGCCGCTTCAAGTCGGTCGGCGAAGATGGCAAGCCATATTCGAAGATCTATGAAACGACCCCCGGCCGTCTGCTGATCGGCGAACTTCTGCCGAAGCATGCAAAGGTCACCTTCGACATCTGCAACCAGGAAATGACCAAGAAGAACATCTCCAAGATGATCGACACGGTCTACCGTCATTGCGGCCAGAAGGACACGGTCATTTTCTGCGACCGCATCATGCAGCTCGGCTTTGCCCATGCCTGCCGCGCCGGCATTTCGTTCGGCAAGGACGACATGGTCATCCCGAACACCAAGGCCAAGATCGTCGGCGATACCGAAGCGCTCGTGAAGGAATACGAGCAGCAGTATAACGACGGTCTGATCACCCAGGGCGAAAAGTACAACAAGGTTGTCGACGCTTGGGGTAAGGCCACCGAAAAGGTCGCCGAAGAAATGATGGCCCGCATTAAGGCCGTCGAATTCGACGAAAAGACCGGTCGTCAGAAGCCGATGAACTCGATCTACATGATGAGCCACTCGGGTGCTCGTGGTTCTCCGAACCAGATGCGCCAGCTGGGCGGCATGCGCGGCCTCATGGCCAAGCCGTCGGGCGAAATCATCGAGACGCCGATCATTTCGAACTTCAAGGAAGGCCTCACCGTTAACGAGTACTTCAACTCGACGCACGGTGCCCGTAAGGGTCTGGCCGACACCGCCTTGAAGACCGCGAACTCGGGCTACCTGACCCGCCGTCTGGTCGACGTCGCGCAGGATTGCATCGTCACGCAGATCGATTGCGGTACCGAAAACGGCCTCACCATGACCGCCATCGTCGATGCCGGTCAGGTCGTTGCCTCGCTCGGCGCCCGCATCCTCGGCCGTACGGCCCTGGACGACATCGATCATCCGGTCACGGGTGAGCGCATCGTCGATGCCGGCAAGATGATCCTCGAGCCCGATGTCATCGAGATCGAGAAGGCTGGTATCCAGTCCATCCGCATCCGTTCGGCTCTGACCTGCGAAATCCAGACGGGCGTATGCTCGGTCTGCTACGGTCGCGACCTTGCTCGCGGTACGCCTGTCAACATCGGTGAAGCTGTCGGCGTCATCGCCGCACAGTCGATCGGTGAGCCGGGCACGCAGCTGACCATGCGTACCTTCCACCTGGGCGGCACGGCGACCGTGGTCGACCAGTCGTTCCTGGAAGCCTCTTACGAGGGCACGGTTCAGATCAAGAACCGGAATATGCTGCGCAACTCCGAAGGCAACCTCGTTGCCATGGGCCGCAACATGACGGTGCAGATCCTGGACGAACGTGGCGTTGAACGCTCCTCGCAGCGCGTTGCCTACGGCTCGAAGCTTTATGTCGACGATGGCGACAAGGTAAAGCGCGGTCAGCGTCTCGCAGAGTGGGACCCCTATACCCGTCCGATGATGACGGAAGTGGCCGGTACGGTTCACTTCGAAGATGTCGTCGACGGTCTCTCGGTCCTCGAAGCGACGGACGAATCCACCGGCATCACCAAGCGTCAGGTTATCGACTGGCGCTCGACGCCGCGCGGCTCGGATCTGAAGCCGGCGATCGTCATCAAGGACGCCAGCGGCAATGTCGCCAAGCTCTCGCGCGGTGGTGAAGCACGCTTCCTGCTTTCGGTCGACGCGATCCTGTCGGTCGAGCCGGGGCAGAAGGTGTCTCAGGGTGACGTTCTCGCCCGTTCGCCGCTGGAAAGCGCCAAGACCAAGGACATCACCGGTGGTCTGCCGCGTGTTGCCGAACTGTTCGAAGCTCGTCGTCCGAAGGACCACGCCATCATCGCAGAGATCGATGGTACGATCCGCCTCGGCCGCGATTACAAGAACAAGCGCCGCGTCATCATCGAGCCGGCGGAAGACGGTGTCGAGCCGGTCGAATACCTGATCCCGAAGGGCAAGCCCTTCCACCTTCAGGAAGGCGACTATATCGAAAAGGGTGATTACATCCTCGACGGTAACCCGGCTCCGCACGACATTCTGGCGATCAAGGGCGTGGAGGCTCTGGCTTCTTACCTGGTCAACGAAATCCAGGAAGTCTACCGCTTGCAGGGCGTTGTCATCAACGACAAGCACATCGAAGTGATTGTCCGTCAGATGCTGCAGAAGGTGGAAATCACCGATGCGGGCGACAGCCAGTACATCGTCGGCGACAACGTCGACCGTATCGAGCTGGAAGACGCCAACGACCGCCTGATCGAAGAAGGCAAGAAGCCTGCTTATGGCGATCCGGTTCTGCTCGGCATCACCAAGGCATCGCTGCAGACGCCGTCCTTCATCTCGGCTGCATCCTTCCAGGAAACGACGAAGGTGCTGACCGAAGCTGCAATCGCCGGCAAGACCGACGGTCTGCAGGGCCTGAAGGAAAACGTCATCGTCGGCCGCCTGATCCCGGCCGGTACCGGCGGTACCATGACGCAGATCCGCCGTATCGCTACGGCCCGCGACGAGCTCATCCTCGAAGAGCGTCGCAAGGGCACGGGCGCCGGCGTTGCAACGCCGATGCTGCAGGATCTCGCCAGCGAGAACAGCCCGGCTGAATAAGCTGGTCTGAATTGACAAAAATCAAAACCGCCCGGAGCGATCCGGGCGGTTTCTTTTTGTGCATAATGAAATCGGCAAGGTGAGGGGGGCCGCCTTCCTCAGACGGTTGTCCGATCAGCGGAAGCGGATGATTGCGACTTCGCCTTCGAGTGCGCCTTGATAGGCGGAGGCATGCGGCTCCTCGTCCGGAATATCCGTCAGGAGTCCGATCTGGTCGAGGTCGGCCTCGATGAAGCCCTCTTCGGCAAGAGCGTTCAGTGCCTCGCGCACGGCGGTATCATCGTCGGGCGCTTTCAGCATGACGTGCAGGTCGATGCCTTCGCCGCCATCGGTCTCATAACCCTTGCCGATGATGATGAAGACCATGGGGCCGTCGGATTTGTTGTCATTGTCTGGCGCAGTAATCATGGATCTTCCTTCGGGAGTATCGAATCGACCCGGCGATTCCTTTTCGCCGCGTGGGTCCGTCAGATGGAAATGTTCTTCCGTGATTCCTTATAGGGATTTTGCCGAAATACCAAAGTCCATCTTGCCGAAGGGGCGGCATTTCCCTATCCAATGCGCCAAATGGCTGGTTTGGCCGGGGTTTCCGGGCTTTATGACAAAGATAATTTCTTAACCGGCCTTGACGAACCGGTGGGAAACCAGTAGTACCGCCGCCATCGGAACCCATGTGAGGCATGGCTATTCGGGGCGACGCGCCCTGGAGTTCACCTCAAACAAGGTTCTAAACGCACGTTGAAGACACGAATGCTGCTCGCACGACGCCACCTTCGGTGTCCTCTGCTTTTCTGTGGTCCATCTGCGAGAGCGGATCGGGCCACGTTTTGCGCATTGAGACGAACGTGTGTCGTGCCGGTGACGGCGAAAGTCATGCCCGCAAGGGTGTCGAGATAGATTTACAAGGGATGGTTGAATGCCTACCGTAAACCAGCTGATCCGCAAGCCTCGCCAGGCGCAGGTAAAGCGTAACAAGGTTCCCGCTCTTCAGGAGAACCCGCAGAAGCGCGGCGTTTGCACCCGCGTCTACACCACGACGCCGAAGAAGCCGAACTCGGCTCTGCGTAAGGTCGCAAAGATCCGCCTGACCAACGGCTTCGAAGTCATTGGTTACATCCCCGGTGAAGGTCACAACCTTCAGGAACACTCTGTTGTCATGATCCGTGGCGGCCGCGTTAAGGACCTTCCGGGTGTTCGCTACCACATCATCCGTGGCGTTCTCGATACCCAGGGTGTCAAGAACCGCAAGCAGCGCCGTTCGAAGTACGGTGCAAAGCGTCCGAAGTAATTCGGATTTTTAGATAATCCGGCGCTGCGCGAGGTTCTCCGCGTGGTTAAGCGTCGCAACAGTTGAGAGACGAGAAGTTACATGTCCCGACGTCATAGAGCAGAAAAGCGCGAGATCAATCCGGACCCGAAGTTCGGCGATCTGGTTGTTACCAAGTTCATGAATGCCATCATGCTGGACGGCAAGAAGTCCGTAGCGGAAAACATCGTATATGGCGCGTTTGACGCCGTGCAGGGCAAGGCAAAGCAGGAACCGCTCGGCGTGTTCCATCAGGCTTTGGATAACATCGCTCCGCACGTTGAAGTCCGCTCGCGCCGCGTTGGTGGTGCTACGTACCAGGTTCCGGTCGATGTGCGTCCTGAGCGTCGCCAGGCTCTGGCCATCCGCTGGCTGATCACCGCTGCTCGCAAGCGTAACGAGACGACGATGATCGACCGTCTGTGCGGCGAACTTCTCGATGCCTCCAACAACCGCGGCGCTGCCGTCAAGAAGCGCGAAGACACGCACAAGATGGCTGATGCCAACCGTGCGTTCTCGCATTATCGCTGGTAATCCCGAACGGTTTCGGAAAGGCAGTCCACAATGGCTCGCGCATATAAAATCGAAGACTACCGCAATTTCGGTATCATGGCGCATATCGACGCCGGCAAGACCACGACGACCGAGCGTATTCTTTACTACACCGGTAAGTCGCACAAGATCGGCGAAGTTCATGATGGCGCTGCCACGATGGACTGGATGGAGCAGGAGCAGGAGCGTGGCATCACGATCACCTCTGCTGCTACCACGACCTTCTGGAAGGGCCGTGACGGCAAGACCCGCCGCTTCAACATCATCGACACCCCCGGCCACGTTGACTTCACCATCGAAGTCGAGCGCTCGCTGCGTGTTCTCGATGGTGCCATCGCGCTGCTCGACGCCAACGCCGGCGTTGAGCCGCAGACGGAAACCGTTTGGCGTCAGGCTGAGAAGTATCATGTTCCGCGCATGATCTTCTGCAACAAGATGGACAAGACCGGGGCCGACTTCTACCGCTCGGTTGAGATGATCAAGACGCGCCTCGGTGCGACCGCAGTTGTCATGCAGCTGCCGATCGGCGCTGAAAGCGACTTCAAGGGCGTTATCGACCTGGTCGAGATGAACGCTCTGATCTGGCGCGACGAGTCGCTCGGCGCCCAGTGGGACGTCGTCGAAATCCCGGAAGACATGAAGGCCAAGGCTGAAGAATATCGCGAAAAGCTGATCGAGACCGTTGTCGAGATCGATGAAGCCGCGATGGAAGCCTACCTCGAAGGCAATCTGCCTGACAACGACAAGATCCGCGAACTCGTTCGTCGCGGCACGATCGACGTCAAGTTCCATCCGATGTTCTGCGGCACCGCATTCAAGAACAAGGGTGTTCAGCCGCTCCTCGACGCCGTTGTCGATTACCTGCCGTCGCCGCTCGACATTCCGGCGATCAAGGGCATCGATGCCAAGACGGAAGCCGAGATCGAGCGTCACGCTGACGACAACGAGCCGCTTTCCATGCTCGCGTTCAAGATCATGAACGACCCGTTCGTCGGCTCGCTCACCTTTGCCCGTATCTACTCCGGCAAGCTGGAGAAGGGCGTTTCGGTCATGAACACGGTCAAGGACAAGCGCGAGCGCGTCGGCCGCATGCTGCAGATGCACTCCAACTCGCGTGAAGACATCGAAGAAGCCTATGCTGGCGACATCGTTGCTCTCGCCGGCCTCAAGGAAACCACGACGGGTGACACGCTCTGCGACCCGCTGAAGCCGGTTATCCTCGAGCGCATGGAATTCCCGGAGCCGGTCATCCAGATCGCGATCGAGCCGAAGTCCAAGGGCGACCAGGAAAAGATGGGCCTCGCGCTCAACCGCCTGGCTGCAGAAGACCCGTCCTTCCGCGTTAAGACCGACCAGGAATCCGGTCAGACGATCATCGCCGGCATGGGCGAACTGCACCTCGACATCATCGTCGACCGCATGCGTCGTGAGTTCAAGGTTGAAGCAAACGTAGGCGCGCCGCAGGTTGCTTACCGCGAAACCATCACGCGCCTGACGGAAAAGGACTACACGCACAAGAAGCAGACCGGTGGTACCGGTCAGTTCGCACGCGTCAAGCTCGTATTCGAGCCGAACCCGGAAGGCGAAGACTTCAAGTTCGAATCCAAGATCGTCGGTGGTGCTGTTCCGAAGGAATACATTCCGGGCGTTCAGAAGGGTATCGAAAGCGTTCTGTCTTCGGGCCCGCTGGCTGGCTTCCCGATGCTCGGCGTCAAGGCGACGCTCATCGACGGTGCCTTCCACGACGTCGACTCGTCGGTTCTGGCCTTCGAAATTGCCGCTCGCGCTTGCTTCCGTGAAGCAGCTCGCGAAGCCGGTGCTCAGCTCCTCGAGCCGATGATGAAGGTCGAAGTCGTAACGCCGGAAGACTACGTCGGTGACGTTATCGGCGACCTGAACTCTCGCCGTGGTCAGATCCAGGGCCAGGAGAGCCGCGGTATCGCCGTCGTCATCAGCGCGAACGTCCCGCTGGCGAACATGTTCAAGTACGTCGATAACCTGCGCTCGATGTCTCAGGGCCGTGCACAGTACACGATGACCTTCGATCATTATGCGCCGGTTCCGTCGAACGTCGCACAGGAAATCCAGGCAAAGTATTCCGGTCAGAAGTGACCGGAATACCAATTGACCGATAACAAGAATTGATCCCTCAGGGGACAGGAAAACGGAGAGCCGAAAATGGCAAAGAGTAAGTTTGAGCGCAATAAGCCGCACGTTAACATCGGGACGATCGGTCACGTTGACCACGGCAAGACGTCGTTGACGGCAGCGATCACGAAGTACTTCGGCGAGTTCAAGGCGTATGACCAAATCGACGCGGCTCCGGAAGAGAAGGCTCGTGGCATCACGATCTCGACGGCCCACGTTGAATACGAGACGCCGAACCGTCACTATGCGCACGTTGACTGCCCCGGCCACGCCGACTACGTGAAGAACATGATCACGGGTGCCGCCCAGATGGACGGCGCGATCCTGGTTTGCTCTGCTGCTGACGGCCCGATGCCGCAGACGCGCGAGCACATCCTGCTCGCCCGCCAGGTTGGCGTTCCGGCAATCGTCGTATTCCTGAACAAGGTCGACCAGGTTGACGACGCTGAGCTTCTCGAGCTCGTCGAGCTTGAAGTTCGCGAACTTCTGTCGTCCTACGACTTCCCGGGCGACGACATCCCGGTCGTCAAGGGTTCGGCGCTTGCTGCTCTTGAAGATTCGGACAAGAAGATCGGCGAAGACGCGATCCGCGAGCTGATGGCTCAGGTTGACGCCTACATCCCGACGCCTGAGCGTCCGATCGACCAGCCGTTCCTGATGCCGATCGAAGACGTGTTCTCGATCTCTGGCCGTGGTACGGTTGTGACGGGCCGCGTCGAGCGTGGCGTGATCAAGGTTGGTGAAGAAGTCGAGATCGTCGGCATCCGTCCGACGTCGAAGACGACGGTTACCGGCGTTGAAATGTTCCGCAAGCTGCTCGACCAGGGCCAGGCCGGCGACAACATCGGCGCGCTGATCCGCGGTGTGAACCGTGACGGCGTCGAGCGTGGTCAGATCCTGTGCAAGCCGGGTTCTGTCAAGCCGCACAAGAAGTTCAAGGCCGAAGCCTACATCCTGACGAAGGAAGAAGGCGGCCGTCATACGCCGTTCTTCACGAACTACCGTCCGCAGTTCTACTTCCGTACGACGGACGTGACGGGCATCGTGACGCTTCCGGAAGGCACGGAAATGGTTATGCCAGGCGACAACGTCACGGTTGACGTCGAGCTGATCGTTCCGATCGCGATGGAAGAAAAGCTTCGCTTCGCGATCCGCGAAGGCGGCCGTACCGTCGGCGCTGGCATCGTCGCCTCCATCGTCGAGTAATTCGAAGACGGCCACTCCATTCGAGTGGCCGATTCGATGACAATATTATGATGTAAGCGGCTCTAGCCGCTTGCTTATGACATAGAAATGTTGCAAATGGCGCGCGAGCGCGATTTGCGCGCTGCTTCGGATGACGAAGCGGCCAATGAAATTAACAATAAGGTGGGCCGAAAGGCCTAAAGAGTGGATGGGGATGCCGTAGCCGGCGTCCCTCTCGATCTTTGAAACCGGTGGTCCGCCTTAGGAAACAGAACAAACCGTGCCTTTTCGAAAGGCACGCGAGATAACAAACACAAGGATAACGTCGAATGAACGGCCAAAATATCCGCATTCGCCTGAAGGCGTTCGATCACCGGATTCTCGATGCTTCCACGCGCGAGATCGTGTCGACGGCGAAGCGCACCGGTGCAAGCGTCCGGGGCCCCGTTCCGCTTCCGACTCGTATCGAGAAGTTTACGGTAAACCGGTCCCCGCACATCGACAAGAAGAGCCGCGAGCAGTTCGAGATGCGCACGCATAAGCGCCTCCTCGACATCGTTGACCCGACCCCGCAGACGGTAGACGCGCTGATGAAGCTCGATCTCGCCGCCGGTGTCGATGTTGAGATCAAGCTCTAAGGCCTCCGGTCCTCGAGCTGAGTGAGAAGGATTGAACCGATGCGTTCAGGTGTGATTGCACAGAAGGTGGGAATGACCCGCGTCTACAACGACGCCGGCGAGCATGTCCCGGTTACCGTATTGCGTATGGAAGGCTGCCAGGTCGTAGCCCAGCGCACAGTTGAAAAGAATGGCTACACCGCAGTTCAGCTCGGTGCCGGCCAGGCTAAAGTTAAGAACACGACGAAGGCTCTTCGCGGCCATTTCGCCGTCGCAAGCGTAGAGCCGAAGGCCAAGCTCGCAGAATTCCGTGTCACGGAAGACAATCTGCTCGCAGTTGGCACCGAGCTCAACGCAGGTCACTTCACGGCGGGTCAGCTCGTCGACGTGACCGGCACGACGATCGGTAAGGGCTTTGCCGGCGCCATCAAGCGCCACGGCTTCGGCGGTTTGCGCGCCACGCACGGTGTGTCGGTTTCGCACCGCTCGCACGGTTCGACCGGCTCGCGCCAGGACCCGGGCAAGGTGTTCAAGAACAAGAAGATGGCTGGTCACATGGGCCAGACCCGCGTCACGACGCAGAACCTTGAAGTGGTATCGACCGATGAAGATCGCGGTCTAATCCTCGTCAAGGGTGCGGTTCCCGGCTCCAAGGGCGCCTGGATCATCGTGCGCGACGCCGTCAAGTCGGCAGCGAAGTAAGGGAGCCAAACCAATGGAATTCAACGTCAAGACCCTTGAGGGCAAAGACGCCGGGAAGGTTTCCCTTTCTGATGCGATTTTCGGCCTCGAGCCGCGTGAAGACATTCTCGCTCGCGTCGTTCGCTGGCAGCTTGCCAAGAAGCAGCAGGGCACGCATCAGGCCAAGGGCCGCGCAGACGTAGCGCGCACCGGTGCCAAGATGTACAAGCAGAAGGGTACGGGCCGCGCTCGTCACCATTCGGCTCGCGCTCCGCAGTTCCGCGGCGGTGGTAAGGCTCACGGCCCGGTCGCTCGCAGCCACGAGCATGATCTGCCGAAGAAGGTTCGCGCCCTCGGCCTGCGTCACGCTCTCTCTGCCAAGTTCAAGGCTGAAGACGTGATTGTCATCGACAATCTCGTCGCTACCGAAGCCAAGACCAAGGCACTCGCTGGCGCTTTCGAGACGCTCGGCCTGACGAACGCTCTGTTCATCGGCGGTGCTGAGCTCGACAGCAACTTCAAGCTCGCAGCCCAGAACATCCCGAACATCGATGTTCTGCCGGTTCAGGGCATCAACGTTTACGACATCCTGCGCCGCGGCAAGCTCGTGCTGTCCAAGGCTGCAGTTGAAGCTCTAGAGGAGCGATTCAAGTGACGGATCTTCGCCATTATGATGTGATCGTTTCTCCGGCGATCACCGAAAAGTCCACGCTGCTGTCGGACAATAACCAGGTTGTTTTCAACGTTGCGAAGACCGCGACGAAGCCGGAAATCAAGGCTGCCGTCGAAGCGCTCTTCGGCGTCAAGGTGACGGCCGTTAACACTCTGCTGCGCCTCGGCAAGACCAAGCGGTTCAAGGGTCTCGTCGGCAAGCAGAAGGACGTGAAGAAGGCTGTTGTGACGCTCGCCGAAGGCCAGTCGATCGACGTCTCCACCGGTCTCTGAGGAATAAGAAAATGGCATTGAAAACATTCAATCCGACGACCCCGAGCCAGCGTCAGCTGGTCATTGTCGATCGCTCCTCGCTCTACAAGGGCAAGCCGGTCAAGTCGTTGACCGAAGGCCTCACCTCCAAGGGTGGCCGTAACAACACCGGCCGCATCACCGTCCGTTTCCAGGGCGGTGGTCACAAGCGCAGCTATCGTCTGGTCGACTTCAAGCGTCGCAAGTTCGACGTCGAAGCAACCGTCGAGCGTATCGAATACGATCCGAACCGTACCGCTTACATCGCTCTGGTGAAGTACACGGACGGCGAACTGGCCTACATCCTCGCTCCGCAGCGTCTCGCTTCGGGCGACAAGGTCATCGCTTCGGAAAAGGCAGTGGACGTGAAGCCTGGCAACACCATGCCGCTTCAGTTCATCCCGGTCGGCTCCATCATCCACAATGTGGAAATGAAGCCTGGCAAGGGCGGTCAGATCGCTCGCTCCGCCGGCTCCTACGCTCAGCTCGTCGGCCGTGACCAGGGCATGGCGATCCTTCGCCTGAACTCGGGTGAACAGCGCCTTGTGCACGGCACCTGCCTTGCCACGATCGGTGCGGTTTCGAACCCGGATCACGGCAACATCAACGACGGTAAGGCCGGTCGTTCGCGTTGGCGTGGCAAGAAGCCGCATAACCGCGGCGTTGTCATGAACCCGGTCGACCATCCGCACGGCGGTGGTGAAGGCCGCACCTCCGGTGGTCGCCATCCGGTGACCCCGTGGGGCAAGCCGACCAAGGGCAAGCGTACGCGGTCGAACAAGTCGACCGACAAGATGATTATGCGCTCGCGCCATCAGCGCAAGAAGTAAGAGAGGAAGTCTCAAGTGGCTCGTTCAGTATGGAAAGGTCCGTTTGTTGACGGCTATCTTCTCAAGAAGGCTGAGAAGGTGCGTGAAGGCGGACGTAACGAAGTAATCAAAATGTGGAGCCGTCGCTCCACCATCATGCCGCAGTTCGTTGGTCTCACCTTCGGCGTCTACAACGGCAGCAAGCACATTCCGGTCAGCGTCAATGAAGACATGGTCGGACACAAGTTCGGCGAGTTCGCCCCGACCCGTACCTATTATGGTCACGGTGCGGACAAGAAGGCGAAGAGGAAGTAACAATGGGCAAGGCAAAAACCGAACGCCGGCTGAAGGACAACGAGGCGCAGGCAGTTGCGCGCACGCTCCGCGTCAGCCCGCAGAAGCTCAACCTGGTCGCGGCTTCGATCCGCGGCAAGAAGGTTGACCGCGCGCTCGCAGAGCTGGAATTCTCGCGCAAGCGTATCGCTGGCGCCGTGAAGAAGACGCTCGAATCTGCGATCGCCAATGCAGAAAACAATCACGATCTCGACGTTGACTCGCTGGTCGTTGCAGAAGCTTACGTCGGCAAGTCGATCGTCATGAAGCGTTTCCACGCTCGTGGCCGCGGCCGCGCATCTCGCATCGAGCGTCCGTTTGCGCACCTGACGATCGTCGTTCGTGAAGTGGAAGCTCAAGGGGAGGCCGCATAATGGGTCAGAAAATCAATCCGATCG
Organism: Rhizobium sp. ERR 1071; assembly: GCF_007828675.1. Taxonomy (NCBI): domain Bacteria; kingdom Pseudomonadati; phylum Pseudomonadota; class Alphaproteobacteria; order Hyphomicrobiales; family Rhizobiaceae; genus Rhizobium; species Rhizobium sp. ERR 1071. The sequence goes on along the minus strand of NZ_VITM01000001.1, from coordinate 622,317 downwards.
GCTTTCGTCTTGGCATCAACCGTACCTGGGATAGCCGCTGGTTCGCGGATAATGCCGAGTACGGCCAACTCCTCCACGAAGACCTGAAGATGCGCAAGTTCGTCATGAACGAACTGAAGCAGGCTGGTATCTCCAAGGTGGTCATCGAGCGTCCGCACAAGAAGTGCCGCGTCACGATCCACTCGGCTCGTCCGGGCCTGATCATCGGCAAGAAGGGCGCTGACATCGACAAGCTCCGCAAGAAGCTGTCGGACATGACGAATTCCGAAACGCACCTCAACATCGTTGAAGTTCGCAAGCCGGAAATCGACGCGACGCTGGTTGCCCAGTCGATCGCTCAGCAGCTGGAACGCCGTGTTGCTTTCCGTCGCGCCATGAAGCGCGCCGTTCAGTCCGCGATGCGTCTTGGCGCCGAAGGCATCAAGATCACCTGCGCCGGCCGTCTCGGCGGTGCTGAAATCGCTCGTACGGAATGGTACCGCGAAGGTCGCGTGCCGCTGCATACGCTGCGCGCCGACATCGACTACGGTACGGCTGAAGCAGAAACCGCTTTCGGTATCTGCGGCATCAAGGTCTGGATCTTCAAGGGCGAAATCCTTGAGCACGATCCGATGGCCTCCGAACGCCGCGCGCTCGAAGGCGACGCCCAGGGTCCGGCTAGCCGCGATCGCGATAGAGACCGTCGCCGCGACAACGCTTGATAGCGTACGTGGCAGATAAGTTCGGAGAATAAGAAAATGTTGCAGCCAAAGCGTACGAAGTACCGCAAGCAATTCAAGGGCCGCATCAAGGGCGTTGCCAAGGGTGGTTCTGATCTGGCGTTCGGCGAATTCGGCCTGAAGTCGCAGGAGCCTAACCGCGTCAACGCTCGCGAGATCGAAGCGGCCCGCCGGGCGATCACGCGCTATATGAAGCGCGCCGGCCGTGTATGGATCCGCGTGTTCCCGGATGTTCCGGTAACCGCAAAGCCGACCGAAGTCCGTATGGGTAAAGGTAAGGGCTCTGTCGAATACTGGGCATGCAAGGTCAAGCCCGGCCGTATGATGTTCGAGATCGACGGTGTGAGCGAAGAAATCGCTCGTGAGGCCCTGCGCCTCGGCGCTGCCAAGCTCTCGGTCAAGACGCGCTTCGTTCAGCGCATTGCAGAGTAAGGAAGAAGCTCATGAAAGCCGCAGATGTTCGCGCCCTGAGCGCCGACCAACTCAAGGACGAGCTTGCCAAGCTGAAGAAGGAGCAGTTCAACCTGCGCTTTCAGAAGGCGACCGGCCAGCTCGAGAAGTCCTCGCGCATCAACGAAGTCCGCAAGGACATCGCTCGCGTAAAAACCATTGCCCGCCAGAAGGCGGCAGAAGCAAAGGCCTAAAGGAAGAATAACATGCCGAAGCGCATTCTGCAGGGCGTCGTGGTCAGCGACAAGAACGAGAAGACGGTAGTTGTCCGCGTTGAGCGTCGTTTCGCTCACCCGCTGCTCCAGAAGACCGTTCGTCGTTCCAAGAAGTACAAGGCTCACGACGAAAACAATCAGTACAAGACCGGCGACGTCGTTTCCATCGAGGAATGCGCGCCGATCTCCAAGGATAAGACCTGGACGGTCGTTTCCGCCCAGTCCAAGTAACAGAATTTCGCTCAGGCCCTTGCGCTTGGGCGAAATATCTGTATGAAGCACGAGCTTGGAAGCAGGACGCTCGCGAACGGGCGTTCTTTTGCTTTATTGATGGCCGGCAGAGGCGACCCGTTGCGGTTCCGAAGCCCAGGCATAATCAGACAAGACACTAGTCCATAAGCCGGGGTAGGGGGTCGATTGGCCCAACCATTCCGGTAACAACAAGAAGGCGACCTGACATGATTCAGATGCAAACAAACCTCGACGTGGCGGATAATTCCGGCGCACGTCGTGTCATGTGCATCAAGGTGCTGGGCGGCTCGAAGCGCAAGTATGCCTCGATCGGCGACGTTATCGTCGTTTCGATCAAGGAAGCTATCCCGCGCGGCCGTGTGAAGAAGGGTGACGTGATGAAGGCGGTTGTTGTTCGTACCGCCAAGGACATCCGTCGTCCGGATGGCAGCGTCATCCGCTTCGATACCAACGCAGCAGTCCTCATCGACAACAAGAAAGAGCCGATCGGCACCCGTATCTTCGGACCGGTTCCGCGCGAACTTCGCGCCAAGAACCACATGAAGATCATCTCGCTGGCTCCAGAAGTACTGTAAGGAGCGGAGCGATGCAGAAGATCCGTAAAGGCGACAAGGTTGTCGTATTGACCGGTAAGGACAAGGGCCGTACCGGCGAAGTCATTCAAGTGCTGCCGAAGGAAGACCGTGCGGTCGTTCGTGGCGTCAACGTCATCAAGCGCCATCAGCGCCAGACGCAGAACCAGGAAGCCGGCATCATCAGCAAGGAAGCCCCGCTTCACCTGTCCAACATTGCGATCGTCGACAAGGACGGCAAGCCGACCCGCGTCGGTTTCAAGGTTGTGGATGGCAAGAAGGTCCGTGTGGCCAAGACCTCGGGAGAAGTGATCGATGGCTGAGGCAAAGTACGAGCCGCGGCTCAAGAAGGAATATGTTGCTCGCATCCGTGCAGCCATGCAGGAGCAGTTCTCCTACGCTAACGAGATGCAGATCCCGAAGCTGGACAAGATCGTGATCAACATGGGCGTTGGCGAAGCGACGGCTGATTCGAAGAAGCCGACCGTTGCTGCTGCCGACCTGGCGGCCATCGCTGGCCAGAAGCCGGTCATTACCCGCGCGCGCAACTCCATCGCTGGCTTCAAGGTCCGCGAAAACATGCCGATCGGCGCCAAGGTGACGCTGCGCGGCGCCCGCATGTATGAGTTCCTGGATCGTCTGGTCAACATCGCGCTTCCGCGCGTTCGCGACTTCCGCGGCCTGAACCCGAAGAGCTTTGACGGTCGTGGCAATTTTGCCATGGGCATCAAGGAGCACATTGTGTTCCCTGAGATCAACTACGACAAGGTTGATCAGATGTGGGGCATGGACATCATCGTTTGCACGACGGCGACGACCGACGACGAAGCACGGGCTCTTCTGAAAGAGTTCAACTTCCCGTTCCGTCAATAACCGTAACGACGAGCGTAGAAAAGGAACCCTGATATGGCGAAGACAAGCGCAGTTGAAAAGAACAAGCGCCGCCGCAATACGGTTGCCAACCAGGCCGCGAAGCGGGCTGCTCTCAAGGCAATCATCATGAACCAGTCTCTCTCGATCGAAGACCGGTTCAAGGCCACTCTGAAGTTGGCATCGCTCCCGCGCGATGGATCGAAGACCCGTATTCGCAACCGTTGCGAAGTGTCTGGCCGTCCGCGCGCCTACTACCGCAAACTGCGCATGTCGCGTATCGCGCTGCGTGAACTCGGCAATCTCGGCAAGGTGCCGGGCATCGTCAAGTCCAGCTGGTAAGGAGCAGATTAGATGTCTATGACTGATCCTTTGGGCGATATGCTCACCCGCATCCGCAATGGCGCTTCGCGCCGCAAGTCGTCGGTTTCGACGCCTGCGTCCAAGCTCCGTGCACGCGTTCTCGATGTGCTCCAAGCTGAAGGCTACATCCGTGGCTATTCCGTCGTCGATTTCGGCAACGGCAAGTCTGAGCTCAACATCGAACTCAAGTACTACGAAGGCGCTTCGGTGATCCGCGAGATCGGCCGTGTGTCTAAGCCGGGCCGCCGGGTTTATGTCTCGGTCAAGTCCATTCCGCAGGTCGCGAACGGTCTCGGCATCACCATCCTTTCGACTCCGAAGGGTGTGATGGCCGATCACCAGGCTCGCGAACAGAATGTTGGTGGCGAGGTTCTCTGCTCGGTCTTCTAAGATCGAACAGAGATATCTCCTTCGAAACAGACAGGTTTGAAAAATGTCTCGTATCGGTAAGAAGCCCGTTCAGGTACCTGCAGGGATCACGGCCACGGTTGATGGCCAGAAAGTGACTGCCAAGGGCCCCAAGGGCGAGCTGTTTTTCGTCGCTAACGACGAAATCGGTCTCAAGCTGGAAAACAATGCAATCGTCGTGACGCCGCTCAACGACTCCAAGGATGCTCGCGCAAAGTGGGGCATGTCCCGCACCATGATCGAGAACATCTTCAAGGGTGTTAAGGACGGCTACGAGCGCAAGCTCGAAATCAACGGCGTCGGCTACCGTGCCTCCATGCAGGGCAAGAACCTGCAGCTGGCGCTCGGCTTCAGCCACGACGTGATTTATCAGCCGCCGCAGGGCATCACCATTGCTGTGCCGAAGCCGACGGAAATCGTCGTCACCGGCATCAACAAGCAGCAGGTTGGTCAGGTTGCCGCTGAAATCCGCGAATATCGCGGTCCTGAGCCCTACAAGGGCAAGGGCGTTAAGTATGCCGAAGAGCGGATCGTCCGCAAAGAAGGCAAGAAGAAGTAAGGAACACGCGAAATGGCTAGCAGGAAAGAAGCACTTGCGCGTCGCGCCAACCGCGTGCGCCGTCAAATCAAGGCGGTGGCCAATGGCCGTCCGCGCCTGTCGGTTCATCGCTCGTCGAAGAACATCTACGCTCAGATCATCGATGATGTGGCTGGCAAGACCATCGCGGCTGCCTCCACCCTCGACAAGGATCTGCGCGGTTCTCTGAAGACCGGTGCCGATACCGCAGCCGCAGCCCTCGTTGGCAAGCTCGTTGCCGAGCGCGCCTCCAAGGCCGGCGTGAAGGAAGTCGTGTTCGATCGCGGCGCTTTCATCTATCACGGCCGTATCAAGGCCCTGGCTGAAGCAGCCCGCGAAGGCGGCCTGACCTTCTAATCAGATTTCCGGCCGGTGATCTCAAGGATGCCGGCCGGATATTCACCGGACCGCAAATCTCCGTGGGGAGGTTCATGCGGTCTTCGTTTTGTTTGCCCGTTGCACCCGGAAAAGAAAAAGGAAGAGGACAATGGCACAGGAAAAGAGGGCTCCGCGGGAAGACCGTCAGAGCCGTGAAGAGCGCGATAGCGAATTCGTCGACAAGCTGGTCGCGATCAACCGCGTCGCCAAGGTTGTTAAGGGTGGCCGTCGCTTCGGCTTCGCCGCTCTCGTCGTCGTTGGCGACCAGAAGGGCCGCGTAGGCTTCGGCCATGGCAAGGCACGCGAAGTGCCGGAAGCCATCCGCAAGGCAACCGAAAGCGCCAAGCGCGACATGATCTTCGTACCGCTGCGCGACGGCCGTACGCTGCATCACGACGTTCATGGCCGTCATGGCGCCGGCAAGGTTCTGCTGCGCTCGGCCAAGGTCGGTACCGGTATCATCGCCGGCGGCCCGATGCGCGCCGTTTTCGAAACGCTCGGCGTTCATGACGTCGTTGCCAAGTCGACCGGTTCGTCGAACCCGTACAACATGGTTCGCGCCACGTTCGACGCCCTGAAGCACCAGGTTCACCCGAAGGACATCGCAGCTCAGCGCGGCATCAAGTATGCCACCCTGCAGGCTCGCCGCGCCGCTTCGGGCAACGCCTCCGAAGAATAAGGGAGTTTGACCTATGGCCAAGACGACCAAGAAGGCTGAAGCTAAGGCGACCGTTACGGTCGAGCAGATTGGCAGCCCGATCCGCCGTCCGGATGTTCAGCAGAAGACGCTGATCGGTCTCGGACTGAACAAAATGCACCGTCGCCGCACGCTGGAAGATACTCCGGCTGTTCGTGGCATGATCCGTGCTGTCCAGCATCTCGTTCGCGTTGTCGACGAGAAGTGAGCCGGAGGTAATTCGCTATGAAACTGAATGAAATCAAGGATAACGAAGGCTCGACCCACAGCCGCAAGCGCCTCGGCCGCGGCATCGGCTCCGGCTCCGGCAAGACCGGTGGCCGTGGTGTGAAGGGTCAGAAGTCCCGTTCGGGCGTTGCGATCAACGGCTTCGAAGGCGGTCAGATGCCCATCTACCGTCGTCTGCCGAAGCGCGGCTTCAACAACATCTTCGCATCCGACTACGTTGTCGTATCGCTGGCACGCATCCAGGCTGCCGTCGATGCCGGCAAGCTCGATGCCAAGAGCACTGTTGATGCAGCAGCTCTCAAGGCTGCCGGCGTTATTCGCCGCGTCAAGGATGGCGTTCGGGTTCTCTCGGACGGCGAACTGAAGGCGAAGCTTGCTCTTGAAGTTGCAGGCGCTTCCAAGTCCGCAGTCGAGAAGATCGAAAAGGCTGGCGGTTCCGTCAAGCTGCTCGCTGCTGCCGCAGAATAATATTATCAATAATCGCCCGAAGTGACTTCACTTCGGGCGATTTTGCTCCCATATGTGAGCCTCACGAATCTGATCGATGCGGCAAGTGTCTTTCCGATCGATAACGGGAACCAAGGGTGAGGCGCCCGATTGCAGCGCAATCCGTCCGAAGCCCGGCTTTTGAACAATTTACAGACTGATTCCGGACTCGGCCGACTATGCCGGAATTGGTGATGCGGAGATTTGCATGGCTTCTGCAGCGGAACAATTGGCGTCCAACCTCAATTTTTCGACCTTTGCCAAAGCCGAGGATCTCAAGAAGCGCCTGTGGTTTACCCTCGGCGCTCTCCTCGTCTACCGGCTCGGCACCCACATTCCGCTTCCTGGCCTCAATCCTGCCGCCTACGCCCAGGCTTTCCAGAATCAGTCGGGCGGCATTCTCGGCCTCTTCAACATGTTCTCGGGCGGCGCCGTGCAGCGCATGGCGATCTTTGCGCTCGGCATCATGCCCTATATTTCCGCCTCGATCATCGTTCAGCTGATGACGTCGGTTGTTCCCTCGCTCGAGAACCTGAAGAAGGAAGGCGAGCAGGGCCGCAAGATCATCAACCAGTACACCCGCTACGGCACGGTGCTGCTCGGCGCATTGCAGGCCTATGGCATTGCGATCGGCCTGGAGCATGGCAACGGCGTCGTCGTCGATCCCGGCTGGTTCTTCCGTATTTCCACCGTCATAACGCTGCTTGGCGGCACCATGTTCCTGATGTGGCTTGGCGAACAGGTGACGTCGCGCGGTATCGGCAACGGCATCTCGCTGATCATCTTCGCGGGTATCGCCGCCGGTCTTCCGACTGCGCTCGCCGGTACCCTTGAGCTTGGCCGCACGGGCGCGCTTTCCACGCCTCTTATTCTCGCCGTGCTGGTCGTCGCTATTCTGGTCATCGCGCTCATCGTCTTCGTCGAGCGCGCGCAGCGTCGCCTGCTGATCCAATATCCGAAGCGCCAGGTTGGCACGCGCATGTTCCAGGGCGATACGTCGCACCTGCCGCTGAAGCTGAACACTTCGGGCGTCATCCCGGCGATCTTCGCGTCGTCGCTGCTTCTGCTGCCGGCAACCGTCGCCGGTCTCGGCAACAACACCGCGCTTCCGGCCTGGGTAACGTCCATCGTTGCAGCGCTCGGCCACGGACAGCCCGTCTATATGGTGCTCTACGCCGCTCTGATCGCCTTCTTCGCCTTCTTCTACACGGCTCTCGTCTTCAATCCGAAGGACACGGCCGACAATCTGAAGAAGCACGGCGGTTTCATTCCCGGTATCCGTCCGGGTGAGCGCACCGCCGAATATATCGATTACGTACTGACCCGCATCACGGTCATCGGCGCGATCTATCTTGTCTTCGTCTGCATCCTGCCCGAAATTCTCGTATCCCAGACAGGTATTCCCTTGTCTCTGGGTGGCACTTCGCTTCTGATCGTGGTTAGCGTAACGCTGGATACGGTGGCGCAGATTCAGGGTCACCTGATCGCACAGCAATATGAAGGCCTGATCAAGAAATCGAAGTTGCGTGGAGGAAAGAGGGGGCGATGAGACTCATACTTTTAGGGCCGCCGGGAGCAGGTAAGGGGACCCAGGCCCAGCGCATCGTGGAAAAGCATGGCATTCCGCAGCTTTCCACTGGCGATATGCTGCGTGCGGCCGTTCAGGCCGGCACGGAAGTTGGCAAGCGCGCCAAGGCTGTCATGGACGCCGGCAAGCTTGTTTCGGATGAGATCGTCAACGCGATCGTTTCCGAACGCATCGATCAGCCGGATTGTGCCAAGGGTTTCATTCTCGATGGTTTCCCGCGCACTCTTGTACAGGCTGATGCAACGGAGAAGATGCTTAGCGCGAAGGGCCTCGAGCTCTCCGTCGTGATTGAGCTCAAAGTGGACGACGCCGAACTGATTCGCCGCGTCTCTGGCCGCTATTCCTGCTCGAATTGCGGCAGTGTCTATCACGACACTGACAAGGTTCCGGCAAATGCCGGTGTCTGCGACAAATGCGGCTCGACGCATTTCAAGCGCCGCCCGGATGACAATGCCGAAACCATGGCGACCCGTCTTCAGGTCTACTACAAGGAGACCTCGCCGCTGATCGGTTACTACTATGCCAAGGGCAAGTTGCAGAGCATCGACGGCATGGCCGATATCGAACATGTGACCGAAAGCATAGAGGCTATCCTGGCTAAGCTTTAGATAGCCTAAAATAAACTTGCCGGAGCGGTTGCTTTTTTGCGCTGATTCCGCTAAACACCGCGCCAACTCGCGACATGCCATGCGATCGGCGCGGATTTCCAACGGGAAGTCCGGGTACGGTCGTTTTGACATGTTGCGGACACACATTGAACAAGCAGCTCCCGGGCTGCATAACAAGACCCTTTGCCAAGGCAAAAGGAATGCAAGGAGAACAGGCGTGGCTCGTATCGCTGGCGTCAACATCCCGACTGCAAAGCGCGTAGTTATTGCGCTTCGTTACATTCACGGGATCGGACCGAAGTTTGCACAGGAAATCTGCGAGAAGGTCGGTATTCCGGCCGAGCGTCGCGTCAACCAGTTGACCGATGCTGAGGTTCTGCAGATCCGCGAAACCATCGACCGTGACTATCAGGTCGAAGGTGATCTGCGTCGCGAAACCGCGATGAACATCAAGCGTCTTATGGACTTGGGTTCTTACCGCGGTCTGCGTCATCGCCGCGGCCTGCCGGTTCGTGGTCAGCGCACGCACACCAATGCCCGCACCCGCAAGGGTCCGGCAAAGGCGATCGCCGGTAAGAAGAAGTAATTTCCGGGCAGCCGGATTTGGGAGGCTGGCGGTCCGCCGGCCTCTTTTGAGTTTGAAGCGGTGCTCCATGGGTGTCGCTTCGGTGTAGCCGCTGGGATTACGGCGGTGCAGAGATCCAAGAAAGGACTAACATGGCCAAGGAAGCCGTCCGCGTTCGTCGTCGCGAGCGCAAGAATATCACGTCGGGCGTCGCACACGTCAACTCGACCTTCAACAACACGATGATCACCATCACCGACGCACAGGGCAACGCGATTGCCTGGTCGTCCGCTGGTGCCAAGGGCTTCAAGGGTTCGCGCAAGTCGACCCCGTTCGCAGCCCAGATCGCTGCCGAAGATTGCGCCAAGAAGGCTCAGGAACACGGCATGAAGTCGCTCGAAGTTGAAGTTTGCGGTCCGGGCTCCGGTCGTGAATCCGCTCTGCGCGCGCTCCAGGCTGCTGGTTTCATGATCACGTCCATCCGCGACGTGACCCCGATCCCGCACAATGGTTGCCGCCCGCGCAAGAAGCGTCGCGTCTGATCATCGCCACTCACGACACCGGCCGGGGTAGATGCGCCCGGCTTGGTGTTACTCAAGCTCGGTTGCCACGATTGGATGGTGGCAACGAACGGAAGGCAAAAACATGATTCAGAAAAACTGGCAGGAACTGATCAAGCCCAACAAGGTCGAGTTCACCTCGAGCGGCCGCACCAAGGCAACGCTCGTGGCGGAACCGCTGGAGCGTGGCTTTGGTCTCACCCTCGGCAACGCGCTGCGTCGCGTTCTGCTGTCCTCTCTGCGCGGTGCCGCTGTGACGGCCGTGCAGATCGACGGCGTATTGCATGAGTTCTCCTCTATCCCGGGCGTCCGGGAAGACGTGACGGATATCGTGCTGAACATCAAGGAAATCGCCATCAAGATGGACGGCGATGACAGCAAGCGCATGGTCGTCCGCAAGCAAGGCCCAGGCGTTGTAACGGCTGGCGACATCCAGACGGTCGGCGATATCGAAATCCTCAACCCCGAGCATGTCATCTGCACGCTCGACGAGGGCGCCGAAATCCGCATGGAATTCACCGTCAACAACGGCAAGGGCTATGTGCCCGCCGAGCGCAATCGTGCGGAAGACGCTCCGATCGGCCTCATCCCGGTCGACAGCCTCTATTCGCCGGTCAAGAAGGTGTCCTACAAGGTTGAAAATACCCGCGAAGGACAGGTTCTCGACTACGACAAGCTGAGCATGTCGATCGAAACCGACGGTTCGATCAGCGGTGAAGATGCCGTCGCTTTCGCGGCTCGCATCCTCCAGGATCAGCTTGGCGTGTTCGTCAACTTCGACGAGCCGCAGAAGGAAGCCGAAGAAGAAGCAGTCACCGAACTCGCTTTCAACCCGGCGCTCCTCAAGAAGGTGGACGAGCTGGAACTGTCCGTTCGCTCGGCAAATTGCCTGAAGAACGACAACATCGTCTACATCGGCGACCTCATTCAGAAGACCGAAGCAGAAATGCTCCGCACGCCGAATTTTGGTCGCAAGTCGCTGAACGAAATCAAGGAAGTTCTCGCTTCCATGGGCCTGCACCTCGGCATGGAAGTGCCGGCATGGCCGCCTGAGAACATCGAAGATCTCGCCAAGCGATACGAAGACCAATACTAACCAATCAAACTGCGGGCGAACGATGCCTGCAAGTGAAGGAGAATAGCCATGCGCCACGGTAAAGCCGGCCGCAAGCTGAATAGAACCGCTAGCCATCGTAAGGCGATGTTCGCCAACATGGCGGCTTCGCTCATCACCCATGAGCAGATTGTCACCACGCTCCCGAAGGCGAAGGAAATTCGCCCGATCGTCGAGAAGCTGGTAACCCTCGGCAAGCGCGGCGACCTGCACGCTCGTCGTCAGGCCATCTCGCAGATCCGCGACGTCGCCGTCGTTTCGAAGCTGTTCGACGCGATCGCAACCCGCTACGCCACCCGCAATGGCGGCTACCTGCGTATCATGAAGGCCGGCTTCCGCCAGGGCGACAATGCCGCTCTCGCAGTCGTCGAGTTCGTCGATCGCGACGTCAATGCCAAGGGCGCAGCCGACAAGGCTCGCGTTGCCGCTGAAGAAGAAGCCGCAGCCGCTTAAGGCTAAGCTTCGGATCAGAAATTGAAGGCCGGATGAGCGATCATCCGGCCTTTTGTCGTTTCCGCGACTGGAGCGGTCTTTCAATCTCCCTGATTGCTTTGGAGTATCGCAATCAGCCTTGCTGAGTCGCATTCGGCTCAGGTGGCGTTAGAGCAGGGAGCATCGTGGGACATGCAGCGAAAATTGACGCGTGAGAGACTGCTTCTGTTCCTCGCGCTCCTGGTGACCATCGCCGCCGGTCTTGCATTGCGGCGCTATGGTTATGCGCTCGATCTGCCTTTCGCGATCGTCAAATATGGCGGCTCGTTATTGTGGGGAGCGATGGTCTATTGGCTCCTGGCGACAATATTCGTGTCTTCGGGACGTGTCAGGATTGCCGTGGCGGCGTTGCTCGTCGCGATCGCCGTAGAGTTTTTCAGGCTTTGGCACACGCCTGATCTTGACGCCTTTCGATTGACTGCCGCCGGAGCCCTGTTGCTGGGCAGGGTATTCTCGCTCTGGAATATCGTCGCCTATGCCGCCGGCATCGCGCTGGCGTTGGCGCTTCATCGCATCCTATTCGGGCCGAAGCGCTCAGCATGATGTTCTTGCCCACTTTTATCTCGGCGACGTCGATCATTACTAAGTGATTTATTAGACTATCGGTCGCTTGCGATCCGGGCCGGTTACCACGGCTCTCTCGATATCTGCATAGCTGCATTTCGCATTCCATATAGCGCTTTCGATAATAATAATTTGAATCCTAATTAGTTTAGTGCTAATAGGTTCTCATGAACTCGTCCAATGCCCTGCAACGCGTATTCACCGCAAACCTGCTGACGACCGGCCGCCAATGGCGACGGGCGGTCGATCTCGCGCTGAGCTCCCATGGCATATCTGAGGCGGTGGCCGCGCCGCTGCTTTGGATCGGTCGCCTGGGAGGCGGCGTGCGGCAGGTGGTGCTCGCCACTTATGTCGGCATCGAAGGCCCGTCTCTGGTTCGGCTGATCGATCAGCTCGAAAGCATGGATCTTGTCATCCGCAAGGATGATCCGACGGATCGACGCGCGAAAGGCCTGTGGCTGACGCCGGAAGGCGAAAAGCTGGCCTCCCGTATGGAAGACGTACTTGATGAGCTGCGTGGCAAGATCCTCGCCAATGTCGACCCCGCGGATATCGAAGCTGCGGTTCGCGTCCTGAAGGCTTTCGAGGAGTTTGAGGCATCCAAAGCCGTCGAACCGGAGCCGGAGAAGGTCTCATGAGCATTCCATCCTGGCGCGAGTGGTTATTTTCCGTCAAAGCCTTCATCGCTGCGATTATGGCGCTGTTCATCGCCCTGTCGCTCGATCTGCCGCGTCCCTATTGGGCGATGGCCGCCGTCTATGTGGTCGCCAATCCTCTTGCCGGCGCGACCAGCTCCAAGGGGCTTTACCGCGCGCTCGGCACGCTTATCGGTGCCACCGCATCGGTGATCTTCATCCCGCTCTTCGTCAACGCGCCGGAACTGCTTTCGATCGTTGTCGCGCTATGGACCGGCACCTTGCTGTTCATCTCGATGCTCGACCGCACGTCGCGCAGCTATGTCTTCATGCTGGCCGGCTATACGTTGCCGCTGATCGCGCTGCCGACCGTCGGCTCGCCCGAAACCATTTTCGATGTCGCGCTTGCCCGCTCTGAGGAAATTCTCATCGGCATCGTCTGTGCGAGCGTGGTTAGCGCCGTCGTCTTTCCGAGCAGCGTCGGCACCGTCCTCGGCCAGCGTATAGGTTCCTGGCTGGACGACGCCGGCACCTGGGCCGACGAGATCCTGCGCGGCGAGGGCGCTTCGCCGGCAACGCCCTTGAAGCGGCAGAAGCTTGCCGCCGACGTTTCCGGCCTGGATCTCGTCATCAGCCAGTTGCGCTATGATGCCGGCAGCCGCGACATCGTCAGGCATTCGCGCGAGCTGCGCGGCCGCCTGCTGATGCTGCTGCCGCTCTTCTCCTCCCTTGCCGATCGCCTGCACGCCTTGAAGGCTGGTGGCAAGCCGCTACCGCAGGAATTGGTCGTTGTATTGAATGAGGTGGCCGATTGGCTGGGGCAGGGTGGTCGCGGCAAGGCCGACGAGACCGCTGAGACCTTGTCGCGGAAGATCGAGGAGTTGCAGGAGAACGACCTCGATATCGGCTGGGACGATCTCGTCCGGTCGAGCGCTCTCGCTCGCCTCAAGGAAATCGTCGACTTGTGGCAGGATTGCCTGACGCTGCGCGCCCAGATCGTCTCGGGACAGCAGGTCGGCACCTGGCGCCCCGCCTTCCGCTATCGCAATGTCGTCGGTCGCAGCAGGCATTATGATTACGCCCTGCTTGCCTTCTCGGCCGGTAGCGTCATCGCCGGAATTGCCGTCGCCTGCTTCTTCTGGATCTATTCCGGCTGGGCGGATGGCGCCGGCTTCATCGCCATGGTGGCCGTTGCCTGCTCGTTTTTCGCCGCGCTCGATCGTCCCGCGCCCTTCATCACCACCATGTTCATCTGGACTGCGGTGAGCCTGGTCATCGCCTGCGTCTATATTTTTGGCGTGTTGCCGTCGATTTCCGGCTTTGAAATGCTGGTGCTGGTCTTTGCGCCGCCCTTCCTGGTGATGGGTATCCTGATTACCCGCCCGCAGACCAACATGCTCGGCATGCTGCTGGCGGTGAACGGTGCAAGTTTCATCGCGCTGCAGGATCGTTACACCGCCGATTTCGCCAGCTTCACCAACAGTGCGATCGCCGCTCTGGCCGGTGTTGGCTTCGCCTTGGTCTGGACTTTGCTTACCCGCCCATTCGGATCCGAGCTTGCCGCCTGGCGGCTGGTGCGGGCCGGCTGGAGAGATCTGGCCGAAACTGCCGCCGGCATCCGCCGTGCCGATCATGAACGCCTCTCAGGCCGCATCCTCGACCGCCTGGGCCAGCTCGTCCCCCGTCTTGCAGGCATCGAGGACCGCGAACTGAAAAAGGTCGACGGTTACGCCGATGTCCGTCTCGGCTTCAACGTGCTGATGCTTCAGAAAGAGCGTGGCCAGCTGAAGCCGGCTGCCGCTGCATCGGTCAGCGAAGTCCTGATCGGCGTATCGGATTTCTATCGTTCGCGGCTGAAGGCAAAACGGGCTGTGGATCCGGCCGAGGAACTGCGTGTGTCGATCGACCATAGCCTCGAAGCCGTCGCACAGGAAAAGCGGCAATCCGGTCGGGCGAGCCTTGATGCGCTCGTCGGCCTTCGCCGGGCGCTCTTCCCCCATGCCGAGCCGCCGGCGAGCTGGCGGCCACCGCTATCCGATACAACTCAACCTCTTCCCATTGCCGCCGAGTAATATCATGCCCGCAGAATTCGATCTTTATGGCGTTTATATCCCGCGCCTTCTCGTTCTCATGCTCCTGACGCTGTTTGTCGTCATTGTCGTTCGACGCCTGCTGGCATGGATCGGAGTCTACACTCTGGTCTGGCATCGCGGTCTTTTCGATCTCGCGCTTTACGTCCTGCTGCTCGGCGCCGTCTCCTCAGTCTCCCGTTGGTATTTCACATGAACGCGTTCAAACTCATCGGCCGTGTGGCCGTCACTCTCATCTTCGTTATTGCCGCCGTCTATGTCGGCCGCCAGCTCTGGGGCCATTACATGGATGAACCATGGACGCGCGATGCGCGTCTCAGGGCCGATGTCGTCGGCATCGCCCCCGATGTCTCCGGTCTCGTGAGCGAGGTCCTCGTCAAGGACAACCAGACCGTCAAGAAGGGCGATATCCTCTTCCGCGTCGATCGCGATCGTTTCGCCATCGCGCTTGAACAGGCGGATGCAGCCCTTGCAAGCAGCAAGGCGGCTCTTGAGCAAGCTCAGCGCGAAAGCGCGCGGCAGGCTCGCCTTGGTGATGCCGCTTCCCTGCAGCAGAAGGAGCAGGCGCTGACCACCGTGCAGCAGGATGAGGCTGCCGTTCGTCAGGCGACTGCCAATCGCGAACTCGCCCAGCTCAATCTCGACCGCTCCGAGGTTCGCGCCACCGTCAACGGCACGATCTCGAACCTCAGCCTGCGTCCGGGCGACTATGTTTCCGCCGGGACCGCAAAGGTCGCGCTCATCGACAGCGATTCCCTGCGCGTCGAAGGCTATTTCGAAGAAACCAAGCTGCCGCGCATCCAGATCGGCGACGAAGTTCATATCCACTTGATGGGGCAGGCCGAGAAGCTGACCGGTCATGTCGAGAGCATCGCTTACGGCATCGAGGACCGCGAGCGCACCTCCGGCAGCCTGCTTGCCAATATCACGCCAACCTTCAGCTGGGTACGCCTGGCGCAGCGTGTGCCGGTGCGCATCGCGCTCGACAAGGTACCCGATGGCACGAAGCTCATCGCCGGCCTCACGGCGACCGTCGAAGTGCAGGAACAGGGCCAAGCAAAGATCGCCAGCGCTGCGGAATGACTTCGCTTGAAGGGAGAGCGGCCTCCCTCAGGCCGCTCTGGAGCTAGAGGCCGCAGCTGGCCTACGTGCTGCCCGCCGCCTCTCCATCATGATCGGCCGGTAGGATCTGTATAGGATCATGGCGATCAGCAGGCCGATATAGATGAACTGCTCCACCGAGAGGACCTTAGTTGATAGCGCAAAGTGCAGAGCACCGCAGGCGGCGATGATATAGACGAGGCGATGCAGCCAGATCCATTTCTTGCCGAGACGCTTGATCGAGAAATTGTTCGACGTCACGGCCAAGGCCAGCAGCATGACAAGCCCTGCCATGCCGAACATGATGAAGGGCCGCTTCAATACGTCATCGATGACGGCCTGCACGTCCAACGCCTGATCGAGAACCATATAGACGGTCAGGTGCATCAGCGCGTAGTAGAAGCAGAGCAGACCGAGTGCGCGGCGATAGCGCAGATAGTTCCAGCCGAAGAGATCGCGAAGCGGCGTGACAGCAAGTGTCAGCAGCAGAAAGCGGATCGCCCATAGTCCCAGGAAGAGCTCGAACGTCTTCACCGCGTCGGCGCCGAGCTGATCCGTCGCCCCGAGATAGAACTCCCAGGCGGCCGGTAAAAGTCCGACAAAGTAGAGCGCCCAGACGGAGGCGGGTTGCCAGCGTTTTGGGAGAGCGAAGGAGAGGGCCATCAGAAATTCACCCTGAGATCCATGCCGCTATAGAGGCTGGCAACCTGATCGGCATAGCCGTTGAAGGGCAGGGTGGGGTGACGATTGGAGCCGAAGAAGCCGCCTTCGCCGATGCGCCGTTCCGTCGCCTGGCTCCAGCGCGGATGATCGACAGCCGGATTGACGTTGGCGTAGAAGCCATATTCCTGGCTGTTGGTCGCCTGCCATGTATTCAGCGGCTGCTTGTCGGTGAGCGTGATGCGCACGATCGACTTGATGCCCTTGAAGCCATATTTCCACGGCACGACGAGCCGGATCGGCGCGCCGTTCTGGTTCGGCAGGGTCTCGCCATAGAGGCCGACGGCAAGCAGCGTCAGCGGATTGCGCGCCTCGTCCAGGCGCAGCCCCTCGACATAGGGCCAGTTGAGAGATTGCAGGAGGCCCGATTGCCCCGGCATTTCTTCCGGCCGCACGACAGTCTCGAAGGCCACATATTTGGCGCTGCCCTGCGGCTCCACCTTGTCGAGCAGGGCGGAAAGCTGGAAGCCGTCCCATGGGATCACCATCGACCAGGCTTCGACGCAGCGCATGCGATAGACCCGCTCTTCCGGCGGGAACTCCTTGATCAGCGCATCGATATCGAACGTGCCGGGCTTGTTGACCATGCCGTCGACCTTGACCGTCCAGGGACGCGGCTTGAACTTGCCTGAGAGGCTGGCCGGATCGGACTTGTCGAGGCCGAATTCGTAGAAATTGTTGTAGGTGGTGACGTCCTTGAGCGGCGTCAGCTTCTCATCGACCGTGTAATTGCTCTTGGTCGCCGTCAGGGCTTCGGCCAGCGCCGTCTTGCCGCCGATAGCCGCCACGCCGATACCGGCCGCGGCCGCCGTCAGGAACTCGCGCCGCTTCAGATAGATCGAGCGGGGTGTGATCTCGGAGGATGCGATTTTCGGCGGGCGATAGGCGGCCATGGAACAATTCCTTTATGCGATAGCAGCTTCGATATGAGCGATACGCAACGGACACAGGTTTTGTTACACTCTTAGGCCGGCATTTCTTTGGAAGTGAAAGCAACTTTTTGTGTGCGCTTGTGATCGGGCTGTTTCGTTCCCAACTTTGGTCGAGCGACTTGTTTGCCCGGACGTGGCCCTTGCCCGGCGGCGTACCGGATTCGCTTGAGTTGATAGTGACAGTACTGCACGATTGGATTACGACAATTCCAAAAAGCGGAGTTGCCGGCGCTCTTCGGCCTGAAACCCTTGGCCGATGCCCGGCGCCGCACAATTTCCAAGATGACGAGGAAGACACCATGCCAGCTTATCGTTCCAGAACAACCACCCACGGCCGCAACATGGCCGGTGCGCGCGGCCTTTGGCGCGCAACGGGTATGAAGGACAGCGATTTCGGCAAGCCCATTATTGCGGTGGTCAACTCCTTCACTCAGTTCGTGCCCGGCCACGTTCACCTTAAGGATCTCGGCCAGCTGGTCGCGCGCGAAATCGAGGCCGCCGGCGGTGTTGCCAAGGAATTCAACACCATCGCCGTCGACGACGGTATCGCCATGGGCCATGACGGCATGCTCTATTCGCTGCCGTCGCGCGAGCTGATCGCCGACAGCGTCGAATATATGGTCAATGCGCATTGCGCCGACGCCATGGTCTGCATCTCCAACTGCGACAAGATCACCCCCGGCATGCTGATGGCCTCGCTGCGCCTGAATATTCCGACGGTCTTCGTGTCCGGCGGCCCGATGGAGGCCGGCAAGGTCGTCCTGCACGGCAAGAAGCATGCGCTCGATCTCGTCGACGCCATGGTTGCCGCCGCTGACGACAAGATCAGCGATGAAGATGTTCAGGTCATCGAGCGCTCCGCCTGTCCGACCTGTGGCTCGTGCTCGGGCATGTTCACGGCCAATTCGATGAACTGCCTGACCGAAGCGCTCGGCCTATCGCTGCCTGGCAACGGCTCGACGCTCGCCACCCACGCCGACCGCAAGCGCCTCTTCGTCGAAGCCGGCCATCTGGTCGTCGATCTCGCCCGCCGTTATTACGAGCAGGACGATGCATCGATCCTGCCGCGTTCCGTTGCCTCCAAGCAGGCCTTCGAGAATGCCATGGCGCTCGATATTGCCATGGGTGGCTCGACCAACACGGTTCTGCACATCTTGGCGGCCGCGCATGAGGGCGAAGTCGATTTCACCATGGCCGACATCGATGCGCTGTCGCGCCGCGTACCATGCCTCTCCAAGGTTGCACCGGCAAAGAACGACGTCCACATGGAAGACGTGCACCGCGCCGGCGGTATCATGTCGATCCTCGGCGAGCTCGATAAGGGCGGTCTCATCAACCGCGATTGCCCGACCGTGCATTCCGAGACCATCGGCGACGCCATCGATCGCTGGGACATCACCCGCACCAACAGCGAGACGGTGCGCGAATTCTTCCGCGCGGCTCCGGGCGGCATTCCGACCCAGGTTGCCTTCAGCCAGAACGCCCGCTGGGAGGAGCTCGATACCGATCGCGAGAAGGGCGTCATCCGCTCCGTCGAGCATCCCTTCTCCAAGGATGGCGGTTTGGCTGTCCTCAAGGGCAACTTGGCGCTCGATGGCTGCATCGTGAAGACAGCCGGTGTCGATGAATCGATCCTGAAGTTCTCCGGCCCGGCCAAGGTCTTCGAAAGCCAGGATGCTGCCGTCAAGGGCATTCTCAGCAATGAGATCAAGGCCGGCGACGTCGTCGTCATCCGCTACGAAGGCCCGAAGGGCGGTCCCGGCATGCAGGAAATGCTCTATCCGACGAGCTATCTGAAGTCGAAAGGCCTTGGCAAGGCCTGCGCGCTGATCACCGACGGCCGCTTCTCCGGCGGCACCTCGGGTCTGTCGATCGGTCACGTTTCTCCGGAAGCGGCCAATGGCGGCACGATCGGTCTGGTGCGCGAAGGCGACATGATCGACATCGACATCCCGAACCGCATCATCAGCCTGCGCGTCGACGACAAGGAGCTTGCCGCTCGCCGCGAAGCCCAGAATGCTAGGGGTTGGCATCCGGCGGAAGTGCGCAAGCGCAACGTCACCACGGCGTTGAAGGCCTATGCTGCATTCGCGACCAGCGCGGATCGCGGCGCAGTTCGCGATCTGGGTGGGAAGTAACTAGACCCCTTCTCCCCGCACAGCGGGGAGAAGGTGGACTCGAACGGTCGAGCATGGCTCGGCCGCGAGAGGACGGATGAGGGGCCTTCGAGCTTTATCGCAGCGGCGGAATTTGGCTGTCGCTGTGCTTGGCCCTCACCCTAGCCCTCTCCCCGCAGGCGGGGCGAGGGGACATCCCAGCGAAAACCTTTAAGCCATTCAAACCAAACTCTTACAGCGGCCGATTGATCTGCTTGTAGGTGTCGTTCAGCACCTTCAGGCGCTCCTCGTAGGACGTCTTCAAGCAGGCGACATCCGCCTCGCAAGCCTGCCGCTTCTTCAGCCACTCCGTCTGCTGGTCCTGCATCGTGCCCCGTGCACCCATGGCGAGGAGGCCCGAGAGCAGGTCGAAGGTCGTCACCATTTTCACATCGGCATCGTTGAGAGCGCGAACGTCGCATATCGTCTTCTCGTCCGGCTTCAGATTCTGCGCCTCGCAATCGAAGCTGGCGGCACGGGAAGTGCCGGCCATACCCAGAGAGACGAGAAAAGTGGCGGCGGCAAGATGGATCAATCGCATGTCTGGTTCCCTTTTAACGATTCCCAACGCGAAATGCATGACAGCATGTTTTTGTTCAGCGAGCCTGTTTTTTATCGCTGCAAAACTCCATTTATGCTTCATGGTTCCGCCCCCTTTTCTTTCTAGCTTCGGGCGCTACAACGTTGTTTAAAGAGAATTAAAAAGGGAAATTTCATGCACCTCCTCCTAAAGCGCACTGCCGTTTCGATGATTGCCCTCGTCATGGCGATGCCGCTTTCCGCTGAGGCTCAGACAGCGAAGACGCTGCCGCAAAGCCAGACTCAGATGCAGCTTTCCTTCGCCCCGCTGGTCAAACAGACGGCGGGCGCTGTCGTGAACGTCTATGCCGAGCGTGTCGTGCAGCGTCAGTCCCCCTTTGCCGGCGATCCCTTCTTCGAGCAATTCTTCGGACAGCGCATGCCGAATCGCACCGAGAAGCAGTCGTCGCTGGGCTCCGGCGTCATCGTGGAGGCAAATGGCACCGTCATCACCAATAACCACGTTGTCGACGGCGCTGACGACATCAAGATCGCGCTTTCGGACGGCCGCGAATTTCCCTGCAAGGTCGTGCTGAAGGACGATCGTGTGGACCTCGCCGTCCTGAAGATCCAGTCGAAGAATGAGACTTTCCCGGTTCTGCCGCTCGGCAATTCCGATGGCATCGAGGTCGGCGATCTCGTGCTCGCCATCGGCAATCCCTTCGGCGTGGGACAGACGGTAACGAGCGGCATCGTTTCGGCCCTTGCCCGCAATCAGGTCAAGAACGAGGTCGGCTTCTTCATTCAGACCGACGCTTCGATCAACCCCGGCAATTCGGGCGGCGCGCTCGTCAACATGACCGGCGAGCTGATCGGGCTGAATACGGCGATCTTCTCCCAGGGCGGCGGCTCCAATGGTATCGGCTTCGCCATCCCCGCCAATCTGGTCAAGGTCTTCCTCGCCGCCGCCGATCGTGGCGACAAGTCTTTCGAGCGGCCCTATATCGGCGCCTCCTTCGAGCCGGTGACATCCGATGTTGCCGAAGCACTCGGCCTTGACAAGGTGCGCGGTGCGCTGGTGACCAAGGTCGTCGATGGCGGTCCGGCGGCCAAGGCGGGCCTGAAGCCCGGTGAGGTGATCACGGCGCTGAATAACATTTCAATCGAGCATCCCGATGCGCTAGGCTATCGCCTGACGACGGCTGGCCTTGGTGCGACAGTGGCATTGACGGTGCTCGACAATGGGAAGGAGCATCAGGCCACGATGACGCTCGCCGCCGCCCCCGAATCCACGCCGCGCGACGAGCGGGTGATCGAGGGTAACAATCCTTTCTCCGGCGCGACCGTTGCCAATCTTTCACCGCGCGTTGCCGATGACCTGCATATGCCGCCGGATTCCACGGGTGTCGTCATCGAAAGCCTGAAGCCGAATTCGCCGGCCGACCGGCTTGGATTTGCCGCCCGCGATATCGTCATTTCCATAAATGGGGTGGCGATCAACACGACGGAAATCCTTCAGAAGACCGTCACGTCAAACCCCAGCTTCTGGCGCGTCGAGATCGAGCGCGACGGCCAGCGTATCAGGCAGTTCTTCCGATGAGCGATGACCTGTTTGCACCGCGGATACCGGAGGAGGTCGCCAATAAGCGGCCTCTCGCCGACCGTCTGCGGCCGCAAACATTGGCCGAAGTCACCGGTCAGGCACATCTGACGGGCGAGGACGGCGTATTGCGCCGGATGATCGAGGCGGGCTCGCTGGGATCGATGATCTTCTGGGGGCCGCCAGGCACCGGCAAGACGACCGTTGCAAGACTGCTTTCGGGCGAGGCGGGTCTCGCCTTCGAGCAAATCTCGGCAATTTTCTCCGGTGTCGCCGATCTGAAGAAGGTGTTCGAGGCGGCAAGGTTGCGGCGAATGGATGGCCGCCAGACCCTGCTGTTTGTTGACGAGATCCATCGCTTCAATCGCGCCCAACAGGATAGCTTCTTGCCCGTTATGGAAGACGGCACCGTCATTCTCGTTGGCGCAACCACGGAAAATCCATCCTTCGAACTCAACGCCGCTCTTCTTTCCCGGGCCCGCGTTCTGACATTCCGTTCGCATGATGAGGAAAGCCTGGAAGAACTGCTGCGCCGCGCCGAAACGGTGGAAGGCAAGCCGCTGCCGCTGACGGAGGATGCTCGCGCCAGCCTGATCCGCATGGCCGACGGCGATGGCCGCTCGGTGCTGACGCTGGCGGAAGAAGTCTGGCGTGCTGCCCGCAAGGACGAGCTTTTCGATCCCGACATGCTGGTCAAAATTGTCCAGCGCCGCGCGCCCGTCTATGACAAGGCGCAGGACGGTCACTACAATCTGATATCGGCGTTGCATAAATCTGTCCGCGGTTCCGACCCCGATGCCGCTCTCTACTATCTCGCCCGTATGTTCGATGCCGGCGAGGATCCGCTCTATCTTGGACGCCGACTGGTGCGCATGGCGGTGGAGGATATCGGTCTTGCCGATCCGCAGGCGCTTGTCATCTGTAATGCTGCTAAGGACGCCTATGATTATCTGGGGTCGCCGGAAGGTGAGCTGGCGCTGGCCCAGGCCTGCGTCTATCTCGCTACCGCCCCGAAATCCAATGCCGTCTACACGGCCTTCAAGGCCGCGACCCAGGCCGCCAAGCAGAACGGCTCGCTTCTACCGCCCAAGCACATTCTGAATGCACCGACCAAGCTGATGCGTACCGAAGGCTATGGCGATGGTTATCGCTACGATCACGACGAGCCAGATGCCTTTTCAGGCCAGAATTACTTTCCGGAGAAGATGGGTCGCCAGACCTTCTACGATCCGCCGGAGCGGGGTTTCGAGCGTGAGATCCGCAAGCGGCTGGACTGGTGGTCGAAGCTGCGCAAGGAACGCGGTGAACGCTAGTCCATATATCACCTGACGGTGACGGATTGCCGCTATGCTTTTTGCATGCGTGGAACGGTTACCCTGTCCACCATTTTGACGCTCGATTCCGCCAGGCTCTTATGACCTTCCATATCGACCACCAGATGCCAATGGCCGGCCTCCGGAATGACCAGCCGTATCGGCGATTTCTTGGCGACACCGCCGAGAAACTGATGCTTCAGCGTTTCGGTGAAGCGCTCGAAATTCGAGCCGTTCATCAGCCTGACATTGGCAACGGCCGAGAGCGTGATTTCGATCACCGTTCCGGCGCGCTGTTCCCCGAGATCGTAGTGGCTGTAGCGGAAGGCAGGCTTCGACATGGCTTTCTGTTCTTTGGATATCTGGCCGAAAGCTTACCTAAGGGCGGTTAAGGAAGCGTTCGGCGAGATGCTGTCGAAGCCTGCCAAGGGTCAATTCAGTGCAGATTGGAAGCGGCTTGGACGAAGCTGTCCAGATCGAGGACAGCACCTTCGGGCGCCAGGCAGATATCAGCCGGATTGTGGTTGCATTCTTCAGCTGCGAAGTGCAGGGCGGCTGCTTCATTGCGGAACAGGCCGCCGACAAGGCCTTGCCGGTCCTGAACGATCCAGCTGCCGCGGCGGTCGCGGCCGATGATGAAGCGGGCCGGAGCCGGGGAAATCGTGCTGTGAGCCGAGCGCCGCTGAATATGCTGTGCGTTTGCCATTGTTATTTCCTCTTGGATCTCTTCGATTTTACTCAGTGTCCGGTCAGATACAGCGCCATTTGCAGAGCGGCAGCGATCAGAAGGACAAGTCCGAGGCGCGGAGCGACGGAGCGAATTCCGTCCAGCAATGCGTCCGAAGAGAAGAGCCGCTCGTTGCGCGCAAACACGGCGGCACGAGGGCGTTGGAGAGGGTCGGCGGATAGGCCGACATGCCTGTAGCGTGACATCATAGTTCCTTTCAGTGCCACCAGCACCATGGGTCCGATAAGACCATTTCCGGTGCTACGCTGTTGAATCTATGGGGGAGTTGCTAGGTTTTCCATTTGCCTGAAGCGGCAAAAATATAAAAATCTCATAGGGATGCGGCGATTTCACAATCCCAGGCGATAGCCATGACGCGAGGCGAACCGGCCGCTGCCGTCGAGTTGAAACGGGGTGATTGCCGCCTGGATGGCCGCAGCCGTCTCTGTGCCGACGCGGACCAATGGCAGGCGAACTTCCGCCTCGATATCTCTCACCAGTGACAGGGCGTGCTTGACCGTCGCCGGCTCGCTTTCGCGGGCGAGCGCGCTGAACAATGGCTGCAACCGCTCGTCGATGGATTGTGCCGCGCCGACATTGCCGCAGGCAGCCGAATGCTGCATCGATTGAAAGAGCCGCGGAACGATATTGGCCGCACCCGAGAAGCAGCCATGACCGCCTGCGGCCGTAAAGCCGAATGCGCTGGCGTCATTCGAGGTAAACAGGCCGAACCGCTCCGGCAGAAGGGGGCGCCAGAGGTCGACGCGCGAGATGTCGCTACTGCTATCGGCGATCCCGATAATCCCTCGAATTTCGGCGAGCCGCGCGACGGTTGCGGGAGCGAGATCGACTGCGGTATGCGATGGCTGGTTATGCACGATGATCGGCAGTTCGGTCTGCGCCGCCAGCTGCTCGAAATGGTGGATGATTCCCTTCTGCGTCGGCTTGGAATAATAGGGGACCGTCACGAAGGCCGCATCGGCGCCAAGGCGCTGTGCCTGTATCGTTTCCTCCAGGGTCGTCTTCGTGTCGTTGGTTCCGGTCGCGACGATGACGGGCACCTTGTCTTCCGAAAGTTCGATGCAGATTTCGATGGCACGAATGCGCTCGGCCTCAGTCAACGTCGGGCCTTCGCCAATCAGCGAACAGACGAGAAGCCCATCGATCCCGCTTAGCAGCTGCCACTCGATATGGGCCATCATGTCGACGCCATCGAAAACGCCGTCGCGGAAAGGCGTCACAAGCGCGGTGATCGCACCGCCGATGCGCCTTTGAAAAGTCGGTCTAGTCATTTCTGTGAGATCTCAGAGGTAATGCAGCACGATGTACAGCTCGAGGGCGCCGAGCAGCAGCCCGAAGGCGAACATCGCCTGAAAGGTGCGCTTTTCCCGGACCTGGCGCGAATGAAGCGGGCGCTTGCGTGATCTTTTCGTTGTTGCTGCTGATGCCGCAACACGATGATGCTTCTCGTCGCTGTTGTGAACGAGGACGCGGATGGATTCCGTAAGATTGGGGGCGTGCATGTCGAGCATGGGATTGTCTCCATATTCCACCGTAAGCGTAACGCTGGCTCCCATAGGAAATCCATTCGGGGCCAAGGACGAAGGCGTAAGTGAAATATAAAGAACCGACATGCCCGGAGTTCCTCCGGAGACTGGTCTGCGGACCGCTGCCGGAGCATCGAAAAATTATCTGGTGTAGTCTGCCGCCGCTTACTCGGCGCCTTGCCGGTTCTTGCGGTCGAGCTGCGTCACCAGCGCTAGGATCGTCGCCGAGACCGGTGTCGGCACATTTACGAGCTTTCCGAGCGAAACGACCACACCAACGAGAGGCGTGATTTCCAGCGCCTTGCCGGCAAGCAGATCCTGCAGCATCGAGGTGCGTACGGGTCCGATCTGACGGGAACGCTCAAGACGTTCCGCCACGGACATGGCGATGTTCGATCCCAAAGCCTCGGCAACGGCTTTTACCTCGCTCATCACTTGGCCGACCATGGTCGCAAGCGCAGGATCGTCCATGATATCGGACATCAAACCGCGGGTCAGCGCACTGATTGGATTGAAGGCGGCGTTGCCCATGAGCTTGCTCCAGATATCGTCGCGTATGCGCGAGGAAATCGAGACATTGACGCCGGCCCGCTGCAGCAGTGCTGCGATGGCTTCGATATCGCCCGTCGTCTCGCCGGAAGGTTCGCCAAGAATAAAATGTCCGTTGTTGGCGAGCTTGACCTCGCCGGGTGCGACGACTTCCGCTCCCTGATAGGCAACGCAGCCGATGACGCGCTCCGGCCCGATCAGGCGCCAGAGATCGCCGTTCGGATCGAGCTCTTCCATCTGGTACTCGGCATGGCCGCTTTGACGGTCCCGGTGGAAATACCACCATGGAACGCCGTTGAGGATCATGACGACGCGGGTGCCCGAATGCAGCAGTTTCGCAATGCCGGGGACAGCTGCCGCAAGCTGATGGCCTTTGAGGCCGGTGATGACAAGATCCTGCGGCGGAAGTTCGCCAGCATCGGCCGTTGCGGTCATCTGCGCGACGAGGGGACTATCCGCATCCGCCTCCCACAGGCTTATGCCGCCTGCGCGAATGGCCTCCAGATGGGCTCCGCGCGCTACGACGGAAATCCTGGTCTGCGCTTCTTTGGCGGAGGCGAGCTTGGCCGCGATCGCCCCGCCGAGTGCGCCGGCGCCGTAGACACAGATGTTCTTGAAGGGAGAGGGCGTCATGATTTGATGCTCCGAAAGAAGTCGCATGCTCTGCCAAGATATGGCGAGCCCGTGATTCAGCGAGTGGTTTATCAGATTGTCGGCAATTGGAATTGAAAATCGCCAGACCTTCCGACACACTACAGCCTTATCGAAATTTCACCATACTCGTCCAAGCGCGAATGGGGTTAACAGGTAAAGGAAATACCTTCTCAGCCGTCGCTGCTTCACCCGGATTTTGTGAACAGATTATGTTTTCACTCCATACATTTGGCGGTTTGAAGCTTTTGGACGGCGATGGTCACGAGGTCGCCTTTCCCGAAAAGGGTCTGTTGATCCTGGTCTATCTGATGCTGGAACCAACGTCGCGCGCGTCGCGCAGCGCGATCGCCCGGTTTTTGTGGGGAGACGACAATGGCAGTGCGCAGGTCAATCTGCGCAAGCTGGTTTCGCGTGTCAGGGTTCGTCAGGAAGCACTCGGGAGATCATTTCTGCGTTTCAGCGAGACAGCCGTCGAACTCGACGCGCCTCCAACCACCTCCGATCTCTGGTTCGCGCGCACGGATGATGGCAGACCGATCTTTGTAAGATTGCAATCGCTGGTGAGGACGCTCGCGGCGGAGTTCCTGCAGGGTACAGATTGCCAGAGCGCGGTTTTCTTTCATTGGCGGGAGGCGCAAAGCGGCAGGCATCTGTCGGCACTGAAGGCGGCGCTGAATGCCGCTGCCGCCGAAGCCAATGGTATGGCGGACGTCGCTCTGGTGAGAGAGGCGGCACTCCTGGTCTTTGGTATAGATCCCGAAGATCGCGATATTCATCGCATCCTGTTGCGGATATTCGATGCGGAAGGTGAGGTGGAGCACTTCAGGCAGATTTTCGCGCAGCGTGCCGCGCTGCTGGCCTCATGGTCGGCGCAGCGGGAATATGCTTCGGAAATTCGAGCCGGGGATGCCCACCATGAACGGATTTCAGCTGCGCGAGCGAGGGTGAAGATACCCCTCCTGCTCCTGCCTTCCACGGAGGGTCAAGGGAAAGATTATGATGCCTCATCCCTCGTGAACGATATCACAATCGGTTTCTGCGCGCTGGACAGTCTTCAGATTGCGGATCGTTACACGGCGGTCCGGGTTGGCAGGGCTGGGGAACGTGCCGTTGCAACTTTCGACCAATGGGATCGCTCCTACCTTCTCGAGATGCGGCTTAGCCTTCGCGACAACGGACCGCTGCTGTTTTCGCAACTGGTCGACGCCGCAAGCGATGAAATCATCTGGGCCGAGCGCACCAGCCTCGGACAATCCTCGCCCGAAGAGCGGAGACAGGCGGTCGCACGTCATATCGTGCTGTCGCTTGCAGGGCAGATCGAAAGGCGGGAGATGATGAGGTCGCATTTCGAGGAAAATCCAGCGGCCTATCAGCGCTATCTCGCCGGCAAGCGTTACATCGAGCGCCTCTCCGTACCCGATCTGCAGAGGGCGCGTGGGGAGCTTGAGATGGCGCTGCGCATCGGCGGCCACTTCGCGCCTGCCTTGAGCTCAATGGCCCGCACCTACTCCAAAGAATGGGTACTGACCTTCGGTGGCGATGCGGCCTTGCTGGACGAGGCGGAAAGCTATGCGATGCAGGCCATCGCAGCGCGGCGCGATATCGCCGACGGCTATCGCGAGCTTGGCATGACGAAGGTCTTCCGGAAGGCGAGTGAGGAGAGCATCGAGGCCTTGAAACTGGCTGAAGCCCTTAATCCGGGCCATGCCGGCATCATTGCCGACCATGCAGAGGCTTTGCTTCATGCGTCCCGGCCGGATCTGGCGCTGACGAAGATTGAAAGCGCCATGGCGCTCAATCCGGTAAGCCCCGATACCTATCTTTGGACTGCTTCCGTGGCGAGCTATACGCTCGGTCGCTTCGAAGCTGCCCTCGATTATATCGGCCGAATGGCGAATGCATGCCTGGCGGACAGGATTTCCGCGGCCAGCTGGGCGATGCTCGGGCATGAGGAAAAGGCAGGCTTTTTCGTTCGGCGCGTCCAAAGAACCAACCCGGATTTCGATGTTGATCGATGGCTTTCCGTCGTGCCGTTCAAGGAGCAATGGCAGCGTGACATCTATCGGGAAGGGCTGCGCCGGGCAGGTTTCTGGAAGGCAATCCCGAACGTGACCATGGCATAGCAGCAGTCCGCCATCGGGTGTAAGCGTCGTCCTTACTCACGTCAGTGTTTTCCGATCGACACAGGGTCGGGCTAGTCTTTACCACAATCGCATCCTAACCTCTGCCATATCGCTCTGGACCGTGGACAACCAGTGCGGTATCGATTTCTCAATTGTCCTTTCTAAGTTGATGAATTCGCCGGGGAAGATCGTTGCGTTTCGAAGCCCTCAACCGTCTCTGGGATAGCGTTCGGGAGACCAGCCATGATTTCCGTGCCTCGACGGATGTGTTTCCCGTCGTCGATATCGAAAAGCTGGGCACGACTCTCGACCTGAAGGAAAAGGGTGCCGCTGCCGGGCGTCAGAACCGGCCGCCGCCGGATGCGCAATCGCATGACGAGACGGAGCAGCGCATCATCGCCTGGGTCGAGGCGGAAAAGAAAAGCTCCTACCAAATCCTCGAAGATCAGTTCCAGACTTTTGACAGCCGCTTGCGCAACCTCGATTTCGAGGGCCAGTTCGGACTGATCCGCCAGGCGAACGCATCAAGCGTTTCGGATTTCAAGGCGGAAGTGGCAAGCGGCGTGGACGAGCTTCATGGCCTGCGCCGCAAGCTGAAGACGGCCGAGGATGAAATGGTGGGCTTCAAGGCCAGACATAAGCTGCAGCGGGCCGCCAAGGTTTCAAGCAGGGCAGCCTGGGGCTTCAAGGTCTCGCTGATCGTCTTCCTCGTGCTCATCGAAATGGTGATGAACGGCAGTTTTCTCGCCAAAGGAAGCGAGCAGGGTCTCGTCGGTGGTGTAACCGAGGCGGCCGCCTTCGCCTTCCTGAACATCGGCATGACGCTGATTTTTTCTTTCTTCTGCGTCCGTTTTCTGGTACATCGCTCCTTTGCGCTGAAGCTGATCGGCCTGCTGGGGCTTGTCGCCTATGTCGCCGTGGCTTTGGGCATCAATATCGCGCTGGCACATTATCGCGAGGTCTCCGCGACGATCCTGAGCGGAGCCGGTGCCGAGGTGATCCAGCGGCTCAAGACCGCACCGCTCGGGTTGCAGGAGCTGAACTCCTGGATGCTCTTTGCCATTGGTCTGATGTTCTCGCTCGTCGCCTTCATCGACGGCTGCTATCTGACCGATCCTTATCCCGGCTTTGCCGGCGTCCAGAAGCGTCTAGATGCGGCCAGAGACAACTACATCGACCGCAAGCTTGATCTGATCGAAGATCTCCGCGAGATCCGCGACGATCACAACAGCAAGATCGAGGAGATCATCCGCGACCTCTCGCTGCGCCGGCAGGAAACGGCTGCCATTATCGCGCATCGAGCCAGAACTGCGGGCCTCTTTGCCGAACACCAGAACCATCTCGAACGTGCCGCCAATGTGCTGCTTACCTCTTATCGCGATGCGAACCGGGCCGTGCGCACCGAGCCGGAACCATCCTATTTCAAGGCTGCCTACAAGATGGAGCGCCTGACGCCCGTTATTCGCACGGAAGAGGAATGGGACGACAA
Source organism: Rhizobium sp. ERR 1071 (assembly GCF_007828675.1). Lineage (NCBI taxonomy): Bacteria > Pseudomonadati > Pseudomonadota > Alphaproteobacteria > Hyphomicrobiales > Rhizobiaceae > Rhizobium > Rhizobium sp. ERR 1071. Next base: position 592,456 of record NZ_VITM01000001.1, on the reverse strand, counting down.
GGTGCTGGGCTCGCGTATCCAGGGCGCCCAAGCGGAGCTTTCGGAGCAGATCAAGCGGATCGGTGACGAATTCGAGCGCGCCATCGAAAAATACCATCAGCTCGATAATCTTTTCCCGGAGAGCATCCTTGGCGCGACGCAAGCGGCGTAGCCGGCGCGGCGGATCCGCCGGTCTCATCATCGCAACGGTTTGTCTCGCCGTCCTGTCCCTCGGGATCGTCGGCGCCTATGGTTGGCTGCGCTACAAGGCAAGCGGCAATGTCGCCGTCGACCAGGCCTCGCTCTGCCCCGTGGATGGCCCGAAGGCGGAAACGGCCATCCTGCTCGATGTCACCGATCCGATATCAGACACGACAGCACTCGATCTGCGCAACCAGTTCCAGAAGATCGTCGCGGACGTGCCGATCGGCGGCGCCATCGATATCTATGCGCTCACCGAAAAGGAAGGTGAGCTGATCCAGACCTTCCATGGCTGCAATCCCGGAAGTGGCGCGAACGTCGACGAATGGACCAGCAATCCGCGGCTGGCGCAGGCGCGCTGGGAAAAGGGTTTCCAGAAGCCGCTCGCCGATATCGCCGGCAAGCTGACGGCGGGCGAGTCCGGCAGGTTGTCGCCGATCATGGCCGCCATCCAGAAGATCAATCTGGAGGTTTTCGCCAATGCGTCAGGCGACATCCCGAAGCGGCTCTACATTGCCTCCGACATGATCGAGCATACCACCGCCTTCTCCAACTATCGGGATGGCGTCTCCTATCAGAAATACCAGCAAAGCCCGGCAAATGACCGTTTCCGCACGTCACTGGACGGTGTCACGGTCAAGATCCTTGCCTTTCAAAGGCCCAACATGAAGTTCAGCATGGAGGATCTTGCGAATTTTTGGGCGCAATGGATCAAGAACAACAAAGGTGATTTTGGCGGCTTCGTGCGGCTGGAGGGGATACGCTGATGGCCAATACTGACGCCAGATATCTCGTCCGGGATTATGGGCCGATGGTGCTATTCGCCTCCATCACCATTGGCGGCATGATTTTCATCTGGTCGTCGAAGCTCATGGGCTGGTCGCTGCCCATCGTAACCGGTGTGCCGCTGGTGCTGATGGCGATCTACTTCATCGTATCGCTGGCCGTCGCCGGGTTCCGGCTGCACAACGAACAGGCGGGCGACAACCTCTATTACATGGGTTTCCTCTTCACCCTATCGAGCCTCGGCATATCGCTCTATCTCTTTGCCGGCGAAACATCGATCGAGACCATCGTCCGCAATTTCGGCATCGCGGTTACCTCGACCATTGCCGGCGTGACGCTGCGCATCCTCTTCAACCAGATGCGGCGCGATCCGATCGACATCGAACGCAGCGTACGCCATGAGCTTGCCGAGATGACGCGGCGTGTCCGCACCGAACTCGATTCCTCCTCGCGCGAATTCTCCCATTACCGCCGCGTCAGCAACCAGATGCTGTCGGAAGGGTTCGAGGAGATCGCGCGGCAGGCCGAGCGCAATGGCCAGGAGATCAACAAGATCCTGGAATTGCTGGCGAAGCAGGCGGTAACCCCGATCAACGACGCAGCCGCCCAGTTGACGACGACGACATCGCAGCTTTCGGAGATCATCGGCACATTCGGTGCCACCGTCGAGAATGTCGGCAAGAAGCTGGAAGAGATCCGTTCGCCGGAGGATGTGGTGCGCGCCGAACTGGCGCCGGCGATCGCCGCCATCAAGGAGATGTCGGAGGCGCAATTGCAACCCCTGCGCAATATCGAGGTGGCTCTCGGTCGTGTGGCCGAAGCGATGGGGCAAACGCCGCTGCCGAAGCCCGATGGTGATATCGCTGCTGAGCCCCAAGTCGTGCCGCGAAAACGCTGGTGGCATCTATGGTAGCTGGAGGCCCGGACAACAAGCCGAAACTGGAGCACAAGGGCTATAATCGTGGCCTCATCCTTGGCCTGACGATGGCCGAATCCATGCTGCTTCTGGTTTTCTGCCTGTTGCTGGTGGCTGCCGCCATGATTTCCGCTGAGAGAAATAAGCGCTATGAGGTCGAGCGGAAGCTTGAGAAGGCCGAGCAGCAAGTCGCGGTGCTGGAGAAGAAGCGAGCGGAGCAGGCGGCTGAGATCGTGCTTCTCCAGTCCAAGGTCGTCTCCGGCGATCTCTCCGCTGCCGACAAGGCGGTGGTGGATAAGCAATGGCGGGAACTGGTGCTGGCGAAAGAAACACTTGACAGCATGGCGGATCAGGGCGGGACAACGGCCGATCTGCAATCGCTTTCCAAGGTTGCCGCCGTTCTGAAGGAGCATGGTGTTTCGCTGGCGGCAGCACCCGATGAGGTCAACAAGCTCTTGGCCGGCAACGCGGGCGGCAAGGGCGCACACGACTGGCCGCCCATCATCAATCTCGACGATGCCAAGAAGAACTATTTCCAATCGGGCAGCGCCGAACTGACAGGCACCTTCGCCCAGCTGCTCAGCACGACCATCACGGATGAAATCGCCAGCAATCTGAGCCTCTATGGTGCCAATATCGTCGAGGTGATCGGCCACACCGACGAGCAGCCGGTGGCGCGCGAAAAATCCAATCTCGATGATACGATCATCGGCGCAATGGACGGCAAGCTGCCGGTCTCCGCCCTGCTGCCGGCCGACAATGCCGGGCTTGGCCTTGCCCGCGCCATTGCCGTCGCCAATGTGCTCAAGGCCAATCCGAAGCTGAAGGATGCGACCATCCTGCCAATGTCTGCCGCGCAGCTGATCTTGCCCGGCGATACTGTCACGTCTGGCCAAAGCGGCGCCGTCGAGGCACGACGCCGCATCGAAATCCGCGTGCGGGGCAGGACGGCGCCCGTTGCGGTCATCAACGCCAGGGCCGCCCCATCGGTGAATACGCAATAGCGCCGATTTGGCGAGCATCAGCTGCTGAGGCCTGGTGCCTCATAGCCGGTGCGCTCAACATACTCAGTGTAGCCGCCGGGATATTGATGGATGCCGTCGGGCGTCAGTTCCAGAACACGATTGGAGAGCGCGGCCAGAAAATGCCGGTCGTGCGAGACGAACAACATCGTGCCCTCATATTGCGACAGCGCCTGGATGAGCATCTCCTTCGTGTCGAGATCGAGGTGGTTGGTCGGCTCGTCGAGCACCAGCAGGTTCGGCGGATCGAAGAGCATGATCGCCATCACGAGCCGCGCCTTCTCGCCGCCCGATAGCACCCGGCATTTCTTTTCGATATCGTCGCCAGAGAAGCCGAAGCAGCCGGCAAGCGCTCGGAGAGAGCCTTGGCCTGCCTGCGGAAAGTCATGTTCGAGTTGCTGGAATACGGTGCGCTCTCCATCCAGCAGATCCATGGCGTGCTGGGCGAAATAGCCCATCTTGACGCTGGCGCCGAGATTGACACTGCCTTCATCCGGCTCTGCTGCGCCTGCCACCAGCTTGAGCAGGGTGGATTTGCCGGCGCCATTGATGCCCATGATGCACCAGCGCTCTCGGCGGCGTACCATGAAATCCAGCCCTTCATAGATGGTCCGGCTGCCATACTTCTTGTGGACGTTCTTCAGCACGGCTACGTCTTCGCCCGAGCGCGGCGCCGGCTGAAATTCGAAGGCGACGGTCTGTCGACGCTTCGGCGGCTCGACGCGATCGATCTTTTCCAGCTTCTTCACGCGGCTTTGCACCTGCGAGGCATGCGAGGCGCGCGCCTTGAAGCGTTCGATGAACTTGATTTCCTTGGCTAGCATGGCCTGCTGGCGCTCGAACTGCGCCTGCTGCTGCTTCTCGTTCTGCGCGCGCTGCTGCTCGTAGAATTCATAATCGCCGGAATAGCTGGTGAGATTGCCGGCATCGATTTCGATGATCTTGGTGACGATGCGGTTCATGAACTCGCGGTCGTGCGAGGTCATCAGCAACGCGCCTTCGTAGCCCTTCAGGAAGGATTCGAGCCAGATCAGGCTTTCGATATCCAGATGGTTGCTTGGCTCGTCGAGCAGCATGACATCGGGACGCATCAAGAGGATGCGGGCGAGCGCCACGCGCATCTTCCAGCCGCCAGACAGCGCGCCGACATCACCGTCCATCATCTGCTGGGTGAAGCTCAGACCCGCGAGCACTTCACGGGCGCGGCCTTCAAGCGCATAACCGTCAAGTTCTTCATAGCGCGCCTGCACCTCGCCATAGCGCTCGATGATCTCATCCATCCTGTCGGCCTGGTCCGGATCGCTCATCGCAGCTTCCAGTTCGCGCAGTTCGGCGGCGACGGCGCTCACAGGGCCGGCGCCTTCCATCACTTCCGCAACCGCACTGCGCCCCTCCATCTCGCCGACATCCTGATTGAAGTAGCCGATGGTGACGCCCTTATCGACGGAAACCTGTCCCTCGTCTGGCTGCTCCTGCCCGGTGATCATTCGGAAAAGCGTCGTTTTGCCGGCACCGTTCGGACCGACCAGCCCGACGCTCTCGCCCCTGTTGAGGGCAGCGGATGCCTCGATGAAGAGGATGCGATGGCTATTCTGCTTGCTGATATTTTCGATACGAATCATGATTACGCGAGGCCCGAAGAAAGTTTTTCGCGGGCCTTATGCCACGGGTTATGGGCTCTGTCGCAAGTTTTTGAGGCGTGATCGGGAGGAAAAAAGCGCAACGGCTTGATGGCGGATCCTGTCGGCGCCTTTCGATCGGAATCTCCCTGAATCCCGATCGCAGAATTACGCAGCGACCACAGCAACTGTGGCGTTTTTGCAAAGTATAGGTTCCGGAAACGCAAGAAAGTCTGTTCTGGCTGGTTATTCTGTCACAATAGCCGAATTTCTTGAAAATATTGCCGATGCGCCCGAATGCGTACAAGCCAGACGGTTTCCGGCTGGCAGCAGGGTAATATTACCTCCTAACTTACGGACGTGGTCGACACTAGGCCAATTTGATCACCCCTGGATCTCTCAGAAATGCGGGCTGAGTTACTAAGGGGTGAGTTGGCAATGGATGGCGATCTTGACGAGATACCAAAGCTTATGGCGATCGAAGCCCATGTCAAACGGGTTCCGCTCATTCTTTAACTCGATTGTAAATAGGGGGCGAAAATGCAAATGGCAGCGGTGCCGAGCGATATCGATATCCTAGATGCAACTCTTAGAAGAGTGTGGGTCGATGTTCACGGATGGGTTGGAGACAGAATCCCTCATATCCTCAAATTTGTTCGCGAATTGCATGATGCCGATAAGGTCAACGGCGATATTTTGGAAATTGGCGTTCATCATGGCAAGTTGTTCTTTCTGCTGGCTGCAGCATCAAGAGACAACGAACATTGCGTGGCTGTCGATCTGTTCGAGGACCAGCAGAAGAATTTGGATCATAGCGGCAAGGGGTCGCTGAGTATCTTCAGTCAGCATCTAGAGAACCTCTTTCCTGAATATGCGTCGAGGGTCACCGCGATCTCCGCCGATAGCATGTCCTTGACGCCGGCGATGGCGCGGGAGCGGCTTGGTGTGACAGGGGTGCGATTGATGTCCGTCGACGGAGGGCACACGATCGCCCACGTCATCAACGACATGAACATCGCCCAAGAACTCCTTGTCCCAGGAGGCGTCGTCCTTCTCGATGATTTTCTGGGGGTACATTGGCCCACGGTGACTGAGGGCTTCTATCGATACATGCAGATTGCCAACCGGCGGCTTGCTCCGTTCCTGATTTTCCAGAACAAGTTGTTCCTGACGACTTTCTCGGAGCAACCTGCGACGCTGACGAAGCTGCGTGCTTTTCTGGATCAAACCTTGCCGATTGAGATACATTCGGGACGTTGGCGCTACACAACCGTGGGCGAGCACACAGTTCTGTCGTTCGCATAGGTGCAAGGTGCGTCATTGAAGGAGGCTATGTCGGCCACATAGCAACGTGGTGAAGATTTCCGCCGCTTAGAAGCTTAACGCCGCCAGCAATATCTTGCAGCGTCTGATTTCGAGCGCGTGCATTTGATCGAGATGAACCAATTCGCCTCCTGAAAGTTGCACGGTGGTGACTTTCCACGAATGCGTATCGAAAAGGAGCCAATTTCGTGAGAAGCATGGGTTTGGGCGGTGATTTCGCTTATGCATGGATATTACTGTGCATATGTGGGCTATCCGATAGCTTTTCTCAGGAGCTCAGTAAAGCAAAGACAGGCGGAGTGGCGCCGTCATCAGTCATTGCTCCCGTTCCGCTGGGTGCCGTAAACGCGTTAGATTATGGTCTTGTAAATGACCCGTCTTGTTCGATTGACGCTACAGCTTCGTTAAATGCCGCGATTGCTGCGGCAGCCGGCAGAAAACTCGTTTTGCCGTCGGGGACTTTTTGCTTGAATACGGCAGCAAGTACTCTGAAAATAGCTGCGACGACGGAGATTCAAGGACAGGGCGCTTCGACGATTATTCAATGGAATGCGCCGAATGGATCGCCGGCGGCGCCTGTGATCGACGTGCTCGCGTCGGCAAAAGATACTATCATTCATGATCTTAGTGTGGATGCCCTTCCGGCTGGATCCTCTTACACCACGCCCACATATTTTGGCACCAATCCCTGGGGCGGCGTTGCGCTTGTCATCGAAGGCGACGGATTTCGTGGTTACAACCTGTGGGCTACCGAAGGATACAATAACTGTATCGGCATAGGAGCTATGGACAATAACGACATAGCTATAACTGGGAGTCCGAGGTTCGTAATCCTTGACAATATTCATACCTCGCAATGCGGCTCCGGCAACGAAACGGTTGGTCCAATCCCAGGGCACAGCGGAGCGGGAATAGACAATGGGAGTGGCGGCGGCGCGATAATTTCCAACGCTATCGATATTCAATCTTATAGCGGTTTCGAAAATGATCTCGGCGGAGGAGCGTTTGGCACATGGAGTAACATCATATCGTTCAATGCAAAAGCTGATCCGCAGAACGTTGCCCTGCATGGCTCAGGAATCGGATTTTACAACTTTTCTCCATTTTCGACCTTTAGCAACGTTTCCATTTTCGATCCTGGAAGCTACGGGATTTGGAACGATTTCTATGCTTTCGGCTCCCTGTGGTCGAACGTGGTGATAAAAGGATCCCAAACGTACTGCGTATATTTCAAGGGGCCAGCAACGTTCAATGGTTTGCAATGTGCTGATTCGAGTATGGCAGGATCAGGATTGTACCCTGCCTTGCTCATTGATACCTCCGGAGGAGCTTGGCCGCAAAGCTTGATGGTGAACAACTATACCGTCTCTGGGCAAAACCATAGCTTTGCAGTTCAAGCAACAGGCGCAAACAATATCACTGGTTTGGTTACAGGTGGCCCTATGTCCGGTGTTAGAGCTGCGTACAGTATCCCCAGCTCAATCTCCGGCCTGCAAATCGTCAGTCAGTCCAGCAAGGGAGTAGGCTTTGGAAGTCCAGCTGCGAGCTACCCCTGGGATTTCTTAGGCGCGTTCCGAGCTCAGGCCTCTACGGGCAATGCATCGTGGAAAAATTGTCCGTATGGCGATAATATCTGCCCCAACGGCGGCAATGTGTATATTGCGGACTTTGCGTCTCCTGGAAAACGTCTCGGCATGGGCTACGATCCCGTGAATGATCTTTTTGTTTTTCAGAGCATCCAGGCAGGCGTCCTACCAAAACCGTTAGCGCTTAACCCTTCGGGTGGCAGCGTCCAGATCGGGCAGCAATCATTGCCTAGCAATGCCTCCAGCGGCTTTCCCTATATCCCCGCGACAGCAGGCGCTCCGACGGGTGTGCCTGAGGCTGTAACAGGCATGGTGCCCATGCAATACGATAGGATCAACCATAAATTCTGGATCTATGACGGTGGCTGGAAGAGCGTCACCGTCAATTGATCAGGCTTTTGCCAAGTAGCCCGTCTTATCCGCAAGCAACCTGAAATCAGAATCGGCGCGCACTTGGCTCATCGTTGCAAAATCTACCGGCAGTGCGACGGATTCCGGCTTGCTTCAACGTTTATGCAGTCAGCGTCATTAAAACGAGCGAGGCCTGATCGCAGGCAAACACCGACGCCTCGATCGAAAGCTTAGGTAGTCAAAGATGTCATCCATCTCCATCTGCATCCAGCCGGCCTTATTCAGGGGCGTCTTGCGTCGCATCGGGAATTGTGCCCGAATTCCGTTGCTGAGCGCGGCGCTGGTCGCCGCCGGCGGATTATCCGAGGTATGGTCTGCAAATTCGGTCTCTCAACACGCAAAGCTCCGTGAACCGGTCAAGCGGATAGCGGATCAACGCCTGCCGATCGACACCCAGGATGGGAAAGGGGAATTGCCCGTCTATGCCGATCATGCGATCGACGCCGCCGCGCCGGATGTCACCAAGGTCCTGATCATCGTCCACGGCACACTCCGAAACGCCGATGCCTATTATGCGACCGGGCAGGAGGTGCTCGCAAAGGCAGGCGATCTCGCTGACGGTACGATGGTGGTTGCGCCGCAATTCCTGATAAGACCGGATGTGAACGCTTTCTCGCTGTCTGCGCAGACGCTGGCCTGGACGCAGAATGGCTGGAAAGGCGGAGAACCCGCCCGCCAGCCGGCGCCGATCAGTTCCTTCGCCGCGCTCGATGCCCTGCTGCAGCATTTCGCCGACCGTCGCCTGTACCCTTCGCTGAAGACCATTGTCGTGATGGGGCACTCGGCCGGGGCACAATTGGTCCAGCGCTATGCCGTCGCCGGACGGGAGGCGGAAAATCTGACGAGCGCCGGCATCTCCGTCCGCTATCTCGTGGCCAATCCCTCGAGCTATCTTTATTTCGACAACGAGCGGCCGGCCTTACCGGATCAGCAGGCAGGGCTGGCTTCCTGCCCGAAGGCGGCGCAATGGCGATACGGACTCGCCGGCGCACCACCATACGTATCGTCACAGGACCCGAAGCTTCTCGAAACGAGATATGCCGCGCGCAACGTGGTCTATCTGCTGGGGCAGGCGGACACGAATCCCTATACCCATTTCATCGACCGCTCCTGCGGGGCGATGGCGCAAGGGCCGTATCGGCTTGCACGCGGGCTCACCTATTTCGACTATATGAAGAAGCGGCATCCTTCCGATCTCGATCAGAAGGTCGTCGAGGTACCCGGCGTGGGGCATGATGATGAAGGGATGTTCGCCTCGGATTGCGGCATTGCCGTTCTGTTCGATCGACCGGTGCCGCCGTCCTGCCCGGTTATCGATGGGACTGCAAAACTATCCGGAGCGGTGCCGTAAGTTTTCTCGAGTGGTCGATCCCCATCGTGATCCCGCCGTCTACTTTCATGCGTCAGCTGCGATAGGCCGGCTGCGGGCGCGATAATCGGATTTTTCGCTGTATCGGGCGCTCGATGCCCAGGTAGCAAACGATGGCAAAGGCCAGCGAACCCAATGCGATAGGTATGGGCTGCATATCGTGCGGCACTCCGATGCGCAAAAGCAGTGCAGTGACCAGGATGCCGGTCAGGACGTGCCAAACATAGATGGAATAGGAGGCATCCCCCAGGAAATGCAGGAACGCCAGCTGTGGCACGCCTCGTTCCCGCTCGGCAAAAACAGCGCCTGACAGCAGCAACACTGCCGGTATGCCCCAGCGTACCGCCCGCTCCAAATGGATCAGCGGGTCGCTCGCCACAAGCAGCACAACGCCGACGATCATCAAGCCGACGGCGGCGGGAAAAGGCAGTCGAAAACCCTGTTTCCACAGGCGCCCGATGATGATGCCGGCGGCAAATTCCAGAATGACCGGCTGTGTGAAAACACTGAGGTAGCCGGGAGGCAGCAGGTAATGCGCAATCACAATGGTCACCAGGGCCACCATCAGGAACCATAGCCGCCTGAATTCCGGCACAAGCAGCGAAATTGAAAAAATGAGATAGAAGAACATCTCGTAGGACAGCGTCCATCCCTGCTCGACGACAGGGTGCAGGGCTTCGTCCTTCATGAAGGGCACGAAAAACAGCGAGCCAATCAAGTTCTCGATGCTCGAATTCGTGTCGAAGAAGAATTGCGGCTTCAGCACGGCAACGATGAAGGTTGCCGCCGTCGCGATCCAGTAAAGCGGCACGATCCTGATGAGCCGGCGCCACATGAATTCCTGCGGACCGAGCGATCTTCCGTCGGTCGTGACCCACATGATGAAGCCGCTGATGACGAAGAATATATCGACCCCAGCTGCTCCGCTCTTGAACTCCAGGCCATATGTTTCGCAGACATGGAAGCAAAGAACGGAAATCGCGGCGATGGCCCGCAGATATTGAATGCTCGCGATATCGCTGCCGATTTTCAAAGCGGTGCCTCACACGATTGAACTGCTATCTCCGATGCCCCGAGGGCCAGATTCAGCGATAAAATGCGTCGAAAGGCCGGGCACCGTGCATGACGGGTTTGAGGCTCGGCAGACCGAATATTGCTGCATGTTGCTGCAGCAACAATTTCAATGAAAATGGATCATTTCCCGCCGGTTTCGTGGCCGAAATCGGGCAATTGGATGTAGGGACGAGTGCTCATAAAGCCGAACGCTTGTGCAGGAGCTTCGCAATCCGCCGAAACCGCTTAGACCGCTCGAACTTCGGCAAGCCGCTTGACCGAGTATTCGTCCTGCCAACAGACAGCAGCTTCCCATGCGGCTGATGCCTGTGCGGCGATATCATATGCACCATCGTCAAGGTCGGCAGCGTTGTCGGGCAACACGAGGTCGAGGTCTGGAACGTCGACATGTGACTCATCCCAGTCGATCAAAGCGACGCGATCTGCAGTCATGCGGATATTGCCAGGGTTGTTGGGATTTCCATGGACGACGCATGTCTGACGCCCGACGAGCCGCGCCCAAGCTGCTCGGCATCGGGTGACGCCCTCGGATGGCATTGCGGCAAGGTTGACCCTCGTTCCGGTTTCGACATGCAGAAGGTCGGTTGACGATCTCCAACCGGGACGCTGCGGCCAGCCTCGCGTCAATCGGTGCAGCTTGCGGAGCGTCTCGGCAACGCGACGCCAATCGGCCCCCGTTTCGGGCGGCCCGCCCTCCATGTATTTCATTACCATCAGACCATCCACGAAGAGTCGGCCATCCGTCGTCGGGATCGGCGTCGGAACGGTCATGCCTTCGCGGTCGAGGTATTGGAGTAGCTCCGTTTCCCAGGCGAGATCAGCGTCGGTTCTGAAGCCGAGACGTCCGACCGCAATCTGCCCGTCGACGCGAATACTCCATACGTCGTTGGCAACTCCGCCAGTCAGTGGTTCGATGCGAACTGCGTCCTCACCCCATTGCCCGAGTGCTTCCCATCCCATTGGCGATACCCTTGGCGCGTTATTGGTGCTGATTTGGCCTCGGCCGCAGGCGCGGACATCACCAATTAACGCGAGTTTGGCAAACTCGGCAAGTTGTGTTGTTACGTCTACTCCAGGGACATCCAGGCGTTTGTAGTGCCCCTCAAAGCCGCGATTCCTCGCTATCGGATCGAATATTTCCTGACAGGGTGCGGTTGCGCGCAGTCAGCGTCTCGCTCCATCAGGAAGCACTGTAGCGACGCTCGCGATGATAGCTCCGAAACGAATTCACCGGGCCATTGCGGACCCGGTGAGCTTTTGGATGATGCCACTGACTTTGCGATAAACGTAACGCCGATACGCCAACGTTCACGTCATCCTAGACGATCTGTTGAACACTCAGCTGCAGCCGCTCGTCGCGCCGCAGGTGTCGCACTTCTCGCAGGTGCCGTTGCGGACCATCGTGAAGTTCTGGCATTCCGTGCACATGTTGCCGGTGTAGCCCTGCATGATGGAGCGGGCGCGGCGTTCGGATTCCAGCTTCTTGGCTTCCGTCTTGGCATTGGCAGCTTCGCTTGCTGCATTATCGGTGAAGAGGCCCGTCGCGGATTCGGAGATGACTTCCTCTGCGATCTCTTCGGCCAGTTCCTTCGCACGCTCCTCATAATCGCGCTTGAAGGCGACGACTTCGGAGGTCGAGACCGAGCTTGCCGGTTCCAGCTTGCGGACCGTGTTGCCGGCAAAAGCCGTCACTGTGCCCAGCGAGGCGGCGCGGGCCGGGGCGGCTGATGCGGCGCCCTTGGCTTCGGCTGCCGGACGCTCGCCGCCGGTCGGAACCAGCGTCGGCTTGTAGCCGCGGGTCAGGCCCTTGGAGACGACATCGGCCTTGCCTTCGGAAACACCGCGGCCAAGCGCCGTGTTGTTGAAGTCAGACGTGTCGACATGGGCAAGATCGTGGCGGCCGAGATAGGAGATCGCCAGTTCGCGGAACACGTAGTCGAGGATCGACGTCGCATTCTTGATGGCGTCATTGCCAGTGACGATGCCCGCCGGCTCGAACTTGGTGAAGGTGAAGGCGTCGACATATTCCTCGAGCGGCACGCCATACTGCAGGCCGAGCGAGACGGAGATCGCGAAGTTGTTGATGAAGGCGCGCAGAGCCGAGCCTTCCTTGTTCATATCAAGGAAGATTTCGCCGAGACGGCCGTCGTCATATTCGCCGGTACGCAGGAAGATGGTGTGACCGCCGATCTTGGCCTTCTGAGTATAGCCCTTGCGGCGGCTCGGCAGCTTTTCCTGCGTGCGCACGACCTTTTCGATCACGCGCTCGACGATCTTTTCCGTGATGGTCACGGCCTGCGCGGCTGCCGGAGCCTGCAGGAATTCCTCCAGCGCATCCTCGTCGCTGTCATCCTCGATCAGCGAAGCGTTCAGCGGCTGGCTGAGCTTGGAGCCGTCGCGATAGAGCGCGTTGGCCTTCAAGCCGAGCTTCCAGGACAGCATGTAGGCATTCTTGCAATCCTCGACGGTCGCCTCGTTCGGCATGTTGATCGTCTTGGAGATAGCGCCCGAGATGAACGGCTGGGCTGCCGCCATCATGCGGATATGGCTCTCGACCGAGAGATAACGCTTGCCGATTTTGCCACAGGGGTTGGCGCAATCGAAGACCGCCAGATGCTCGTTCTTGAGGAACGGAGCGCCTTCCAGCGTCATCGCACCGCAGACGTGGATGTTGGCGGCTTCGATATCCTTCTTGGAGAAACCAAGGTGCTCAAGCAGGTTGAAGCTCATATCGGCCATCTGCTCGTCGGACACCTTCAGCGTGCCCTTCAGGAAGTCGGCGCCGAGCGTCCACTGGTTGAAGACGAACTTGATGTCGAAGGCGCTCTTCAGCGCGGCATTGACGGCATCGACCTTTTCAGCGGTGAAGCCCTTGGCCTTCAGCGTCGATGGGTTGATGGCCGGAGCCTGGTTCAGGTTGCCGTGACCGACGGCATAGGCCTCGATTTCGGCGATCTGGCTTTCGGAATAGCCGAGCGTGCGCAGGGCTTCCGGAACGGTGCGGTTGATGATCTTAAAGTAGCCGCCGCCGGCGAGCTTCTTGAACTTCACCAGGGCGAAGTCCGGCTCGATGCCGGTCGTGTCGCAATCCATGACGAGGCCGATCGTGCCGGTCGGCGCGATCACGGTTGCCTGTGCGTTGCGGTAGCCGTGCTTTTCGCCGAGTTCCAGCGCCTTGTCCCAGGCCGCCTTGGCATGGGCGACGAGATCCTGGTCCGGATTGTCGGAATGGATCAGCGCCACCGGATTGACCGACAGGCTCTCATAGCCCGAAGTCTCGCCGTAAGCGGCGCGGCGATGGTTACGGATGACGCGCAGCATGTTTTCGCGGTTCGGCTTGAACATCGGGAAGGTCCCGAGTTCGGACGCCATTTCGGCCGAGGTCGCATAGGCGATGCCGGTCATGATCGCCGTCAGCGAGCCGGCGATGGCGCGGGCTTCGTCCGAGTCGTAGGGAATGCCCGACGACATCAGCAGGCCGCCGATATTGGCGTAGCCGAGGCCGAGCGTGCGGTATTCGTAGGAAAGTTCTGCGATGCGGCGCGAGGGGAACTGCGCCATCATGACAGAGATTTCGAGAACGACGGTCCAGAGGCGGACGGCATGTTCGTAGTCGGCGATGTTGATGCGCTTCGTCGCTGCGTCCTTGAAGGTCATCAGGTTCAGCGAAGCGAGATTGCAGGCCGTGTCGTCGAGGAACATGTATTCCGAGCACGGGTTGGATGCGCGGATCGGGCCGGCAGCCGGGCTGGTGTGCCAGTCGTTCATCGTCGTGTTGAAGTGCAGACCCGGATCGGCCGATGCCCAGGCGGCGTAGGAGATGGACTCCCAGAGGTCGCGAGCCTTCAGCGTCTTGACGACCTTGCCATCCTTGCGGGCGGTCAGGTTCCAGTCGCCATCATTCTCGACGGCACGCAGGAAGTCGTCCTTGATGGAGACGGAGTTGTTGGAGTTCTGGCCGGATACGGTCAGATAGGCTTCCGAGTCCCAGTCCGTGTCGTAGGTCTTGAATTCCAGATCCTTGTAGCCCTGGCGAGCGAACTGGATGACGCGCTGGACGTAGTTCTCCGGAACCTGATCCTTCTTGGCAGCACGGATCTCGCGCTTCAGGGCAGGGTTCTTGGCCGGGTCGAAGCAATCGTCGTTGTCGCCTTCGCAATTGACCGTCGCCTTCATGATCGCCTTCAGGTGCTTGGCGACGATCTTCGAGCCGGTCACAAGGGCGGCAACCTTCTGCTCCTCCTTGACCTTCCAGTTGATGTAGTCCTCGATATCCGGATGGTCGATGTCGACGACCACCATCTTGGCGGCGCGGCGGGTCGTGCCGCCCGACTTGATGGCGCCGGCAGCACGGTCGCCGATCTTGAGGAAGCTCATGAGGCCGGAAGATCGGCCGCCGCCGGAAAGCTTTTCACCTTCGGCGCGCAACATCGAGAAGTTCGAGCCGGTGCCGGAGCCATACTTGAAGAGGCGGGCTTCGCGAACCCACAGATCCATGATGCCGCCTTCGTTGACGAGATCGTCTTCGACGGACTGAATGAAGCAGGCATGTGGCTGCGGATGCTCATAAGCCGACTTGGACTTGGTGAGCTTGCCGGTGAAGGGGTCGACATAATAGTGGCCCTGGCCGGGGCCGTCGATGCCGTAGGCCCAGTGCATGCCGGTGTTGAACCATTGCGGGGAGTTCGGCGCGACGCGCTGGGTGGCGAGCATATAGGCAAGCTCGTCACGGAAAGCGGAGGCGTCTTCTTCGGACGAGAAATAGCCGCCTTTCCAGCCCCAGTAGGTCCACGTGCCGGCGAGGCGGTCGAATACCTGGCGCGCATCGGTTTCGGAACCGCTCTGCTGATCCTTCGGCACGTCCTTCATGGCCGCATCGTCGGGCACGGAACGCCACAGGAAGGAAGGAACGTCGTTTTCCTCGACCTTCTTCAGCTTGGCAGGCACGCCCGCCTTGCGGAAATATTTCTGCGCCAGAATGTCGGCCGCGACCTGCGAAAACTGCGCGGGTACGTCGATGTTTTCGAGGCGGAACACGATCGAACCGTCAGGATTCTTGATCTCGCTCGTCGCCTTGCGGAATTCGATGTCCGCATAGGGTGACTGGCCGGCCTTCGTAAAACGACGTTCGATGCGCATGGTCCCAATCCTTCATTCGTTGGTATGCGCCTGCATGAAAACAGGGCGCAAAAATTCTCATTCCGGCATTGCGAATTCAACGCGCAGCCAGCTTTCGATCCGCTCTTTGACAGGAGGTGTCACCCGGAGATGTCTTTCCTGTATCTTGTGGTGATGGTGGCTGCAAACACTAAATATAGTATTAACAGCTTATTGCCGCCAGTCCCCGCATGTATTTTTTCGGCAGCTCGAGATCGACACAAAAACCCTCACGGCGGGCCACCTGCACAGGTGAATCGCGTTGAATCCAAATCCGATTTCGAATTGAGAACCAGTCCTCGTAACCCCGCCTGGTCCAGTCGCCGCCGCAACGTCGTCCATTAACTTTGAAAGACCCGATTCCGTCAAGGGGTGGTTTGTAATGGATTGCTAACCACAATATCTTGTGGGCTCGCCTGTGGAAACTGGGGAAATGCCAGTAGGCTAAGAGATTCAAGAGCTTGAGGAGGGATGCTCGCCCTTCGCGCGACCGTTGGTGCAGCAAGTATCATCACCGGCGGTGTCGAAAGCGACAAAATTGTGACCGTGACCTCGATGCCATTGGCAGCGCCGCAAATTCATGCCGTGACGCATCATGATTCGCGCGGAAAGCCTTGAATCTCACGCTTTCTCGCCTTTGTGATGCCCACTAAATCTAGTGGGCGCCGTAGCGCCCACCTCTATTACCACTATTCGAATCGCATTTCGCGACGGCGCGTGAATCGTGACTGATTCGCGTGCCGGCAGCGGGAGATCAGCCGCGATGGCCCTTGGCGATTGGCTCCTGATAGGTGAAGCCCATGTCCCAGGGGAAGTAGATCCAGGTGTCCTGGCTAACCTCGGTGATGAAGGTGTCGATCGTGGGAACGCCGGTCGGCTTGGCGTAGACGCAGGCGAAATGCGCCTTGGGCAGCATGGCGCGGACTTCGAGAGCCGTCTTGCCGGTATCGGTGAGATCGTCGATGACAAGGACGCCTTCGCCGCCATTGACCGATAGTTCCGGTGCGATGCCCTTGAGCAGGTTCATTTCGCCCTGGCTGGAATAATCGTGATAGGAAGCGACACACACCGTCTCGATCAGCCGGATATTGAGCTCGCGAGAGATGATGGCAGCCGGCACGAGGCCGCCGCGGGTAATGCAGACGATTGCGTTGAATTCACGGTTCAGGCCGGCAAGCCGCCAGGCAAGCGCGCGCGCATCGCGATGGAACTGATCCCAGGATACGGGAAAGGCTTTATCGGGCAGGGACATGGCAGAAAGCTCCGGGGCATGGAATAACGACGCACCGGCAGCGCCGGTGACCCTGAGCAGACCCCGCGGCGGGCGCGGACCAAGAACCAAATCCGGAACGCGATTCGCTTGCTATCTGCCTGAACGGGATCTTATCCGGGAAAGCCTGGGCTTTTCGGGATCATGCCCCTTCGACCGCGCGAACGGTTCCCTGGCGGGAATTCTGTCATCGGTCGCTGCTTTCTGCTGGATTTACGGGCAAAAGGCAATAGCCGCGAAGCAGCCAACCGATGCACATTTGCACCGGTTGATATAGGATTTGAGCTTTCAGCCGCTCAGCGAGCCAGCAACGTCATTGCTGTCATCGATTGCAGCAGGGTGCGCGTCGTACCGCCGAAGATCATCTGCCACAGCCAGGAATGCGTATAGGCGCCCATAACAAGCAGGTCGATGCTGTCGTCCGCCAGGCGGTTTTCGATGACCTGCGACGGCGTCGACTTGCCGCTGCAGGCTGCCGTTTCGAACTTGGCGCGCACGCCGTGGCGCGTCAGCGCCGCGGCTATCCGGACGCCGGTCTCCTTGGACGGATGAGGGTCCTTTTCCGACGTGCTGACGGAAAGGATCTCGACCGAATCCGCAGCCTTGAGGAAAGGCAGGGCGTCGAAGGTGGCGCGGGCCACTTCCTTGGAGCCGTTCCAGGCGATCAGCACGCGGCGGACGGGCTTAGGCTCCTTGAGAATATAGGGGATCAACAGGACCGGCCGGCCGCTGTCGAACAGGAAGGTTTCGACATCGACCTGGGTATCGGCATATTTCGACGGGTCCGGCTGCACGGCCACCAGCAGATCGGCACTGCGGGCACTTTCGATCAGCGGTTCGGTGCCGTAGCCGACCGTGCTGGCAAAGCTGTGCCATTCATAGTCGATACCAGCGGCTTCCATTCTTGAGCGGAACACCCGTTCGATTTCGACCGCCTGATTATGGGCGACATCCTGAAGTGCCTGAACCGCAACGGGGTCCGGAATCTCCATCGGCGCCACCAGCGGCACGGTCGAGACGATTTCCGCATGAAGCCCGACGACATGGGCGCCGTGCTCCTTTGCGAGCGCCGCCGAAAACGCGGCAGCGATGCGCGTATTGTCGGGATTGTCGAGAACGGTCACTATCGTTTTGTAGGACATGAAGAGATCTCCCATGCGGAAGGGTTGGATCGGATCATGATATCAGCATTCCGCTACAAGATAATGCTCCGAATGGTCTCAGAGTTCCCTGGAACGTACACACCTTCGTTAAAGGTCAGGCCTCAGCCGACTGATTTTCCTTGGCTTTCGACTGTCGGATGGCTTCGATCATTGCGCGTACTTCCGCTGCGACACTTTCGACCAATTCCGCCGAGCGGCCCCTGACGACGATCTCGGTCGAGAAGAATTGGCCGACATAGCGCGGGTAGGAGCCGATGCTGGTTTCAGGATGCGCCTTCTGGATGAGGCCGAGCGGCGTGCCGATCTCGCCTTCGCCATAGGGGCAGGAAATCGCTGTTGATAGCACCTTTGCGCCGGTCCTTAGCGTCGGTATGACATTGTCGAGCATCGCCTGGAAAACCTGCGGCACTCCGGCCATGACGTAGACGTTGCCGATGTTGAAGCCGGGCGCAGTCGAGACCGGATTGGCGATATGCTTCGATCCCACAGGCATCCGGGCCATGCGCTGGCGAGCCTCGGTGAATTCCATCTCGCGCCGTGCGTACATTTCGCCCATGATCCGCATGGCTTCGGCATCGTGCTCGCAGGGCACGCCAAAGGCCTTGGCGACGGCATCGGCGGTGATATCGTCATGGGTCGGGCCGATGCCACCGGACGTGAAGACGTAATCATACTGGCCGCGCAAGGCATTCAGCGCCGAGACGATGGCATCTTCATCGTCGGCCACGATGCGGACTTCCTTCAGGTCGATGCCGGCCAGCAGCAGCACATCGGCAAGATGGCCGATATTCTTGTCCTTGGTCCGGCCGGAGAGCAGTTCGTCGCCGATGGCCAGCATGGCGGCTGTGACAATGATTTCGTTCGACATGAAGATATC
Source organism: Rhizobium sp. ERR 1071 (assembly GCF_007828675.1). Taxonomy (NCBI): domain Bacteria; kingdom Pseudomonadati; phylum Pseudomonadota; class Alphaproteobacteria; order Hyphomicrobiales; family Rhizobiaceae; genus Rhizobium; species Rhizobium sp. ERR 1071. The sequence goes on along the minus strand of NZ_VITM01000001.1, from coordinate 573,703 downwards.
CAGGACAATGCGCAGTCGGCGCGTTCAAAAGTGTTCGAGATAGGTAGCGCTGTTTGCAGCGATTGCAAACGCTCGTTTTCACTCGACCGCAGGTCCCGGCAAATATTGCAAATGAAATTGCGTCTACGCAGGATGAACAGTGCGTTCTGAGCGTGGGGGCTGCGCCCTTGTCGCATCGCTGATACAAGATTCCCCGACATTCAACGCGTCCAACAAACGGGAGACGTTCTTATGGCTAAGGTTCTGGTTCTCTATTATTCTTCCTACGGTCACATCGAGAAGATGGCCTATGCCGTCGCAGAAGGTGCAAAGTCCACCGGCGCCGACGTCACCGTTAAGCGCGTACCGGAACTCGTTCCGGAAGAAGTCGCCAAGGCATCCTACTTCAAGCTCGATCAGGAAGCCCCGATCGCAACCCCGGACGAACTGGCAGACTATGACGCTATCATCGTCGGCGCCGGTACGCGCTTCGGCACGGTCGCCTCGCAGATGCGCAATTTCTGGGATCAGACCGGCGGCCTGTGGTTCGGCGGCAAGCTCGTCGGCAAGGTCGGCTCGGTCTTCACCTCATCCGCAACCCAGCACGGCGGCCAGGAATCCACCATCCTCGGCTTCATTCCGACGCTTCTCCACCACGGCATGGCCGTTGTCGGCCTCCCTTATGCTTTCCAGGGCCAGATGGGCACGGAAGAAGTCAAGGGTGGCTCGCCCTACGGCGCTTCGACGATCACCAATGGCGATGGCTCCCGCCAGCCTTCCGAAATCGAGCTGGAAGCGGCAAAATATCAAGGCGCGCACGTCGCCAAGATCGCTGCCAAGCTCACGGCTTGATTTGAATCTGCATATCGATTGAGAGAGGCGCGGCGAAGGCTGCGCCTCTTTTCATTGGGATTTTGATGAAATTTGATTTTTGGTGCGGACGACGGGGGTCGAACCCGTACAGCCAAAGGCCGAGGGATTTTAAGTCCCTTGCGTCTACCAGTTTCGCCACGTCCGCGTGCCTTTCCCCATCAAGCACTTGAGCGATTCAGTCAAGGATTGTTTTGCAGGAGGGAGCCGATCGGCGTCAGCCTGACATGCTCGGCTCAGCGACCCTTGAGAACGCTGACAAGCGCCGGTGTCACCTTCTTCTGTTGGAACATGGCCTTAAAATCGGCATAGCTGATCTTTCCCGATACCACACCGTTCATCAGTCGCTGACAAAAGAGCCGCTTTGCGTCGCTTCTTTGAGATTTGACGTAGAAAGCGATTTCATCCAGCGTTTCCGGTGGCAGGCGCTGCGACATGCACTTGTCGATGACCTGCGCTCGTGCCGTCGGGCTTTCCTTCATAATGGGGATGTTCTTCTCGAAGCTTTTTTCCTGCGAGGCGCAGGAAGCAAGCACCGCAAGAGTGAAAGCGATTATAGCTGGGCGCATAAGGCGCATGACGATGTTCTCCCCTTGAACAAAACTGGGATAAACATCTTTTGCGCGATTCTCAATCTTATGTGCAAGTATAAGTTAATGCCAGCATGGATAAGCGAAGCCCGCCGTAGCCGACGATCGGATTTAAGGCGGGCCTCTAACCATCATCATGATGGCTGTGTCATATTGGACGCAGGGGGAGCTTGGCTGTCAATTCACAGATTTAGGGGTTTCGACAGTCAGGGGCATAAATGGTTAATGACTTGTTCGGTGCGGCCAATCTTGCCATTGCAGGACCGAAAGCGCGATAAAGAGGCTTTCTTTGCTCATCTTTCCTGTGTCATAGCGGGGGTGATTGAAGAAGGACGGACAAGCCGTGGACAACCAGACTGTTCTCGAAGCCACAGAGGCCATGCGTGGCCTCTTTCCCGCAACGCCGCTGCAGCTGAACGAGCATCTTTCCGCGCGCTATGGCGCCGACATCTGGCTGAAGCGTGAGGATCTCACACCGGTTCGCTCTTATAAGATCCGCGGCGCCTTCAATTTCTTTCGCAAGGTGATTGCCGAGGGTGGTACGGGAAAGACCTTCGTCTGCGCATCCGCCGGCAATCACGCCCAGGGCTTCGCCTTCGTCTGCCGCCATTTCGGTGTGCCCGGCGTGGTCTACATGCCCGTGACGACACCGCAGCAGAAGATCGACAAGACCCGTATCTTCGGCGGTGAGTTCATCACCATCAAGCTCTTCGGCGATTTCTTCGATCAATGCTATCAGGCCGCGCGCGATCACGTCGAGAGCATCGACGGCGTCATGGTGCCTCCCTTCGATCATGCCGATATCATCGAGGGACAGGCGACGGTCGCTGCCGAGATCGCCGAGCAGCTGCCTGATGGCGTTATCCCCGATCACGTCCTTCTTCCCGTCGGCGGTGGTGGCCTAGCTGCCGGGATTACCGGCTATTTTGCCGATAAGCTCCCGCGTGATGCATTCACCTTCGCCGAGCCGGCCGGAGCGCCGAGCCTGCGCCGCAGCATCGAGGCGGGGCAAGTGGTCACGCTCGCCAAGGTCGACAATTTCGTCGATGGCGCTGCCGTCGGTCGTATCGGCGAGCTGAATTTCGCGGCCCTGAAGGACTTTGCGGCCGAGCAGGTGAAGCTCATCGAGGAGAACGCCATCTGCGTCACCATCACCGATATGCTGAATGTGGAAGGCGTGGTGCTGGAGCCAGCCGGCGCCCTGGCGATCACGGCGCTGGAAAAGCTCGATCGCGACAGCATCCGCGGCAAGACCATCGTTGCCGTCGTCTCCGGCGGCAACTTCGATTTCGAGCGCCTGCCTGATGTCAAGGAGCGTGCCATGCGCTATGCGGGCTTGAAGAAATACTTCATCCTGCGTCTGGCGCAGCGTCCCGGCGCGCTTCGCGATTTCCTCAACATGCTCGGCCCGGAAGACGACATCGCCCGCTTCGAATATCTGAAGAAGAGCGCCCGCAATTTCGGCTCCATCCTGATCGGCATCGAGACGAAAAATCCGGATAATTTCAAGCAGCTTATCGCCAATTTTGAAAGTTCCGGCATGGGCTACGAGGACATCACCGAAAACGAGATCCTGGCAAACCTGATCATTTGACTTTGCGACCTTGCAACCTTCATGCTAAAGGCGATCCATGGCTTCGTTCTTTTCAAATATCCTTTCGATTTTCACCGGTGGCGCATCGCAGGCTGGCACTGAAAAATCCGGCGGCTCGACTGTTAGCGTCGAACCTCAGGTACATGCCGGCTGCACGATCTATGCGACGCCGCAGCGCGAGGGCAATCAGTTCCGCCTCATGGGCCGGATTGAGAAGGATGTAAATGGTGAGATCCTGGTGCGCAATTTCATCCGCGCCGATGTCTTCACCTCGTCTGATGATGCCGTGGAATCGACCTTCCGCAAGGGCCAGCAGATCATCGACCAGAATGGCGCCGGCCTCTTCGGCGACGGCGAAAAGGTTCGCCAGGTCTGAAGCAGCCAAACTCCTTTAACATGCATCAGACGCAAGGCCGCCTCTGCATCTGCTTTGGCGGCCCATAACACTCATTGAAAATTGATGGCTGATAATTCGCAGGCTTCAAGCCGTGCGGAAGAGCTTCGCGCCGGACGGGGCGTTGATCGCGCCGCCGTCGACCGTGATCTCGATGGCCGTCACGTTGGCGGAATCGTCGGAGGCGAAATAGAGTGCAGCTTTCGCGATTTCGTCGGCTTCACTCATGCGGCCGAGCGGGCTGAGGCTGCCAAATCGGGCCTGCAGCGCATCCAGCGCCTCCGGCGTGCTGGCGCGCGGTTCCCAGATCGGCGTCTTGGTGGCGCCGGGCGTCACCTGATTGACGCGGATGCCGCGGGGCGCAAGCTCGGAAGCAAGATTGCGTGTCATGGCGCGAACGGCGCCCTTGGTGCCGGCATAGGCCGAAGCGCCGGGAATGCCGAGAACGGCATGGACGGAGCCGTTCAGGATGACGGAGCCGCCGTCGTTCAGATATGGCAAGGCGGCCTGCACGGTAAAGAAGACGCCGGTAAAATTGACGCGAACGATGGTTTCAAACTGCTCAAGCGTGGTTTTGCCGAGCGGCGTATCCCCGGCAATGCCGGCATTGGCAAAGACCACATCAAATTTCCCAAGTTTCTCCGCAGCCTCGGCAAAAGCCTTTTCCATGGCCGGGATATCGGTGGTGTCGGCCTGCAACGCCAGCACATCGCCGCCGAGTTGCTCGGCCGCCGCAGCCAGTGTCTTGGCGTTGCGGCCCGTTATGGCGACCTTGGCGCCTTCGGCGAGGAAGAGGCGGGCGGTGGCAAGGCCAATACCGCTATTTCCACCGGTGATGACGGCAACCTTGTTCTTGAGACGCATGTTCGTAGCTCCTGTTGGCTTTTGTCACGATCTGGATTATGATCGTTCTCTATAAGGATTATGATCGTAATCCATTTTGTCAAGCCGGGCACGAAAGGATTTTCGATGGGCCGCTCACAATTGGAAAAGCAGAAGACGCACGAACGCATCGTGACGCTCGCTGCCAAGCGTTTGCGTGAGAAGGGATTGGAAGGGATCGGCGTTGCCGACCTCATGAAGGAGGCGGGGCTTACAGTCGGCGGCTTCTATAAGCATTTCGCCTCTCGCGACGAATTGGTCGCGGAAGCCGTGGAATCGGCGATCGGGTCGTGGCGGCGACAGCAGGAGGAAAAGGGGATCGATCCCGCAAGCATCTCGCTCAACGAGTATGTCGATACCTATCTCAGCGAACGTCACCGCGATCATTGCGGCGAGGGCTGTGCCTATGCGGCGCTGACGGCGGATATGGCGCGCAGCAGCGATATGGTCCGGGCCGTTGCGACGGAAGGCCTGCGACGGAATTTCGATGCGATGACGGCGCGCATGCCGAAACCGGAGACAGCCGAAGCAAGACGCAAAGCGATCATCGCCTCCTGCATGATGACCGGCGCGCTCGGCCTTGCGCGCGTGGCGGATGACGAGGCTCTTTCGACCGAAATTCTGGAGACCGTAAAGCGGTTCGTAAAGGCGCTGCCGCAGGCGGAATAGCAAAGCGGCCGGTTGAAGCCGGCCGCCTGTCATCATCAAAAAAATGCAGTCGCTTAAGCGGCGAGAGCCAGCTCCGACGCGCGGGCCTGGGCGGCACCGACGGCCTTTTCGGCAGCTTCCGGACCAAAAGCAACGCCTTCGATGTAAACGGTCTCGACATCGGTGATGCCAATGAAGCCGAGAACCGACTTCAGGTAGGGAACGGCATGGTTCAGCGGGGCAGCCGGGCCTTCGGAGTAGACGCCGCCGGAAGCGAGCACGATATAGGCCTTCTTACCGGTCGCCAGACCCTTCGGGCCGGTTTCCGTGTAGGTGAAGGTGCGGCCGGCGCGAGCGATGTTGTCGATCCAGGTCTTCAGCGAGGAATAGATATTGAAGTTGATGAGGCCGGTGCCGATAACAAGCGTGTCGGCTGCCAGCAGCTCGTCGACGAGTGCGTCGGAAACCTTGACCAGTTCCTGCTGCTCGGGCGTGCGGGCGTCGGCCGGCGTGCGGATGGCGGCGGTGAAGGGGCCATCGATATGCGGCAGGTTGTCGGCAGCGAGGTCGCGCTTGACGAGCGTCTTGCCCGGATTGTTGGCCTTGATCTTCTCGGCCAGTTCGGTGGCGATCTTCGTGGAGAGCGAGTCCGGACGCGGGCTGGAGGTCAGAAGCAGAATGGAGGACATATCCGTTTTCCTTTTCAATGAGTTGCTAAATCGGCTGGGAGAGTCCGATCACGTTCGCCTCCATAAATAAGTCGTCAGTGCTATCGAGAAAAACTGTGATAATATGGATCGGAATTATCGATAGAATGGATGGCAGATGCTCCCCAATCCCACCCTCGACCAATTGCAGGTCTTTCTGACCGTCGCCGAGTCAGGCAGCTTCTCGGCCGCTTCACGAATGCTGAACCGCGCACAGTCGGTCATCAGCTACACGATTGCCAATCTGGAGGCTCAGCTCGAAATGCCGCTGTTCGAGCGCTCCGGCTCGCGCCAGCCGAAGCTCACGGATGCGGGCAGAGTAATGCTGGAGGATGCGCGCCGCATTCTTTCCGATCTGCAGGTGATGCGCGCACGCGTGAAGGGCCTGAAGAGCGGCCTTGAGGCGGAGGTGGCTGTTGCCATCAGCGTCATGGTGCCGGTGCATGCCACGGTCGATGTGCTGCGGGAATTTCGCGATCGCTTCCCTTATGTTTCCCTGCGCCTCGACACCGGCGAACTTGGTTCGATGCTGGAGCTGGTTGCCAGCGGCAAGTCTACGATCGGTATCGGCGGCTCGGTGTTGAAGCAGGATGATGCCCTGGTTATCGAGCGCATCGGACATTCCTTCATGATGCCGGTTGCCGCTCCGACGCATCCGCTCGCTTTGCTGGGACGGCCGCTGACGCTTGCCGACGTGCGCGAAGAAGTGCAACTGGTTGTCACCGACGCGTCAAATCTCACCAATGGCAAGGATTTCAACGTCCTGTCCTACAAGATCTGGCATCTCAGCGATATCGCCACGAAGCATCAGCTGATCCGCGGTGGTTTGGGATGGGGCGGCCTGCCGGCCTCGTTCATCATGGAGGACCTGCAGAAGGGACGGCTGGTGCCTTTGGCTCTCGATGCCTACGACCAGAGTGAATATCCGCTCTATGCCATCCGTAAGGTGGACAATCCCCCTGGCCCTGCGGCTGCCTGGATGATCGAAGCTTTCCGTGATCGTCTGTCGCGATGCCCGAATCAGGAGGACTTCAAGTCTGCTGTCGAGATGTTCCATCCGGGAGACAAGCGTCTGGCGGCGGAGTGAAAAAGTCCTCTCCCCAAATGAGAGGAGAGGACGATAGCATTCGTGCTTACAGCACTAGCCGGTAGTTGCGGAAGCCGTCGGCACCTTCGCCGGCGTCTTCGATCTTGACGCTCTTGACCTGATCGAGAAAATCCTTTGCCTTCGGCGAGCTCTGGAACCGCACGGTCGTGTCCGCCAGCGGCTTGAAGGTCCAGTTGCCGTCGGCGGTCGGGTTGATCGTGCCCTGCTCGTGGACATAGCGCACGATGACGTCACGGTTGGTGTCCGGCGCCTGGTAGACGACCTTGTCCGCCGCGATTTCCGGGAAGTTGCCCCCGCCGCCGGCGCGGTAGTTGTTGGTGACGACCAAGAACTTCTGTGCGGGGTCGATCGGCTTTCCATCGAACTGCAGGTTCTGGATGCGGTTTGCATCGGCATTCAGAACCTTGCCGTCATCGCCGAAGCGGCGCGGCTGCGAGACATCGATCTGGTAGGTCACGCCGTCGATGACGTCGAAGTTGTAGGACGGGAAGCTGCTGTTGATCAGGTCCGCATCCTTGGCACCCGGCTGAACCTGGTTGAACATCGCGGCCGACATTTCCAGCCAATTCTTGACCTGCGCGCCATTGATGACAACGGCCTGGACGGTGTTCGGATAAAGGTAGAGATCGGCGACGTTCTTGATGGCGATATTGCCCGCGGGAACGTCCGTATAATAGTCGGCGCCGTTGCGCCCGCCGCATTTGAAGGGCGCTGCAGCCGACAGAACCGGAAGGTCCTTGTACTGCGTCTCCTTCAGTATGTTCTTGATGTACCAGATCTGCGCCTGGCTGACGATCTGCACAGAGGGATCGTCGGCGACCAGCGCGAAGTAGGAATAGAGCGGCGCAGAGGTCTTGCCGACGGGCGTGCGGACATAGGTCAGCGTCGCCTCATGCTCGGCCTTGGCGGCTTCGACGACTTCCTTCTTGTCGGTGACGTCAGCGATGACCTTCTTCTTGTCGTCGCGATGGTAGATCGGGCGTGCTTCGGAGGTGAAGTCGACGATCCTCCAGCTCTTGCCATCCTTTTCGAGCAGCAGGTCGATGAGGCCGAGATGCGAGCCCCAGAAGCCGGCCATGACGGCAGGCTTGCCGTGCAGCGTTCCCTTGACCGGATCGGCGTCCTTGATGCCATCCCAGGTCTTTGGGCCGGGGAAGACAAGATGCTGGTGGCCAGTGAAGACGGCATCGATGCCGTCGACCGCAGCGACGTAAAGCGAAGCGTTTTCCATCTTCTCGCTCGGGCCGCTGCCGTCGATGCCGGAATGGGAGAGGGCGATGATGATATCGGCGCCTTCGGCCTTCATGACCGGAACCCAGGCCTTGGCGGCTTCGACGATATCGCGCGTCTGCGCCCTGCCTTCGAGATTCTTGATGTCCCAAAGCATGATCTGCGGCGGCACGAAGCCGATGAAGCCGATCTTGATCGGGCTTTCATTGCCGGCGCCGTCTTTGATCTTCTTTTCAAGGATCAGATAGGGCTTGAAGAACAGGTCGTCCTTGGTGGGATCGGAGGCGAGCTTGCCCTTGGTCAGGTTGGCGCAGACGAACGGGAAATTCGCGCCGGCCAGCACCTTGAACATGAAATCGAGGCCATAGTTGAATTCGTGGTTGCCGAGCGTGCCCACAGAGTAGCCGAGCGTGTTCATCGCCTTGATGACCGGATGGACGTCGCCATCCTTCATGCCGTGCTGATAGGCCATGTAATCGCCCATCGGATTGCCTTGCAGCACGTCACCATTGTCTATCAGGAGCGAGTTTGTGGCCTCGGCGCGGATATTGTCGATGATCGTTGCGGTACGCGTCAGGCCCATCGTGTCGTTCGGCTTGTCGGCATAGTAGTCATAGGGGAAGACGTTGACGTGAATGTCGGTCGTTTCCATGAGGCGCAGATGCGCCTGATTGCTCGCAGCGCGGGCTGCGAAAGGATGCAGCACGATCAGCGCCGCCGTGGCGCTGAGGCCTTGCAGCAGGGAACGGCGCGACATGCTGGGCAAATCCAGAATGGAAGACATAAGGCACTCCTTCAACGATGGGGCTATGGTCCGTCGATCATCTCTCGGGCGAGCGAGATTAGGACGATTTTTGAAGGTGTGCACCAGGAATGTGACAGGCTTATTGTGGATCGTAGCCGGCTTGCGCCGACATTCGATCAGCGCTTGAGAACCGGCTTTATGTCCTTGTGGAAAAAGCGGAAATAGGAGGCGACCTTAGCCGAGGCATTGGACGAGCGATCGAACTCGATGCCGATGCGGCCGTTGTGAGCCCAGCGCACGAAACCATCCAGTAGGCCGATATCGTCGCACTCGACGCGAACCTTGCTGCCCGCCGCTGCATAGAGCGGCGCCTGCAGATCGAGCGCGATGCCGCTTGTCGAAATATCGACGACGCGGCCGGCGACAAGCTTGGTGAAGTAGCGAACCTGCCCCATGAGCCGCGCGTGATGGCGCGGCGAGCCGCGTGTCTTTATTTTCAGATTGCCCTGAACGGGAGATTTCGAAGAGAACTGCATGATGTTATCCCGGCTCATCCGTCTTTTTCTCGATTTGGATATCAGATGTGCCTTGCGGGATGTTTAGCATAATCGCTAAAATTGTAGCCGGGCGTCCCGAATCGGTACCGTATCGAGATGGCCGCTGCGATCGGCCATGTGACTATGAGAGGTGCGGGATATGCGTATCGTTTCTTTGAATGCATGGGGCGGGCGGCTGCATGAGCCATTGATACCCTATCTCGTCGATGTCGAGGCGGATGTTCTGTGCCTGCAGGAAGTGGTCCGCACACACAACGCACAATCCGAATGGCTGGTTTATCGCGATCACGGAATCGAGCTTCCGCAGCGTGCCAATCTTTTCGAGGAGCTGAAAGCTGCTTTGCCGGCTTATGATGCCTTCTTCCTCCCCGTCGCGCGAGGCGATCTCTTCGACGGTGACACGCGATTGGACTCTGAATTCGGAATGGCAACCTTCGTGCGCAGAACCTATCCGATCATCGGCCAGGGAGCCGGTTTCGTTCACGGCGAATTTTCTGCTGATGGCTATGGACCGCATCCGCGCTCCCGCAATGCCCATTGCATCCGCCTTTTCCACTATGAGCGCGGCTATCCCGTCACCATTGCTCATATGCATGGCCTTCGGGATCTGGAAGGCAAGGGCGATACGCCGGCCCGGCGCCATCAGGCGCAAGCGCTGGTTGAGATCATTCGCCAGGTTCGGCAAGAGGGCGATCGGCTGGTGGTTTGCGGTGACTTCAACGTGCTGCCGGATAGCGAGACCTTCGAGATCCTCGGCAGCCTGGGGCTTGTCGATCTCGTCACTTCACGGGGACATGACGACACGCGCACCTCGCATTATAAGAAGCAGCCGCGTTTTGCCGACTACATGCTCGTGACATCGAATGTCGAGGTCATCCGTTTCGATCCTGTCGCGGAGCCAGAGGTGTCCGATCATCGCGCATTGCTGCTGGATATGTGCTGACGAAGATCACAAGCCGACATTCGGCCGGTCGATGATCTCGCGCAGTGCAAAGCTGGAATTGATCTTCACGACATGGGGCAGGGCGGAGAGCCAGTCGCGATGGATGCGCTCATAGTCTTCGAGGTCCCGCGCGGCGACCCGGAGTATGTAGTCGTATTCCCCCGACATGAGGTAGCAGGAGAGCACGTTGGGGCAGCGCTTCACCGCCGTTTCGAATTCCGAAAGCGTCTTAGCGAACTGACCGGATAGCGAGATGTGCACGAAGGCGATCATCTTGTAATCAAGCGCCTTGTGCGAGAGATGCGCGTGATAGCCGTCGATGACGCCGCTCTTTTCCAGGATGTCGAGCCGGCGTGAACAGGCGGAGGGGGAAAGACCGACCTTCTCGGCCAGTTCCGCATTGGTGATCCTGGCATTCTGCTGCAGCATCCGCAGAATCGAATGATCGATGGCATCGAGGTCGGACATTCGAAGATCTTTCGAAGAAATTCCTATTTGCGCAATAAATCACGAAAAATGACTGCAGCGCAAATCGTCTTTGCAAGGACATTGCGGGGCGGAGGTGGTCTGATTTCCCTTGGACAAAATGAAAGACGCAAAAGCATTCGAGGAGGAATGAAATGCGCGTTGGCTGCCCCAAGGAAATCAAGAACCACGAGTACCGCGTCGGGCTGACGCCGGCGTCCGTTCGCGAATATGTCGCCCATGGCCACGAAGTCTGGGTCGAGACAAAGGCCGGTGCCGGCATCGGTGCCGATGACCACGCCTATGCGGCTGCCGGCGCCAAGATCGCCGCAAGCGCCAAGGATATTTTCGAGAAGTGCGACATGATCGTGAAGGTCAAGGAGCCGCAGCCCTCGGAATGGGCACAGCTCCGCGAAGGCCAGCTTCTTTACACCTATCTGCATCTGGCCCCTGATCCGGAACAGACCAAGGGCTTGCTCGCCTCGGGCGTGACCGCTGTTGCTTACGAGACCGTGACCGACGAGCGCGGCGGCCTGCCGCTGCTGGCGCCGATGTCCGAAGTCGCCGGCCGCCTGTCGATCCAGGCGGGTGCAACCGCTCTGCAGAAGGCCAATGGCGGTCTCGGTATCCTGCTCGGCGGCGTGCCCGGCGTGCTGCCGGCGAAGGTGGCGATCATCGGCGGCGGCGTCGTCGGCCTGCATGCGGCCAAGATGGCGGCCGGCCTCGGTGCCGACGTCAGCATCCTCGATCGCTCGCTGCCGCGCCTGCGCCAGTTGGACGATATCTTCAACGGCCGCGTTCACACGCGCTATTCCAGCATCCAGGCTCTGGAGGAAGAGGTCTTTTCCGCCGATCTCGTCATCGGTGCCGTGCTGATCCCCGGCGCCGCCGCGCCGAAGCTGGTGACGCGCGAAATGCTGTCGGGCATGAAGAAGGGTTCTGTTATCGTCGATGTTGCCATCGACCAGGGCGGCTGTTTCGAAACCTCGCATGCAACGACCCATTCCGATCCGACCTTTGTGGTGGAAGGTGTCGTGCACTACTGCGTCGCCAACATGCCGGGCGCGGTTCCCGTCACCTCGGCGCATGCGCTCAACAACGCCACGATCTATCACGGTCTCGCCTTGGCCGATCGTGGCCTGCGCGCCATCGCGGAAGACAAGCACCTCCGCAATGGCCTCAATGTCCACAAGGGCCGCATCACCAACCGGCCAGTCGCCGAGGCGCTCGGCTATGAAGCCGTTGCACCCGAAAGCATTCTGAACGTCGCGTAAAGCCCATCGCGCGCACGTCAGATGGAGGCGCCGGCATCCGCGTATGCCGGCGCTCCTATTTTATCGATCCGGCATTGGTAGCAATTGTTGCGGGCCGAGCGGACATGGACATAGGCTATGTCGGGACGCTCAAGCAGCGAAGCTGCATAGGTTGGGATATCGCCGGTCGGCGTCACAGCACCGCTCCCATAGACGATGCGGTCGTTCTTGCCATAACCACGCACGATGAAATCCTTGCTGGTCGTCAGCACCGGCGGCAGGATTTCTTCTGCTTCGTAGCGCTGACATGGCGTCTTGTGCAGGAAGATAGGTCCCGTCTCCGCATAGGGCTGCAATTCCGGGAAGGGGCGATAGGCGAAGACGAACAGCTCCTCGCCGGCATCGATATTGCGCAGGCAGTGGCGGCAGGGATGGCCGGGGCCATCGGAAATCACGGTCTCTGGCCGGTGACCATAGGCATCGACGCCGCCGTTCCACAGAACTTCGGCATCGGAGGTGGGCATGGCTGCAAAAGCGATGGAAGGCATGGCAAAGCTCCTTTCGAGACTTGCCATGTGATGCGCCCGAACAAGAACCGAAGCCACCCGATTCCTGCCGAAAGCGAACCCTTAGCTCTTCTTGGCGAGCTCAAGCAGTTCCTTGTCACTCAACGGCCGGACGATGCCTTCGCCCGTCGAAATCGGCGAAAAGCCGAACATCTGATAGAGCTGTAATGCCCTGGGATGATCGAGATTGTTTGTCGTCGTGATGATCCGTTGCGGGTTCAGCGTCCATATGGCGTAGAGCGATTGCAGCAGGAACCATTTGCCGATACCGAGGCCGAGTGCGTGTTCGATGAGGCCGAAATGGCTGAGCTCGATCGTTTCCTCGTCCTGGCGGAAATATTCGAAGAATCCACCCGGCGCGCCATTGACGTAAAGCACGCTGATATCGTTGCGCGGGTCGTGAAGAATAGCGGCCAATTGCTCGTCGGAGAGGCGCAGACGCTCTACCCAGTGCCAGCGCGCACCCACCTGTCGGTAGAGATAGCGATAGAAGGGCAGCGGAATGCCGGGCGCCCGCATGATCGCAGTCTGGATATTGACCGGCACCGGCAAACTTGTCTTGGGCGGCGCGGTCATTTCCAGGCGCGTGATATGAACCTTGATGGAGGAGGGCGTCTTCACGGCTATGATGCTCAATCTTGACCGGTGACGATGGGCGTATCCGCCCGGCTGCCCCATTCCGACCATGAGCCGTCATAGAGCTTATTGTTACCGTGGCCGAGGGATTCGAGGGCCAGCGTGATGATGGCGGCGGTAATGCCGGACCCGCAGGTCGTCACCACAGGCTTGTCGAGATCGATGCCGGCCTTCAAGATGGTTTCCCTCAATTCCGGTAGCGACTTGAACTTGCCATTCGTAGCAAAGACGTCGGATGGCAGACTTCTCGCGCCCGGCATATGGCCCGAGCGCATGCCTTCGCGCGGCTCTGGCTCGGTCGCTGCGAAACGGCCGCCACTGCGGGCATCTGCGATTTGCACGGAATGGCTGTCGACGATTTCTCGCATCTCTTCAAACGAGACGACGCGGCTGCCGTTGAACTTAGGCTTGAACGTTGCCGGCGCCAAGCTGGGCGTCGTCGTCTCCAGCGGCCGCCCTTCGGCCTTCCAGCCGTCCAGGCCGCCGTCGAGTACAAAGACATTCGGCGCACCCATGACGATGTGGAACAGCCACCAGACGCGCGGCGAAGCAAACAGGCCCGGACCGTCATAGATCACGATCCGATCGCTCTCGCTGATGCCGAGCTTGCCGACTTCGGACGCGAAGAATTCGGGCGAGGGGACCATATGCGGCAAGTTGGTCGAATGATCCGCGATCTTGTCCTGATCGAAGCGGATGGCGCCGGGAATATGGCCACTGGCATATTCGGCATCGGCATCGCGCTTCTGTGCCGGCAGATAGAAGGATGCGTCGAGGATGCGCAGGTCCTTGGCACCCAGCTCGCCCTGCAGCCAGTCGGCGGATACGACGAAACGGCTCTTGTCCGCTGCCATGATGATCACTCCCTGCTATGGTTTATTGGTCTTGATATCGAGATATAGGCGCTTGCCCGGTCAATTCTCGTCGGTCGGCGCGCCGAAGCGAATGCGGAAGCGGCGGTTTTCCTTGCCCTTCTTCTCGATCTTGGCGATGTGGATCGCGCCGACCTCCTGCGTTTCCGACACATGTGTGCCGCCGCAAGGCTGGCTGTCGATGGCCGAATCCTCGCCGATACAGACAAGGCTGACACGACCGAGGCCCATTGGCGGGCGCACATTCTTGGATTTGACGATACCGGGATTGGCAATCAGTTCTTCATCCGTGATCCACCGGACGAAGACGGGATGGTTCTCGTTGACGAGCGCCATCAATTTCGCCGTTACTTCATCCTTGTCGATCGTCTCGCTCATGTCGAAATCGACGCGGCTTTCATCTTCGCCGACTGCCGCGCCCGTGATCGGATAGGGGCAGACCACCGAAAGAAGATGGCAGGCCGTATGCATGCGCATCAGCTTGTAGCGCCGCGCCCAGTCGATGTGCAGCACCAGCTTCTCGCCCACGATGGGCAATGGCTGGCCCTCGAGTGGAACATGGATGATGATGTCCTTGATCGGCCCATGCTTCGTTTGACCGAGCATGATCCTAGAGCCGTCGCCGCGCTCCAGGAAACCTGTATCACCCGGCTGGCCGCCTGAGGTTGCGTAAAAGCAGGTCTGATCGAGCTCGATGCCCCCATCTTCGTGGATCGCGGTGACGACGGCTTCCGCAGTCGAGAGATAGAAATCGTCACGATAAAGGGCATGGACGGTCATATGATCACGCTGTTGTTTCGTATGGGACGGCGATTTCAGCCCGTTTTTCCAAATAGCTTGGCAGCGGCAAACCCTTCGACTTCAGGAAGTCGGGATTGAAGAGCTTGGACTGATAGCGATTGCCGTAATCGCACAGGATGGTCACGATCGTATGCCCGGGACCGAGATCCTTGGCGAGACGAACCGCGCCGGCAATATTGATGGCCGTAGAGCCACCGAGGCACAGGCCCTCGTGTTCAACCAGATCGAAGACGTAAGGAAGTGCCTCGGCATCGGTGACCTGATAGGCGAAATCGGGCGTGAAACCTTCCAGGTTCGCCGTAATGCGGCCCTGGCCGATGCCTTCGGTGATCGAGGAGCCGGAGGATTTCAGCTCGCCATTCTTGTAGAATTCATAGAGCGCGGCACCTTCCGGGTCGGCAATGCCGATCTTGATGTCCTTGTTGAAGGCATGCAGCCCCATGGCGACGCCCGCCAGCGTGCCGCCGGAGCCAACCGAGCAGATAAAGCCGTCGATCTTGCCGTTGGTGTCGGCCCAGATCTCCTTGGCGGTCGTCTCGATGTGGGCCTGACGGTTGGCGACATTGTCGAACTGGTTGGCCCAGATCGCGCCGTTCGGCTCGGTCTTTGCGAGCTGTTCGGCCAGCCGGCCCGAAACCTTCACATAGTTGTTCGGGTTCTTGTAGGGAACGGCGGGAACCTCAACCAATTCGGCGCCGAGCAGCTTCAGCGCATCCTTCTTTTCCTGGCTCTGTGTCTCAGGAATAACGATGACGGTACGGTAGCCGAGTGCCTTGGCAACCAGCGTCAGGCCGATACCGGTATTGCCGGCCGTACCCTCGACGATGACGCCGCCCGGCCTCAGTAGCCCCTTTTTCTCGGCATCGCGAATAATGTAGAGCGCGGCGCGATCCTTCACCGATTGACCGGGATTCAGGAATTCGGCCTTGCCGAGAATGGTCGAGCCCGTCGCCTCTGAGGCGCCCTTGAGCTTGATCAACGGCGTATTGCCAATTGCTTCTAGGACGGAGGGATGGACGGTCATCGGAATCTGCCTTCTGTTCGCAACTACTGTAAGAACGGTCTTTTCCCTTCACAAGGCGGCATAGGCAAGAAATTCTGTTCCTTGCTACTCCTTTGCCTCGCAAAATTCGACTTGGCGGGTCTCTTGGCCTCTCTCTTTCATCCAAGCCCGCAGTCTCCAATTGGTGACATTGTTTTCCCGATGAAGCCGTCAGTCTGGCCGAAAGCGGCCACAATGATACGCTATTTCTAAAATGCCACGACGGTCGCTGTTGAAAGCGTTTGATGTAGGCGGCCGCCAGCCAAGGAGAAGAGCCATGAGCCCGTTCATCGCACGTCCTGAACATGGAGTGGTCTGGATCACCGGCGCCAGTTCCGGTATCGGCCGCGCGCTTGCGCTGAAACTGGCTGAAGAGGGATATAAGGTTGCCGTTACGGCTCGCAGCCACGATAAGCTTCTGGCGCTGCAGGCAGAGGCCAGCGCGCTTGCCGGCAGCATCGTCGTGCTCGATGGCGATGTATCCGACACGGAGGATATGGAGCACACTGTCGCCGCGATCGAATACCAGCATGGCCCTGTTGCTCTGGCAGTTTTGAATGCCGGGATTTATCTGCCAGCCCGGGGAGAAGACCTCAATCACGAAGTCTTCGAGCGCAGCTTTGCCGTCAATCTTCACGGTGTCGTCAATTGTCTCGTTCCGGCGGTGCGGCATATGCGGGCTCGGGGATATGGCCAGGTTGCCCTTGTATCTTCCGTTGCCGGATATGGCGGACTTCCCGGCGGTGCGGCCTATGGGGCCAGCAAGGCCGCACTGATCAACATGGCCGAAAGCCTGAACTTCGAGCTCGACCGCATGGGCATCCACATCCAGCTCATAACTCCAGGCTATGTCGACACGCCATTGACGGCACAGAACAAGGTCGTGATGCCTGATATCGTGTCGGCACAGCAGGCGGCTGATGCGATCGCCGCCGGATTGAAATCCCCATCCTTCGACATCAGTTTCCCGAAGAGCCTGGTCTATCGGGCAAAACTGTTGAAGTTGCTGCCCTACGGCCTCTATTTCAAGGCGCTCAGGTATTTTCTCGGGAGCGGCAGCAAGCGCAGATCGGTAGGGCCGCGCATAACCGCGCATCCGGCCGAATAGCGCCTATCCGCCATCTTTGAGCGATGCATGGGCGGCGAGTGCGCGCTGCCGCGCCATGGCATGATCGACGATCGGCCGAGGATAGTGCTTGCCGAGTTCTATGCCCGCACGCTTGAGCACGTCATCAGGCGCCTCGAACGGCCGATGGATATATTTGCGGTGGAGGGTGGCTAGCTCCGGCACGAAGGTCCTGACATAGCCGCCCTCCGGATCGAATTTCTCGCCCTGCAGCACCGGGTTGAAGATGCGGAAGAACGGCGAGGCATCGGCGCCGGAGCCCGCAACCCACTGCCAGTTTGCCGTATTGGCGGCCGGATCGGCATCAACGAGCGTATCGCGAAACCAGGCTTCCCCGTCACGCCAGTCGATCAGCAGATCCTTGATCAGGAAGGAAGCGGTGATCATGCGGACACGATTATGCATCCAGCCATGGCGCCAAAGCTGCCGCATGCCGGCATCGACGATCGGATAACCGGTTTGCCCGCGCTGCCAGCTTGTGAGCAGCTTGGTATCGGATAGCCAGGGAAAATCATCGTAGCGATCGTTCCAGTTTTCTGTCCTGAGCTTCGGGAAATGAAAGAGCTGATGATAGCAGAATTCGCGCCAGACCAGCTCCTTGCGGAAGCGGACGACGTTATCCTTGGCGATATTGTCGGCCAGTCGGCGCGTCGCATGCCAGATACGGGCAGGCGAAATCTCTCCGAGCGCCAGATGCGGCGAGAGCAGGGAGGTTGCCGGTCTGTCCGGAAAATCGCGGCCGACCGCATAATCATCGATGGCGCCATCGATGAAGTCCTTCACCTTCTCTTGCGCCGCGGCTTCGCCCGGCTTCCACATGTCCGTAAATTCTGATGCCCAGTTCGGCTTGGTGGGCAGCATTGACCAAGAGGCGAGCGTGTCCGATTGCGGCCAGCGGCCGGGTGCGAGGAGCTTTGCCGGCGCTTCTATCGGAAACGGCGGTTCGCCGGATTGCTCGAATGCGCGCCAGAAGGGCGTGTAAGTCTTGTAATGGTCGCCTGCGCCCGTGCGCAGGCGTGTCGGTTCATGCAGCAGCTGGCCGGCAAAGCTGTTGGCCTCGATACCCTTGCTCCGCAACGCCTTCTTGATTTGGGTGTCCACGTCGATCCCGGCCGGGTCGTATCGACGGTTCCAGACGACGGCCTCAGCCTTGGTTTCCTCAATAAGTTTTTCGAGCACCGTCAGCGCATTGCCCTGGCGGAGGATAAGCCTGCTCCCGAGGCCATCGAGGGCGGTTTGCAGGGCGGCGAGCGAATGATGTAGCCACCATTCCTGCGCTCCGCCAAGCGGCCCGCGCTCCGTCACGCCCGGCTCGCGAATATAGACGGGAATTACCGCGCGGCCTGAAGTTGCCGCCGCCTGTAACGCGTGGTTGTCGTCGAGGCGGAGATCCTTGCGAAACCATAGGAGAACGGGGCTCGGCTCTTTTGTCGGTGTCGTCATGGTCCTGGCCGATCGCCCATCCTCTGTTGTGTCTCGCATGTCTTATAAAGGCGAAAACCCTTATACGGTGCCAGCCGTCAAATGGTTCCACTACCGCGCGTTACATAAGCGGATGCCACACGCAACTCTCGTAAGGAAAACTGGATGCCGCTTATGATATAGGAATGCTTGTCACTGTTCTGTAATGCAAATTCGCTAGCAGTCCACCCGATTGACGTGCCGAGAATGGACAGGCGGGGAAGATTAAAATGGCGGAAATCCGCATCGAACAAGTTCGCAAGGCCTATGGACGCAACCCGGTCGTTCATGGCGTCGACCTGAATTTCCGATCGGGCGAATTTGTCGTCATCCTCGGACCTTCCGGCTGTGGCAAGTCCACGCTGCTGCGCATGATCGCCGGCCTTGAGGACATCACCTCGGGCGAGATCATTATTGACGGCAAGGTTGTCAACAAGCTCGAGCCGCGTGAGCGCGGCTGCGCCATGGTCTTCCAGAATTACGCGCTGTATCCGCACATGGATGTCGCCGCCAACATGGGCTATGCGCTCAAGGTTGCCGGCGTGCCGCGCGCAGAGCGTGATCGCCGCATCAAGGAAACCGCCAAGATCGTCGGCCTCGAGGATTTCCTCGCTCGCAAGCCGGCCGAACTCTCCGGCGGTCAGCGCCAGCGCGTCGCCATGGGCCGTGCCATCATCCGCGAGCCGAAGGTCTTTCTCTTCGACGAACCGCTTTCCAATCTCGATGCCAAGCTGCGCGTGCAGATGCGCGTCGAAATCCGCCGGCTGCACAAGCGCCTGTCGGCAACATCGGTCTTCGTGACGCATGATCAGGTCGAAGCCATGACGCTCGCCGACAAGCTCGTCGTCATGTACAAGGGCAATGTCGAGCAGGTCGGCACGCCGCTCGAGGTCTACAACACGCCGCGCACCCGTTTCGTCGGTTCCTTCATCGGCTCTCCGGCCATGAATTTCCTGGAAGGCACCTTCGCGGCCAATGGCGAGCAATTCATCTTCGACGGCATTCCGATCGCCATCGACGCCAACATCGGCAAGCGCCATGCCGGCCAGCCGGTCGCCCTCGGCATCCGGCCGGAACATGCACGCCTCGTTCCTGCCGGCACGCTCGGTGCTATCCCGGCAACGGTCGATTTCGTCGAAGAACTCGGTGCCGGCCGCGTCATCCATTGCGATATCAACGGTTCAAGCTTTGCCGTCGCCGTTGCCGATCATACGACGGGCCAGACCGGTCAGTCGGTAGCGCTGGAACTGCCGCAGCAGCACACGCATCTATTTGCCCAGGATACCGGGCTGCGGCTAGACGCCGTTGCCTCCGTCACGCCGCTCAAGGTGCTGGCGAGCTGATTTCAAACATAAATTTTCAGTAGTTGAGCCCGGAAGTTTTCCCGACTTCCGGGCTTTTTATTTGTGTAGGTCGACGGAGCTTGCCGATGGCAGAGACCGCTCACGAGCGGATATCCCGTGGAATGTCAGCCGGCGGCGATTGCGGGCAATGACACGAAAGCAGGCATTGCAAGGCATCGGACGGGAGCCAAGTCGATGCATCATGGGTTTTGATCTGTTACAAAGAGGAGAGAAGGCTCGGTCTAGCTCGGGATGTTACTGCACGATGCAGATCGATATGCTCTCGTTAAAAAACTGCCGCGCTCACAAATGCCGCGCGGCAGGTTAGCAAGGTCACTTCTCGGTGGCGATCACGCCGCGAACCACCCAACGCTGCATCAGCACGACGATGGCAAGCGGTGGGATCATGACGATCAGCGTACCGGCCATGGCGATATGCCACTCCGGAAGGCCACCGACGTTCGGGATGAGCGATTTGAGCTCGATCACAGCAGTCATATATGCCGGATCTGTTGTGACCAGCAACGGCCACAGATACTGGTTCCAGGCCCATAGGAACATGATAGTGCCGAGCGCGGCCATGTTTGTGCGCGACAACGGTATGAGGACGTCGATGAAGAAACGCAGCGCTCCAGCGCCGTCCATGCGAGCGGCCTCCGTCAGCTCATCCGGTATCGTCAGGAAGAACTGGCGATACAGGAACGTGCCCGTCGCCGTCGCGATCGATGGCAAGATCAGACCAGGGTAGGAGTTGAGCAGGCCGAGATTCAGCGAGACCTCGATGCCTGTGAGTTTTTGAATGAGCCAGGTGACGCCGGTGATGTCGAGAAGCCCTTGAAAGGGCGATAGGACGTTCGCCGCGACTGCGTAGGTCGGCACGATACGCACTTCGAGCGGCAGCATTAGCGTTATGAAGATCAGCCAGAAAATGAAATGGCGGCCCGGATAGCGAAAATAGACCAGCGAAAAGGCGGTGATCGCCGAAATGAACACCTTTCCTATCGCGACACCCCCAGCGAAAATGAAACTGTTCAGCAGCTTGGGGCCGAGATTGGCAGTCGTCCAGGCTGTTTGCATGTTGGCCCAGAAGTCTGAGCCGGGGACCAGTGACATCGGCACTTTGTTGACGTCGGCGAGATTGTGGGACGCGGCGATGGCAACGATGGCCAAGGGCCCCACCGCGACTACGAAGCCGATGAACAGGATCAGGTGCGTGAAGAAATTAAGAATGGGTGTGCGCTCGATCATGTCGGCCTCAACGGTAATGCACGCGCTTCTCGATGAAGCGGAACTGGAAGACGGTAAGCACGATGATCAGCAACATCAGGACAATGCTCTGCGCCGCCGCACCTGAGTAATCGAGGCCTTTGAAGCCGTCGAAAACGATTTTGTAGACCATGAGATTGGTTGAGTTGTGCGGGCCACCGGAGGTCATAATGTCGACCACGCCGTAGGAATCCTGGAAGCTCTCGGTGATGTTGATGACCAGCAAGAAGAAGATCGTCGGTGTGATCAATGGGAGCTGGATATCCCAGAAGCGACGAAGCACGCCCGAGCCGTCCATAGCAGCCGCCTCGATCTGAGAGCGGGGAATGCTCTGGAAGGCTGCGAGGAAGAAGATGAAGCTGTAGCCGATATATTTCCAGGAGAAAGCGGCGATGATCGATGCCATCGCGGCCGTGCCATCGAGGCCCGGGTCCCAGAAGCCTGGCCAATAGTGATTGACGACGGACATGAAGCCTGCTTCGGGCGCCAGGATGAAGCGGAAGGCCATTGCCGACGCGGGAGCTGCGATGCCGTAGGGCCAGATCAGCACCACGCGATAGAATTTTGAGCCTCTCAGCTGCCGGTCGGTCAGAGCCGCGAGTATCAGCGCGGCCCCCATGGAAATAGTGGTACTGATGGCCGCGAAAATGATGCTGATCGTGACTGAGTTCCAATAGTCGGCATTGGCAAGAATGGACTTGAAATTGTCGAGACCGACCCAGATGTTGCCGCCGCCCCAGGGTTGCTGCAGCGTCAGTGACCAGAAGACCGCCTGACCGGCCGGCCAATAGAAAAAGGTGAAGATGAGGAGCAGCTGCGGCACCGCGAATAGAATGCCGACGCTCCATTTGCTGAAAGTTATACGCTTTTCCATTGTCTCTTCCGGCTTGGTATCCCGATGCCACGCTTGCTCTCATAACGAACGTCCGCCGGGGTTCCCGGCGGACGCTGTCTGTCGCGAGCTTGCGCTGCTTACGGCAGCTGCTTGCCCTTGTAGGTGGCTTCGAAGCGGTCGAGGACGGCGTTGCCGTTCTTGACCAGGTTGTCGATGCCTTCTTGGACGCTGACCTTATTGGCGAAGATGGCCTGCATCTGGTTGCCGAATTCGGCGCGGATCTGCGTGAAGTTGCCGAGGCGGACGCCGCGGGTGATCGGGGTCGGCTCGGAAGCGGTCAGGCTGGCGATAGCGACTTCGCGGCCCTTGTATGGAGCCTTGTCATAGAAACCGGAGGACTTCATGAAGTCGAAGCCGGACTTCTTGACCGGGATGTAGCCGGTGTTGGTGGACCAGAACAAAGCGGTTTCGGGCTTGCCGATGAAGTCGAGGAACGCTGCGGCACCCTTGTACTCGTCAGCCGACTTGCCGGAGAGGACCCAGAGCGACGCGCCGCCGACGAGCGAGTTCTTGCGCTCGGTGCCGGCGTAAACCGGGAGCTCGGCGACATCCCAGTTCATGCCGGCCTTCTGCGTCTTGCCGACCGTACCGTGGTCGCCGACCGAGGTCATGATCATCTGGCAATCGCCGGCGGCGAAGGCCTGAACCATGTCCTGGCCGAGGTCCTTGGACTTGATCTTGATGAGGCCCTGGTCGTACCAGCTCTTGAGGTCCGTTACGTATTTGACGAACTTCGTCTTGTTGACGGTCAGGCGGGCGTCGAGGCCGTCATAGCCGTTGTTCTTGGTGGCAACCGGCTGGTCGTGGATGGCAGAGAACTGTTCCATCAGCTGCCAGCTTTCATTGCCGGAGATGTTGATCGCCATCGGGCAATCATAGCCGGCGCCCTTGAGCGCCTTCATATCTTCGGCAGCTTCTTCCCAGGTCTTCGGAGCGGCGGTCTTGCCGATCTTGGCGAAGGCGTCCTTGTTCCAGTAGAGCAGGGCGGTCGAAGAATTGAACGGGAAGGAAAGCAGTTCGCCCTTGGAGGTGGCGTAGTAGCGGGCGATACCCGGGAAATAGTCGTCCCACTTAACCTTGTAGCCGTTTTCGGACATCAGCTTGCTGACCGGGTAGTAGGCGCCCGAAAGCATCATGGTGGCGGTGCCGACGTCATAGACCTGGACGATCGTCGGCTGCTTGTTGGCGCGGAAGGCGGCAATGGTGTTCTGCAGCGCGGCGTCGTAATTGCCTTGGCTGATGCAGGAAACTTCATAATCCTTCTGGGAATCGTTGAAGTTCTTGCAGAGCGTCTGGACGACGCGTTCCAGGTCGCCCGAAAGGCCAAACCAGAAATCGAACTTGGTCGGAGCAGCAGCGGCCGGCATCGCCAAAGCGACGCTCATGACGCCGGCAGTAGCAGCCGAAATGAAGTTTTTAAGTTTCGACATAATCCCTATTTCCTTTTTGAAAGCTCGGAACCGGTGGCCTTGCGCAAGTCCGCGGTAGCGGCGTTATAGACAAGCTGTGTGACAGTTTGTTGTGGGCAAGAATCCCGCATTGACGGGCTTTTTCACACGCGCAGCGGCTTTGCGGAGCAGCGCTTATCGCAGGATCGTGCATTTGAGGTTCTGCTGATCAAAAGGTGTGGGCTGCGCCTGTTCGCCCACAGATTGCTGGTCGGTTGGAAAGACGCGATGGTCCTCCTTGCCTGTGCCCCGAGCCGTGTTGCAAGATCACCGGCAGGACGTTCGGATGGCATTGGAGGAATGAGAATATGGGTCTCAGCGAGCGGCAGAAAATGGCAGCGGGGGAGTGGTACTGCTGTTTCGATCCGGAGCTCGATGCCTTGCGCTGGCAGGCGCGCGAGGCAGTGCATGCACATAACACGATGCCGCCCGCCCAGCGGGGCAATCTTGCGCCGGCTTTGTCTGCGCTCTTTGCCGAGATCGGCGAGAGCGTCTTCATCGAGGCGCCGTTTCATTGCTCCTATGGCATCAATATCTCGCTCGGCCGTCGGGTCTATATGAATGCCGGCTGCACGATCCTCGATAGCGCCAGCGTCCGCATCGGTGACGGCAGCATGCTGGGACCGGGCGTCCATATCTATTGCGCCGAACATCATAGGGATGCCGAATTGCGCGGGGCGGGTCTGGAAGTCGCCCGGCCGGTGAAGATCGGTAGAAGCGTCTGGATCGGCGGCGGCGCGATCCTAGTCGGCGGCGTGTCGGTGGGGGACGGCGCGATCATCGGCGCCGGCGCGGTCGTCACCAGGGATGTTGCCGCTGGCGCGACTGTGGTCGGCAATCCGGCTCGTCCTGTTCGTGCGGGATAAGATAAAAGAGTTAGTTTGCCGGGCGGCGTTTTCGCGTCCACCATACGGCAAAGCGGCGGCGCCAACGGCGCACCATAGGCATATCGTGCGAGAGCACGATGAAGCCCAGCGGCAGCATCCAGAAGCCGAGCACCGGCAGGAAGCCGAGCAGTCCGCCGAAAATGAGGGCTATCCCCACGCCGACGCGGGCAAGACGCGATCGAGGTAGGGGAATTCTCACGGAGCCGAAAACCAGCTCGCGGGTCGAGGGATCAATGCCAAAATGGCGGGTTTTCCGGCCATTCCGATCGGCATTTGCTGTCGTTTCGCTTTGATCGGTCATCCACAGGAAATGGTGGCGCGAGGAAATAATGCAAGAGAATGCATTTTTTTTGAAAAAACCGCTTGGCAAATCGGGAAAGCATTTGTATTACCCCGCTCACACCGCGCCAAGCGCATTCCCTGGTAGCTCAGCGGTAGAGCATTCGACTGTTAATCGACAGGTCGCCGGTTCGAATCCGGCCCGGGGAGCCACTCTTCTTCTACAGAATTGAAGCTGATATCGGAGCAAGCGTGCCCGATTGACTTAATCCTGTGTTCGTAATTCATCAAAGCTGATGAGTGCGGCCAGGCTTATAGCAGCACATTTTTACAGTTTTATTGTGCATGCCCCGCAGCACTGACTTCGGCCGAGGCTCGCCTGGTTCGACAGCGGTATCTTCGTTGACCGGTCTTTCCCATTCATGCCAGATTGCCGCCACCTGTCAGCCAGGCGTCAATGCCGGTGGGGCAATCGGGGATGTGGGCCAAATCTGGCACATTTGGGGGATAAGATGGCCGAGAATGCGAGCTTTCGTGGTGGAGTGGCGGTGGGATGGGTTCTTAGCGTAATTGTGATTCTTGCATTGGTGGCCGATGGGGCGGTTGATCTGTTTGCGCCAGCCTTGATCAGCGCGCAGATGGAGGAGACGGGCTTTCCCGCCAATCTGGCTACGGTGGTGGGTTTGATCATCTTCGTCTGCGTCATTCTTTACGCAATTCCGCGCACGGCAGTCCTTGGAGCGATCCTGACGACCGGGTTCTTCGGCGGTGCAATTTGCGCCCATCTGCGTCTCGGAGAAATCGGGTCGCCTCCACAACTTATAAGTTTATTACTCGGCGTCATGGCGTGGGGTGGTCTTTATCTTCGCGACGAACGTATTCGGCGCCTGCTGCCCCTTCGTTCGGTGGACGACTGAAAATCGAGCGCATGACTCATTCAGGATTTTTGCGGTGCAATAACAATATCTTGCGCTGCACTTTTCTTCCCACGGGATGGTGAATGGTAGCGGGCTAATGAGATCGTGCCAAAATGATGCATTCGTGATTGTCGAGAGCCCGCCAAGGGATCTCTCGGGTGGATATATGTGGTCTTTCTGAAAAAATTAGTTCAAGGTATGGTTGCTCTCGCGAATGTGAGAGCATGTTCATGTGTCGTTAATGCCATGCGGCGCATGAACGTAATGCGCGATCCGCGCAGCATAGTCCCCCAATGCTTTAGAGGTTCGACATGAAAAATCTGATTCTTGCTTCTGCAGTAGCTGTGGCGTCGGTCTTTGCCTTCAGCGTGCCGTCCGAGGCCGCTCCGATGCATCATCATCGTCATCACCACTATCATCATCACTGCCATGTGAAGAAGGTAAAGCGCAAGATTCATGGGCGCTGGGTTGTGCGCCACGTGCGCGTCTGCCGCTGATCGGAAGACTTAAGGGCCGGCGCAGGTTCCTCTTAAACCCATACGGCCGCTGCCGGAGTTCCGGTGGCGGCCGTATCGTTTGCGTTATACCTCGAAGTGACCGGTTGCCTGCGTGTGGCGGCAGTTTGGCAGCCGGCACATCAGCTGCGATGTGCCAACTGCCCGCAGCGCCGGTACGCTAGGGCCGAATCTCGAATATTACGCCGCCATGGCGGCGATGATGATAGCGACGGTCGTCCCGCCATCTGTCATCCCAATGACGGCGGCGATCCCAGCCGCGGTCACCATGCCAGTGACGGCGATCGCGATCGCGCCAGCGGGGACGGTCGTCATCGCCCCATCGGCGCGATCCACGCTCTTGCACAAGGATAATATCAGACGCGCGCGATATGGATGGATTGCTCGGCGGCGCGGCCATTGCGGGCAGGGCGGCGGGTAGCGCCGAGCCTATGGCCAGCGTCACGCTCAAGGCGAGTGAGGCAAGGTGGTGTTTCAAGATTCTAACTCCTGTATTCAGCCATGTCCCTTTCATCGCTAAACGCCAGGGCAGCGACTAGGTTCCCCTTTTCGTTGACTGGAGATCCTTATGACACGCGTATTGATCGCAGGAGGAGCCGCTGATTGCGGGTGTTACAACAAAAAGGGGGCCGGCAGGGAAAGCCGGCCCCCTTCCTTCTCTGATCGGAGGTCAAGTCTGATCAGGTTAGAAGTTGCGTTCGAAGCGCAGGATGCCCGAAACGGTGTCGTCGTGGGCATAGTCATAGTGAACGTAGGTCAGTTCCGGCTCGACCAGGAGGTTCTTGACCGGGTTGAACTTCAGGTTCGTGGTTGCTTCGAAGATCTTCGAGTCGCTATAGGCGAGCTGGAGGTTCCACTTCAGCTTGTCGTTGAACGGAACGCCAACGCCGCCCCAGACAGCCCAGTCACCCCAGCCGCACTTCGATGCATTGACGGTACCGTTCGGTGCCGTGCAAGCGGAGACGTCCTGGTTGGTGCCTGCGTACTTGTTGAGCTTGTCGCCGTCGGTGTTCCAACCGCCCATCAAGAAGGCCGTGAATGCGCCGAAGTCAGCGTCAACACGAGCCTTGATGGCGCCTTCTTCGACGATCGAGTCGTAACCGCCGACGACCTTGAAGCCCCATGCGCCAGACTTGAAGCCGGCACCGGCGACGACGTCAGGAGCGTAGTGGTTCGTCTTGTCGTCCGTCCACCAGCTTGCACCGTAGGATGCCGAGCCGGTCGTGGCGGAGTTGGAATCTTCGAGCGAGATCACAGCCGAGAAGCCGTTGCCGGCATCATATTCATAGGTCAGCTGGTTGAGTTCGTACGGACCGTCATAGATCACGTCGTCGTTGATGACGTCGCCGGCGTAACCGATGTACAGGTTGTACTGCGAGTCCTTCTTACCAACGGTGAAGCCGCCGAGGCTGATGTAGGACCACAGCAGGTTGGTGGATGTGGAGCCGCCGTCGTTCCAGTCCCAACGAACGATGGTTTCGGTCTTCAGCGGACCGTACTCGGTGTCGGTCGCGGTGTCGACGTTCAACTCAGCACGGGTGTGCCAGAGTGTGCCCTGATGGCTGTCGCGGTTGTAAGCGTTGTACCATTCACCTTCCGTACGAACCTTGCCGCCGATCTTGAGGCAGGTTTCGGTGCCCGGGATGAAGAAGTAGCCAGCGCCGTATGCGTCGCAGATACGGACGTATTCCAGCGGCTCGGGCTCAGCTGCTACGATAGCGTCAGCAGCGTGAGCACCGGATACTGCTGCCAAAGCAGCAGCGGAGCCGAGAAGAAGGCTCTTGATGTTCATAATAACTCCAATCTTTCTTGATTGGGCATGAGATATCGCGCCGAGAAACGACGTGCCCAACCCCATCCCGTTCATGTTCCCTATCAGTAGGTGCGAAGTAATAAGCTTCGCGAACTATTTCCTGAACCTGCTTCAGTGATTTGGCAAGATACTAAGGGGACGGAACTATATGTGCACTACTCGAAAACCGGCGTTGTTGCAAAAATGACGCAATTCACGGGGCGTCTGATCCCAGCCTGTTTGCCATCTCGTTTGGATGGCTTGTCTTCTATAAGTCCAGAAAGCGTTTACGTCTCCGGCTGTTAAGGCGATACGCGCGCTGATTTGGGGCGGGCGAGGGCAGGAAGCCGCCGCCATATGATTATGGGCACTCCTGAGACCGGGCGCAGCCGATTGCCCCTCAATCCGGATGGCCGCCCGAGTCGCGGTTCTTCTGAGTCGCAACTATTGAAACGATTCCCGGCAACGAAACCCGTGGTGGCGCACGCGCATCACTCTATAAAAGAGAAGGTGAGAGACCGTCTGGAATCGCGCTTGGTTGCGATGCGGTTGATGGGCGCTTGGCCATGGTGCGTCCGACGACATTACTGGGGGCGTAGTCTCGTCGGACGCGGCACTGTCCGGTCCGTGGGTGGCTTACAAACCGGTAGTACGAATGCTAACAGCCACCACAGGTTTCCATAACCTACCTGAATGGGCTGGCAGCTCCAGGCGCCCGATAGGATGGCTGCGTCGCGATCCAGCAATGAATTTTCGCCCTCAGTTTCCATCGGTTCGCCAAAATCCAAGATGGTCGCCACAGCATCTGAAATGAAGCGTCATCGGCAGCAGCGCCTCATGGCGCGGTCGGTCTTTGCCATCGCAAATGAAGGATCGGGTAGGGGCGGCCCTGATCGTCGACATCGGCGCGCCCCGTCCCCTTGAATCCGAGCCGCTCGTAAAAGCCGACAGCGCCCGCATTCTGCTCGTTTACGTCGACGGTGACGACATCTTTTCCAGCATGAAAGCCGTTCGGCCGATATTGGCACATCTGCGACGCTCCTGCCGTCTTGGGCGCAATGCATTTCATCACCCGCATTGAAGGCTTACACACGAGCAGCGGGCAATTCTCTCTTCAGAGTGAAAAAAGGACAGAATTCAGAATAAGCCTCTTGCGGTTTTCTTTGGATCATTCTAAATCCGCGCCACCACAACGCAAATTGCTTTCGGATGGCCTCGTGGCGGAGTGGTTACGCAGAGGACTGCAAATCCTTGCACCCCGGTTCGATTCCGGGCGAGGCCTCCAATTTCCCTTAATCAACAATAAGCAATTGATTTTTCTGCGGAATTTCAGCGCGATTTGGGCCTGAAGCATTCAGCTATACCGAAGTTAAATGTGGCAATCCGTTCTATGTTCGGTTTTCTGTCTCATTGGCTGCCAGCAATGATCTGGTGCCTATTCCATTTGCTCCGATCACGGGTAGTCCGGCATCTGCCTGCCCAGTGTGCAGGACGGCGGTGGCGCGTTCGATCTTTCGAAATTCTCTATTGAGCAAACATCATAAGCGACACGATACCGAGCAGTGCCAAAGCACCGAAGATTGGCAGCAGTCGAATCATAATTAGGCGAGCAAGCTTCCTGCGCTCGACCGGTGTCAGCGCAAGCCACTGCGACTTCGGTAACGACATTGATACTCCCTATCCCCGTCACAGCGTCGCATTCGAAACTGAAATGACGCTTAAGGTACTGAGGAGTTGCGGGAGTTGAGGATGGCGGGTGTCGGCGTTTCAGCTTCGGGCATCGCCCAAGTGACAAATGCAATCGAACGCCGATCCGGTTCGGTGCTGAAAGTGCGAAGCAAATGAAT
This sequence comes from Rhizobium sp. ERR 1071, assembly GCF_007828675.1. Taxonomy (NCBI): domain Bacteria; kingdom Pseudomonadati; phylum Pseudomonadota; class Alphaproteobacteria; order Hyphomicrobiales; family Rhizobiaceae; genus Rhizobium; species Rhizobium sp. ERR 1071. The sequence goes on along the minus strand of NZ_VITM01000001.1, from coordinate 544,045 downwards.
AGAGAATTCGTGCTTCCACAAAAGCAAAAGCGGTCCAGTCTAGGGAAAAAACTGGGCCGCCTTTCGCTGGACTAGAGGTCAATCAAATTCAGCGTCCTAATTATAAGTCGTACTTAGTAATTGTCAACGCAAATGCGATGTGACGTCTTCGCGCATCAAGCCTCGCGATCTGCGGCCTGACTGAGATCTTCGCTTGAGCTACCGGTTCCGTTGCGTATTTGGTCCGCGGACGGGCAGGGGCGTGGTCGCTTCGGATGATTCTCAATCCTCAGCGAAAGTTTTAGCTGTCTCGTGTCGGTTCTTAGCCACCATTGCGGAAGAACGACTATTCCTCAAGGCAAGGAAAGGCGAATTTGTAGGCGCGTGCGATCAACGAGCTTGCAGGTCGCTCGAGCTGCCAGGAGTGCTCCGCCATCCATTTGCAGGCTATTGTCGTCGCCTTTGTATTGCTGAGCTCGGGCGGCAGACAGAAAGCGCCGACGAACTGTTGAAGGTAGCGCTCATAGCGCGATGAGTTTTTCGGAGTCTGCTTCGTGGCTCGGATTGTCAGGCTCTTCGTCCGCTGGGCCTCGTCGAGAATGCCCTGGATATAGACAGACGCAAGCGTTCGGTCCTCTTCGCACCATTCGTCGAGCTGTTTTCCGGTAACGACATGTCCGATGATCGGGGCTGTCTCTTTCGGCTCATCCTCGCTTGACGTTTCCTCGCTCAACGCGACCTGGGGTAAGAGAAGGAGAAGCGCGGCAGCGAAGAGCGAAAGCCTCATTCGGAAAACCTACATCATCGAGGAAAGGCTCGCGGCCAGAAAAACCACCAGCGGCAGCGACGTTACGACGAAAAGAACGAGAGAAACAGGCATCCCAGCCACCTTCTATTCAAATTTAATGTTTGGGCCGAATAGCTTCGGGCCGGAAGGTCGATTGGTCACCCACCCGGGCGGGTCCAATGTCCTGAAGCGTGGTCGTGTGAAGTTAACATTTTGCTAACGGGCGTTCCGGTCTGGGACATGGCGGATTAGCAATCCTTGCAGAATCCCGAGTATCAAAAGGCGCTGGCTCGAATTTAAGGGGTCGATTGTTGTTCGTCGGCGACGCCTCACCATGAATCTCGGCGCCTGTTGCGGCAATGCCTTGAAAGCGCAGCGTCAGGCGATTAAGACACGCGTAACAGAAAGTAGAGCCAGCCCGTTCGGGCACCAAGGGCGCAAGAGGATAAGATGGATTTCGAAGCAGCGCGCGTGAAGATGGTCGAGAACCAGATCCGGACGACGGATGTCACCTCCCATTCCGTGTTGAATGCATTTTTCGCCGTACCGCGCGAAAACTTCGTACCGGAGAAGTCGAAGCTCCTGGCGTATGTCGATTGCGATATCGAGGTCGCTCCCGGGCGCTTCCTCATGGAAGCCTCGCCACTTGCAAAGCTGCTGCAGCTCGGCGCGATCACCAAGGACGACAAGGTTCTCGATGTCGGCTGTGGCACGGGTTACGTGTCGGCCGTCCTCTCGCTTCTCGCCGGCAAGGTTATCGCGCTTGAATCCAACGAGGAGCTCGCAGCTCAGGCGAAGACCAATCTTGCCGCGCTTGGCTATGACAATGTAACCGTTGTTGGCGGTGACCTTGAAAAGGGGCATGCCGCCGATGCACCCTACGATGTGATTTTCCTCAACGGCTCGATCGAGCAGTTGCCGCAGGGCCTGCTTGACCAGCTCGGCGAAGACGGCCGCCTGATCACGGTCATCGGCTATGGTCATGCCGCCCGAGCCACCGTTTTCATGCGCGAGCGCGGTGCCTTCTCGGAAAACGTCTTCTTCAACGCCTCGATCAAGCCGCTTCCGGGCTTTGCCAAGGCCAAGGAATTCGTCTTCTGATTTTCTGGACGAGCTATTTTTGAGCTTGCGACGGGCGCCTTTTGGCGCCTGTTTTTTATTGTCGCCGCCTGTGGCAGAATCGTGCTTAGCAAAGCGATTCGTCGTGATCGTAACAAAACTGTGCATCACCGGGTTTAGTGCTTTTCAGGTGATTTTTTTCCCGAAGGCAGTCATCTAGGGTGGCCCTGATTCGGGTGCCGCCTGGCGAGTTTGTGGTGCGGGTTTCCGGTCGCTGAATATGGGAAAACGGGGATGAATATGGCTCAGCCAAATGTAGTGCGTGAACCGTCCATGGAAGAGATTCTGGCGTCGATCCGCAGGATCATCGAAAGCAACGAACCCGTAGGCGCCAAGCCGGTTCCCTCAACGCATTTCGCCGGCACCGGCATGCGTGATGACGATATTCAATTGACTGTGGATGAAGAGTTCGCTGCCGCCGATCGGGCGCGCGCAGCGGAACAGGATCCTCGTTTCGTTGCGGCAAACTCCCAGGTGCCGGTTGCAGAGCCGGAAGCTGGCGGCCGCGGTCTGTCGCTGGCCGATGTTGCCGCGCGTGTGCGTGCTGCTTCCGAGCGTAATACCGCCGCATTGCTGAATGCGGGGCGTGAGCCGCCACAGCCGCGCGAGCTGCCGCCCGCCATGGCTGCGCGCCTTGCCGAGGTGCACGTCGAGCCGATCGCCGACACCCCCCTGAGACAGGCCATTGCGGATGTTGCCGCGCCGGTCGCTCCGCCTGTTATGCCGGCGGTGGCCGAGGTTGAACCTGAGATGGAAGCGCAGAGGCCGACGGCTGCCTCTGCGGTGCCTCAGGTCGCAGCATCCGCCGAGACACCGATTTTTGAGGCGTCAGAACTAACCATTGCGGTGCAAGCGGAGGCTGCATCCTCGCCATCGGCCCAGGCCGTATCCGCATCGCCGCTGATGTCGGAAGCCGCCGGCGCACAGGTTTCCCGCTCGTTTGAAGAGCTGGCTGCCATCGTCGATGGCGGCCCGCGCCGTTCTCTCGATGAACTGGCGCAAGAGATGCTCCGACCCATGCTTCAGGAATGGCTCGACGACAACTTGCCGACCCTTGTGGAACGTCTCGTGCGTGAAGAAATCGAACGAGTGGCCCGCGGTCCGCGCCGCTGACAAGCCTGAGCTTCGGGTAGCTGATCCGCCGCTCCGGGCTCCGGGGCGGCTTTTTTATTGACTTGCCCACGGCCATCCTATTTACAACCCGCATCACCCAGTCCTCTAGATCCGGTCATAAAATGCTCGACAAAACATATGATTCCGCCACCGTCGAACCGAAGATCGCCCAAAAATGGGATGAGGCCGACGCCTTTCGCGCCGGTGCGAACGCCAAGCCGGGCGCGGAAACCTTCACCATTGTTATCCCGCCGCCGAACGTGACCGGTTCGCTGCACATGGGTCATGCGCTGAACAACACGCTGCAGGACATCATGGTGCGGTTCGAGCGCATGCGCGGCAAGGATGTTCTCTGGCAGCCGGGCATGGACCATGCAGGCATCGCCACGCAGATGGTCGTCGAGCGTCGTCTCGCCGAGCGCCAGCAGCCGGATCGCCGCAAGATGGGCCGCGAAGCCTTCATCGAGAAGATCTGGGAATGGAAGGCCGAATCGGGCGGTTTGATCTTCAACCAGCTGAAGCGCCTCGGCGCGTCCTGCGACTGGTCGCGCGAACGCTTCACCATGGACGAGGGCCTGTCCAAGGCCGTTCTCGAAGTCTTCGTCACGCTCTACAAGGAAGGCCTGATCTACAAGGACAAGCGCCTCGTCAACTGGGACCCGAAGCTCTTGACGGCGATCTCCGATATGGAGGTCGAGCAGCATGAGGTGAAGGGCAATCTCTGGCACTTGCGCTATCCGCTGGAGCCCGGCGTTACCTATCAATATCCGATCGCCTTCGACGAGGAAGGCAAGCCGACCGAATTCGAAACGCGCGATTATATCGTCGTTGCGACGACGCGTCCGGAAACGATGCTCGGCGATACTGGCATCGCGGTCAATCCGGAAGACGAGCGTTATCGGAGTATTGTCGGCAAGCATGTCATCCTGCCGATCGTTGGCCGCAGGGTCCCGATCGTCGCCGATTCCTATGCCGATCCGACTGCCGGCACTGGCGCGGTAAAGATCACGCCGGCGCATGATTTCAACGACTTCGAAGTCGGCAAGCGCGCCGGACTGCGTGCCATCAACGTCATGGACGTCGATGCCTCGATCACCATCAAGGATAACGAGGACTTCCTCCAGGATCTCGATCATCCGGCAGCGCTGCATGGCGCCTGGGACGAGCTGGAAGGCAAGGACCGCTTCGAGGCTCGCAAGATCATCGTTCGTATCTTCGAAGAGGCGGGCCTGCTCGACAAGATCGAGCCGCATACGCATGCCGTGCCGCATGGCGATCGTGGCGGGGTGCCGATCGAGCCGCGCCTGACGGAACAGTGGTTCGTCGACAACAAGACGTTGGGGCAGCCCGCGCTGGAATCCGTTCGCGAGGGCAGAACCAAGTTCGTGCCCAGGAATTGGGAGAATACCTATTTCAACTGGCTCGAAAATATCGAGCCGTGGTGCATTTCCCGTCAACTCTGGTGGGGTCACCAGATTCCGGCATGGTATGGCCCGGACGGGCAGGTCTTTGTCGAAAAATCCGAGGAAGAAGCGCTGCAGGCCGCGATCCAGCACTATCTCTCGCATGAAGGGCCGATGAAGGCTTATGTCGAGGACCTGCTGGAGAATTTCAAGCCCGACGAAATTCTGACGCGCGATGAAGATGTGCTCGACACCTGGTTCTCGTCCGCACTCTGGCCGTTCTCCACGCTCGGCTGGCCGGACGAGACGCCGGAACTGGCGCGCTACTATCCAACGAACCTCCTTGTGACCGGCTTCGACATCATTCCGTTCTGGGTCGTTCGCATGATGCAGATGGGCCTGCATTTCATGAAGGATGAGAACGGCAATCCCGTCGAGCCGTTCAGCACGGTCTATATTCATGCTCTCGTTCGCGACAAGAACGGGCAGAAGATGTCGAAGTCCAAGGGCAACGTCATCGATCCGCTGGAACTGATCGATCAGTACGGTGCCGATTCGCTGCGTTTCACGCTGGCGATCATGGCCGCGCAGGGTCGAGACGTGAAGCTCGATCCGGCCCGCATCGCCGGTTACCGCAACTTCGGCACCAAGCTCTGGAACGCCACGCGCTTTGCCGAAATGAACGGTGCAAAGAGCGATCCGCATTTCGTGCCCGAAGCGGCCGAGCTCACCGTAAACCGCTGGATCCTGACAGAGCTGGCGCGTGCGGAGCGTGACGTTACCGAAGCGCTGGAAAGCTTCCGCTTCAATGATGCCGCAGGCGCTCTCTATCGTTTCATCTGGAATCAGTTCTGTGACTGGTACCTTGAGCTCTTGAAGCCGATCTTCAATGGCGAAGACGAGAATGCCAAGGCGGAGGCTCAGTCCTGCGCTGCCTATGTTCTCGAAGAGACCTACAAGCTTTTGCACCCGTTCATGCCCTTCATGACCGAGGAGCTCTGGGCGCACACGGCAGGCGAGGGGCAGGAGCGTGAGGGCCTGATCTGCCATGCGGATTGGCCGGCACCGTCCTATGCCGACAATGTCGCCGCCGATGAAATCAATTGGCTGATCGATCTCGTTTCCGGCATTCGCTCCGTTCGTTCGGAAATGAACGTGCCGCCGGCCGCGACGGCGCCATTGGTTGTTGTCGATGCCAATAGCCTGACGCGCGAGCGCCTCTTCCGTCACGATGCCGCCATCAAGCGGCTGGCGCGCGTGGAAGCGGTTTCGCTTGCCGATACCGCACCGAAGGGTGCCGCTCAGATCGTCGTCGGCGAGGCGACGATCTGCCTGCCGCTTGGCAGCCTCATCGATCTCTCCGCCGAGAAAGCGCGCCTCGAAAAGGCGATTGCCAAGAACGATCAGGAAATTGCCCGCATTGCCGGCAAGCTTTCGAACGAGAAGTTCGTTGCCAATGCCAATCCGGACGTCGTGGCCGCCGAGCGCGAGCGCCTCGGTGAGCTCGAGGGGCAGCAGTCCAGCCTCAAGGTGGCGCTGGCCCGCGTCAGCGAGGCCGGCTAGGACACGCGTGCGATCGAAGGTGAAAAGCACAAGAAGCGAAACTGAGGAATCGCGATTCGCTTAAGGAAGTAGAGATCTGGGATCGAAAAAGGCACGCGGTGTTCGCCGCGTGCCTTTTTGTTTATTTCTCTCGAATCGATAGGATTGACGGGATCTAACACCCTGGATCCGCCGTCAGTTTCGCACAGGCGAAACAGATTACCCCTAAAGTTGCTGGACACGCTCGAAAAGCAAAACTGTTGTCATATTGTAACAGAATTGTTGCCGTGAAGAATGAGATTCTATTAGGGGCTAAAAATGCTATTTCGAAAGAAAAAATTACCTACACCGATGGATTTTCAGAGGCGGCGTTCGTTTTCTTACGTAAATCAATCACTCTCTTACATGGCCAGTGCTCTTGTGGGCCACATTGCCAATTCACGCGATCGTCGCAACAATCAAACCACTGAATGCACATGTGGGGGAGATACAATGGCATTTTCTGTTGCGTTGAGGAGCGCAGTCACACTCGTTATCAGCTCGTCTTTCGCGACCGCTGCTTTTGCGGGCGGCCTTGATCGTGGCGGCTATGATATTGATTTGCTTTTCGACAAAGGCCGTTATGTATTCGAGTCAGGCGTTACTTACGTCATGCCCGACCGTAAACTGAAGAACGCCAAGGACATCAACCCGGCTGACGGCAACCTCAACAACCGTAGCCGTTCGACGGATGCGTCGGAAAATTACGCCATTCCCTATGCCGCTTTCAAGATCGGCATCACCGATGATCTCGACTGCATGGCCGACTATTCGCAGCCTTTCGGCGGCCATCTCAACGAAGGTTCAAATTGGGCCGGCGCCAATAACGAAACCGAAGTCAAGGTTCGCACGAACAACTATTCGGCCACCTGCTCGTACAAGTTCGATGCGGGTCCGGGTCAGCTGCGTCTGATCGGCGGCGGTTTCTATCAGGAAGTCAGCGGCTACAAGTCGCGCCTCGTCTACGCCACTCCGGCTCCGATTTCAGCCATTTACAACGGCATGGGTTCGCTTGACATCGACGGTCACGGCTGGGGCTGGCGCGCGGGTATCGCCTACGAAATTCCGGAATATGCCTTCCGCACGAGCCTCGTCTACAACAGCCGGGTCAAATACGACAACCTGAAGGGCAGCGTCGACCTGACCGAAGTACCGCCACCTGTTGTCCCCGGCTTCGGTGGCAAGGTAACGTCTGTTTTCGGCTCGGCCGATGCTCCCGACTCCCTGGAATGGAAGGTACAGACCGGCATCGCGCCTGATTGGCTGGCCTTCGGATCGGTTAAATGGACCAACTGGAGTATCCTTCAGAGCATAGCGCTCTGCCCGAGCTCCACGCGCAGCATATCCTGCAGAGCCAATGGCCCCACAGAGCTTACCTCGCTTGATCTGCTGTACAGGGACGGCTGGACGATCACCGGCGGTGTCGGGCACAAGTTCAATGACAAGTGGAGCGGCGCCGTCAGCCTGACCTGGGATCGCGGTACAAGCGATGGCTATGGCATGAACTCCGATACATGGACCCTCGGCGCGGGCGTGGCCTATAAGGCGACAGAGCATGTTCAGTTCAATTTCGGCGGCGCTCTCGGCCTCATGACATCAGGCAAATCCGGACCGGTCACGCGCGGCGGTGTCGTCTACGGCAATGATGCGACCTATAGCTTCGGCAATGACTTGGTCGCCGCTCTTCAGACATCGGTGAAAGTCAGCTTCTGACGATAAGCCATTGAATTGAAGGAGCTAGTTGACTGATCCTTCACTCTATCATCAACGTCGCGAGCTTTTCCGAGCCTCGCGACGTTTCTTTGTCTGATCGGCAAAAGGCGGAACGCAAACCGCCCCTTTTGCCTGATTTATGGTTAAAGAAATCTCAAGTTCGATAAAATCTTTGTGACGAATTAGCAACACTCTATTTCAAGACATTGCAGCCACGTGATCAGATTACAATTTGTCCATTTCCCGCCACAAATGGGGAGCAGCGATTACGTGGGCACAGGGGCAAGCTTGTAGAAAGTGCGTAAGCGGTCGATGGGTGAACTTCCACTTTGGCATAAGCAACAATTCGGGATCGGAGCTGCGATGCTTCCGACGCAGCCGAAAACGCGTTGTCTGCCAAGGGAAGTCGTCAGCCGGCCGATCTTTGGGCTCCATCATCGGAAGGCGAACGAAGGTGCTGCTTCGATGGTGGGATGCGATAGCGGCCGCGCAAATGCTGGTTTGGACATAATTGCAAGCTATGCTCGCAATTGTGGCAAACAGCATCGGTTGGATGCCACAGGAAATGCCTTTTCGAAGGACGATCCAGTCTCGTGCGCCATCAGGGAAAACATTCGTGAAGCTGGCGGCGATTATGCAAGTGCCGTGACAGGTCCGAATGGAGCGAAAGAAATCGACTGTTATGTTTAAGTCCGAGTTCATATCAGCGAGAGTCATGATGCTCAGCCTGTCCCTTGCCACCGCGGTGGTACTGGCGGGTCAAGCCAAGGCATTCGATATCAATGCCGGCGTCACCAAGGAATCAGGTCCGTTCGATCTCTTCAAGTTCGGCTTTAAGGCCTACAAGAACGGACAGAAGGAAGAGGCAGTCGAAGCCTATCGTTATGCCGCCGAAAAAGGCCATACCGGCTCACGCTGGGCCTTGGCCAATATGTATGCCGATGGCGACGGCGTGGCGCAGAACGATTTCGAAGCCTTCAAGATCTATAGCGAGATTGCCCAGCAGGGTGTGGAACCGGGCTCGGAAGACACCGGCTTCTTCATCAATGCGCTGCTGGCGCTCGCGAGCTACTACAAGACGGGCATTCCCAACAGCCCGGTGAAGATCGACCTCAACCAGGCCCGGCAGCTCTATTTCCAGGTGGCATCGACATTCGGCGTTCCGGAAGCGCAGTTCCAGTTGGCGCAGATGATGCTGTCCGGCGAGGGCGGCGCCACCAATGTTCAGCAGGCCAAGAAATGGCTGAACCAGGCCCGCAAGAGCGGCCATCCGGGCGCCATGGCCGTCTTCGGCAATATCCTGTTCCAGGAAGGCCAATCCATCCGCGGTCTCGCCTTCATGACGGCGGCGCTGGACAAGTGCAAGCCGAAGGACTGCAGCTGGATGGAAGACCTGCAGGAGCAGGCATTCTCCGTTGCCAACGAGAACGACCGCCGCGTAGCGGTCTCCATGGCCCATCAGCTTGATGTTGCCGGCTCCGATTGATCGCGCCGGCTTTACTGACGTTGTTGTTGCTCGGGCCGCGCGGTGTGCTTGCAGCCGAACGGACTAGCTCCCGAAATCAAGATGCGCGATGACGGGCACGTGGTCCGACGGTTTTTCCCAGGCGCGCACATGTTTCTCGATTGCCGTTGCGGTGAGGCGATCGGCAGCCTCGGGCGACAGCATCAGATGGTCGATGCGAATGCCATTGTTCTTCGGCCATGCGCCCGCCTGATAATCCCAGAATGAATAAAGCTTGATTGCATCCGTCGTCGCGCGCACCGCATCGGTAAAGCCGAGATGTTCGAGCTGACGGAAGGACTGGCGCGTCTGTGGCAGGAAGAGGGCATCGCTCTCCCAGACCTTCGGGTCGAAACAATCATGTGGCTCCGGAATGACGTTGTAGTCGCCGGCGAGTATCAGAGGCTCCTCCATGGCCAGGCGATCCAAGGCGAATTTGCGCAGGCGCTCCATCCAGGCGAGCTTGTAGGGGTATTTTTCGGTATCGACCGGATTGCCGTTCGGCAGATAGAGGCAGCAGACCCGCAGGGCGCCGTGTCCTTCAACGGAGAACACAGCCTCGATGAAGCGGGCCTGTTCGTCGCTGTCGTCGCCGGGTAAACCGCGCCTCACCTCATCCGGTTTCGTCTTCGAAAGAATCGCAACGCCATTGAAGCCTTTCTGCCCATGTGTCTCGACGTGATAGCCGAGCGCTTCGATCTCCAGACGTGGAAAGCCTTCGTCGACCGTTTTGATTTCCTGCAGGCAGACGATGTCCGGGTTCGAGTCCTTCAGCCATTGGCAGAGGTTCTCGATACGCGCTTTGACGCCGTTGATGTTCCAGGTGGCGATTTTCATGGGCGGCTCATTCCTTTGCTTCGCCTTGTTGTATCCGCAGCCGATCGGCTTGACTACAGCCCATATGAAAACCGGCCCGGAGCGAAGGCTCCCGGCCGGTCATCAAATTGTGGAAAAAGAGGGTAGGGATCAGATCGCGAAACTGGTGCCGCATCCGCAGCTTGCGACTGCATTCGGATTCTTGATCTGAAAGGATTGGCCGAGAAGATTGTCGACGAAATCGATCTCCGAGCCCGCCATATAGACCAGCGACAGCTGATCGATCAGGACGGTCGCATTGTCCTTTTCGACGACGATATCGTCATCCTCAGGGCCTTCAACGAGATCGAATTTATAGGAAAAACCCGAACACCCGCCGCCTTCGACGGCAACGCGAAGAGCGCGCTTTCCGGCATCCGCGCCGACGATAGCAGCGATTCGCTTGGCCGCAGCATCCGATAGGGTAACACTTGCCTCAGTCATATTTTCCTCCTGCCGGGGTCAAGATCCGGAGAGAACCAATAATAAGCCGTCGAACTTTCAAACGGCTGATATCCGTAGCCTTTATCATGAAAGTCAGGCCGTTGACAGCTATGGTTTCGTGGTTGAGCCACACACCATTTTGCTGTTTTCTTGTCTATAGGTATGAAGGCCGCAAAGCGGCGTCAATGGGCCGGAATGTACGAAGAGCGGGCATATGTCCGTACTGCCGGACAGGGCCGGGGACCGATTGCAGGGAAACGACTGTCGCGCCGATAGCGGTGCGGGAGCCAAATGCCGGAATGGATTGATAATGACGATTGATACGCATGCATTGGGTTTCGGGTATGGGGAAAAGGCAGCCTATGCGACAAATCCCTGGGAATCGCGTGGAAGGCTCTACGAAGAAGGATCGAGCCCGACACGCTCTGAATTCCAGCGCGACCGCGACCGGATCGTCCATGCGACCGCCTTCCGTCGGTTGAAGCACAAGACGCAGGTCTTCATTGCTCAGGATGGCGATCATTACCGCACTCGATTGACGCATACGATCGAAGTTGCCCAGATTGCCCGCGCCTTGGCGCGTGCCCTGAAACTCGACGAGGATCTGGCGGAGGGTGTGGCACTTGTTCACGATTTCGGCCACACACCCTTCGGCCATACGGGCGAGGATGCGCTTCATGAAGTGCTGCTGCCCTATGGCGGCTTTGATCACAATGCCCAATCCCTGCGCATCGTCACCAAGCTCGAGCGCCGTTATGCCGATTTTGACGGACTCAATCTTACCTGGGAAACGCTTGAGGGCCTCGTCAAGCACAATGGGCCATTAATGACGCCTGATGGTAAGGGCATCCGCGGTCCGGTGCCGCAGCCAATCCTCGATTATTGCGAGATCCACGATCTCGAAATTGCTTCCTATGCCAGCCTTGAAGCGCAGGTCGCCGCGATCGCGGATGACATTGCTTACAATACGCACGACATCGATGACGGCTTGCGCTCCGGTTATCTGACCTTCGATATGCTGGAGGAGGTGCCCTTTCTCGCCAAGCTGATGGCCGAGGTCAGGGCCCGCTACCCGCATCTGGAGGCGAGCCGCTTCACGAACGAGATCATGCGCCGGCAGATCACCCGCATGGTCGAGGACGTGATCGCCGTTTCGCAGCAGGCGCTCGCCGAAATCAAGCCGGGCAATGTCGCTGACATCCGTGCTGCCGGACGGATCATCGCAACCTTCTCGCCCGAGATGGCCGAAACCGACAAGCTGATCAAACAGATGCTGTTCAAGCGTATCTACCGTCATCCGGACATCATGCGCATCCGTGCCGGCGCGGCGCAGATCGTCACGGACCTTTTCGGCGCCTATATGGAAAATCCCAGGGAGATGCAGAGCCATTACTGGGTCGATCATATTGCGGGCCTGGCGATCGCCCCCAAGGCAAGGCATGTCGGCGACTATCTCGCCGGCATGACGGACACCTACGCCATCAGCGCCCACAAGCGCCTGTTTGACCAGACTCCCGATTTGCGGTAGGCAGCGGCGGCGTCGGGCCGATAGCGGCTCGCGAAGCTCATGCGTGGACGATATGATGAACCTTTTCACCGACTTCGAAGTAAGAATTAATAACGCTCTCGAACAAATTGATATTGTGCGAGAAAAGCGATCTGAGCTCGACTTCGGACGTATCGGCGTAGAGCCGCCGCGCGATGCCAGCCACGGTGATGTCGCCACCAATGCGGCCATGGTTCTCTCCAAGCCGCTGGGCACGAATCCGCGTGCGCTTGCCGAAATCATCGTCGCCAAGCTGAAGGAAGATGCCGACGTTGCCGAGGTTTCGGTCGCAGGTCCAGGCTTCATCAATATCCGCCTTTCGGTCGGCTACTGGCAGCGGCTGCTGGCAACCATGATCTCCGAGGGCGAGAAGTTCGGCCGCTCCAAGCTCGGCGCGGGGCAGAAGGTCAATGTCGAATATGTTTCGGCCAATCCGACCGGACCGATGCATGTCGGTCACTGCCGCGGCGCCGTGGTCGGCGATGCGCTGGCAAACCTGCTGGCCTTCTCCGGCTATGAGGTGACGAAGGAATATTACATCAACGATGCCGGCTCCCAGATCGATGTGCTGGCGCGCTCCGTCTTCATCCGCTATCGCGAGGCGCTCGGCGAGCAGGTCGGCGAAATTCCGGCTGGCCTCTATCCCGGCGATTACCTCGTTCCGGTCGGGGAGGCGCTGGCCAAGGAATTCGGCACCAAGCTGCGCGGCATGCCGGAAGAGCAGTGGCTTCCGATCGTCAAGGATCGTGCTATCGATGCGATGATGGCGATGATCAGGGAGGATCTGGAGGCGCTGAACGTCCATCACGACGTCTTCTTCTCCGAACGCACCCTGCATGCCAATGGCGCGGCACTGATCCGCACCGCGATCAATGACCTGACCTTCAAGGGCTATGTCTACAAGGGCGCGCTGCCGCCGCCGAAGGGACAGCTGCCGGAAGATTGGGAGGATCGCGAGCAGACGCTCTTCCGCTCGACGGAAGTGGGCGACGATATAGACCGCCCGCTGATCAAGTCGGACGGCTCCTATACTTATTTTGCTGCCGACGTTGCTTACTTCAAGAACAAGTTCGACCGCGGCTTCAACGAGATGATCTATATCCTCGGCGCCGACCATGGCGGCTACGTCAAGCGGCTGGAAGCGGTAGCCCGCGGCGTTTCCGACGGTGCTGCGAAGCTGACTGTGCTGCTGTGCCAGCTCGTCAAGCTCTACCGCAATGGCGAGCCGGTGAAGATGTCGAAGCGCTCGGGCGATTTCGTCACGCTGCGCGAAGTCGTCGATGAAGTTGGCCGCGATTCGGTGCGCTTCATGATGCTTTACCGGAAGAATTCCGAGCCTCTGGATTTCGATTTCGCCAAGGTTACAGAGCAGTCGAAGGACAATCCGGTCTTCTACGTGCAGTATGCGCATGCCCGCTGCATGTCCGTCTTCCGTCAGGCCAAGGAAGCCTTCCCGGACCTCGACATCGCCTCGCTTGATCTGTCGAAAGCTGTCATTGGCGCGATCTCCGATCCAGCTGAATTGCAGTTGGTTGCGAAGATTGCGGAATTCCCGCGAATCATCGAAGCTGCAGCACAGTCGCAGGAGCCGCATCGCATCGCTTTTTATCTTTACGATCTGGCCAGTTCCTTCCATGGACACTGGAATAAAGGTAAAGATTTACCGGAATTACGTTTTGTTAACGATAAGAACCGAGAATTGAGCATTGCCAGACTTGGGCTGGTGTACGCTGTCGCGTCGGTTTTGAAGTCGGGTCTTGGTATAACTGGGACCGCAGCACCGGACGAAATGCGATAAACGTCACCATTTACCCACATTGCGCTGGCATTAACTGTAGTGTTTGCGAGTGGAACGGGTGATGGCAGAAAAACAGTTGGCGTATCGCGCAAGCGGAAACGACGAGTTCTTTGCGGATGATGATCCGCTCGCAGAACTCGCTCGTATCGTGGGTTTTGAGCCGCGCCCCGCTGCTCAGGCAACTCCTGCGGCTCAACGGCAGGAGCCGGCCTTCAACCTGGAAGACGAGCTTCTTCGCGAATTCGAACGCTACGATACGCCACGAATGAGTCCGGCAAATGACATCGCCGCTCCGGTCGAGCAGGTGTCACCGCCGAGCCATGAAGACGTTACGCTCTCCGCTGAGCCGGTGCAGGCCGAGCCCAAGTTTGAAGAGCCGAAGTTCGAAGAACTTGCGCCGCAGCCTGTGGCTCCGGTGAAGCCGACGATCGGCGCTCGCGATCTGATCGACGAGCTGGAAATGTCGATCGCGCCGGTTCTGCAGCCAGCGCCGAAGGCTGCACCTGTCGAGCCGCAGGCGGCTGCGCCAGTGCTGAAGCCGACGCCGCAATCCGCTGCCGCCACCATACGGTTGCCGCTTGCCAACTTTGCCCTGGCAACGCCCGTCGCCTCGCGTGAGCAGTTCACGCCGCCGGTCGCGCCTGCTGTTGCTCAGCCGGCGCCGAAAGCCACGTCTGACGAAGCGCTGTTCGATGATGCCCTTGATTTCGAGGCGTTTGATCCTGTCGAGCCTCCGCGCGCTCCGGAAGCCGTCTCGCAGCCTGCTGCATCCCAGCCAGCTGCGGCCGTCTTCCAGGCACCAGAGCCGCCTAAGGTCGCGAAGGCCGATCCGGCTGCGCTTTCCGCCGAGATCGACGCTCTGCTGGCCGATGTGAATCGCTATCCGGTTCCATCCAGAGCCAATGCGCCTGCAGCGAAGGAGGAGCCGGATTTCGGCAATTTCAGTGCGTCGTTTTCCGAGCCTGCAGAGTTGTCCGCCGCTCCCGTGGCAGCCGCACGGCATGAAGAGCCGAAGCCGATTACCTTCGGTGCGGAGGATCCTTTTGCCGGTCAGGACTTTGAATTCGATTTGGCCGATATCGAAATGGAACTTGCCGGCCTCGATTTCGCTGAAGCCGAAAAGTCTCCCGCTGCTCATCAGCAGGCTCCGGCCGCTCCGATCGCAGAGCCGATCCTTTCCCGCGCAACGCCGGTCGCTCCGGGCCCCGCCGCTCCGGTGATTGCCGCCGCAGCGCCGCAGCCAATGCGACCCGCACCGGCGCCGGCTGCACCTGCCGCAAATGTTGCTCATGCCGCAACCACGGCAGCGCCCGTATTTGAGGCCGACCAGCCTCTGCCGTTCGATCCCACGGAAATCTCCGAGACGGAGGATCGTGTCGAGACCTTCGAGGGTTCGCATGTTCCTCATCTGCCGGCGATCGAGCCGGAGGAGCCGATCGCTGTTCCGCCGGAATTTGATTTCGATCTCGATTCGGAAATGGCGAGCCTGCTCGGTACGCCTGCCAAAGAAGCCGCACCCGAGCCGATCAAGCCGGCCGTTGCCGCACTTGGCAGTGCTGCCGCCGCCGCTTCCTGGTCCAAGAATGCGGCAGCCCAGCCTGCTGCGCCCGTCGCAAAGCAGCCGATCGAGGAGTTCGACGAGTTCGAGCGTGCGCTGGAAGAAGACTTCCGCCGCAGCTATCGCGAGGCGGCTACGCCTGTCGAGAACGTCGCCAGGATGACGTTGAACCCCGCCGCCAACCGTCGCCCGGTCCGCTCTGTGCGCGGCATGGTCACGACTGCAGCCGTCATCGTTGTTCTTGGCGTCGGTGCCTATGGCGCCTACAGCTGGGTTCGTCACGGCGCGCCGATCTCCAGCTTCTCCGGAGAGCCGCGCGTGATTGCGGCCGATAGCGATCCGATCAAGGTCGCTCCGGAAAATCCGGGTGGCACCGTCGTTCCGAATCAGGACAAAGCCGTCTACGATCGCGTCGCTGGCGATAGTACGGCGGCGCCGAAGCAGAAGGAGCTTGTCTCCTCCAACGAGCAGCCGGTTGATGTCGTCCAGAAGACGCTGATTCCCGAGGCGGTATCGCCTGACGACAGCGATGGCGATCAGGTGACGTCGACGCCGGTCGGTGAAACCGAAGATCCGCGCCTGCTGCCGAACCAGAATGGTGGAAACACCAACGTCGCCGCCAACAACGACGATCAGGTGCCATCAGTCTCTCCGCGCAAGGTGCGCACGATGATCGTCAAGCCGGATGGCTCGCTGGTTCCGCGTGACGAGCCGGTTGCCGATACCACGACCGCAGCCGCCAAGCCGGCGAACAGTCAGGTCGCATCGACCAATTCGCGCCCGTCTCAGTCAAATACTCCCGCAGCAGCCCAGCCGGATAGCGCCGACGCTGCCAGCGCCGAAAGCACGCCGATCCGCGTCGTCAAGACGAACCCGGTGCCGACGGCACGCCCCGAACCTGCCGCCAAGGCCAGTACGGCTGCCCCGGCCCAGGAAGCCCAAGCTCAGCCCAAGGTTCAGCCGAAGCAGGTCGCATCGGCTAGCCCCCCGGCGGCAGCCCCGGCTGCGACCTCTGCCGCGGGCGGCGGCGCTTACGGAGTGCAGATCGCATCCCTGCCGACCGAAGCCGACGCGCAGAAGTCGCAGGCGAACCTCAAGGTCAAGTTCGCCAGCATCATCGGCAATCATCCGCTTGAAATCCGCAAGGCCGACATCGCCGGCAAGGGCACCTACTATCGCGTCCGCGTCGTCGCCGGCTCGAAGGATGAGGCCGCGGCCATCTGCACCCGCTATCGCGCAGCCGGCGGCACCTGCCTGATCTCGAAGTAATCAAGTTGGGCTTTCAGCCTGGGTGTTCGATAAAGTTGAAAAATCCGCCCGCAGAGATCAATCTGCGGGCGGATTTATTTTTGATGCGCTAAGCGCGGGACATGGCGAACGATGCGGCATCTACAGCTATCGACGCGTCGAACGTTCATCAGGCCGTTTGTTCCTGAGGACGCCCCGGATATCTTCGCCAACATATCGCCTGGCATCACGCGTTTCATGGCCTGGCATCCGCCTGAGACTGAAGCGGCTTTTGCGGATGTTTGGCGGGGTTGGCTGAAGGCAATTGAAGACGGCTCGGAATTGCACTTCACAGCCCGCTGCAGGAATGACGATCGCTTTCTGGGTGTTATCGGTATGCATGCCGCGCTGACCGACACGCCGGAGCTTGGAATTTGGCTTCGCAGCGAAGCGCAAGGTCTGGGATTCGGCCGCGAATTGATCGGCGCGATCATCGGATGGGCAAGTGCGAGCTTTTCTATTCGATATTTCGTATACCCCGTCGCAGAGGAGAACATCGCCAGCAGACGGATAGCTGAAGCCTATGGCGGCGAGGTGAGGGAGTGCAGGTCAAATCCTAAATACCGCTCAGTCGTCTATCGTATACCGCCCAAATAGCCTGCCGAAGACGGTTGTTCCTGTGTATCCCAGCTTGACCTCACTCGCATTTCCCAGCGCAAGCCTTATGATTCGGGTATGACCGAATCGAAATCCATGATCCTCGGCTGTAGCGGCCACACCATCACGCCCGAAGAGCGATCCTTCTATAAGGGGGAGCAGCCATGGGGCTTTATCCTGTTCGGACGCAATATTTCCGAACCGGCACAGATCGCCGATCTCGTTGCGTCTCTGCGCGATAGCGTCGGACGCGACGCTCCGGTTTTCATCGACCAGGAAGGCGGCAGGGTGCAGCGCATTCGCCCGCCGATCCTGCCGCATTATCCCTCGGGGCAGGCACTCGGCGATATCTATCGCCAGGATCGCGAACGAGGCCTCCGTGCTGCATGGCTGATGTCGCGGCTCCATGCCTTCGATTTGCTGAAATTCGGCATCAATGCCGATTGCCTGCCGGTGCTGGACGTGCCTGTGGAGGGATCGAGCAACGTCATCGGCAATCGCGCCTATGGCTCCGATCCGGTGACGGTGACGGAAATGGGACGTGCGGCGGCGGAAGGGCTCAAGGCCGGCGGCATGCTGCCTGTCATGAAGCACATGCCGGGGCATGGCCGGGGCTTTGCCGATTCGCATCATGAGCTGCCTGTCGTCTCGGTGCCACGCGCGGAGCTGGAGGCGCATGATTTCGCTCCCTTCGTTGCAATGAAGGACGAACTCATGGCGATGACCTGCCATGTCGTCTTTACCGATATCGATCCGGAGAACCCGGCCACGACGTCGCGCAAGGTGATCGAGGAGATCATCCGCGGGCATATCGGTTTCCAGGGACTGCTCCTGTCGGACGATACCTCCATGAATGCGTTGAAGGGCACGATCGGCGAACGTGCAGCAAATATTATTGCGGGCGGATGCGATATCGTGCTGCATTGCAATGGCGTCATGGACGAAATGCAGCAGGTGGTTCGCAATGTTCCTGCTTTGGCAGGGGCGTCGCTGAAACGGGCCAAGGCGGTCGAGGCGGCATTCGGCAGAAATGATGGCGCCGATGAAGCCTCTATTCGGGCGGAATTCGACGCGATGTTCGCAGTGGCGTAAAGCCGGGCTTCGAGGAACGGGCGGGTGACAGAGTGAGCGGCAGCACGGACAAGCTTCAGCAGGCGGCAACGCCGATGGACAAGCTCTGGCAGGAGGGTGAGACACAGCGCGGCTCGCATGAGCCGTCGCTTGTCGTCGACCTCGCCGGATTTGAAGGACCGCTTGATCTGCTGCTGCATTTGGCACGCAACCAGAAGGTCGATCTGTCCCGTATCTCCGTTCTAGCGCTGGCCGAACAGTATCTTCAGTTCATCGAGAGTGCGCGGCGTATCCGCATCGAGCTTGCGGCCGATTATCTCGTCATGGCCGCTTGGCTCGCCTATCTGAAATCCAAGCTGCTGATCCCGCAGCAGAGCAAGGAAGACGGACCGACCGGCGAGGAGATGGCGGCGACGCTCGCCTTCCGCCTGAAGCGGCTGGAAGCCATGCGCGATGCTGCTACCGATCTTGTCAATCGCAACCGCCTCGGCCGCGATATCTTCGCGCGCGGCGCGCCGGAACATATTCCGGATCGACGCCAATCCGCCTTCGACGCCAGCCTCTATGATCTGCTCACCGCCTATGCGAGCCTGCGTCAGCGTCAGGCCGTGACCCAGGTGACGATCGAGAAGCGCCGTGTCTGGTCGCTGGCCGATGCCCGCGTTATTCTGGACCGGATGATCGGCGAAATCACCGATTGGACGGCCTTGGAACATTACCTGCTGAGTTACATGACGACTTCGAGCGAGCGGGTGACGGCGATTGCCAGCGCCTTTGCGGCATCGCTGGAGCTGGTGCGCGAAGGGCAGCTGGAAATTCGCCAGGAAGGCGCGTTTCAGCCGCTTTACATGCGGCGCGGGCCGAAGCATTCGTCACTGGAAGCAGCGGAATAGGGCAGGAAAGCGCGTGACTGAACCGGACGACGAGCAGCAGCAGCATGTGGAGCACGAGGCGGAAGCGCCCGATGTAGACGATCGTCGGCTGAGCGAGGCCGAGCGGATTGCCGAAGCGCTGGTCTTCGCCTCAGCGCAGCCGGTTTCCGAGGCCTTCATTGCGGAGCGCGTGGCGCGTGGGGTCGAAATTCCCGCCATCATGCAGAAACTCAAGGCCGATTACGCCATGCGCGGCGTCAATCTCGTCCAGGTGGATGGCGCCTGGGCCTTTCGCACGGCTGCGGATCTCTCCTTCGTGATCCGGCGTGACGAGAGCGAGGTGCGCAAGCTGTCGCGTGCGGCGCTGGAGGTGCTGGCCATTATCGCTTACCATCAGCCTGTCACACGCGCCGAGATCGAGGATATCAGAGGCGTGCAGACCTCCAAGGGCACGCTTGACGTTCTTATGGAGTCTGGTTGGGTCCGCTTCCGTGGCCGTCGCCGCACGCCGGGGCGACCGGTGACCCTTGGCACGACGCGCGATTTCCTCGATCATTTCGGTCTCGAAGAGCTGCGCGATCTGCCCGGTCTCGAAGAGTTGAAGGGGGCGGGGTTGTTGTCAGGCCGGATTCCGGCCAATTTCAACATTCCCTCGCCGTTGATGAGCGACGAGTTGACCGAAGACGAAGATCCGATCACGCAGATGGATCTGGAGGAACTCGGCATCCTGCCGCCGAGCGGCGCAAGCTCCAGCGATTGAGCGTTGGCCGGCTCGTTCAAGGGGTTGCAACCCTATCTGCGGATTTTCGCGAAACTGCCGGCAAAGTCTCTCTTTCGCCATCAGCGGGTGCGAATATAACAATCATCCTCTCGGCTTGGAGACGCTTGATCGCCCGCATCGGCGCTTGTCATCCCGATATGCGTGGATGCATTGCATTTTGGTGTTTGAAAAACATCCGCAAACGTCTTACATCGAAAAGACACTGTAATTGGGAGTTAAAGCAATGGGTTCTCTAAGCATATGGCACTGGCTCATCGTCCTGGCCATCGCGCTGTTGTTGTTCGGCCGTGGAAAGATCCCGGAGCTGATGGGTGATGTCGCCAAGGGCATCAAGAGCTTCAAGAAGGGCATGAACGACGACGAAGATACGTCGACATCCGCGTCGACGGCGTCCCGTACGGTCGAGCATAAGGCTGACGAAACGAAGTAATCATGTCGGGCAGGCGCAAGCTGAAAGGCTTGCCGTTAGCCCAGGAGCCTTTGCATGTTCGATATAGGCTGGTCCGAGCTGGTGGTTATTGGCGTCGTGGCCTTGGTGGTGATCGGCCCCAAGGAGTTGCCGTCGACATTGCGGACCATCGGTAAGATGACGGCGCGGGCCAGGAAGGTCGCTGGCGAATTCCGCGCTCAGTTCGACGAAGCCATGCGCGAGGCGGATCTGGATGATGTGCGCCAGACGATCGCCGATGCGCAGAAGCTCAATCCGGTCAATTCGTTGCGGGAAGCCATGAACCCGCTGCGAGAAATGGGCAATGAGATAAAGGCTGATCTGCAGCGTGCGGCAACACCGGACAAAGCAGCCCCGGCCGCGACACCATTGCCGTCCGAGCCGGTTTCGGGTGTGACGTCCGGCCTGCCGGAAGCACTTGCGGCCACATCCACAATGCCTGCCGTTTCGAGCAATCCGTCGCCAGCGGCGGCTCCAGAGGCGGTGGCAGCAGTCGTCCCTCAGCCGATGGCCGCTGTGAATGACGCAGTAGAGAAGCCGAAGGCCGCTCGTAAACCTCGCGCTAAAGCCCCGGCGAAGACCGAGGATGTTGCGGCTGCCGCCGTCCAGACGCCCGTCGTCACGGAAAAACCAAAGCGAGCCCCGCGCAAGGTCGCGGTCGCTGCTGCCGTAGAGAAGACGCCCCCAGCTCCCAGGAAGCGTCCGACCGCTACAGCCAGCAAGGCGACGCCTAAAACGCCCAAGAAGAAGGACCAGGCATGACGGGTGACATCGACGATAAGCCGCAACCGCTTATCGAACACCTTATGGAATTGCGCACACGGCTCATCTGGTCGCTCGTGGCTTTTTTCATTGCCTTCATTGGCTGTTTCGCAGTGGCGAAGCATCTCTTCAATTATCTGGTCTATCCTTATAAATGGGCCGTCGAATGGGCTCATCTCGATCTCGCGAAGTCAGAGCTGATCTACACCGCGCCACAGGAGTTCTTCTTCACCCAGGTGAAGGTCGCCATGTTCGGCGCCTTGGTAATTTCCTTCCCGATCATCGCTTCGCAGATCTACAAGTTCGTCGCGCCCGGCCTCTATAAGAACGAGCGTAATGCCTTTCTGCCGTTTTTGATCGCTTCGCCCGTACTTTTCCTCATGGGGGCAGCACTCGTCTATTTCTTCTTCACGCCCATGGTGATGTGGTTCTTCCTGAAGATGCAGCAGACGGGTGGCGACGGTCAGATCGGCATTGCGCTGATGCCGAAGGTCTCGGAATATCTGAGCCTCATCATGACGCTGGTCTTCTCTTTCGGGCTCGTCTTCCAGCTTCCCGTCATCACCACGCTGCTGGCACGTGTCGGCTTGTTGACGTCGGCCTGGCTCGCAGAAAAGCGCAAGTTTGCCATTGTTTTCGCCTTCATCGTCGCTGCTGTGCTGACGCCGCCGGACCCGATGTCCCAGATCGGCCTTGCACTGCCGACAATCCTTCTCTACGAGATTTCCATCTACGCGGCGCGACTCGTAGAACGCCAGCGTACCCGGCAAGCGCTCGAAGAGAGTGGCGGAAGTTCCGATATCGCCAAGACGGATTAACGTCCAGGCGGGGAGGCCTTCGCCTCGTTTCTCAGGTATTTGCCGGTTCGACCTCCGACCGAAGCCTCGGTCGGAGCTGTACTTATGTCAAACGACCTGGAACGAAGATGCTTGATATCAGATGGATTCGTGAGAATGCCGAGGCTTTTGATGCAGCGCTTGCCAAGCGCGGTGCGGAGCCTCTGTCGCAAAGCCTCATAGCGCTCGACGAGAAGCGCCGATCCGTCATTCAGTCCGTCCAGGATATGCAATCGCGCCGCAACGCCGCTTCCAAGGAAATTGGCGCGGCGATGGCGCAGAAGAACAGCGAGCTTGCCGAGAAGCTGAAGGCCGAGGTTGCCGACCTTAAGCTGTCGCTTCCGGCTGCGGAGGAAGAAGAGCGCACGCTGACGGCCGAGCTCAATGACGCGCTGTCACGCATTCCGAACATACCGCTCGAAGACGTGCCCGTCGGCAAGGACGAGCACGACAACGTCGTCAAGCATGTCTGGGGCGCCAAGCCGACCTGGAACCATCAGCCGAAAGAGCATTTCGAGATTGGCGAAGAACTCGGCTATATGGATTTCGAACGCGCGGCAAAACTGTCCGGCTCGCGCTTCACGGTGCTGACCTCGCAGCTTGCTCGCCTTGAACGCGCACTCGGTCAGTTCATGCTCGATCTGCACACAAGCGAGCACGGCTATACCGAAGTTAGCGCGCCCTTGATGGTACGCGACGAGACGATGTTCGGAACAGGTCAACTGCCGAAATTTGCAGAAGATTCGTTCAAGACCACGGACGGTCGCTGGCTGATCCCGACGGCTGAGGTATCGCTGACCAATCTCGTCTCCGGCGAAATTCTCGATCAGGAGAAGCTGCCACTGCGCTTCACCGCACTCACGCCGTCCTTCCGATCGGAAGCAGGCTCGGCCGGTCGCGATACCCGCGGCATGCTGCGCCAGCATCAGTTCTGGAAATGCGAGCTGGTGTCGATCACCGACGCCGAAAGCTCCATTGCCGAGCATGAGCGGATGACGGCTTGCGCAGAAGAAGTGCTGAAGCGCCTCGGCCTGCATTACCGCGTCATGACGCTTTCGACCGGAGACATGGGCTTTGGCGCGCGCAAGACCTATGATCTCGAAGTCTGGCTGCCGGGACAGGATACTTATCGAGAGATTTCCTCCTGCTCCGTCTGTGGTGATTTCCAGGCCCGGCGCATGAATGCGCGCTATCGCGGCAAGGACGACAAGAACACAAAGTTCGTTCACACGCTGAACGGCTCGGGAACGGCCGTCGGCCGCTGCCTGATCGCCGTGCTTGAGAATTATCTCAATGCTGACGGCTCGGTCACTATCCCCGACGTACTCCTGCCATATATGGGTGGTCTGAAGAGGATCGAAAAAGCAGCATAATCAGGTGGTGGGGCGATGCGTATTCTTTTGACCAATGATGACGGCATTCACGCCGAAGGTCTGGCGGCATTAGAGCGCATCGCCCTCACGCTGTCTGATGATGTCTGGGTCGTTGCGCCTGAGACGGATCAGAGCGGCCTTGCTCACTCATTAAGCCTTTCCGAGCCGTTGCGCATGCGCAAGGTTTCCGACAGGCATTATGCGTTGCGGGGAACGCCGACCGATTGCGTCATCATGGCGATCCGCAAGGTTCTGGATATCAAGCCGGATCTCGTGCTCTCCGGCGTCAATTCCGGATCGAATGTCGCTGACGACGTCACCTATTCCGGCACCATCGCCGGAGCCATCGAGGGCACGCTGCAAGGCGTGCGCTCCTTTGCTTTGAGCCAGGCCTATCTCTATGAAAACGGCGCGCGCGTCGTGCCCTGGGAAGTGGCAGAAGCACATGCTCCGGCTTTGCTTAACAAGCTCATGAACGTCGATCTGTCTGACGGTACCTTCCTCAATCTGAATTTTCCGAATTGCCGCCCCGAAGAGGTCGACGGAGCGGAAGTGACCGCACAGGGCAATCTTGCCTTCAACGTGCAGGTCGAGGAGCGGGCCGATGGCCGCGGCTTCCCTTACTATTGGCTTCGCTTCGGTGAGCGGAGCGGCATCTTCCGTCCAGGGACCGATATTCAGGCGTTGAAACAAAATCGTATTTCGGTAACGCCTTTGAAACTCGATCTGACGGATTATTCGGCGCAAGACCGCGTGGCGCGGGCGCTCGGTATGGAGTAGCGGATTGACACCTCGTTTGGTGGAAAAGGAAGGCTTTGCGGCCGTGGTGTTGCGGCTGCGGGCGGAAGGCATATTGGACATCGATCTGATGACGGCGGTCGAGCAGACGCCGCGCCTGCCTTTCGTGCCGGCGCAATTTGCCGATGATGCCTATTCCAGCCGCACGATTCCGATCGATTGCGGTGCCTTCATGGAAGGCATCGATCTTGTGGTGCGTATTCTCCATGGCTTGAAGATCAAGCCTGGCCATCGCGTTCTCGAGATCGGCACGGGAAGTGGTTTCACTGCGGCTGTTATGGGACGAATCGTCGAGCGCGTGCTGACGGTCGATCGCTACAAGACGCTGACGACATCGGCGCAGCAGCGCATGGATACGCTTGGGCTGCGCAATGTCATCATCCGTCAGGCTGATGGCAGCGCCGGTCTGCCGGGCGAGGGCACCTTCGATCGCATCCTGGTGACGGCAGCTTTCACGACAATGCCGCGCTTTTATGCCGAACAGCTCGTGTCCGGCGGTTCGATGATAGCCCCGCTTATTATTGATGAGCGCACATGTCGCTTGGTGCGACTGACGAAGACGGGAAGCCGATTCGAGCGCGAAGAATTGTTCGACGTTCCCTATCAGCCCATCGTGCCGATGCTCGCCTCCTATCTTTGAGGCTCAATTCGGGCTGATGCCCCTATGAAACGGGCGCATTGGCGCCGTTTCATTCTCTATGGTTAGCAATTCCTCAAAAAAACACATGCCGCACCAGTGCTTTAACCGCATGGTAAGATTAACGCGCTTTAATCGACCCATAATCGGTTGCGTCTTAAGTGGGTCGAGTCATGGGTTTCAGTCTTTCTTCAAACGTCAGCAAATCGGCAGGGAAGGTCCTGGTGGCCATTCTTCTGGCGAGTACGGCCACAGCTTGTAGTTCGGACACGACCCGTTTCAGTGGTCTCTTCAATAAAACGGACAATGTAACGACCGGCTCGATCAATCGTCGCAGCCTGAACGGTCCGAACGGTGATCTCGTACCGCGCGCAGACGTTGCTCAAGCAGGCGGTTACGGCCAGCAGGATTATTCGCAGCAGAGTGCGCCGGTATCGCAACCCTATCCCAACTCGCCGGCTCGCTATAACCCGTCCTATTCCAGCGCACGGGCTTCGACCGCTCCCGTCGCAATTCAGCGCACCGATCTCGCTCCTCCGAGTGCTTCCGCCAGCAATTCTCGTCGGATGCCGCAGGCGGAATCTGAGGCAATGGCGCAGCCGTTCCCCGCATCTCGCAGCAATAACGGCTCGCGCGCCGCGCCGGCACTTGCTCCCGACACCATGTCGACGGGCACGATCAAGACTGCCGCCGCGCAGCAGATGTCTCCCGGCTGGACCACGGTCAATGCTCCGAGCGTGACGCTGCATCAGGGTGAAAATATTGCGCTGTTGTCGCGCCGCTATGGCGTTCCGGAAAAGGAAATTCTGCGTGCGAATGGCCTGCGCAATGGCGCTGCCGCGCAGCCTGGCCAGCAGATCGTCATACCGACGATGAATGGGGCAGGTGTTTCAGGCCCGGCCAAGATGGCCGCTGAAGCGACTGATCTTTCCAAGGGCGGCAAGATGCCTGGTCCTGCCAAGGCGCCGCAGCAGGAAGCGCTCGCATTGCCCTCCGGCAACCAGATGCGCGGCAAGTCCCAAGCTGGCCTCGCTGACCCCAATAAGCTCGCGGCCGGTAATGGCAAGGGGCCGACGCCGAAGGGCACCTATGTCGTCAAGCCGGGTGACTCGCTGGCAAGAATCGCCAAGGAAAGCGGCGTGAGCGTCGCTGAACTGAAGCGTGCGAACAACATGCAGGCCGGCGATAGCATTCGCATCGGGCAGGCACTCGCGTTGCCACACGGTTCCGTCGCTGCTGCAGACCCGGTCAAGACTGCCTCGATAGAGCCTCAGAAGGCATCCGCCAAGCCGGGCGCGTTGCCTGTGGAGCCGAAGCAGGCCGCCGCAGACCCGATCGCCAAGCAGGCACCCAAGGCGGTTGCTCATGCCGACGCGGCAGCTGATGCCCCTGCCAAGCCGAAGGAAGTTGCCTCCGCTTCGCCGAGCCAGTCCATTAACGATGCCGCAAAGTCGGATGCGCAGGCCGATGCGCCCGAGGCGACCGGTATTGGCAAATATCGCTGGCCGGTTCGCGGCGCTGTCGTCGCCGGCTATGGCGCCAACGTCAACGGCAGCCGCAACGACGGCATCGACATCTCCGTTCCCGAGGGCACGCCGATCAAGGCGGCCGAAAACGGCGTCGTCATCTATGCCGGCAATGGCCTGAAGGAACTCGGCAACACGGTTCTCGTCCGCCACGACGACGGTACCGTCACGGTCTACGGTCATGCGGACGCACTCAGCGTCACTCGCGGCCAGAAGGTCCAGCGTGGTCAGACGCTCGCGACGTCGGGCATGAGCGGCAATGTCAGCCAGCCGCAGCTGCACTTCGAAGTCCGCAAGAATTCGGCTCCGGTCAACCCAATGACGTTCCTTGAATAGGTAGTGCGTCTCAAGGACTCTGCAAAAAGCCCGGTCACAGCCGGGCTTTTTGTCGTTCATGGCGTTGTCGATCGAAGATCAATCACGCTCCAGCACGATGCGCAGCCGGCCGGCGAGATCCTGGATATATTGCCAGGCGACACGGCCGGAACGGGCGCCGCGGGTCGTTGCCCATTCCAAGGCTTCGTGATGCATCTGGGCGCGATCGAGATCAAGCTTGAAGTGATCGGCATAGGCGTCGATCATCTGCAGATAGTCTTCCTGGCTGCACTTGTGGAAGCCGAGCCAGAGGCCGAAGCGATCGGAGAGCGATACCTTTTCCTCAACGGCTTCCGAGGGATTGATCGCGGTCGATTGCTCGTTTTCCATCATGTGGCGCGGCAGCAGGTGGCGACGGTTGGATGTGGCATAGAACAGCACATTATCAGGCCGACCTTCGACGCCGCCGTCCAATGCCGCCTTCAGCGACTTGTAGGCGGTATCGTCATGATCGAAGGAAAGGTCGTCGCAGAAGATGATGATGCGATGCGGCGTTGCCTTCAATATATCGAGCAGCACCGGCAGCGAGGAAATATCCTCGCGATGCACTTCGATCAGCTTCAGCGACACGCCGGTCGCCCGACGCACGTCTTCATGCACCGCCTTGACCAGCGAGGATTTGCCCATGCCGCGCGCGCCCCACAGTAGCACGTTGTTGGCGGCGAAACCTTCGGCAAAACGAAGCGTGTTCTCGTGCAGAATGTCGCGCACGTGATCGACGCCGCGGATGAGGGTCAGCGCCACACGGTTCGGCCGTGGCACCGGTTGCAGATGAAGTCGGGCAGGGGCCCAGACGAAGCAGTCGGCGGCATTCCAGTCATTGACGGCAGGGGCCGGGCCGGCCAGACGTTCGACAGCGTCGGCAAGGCGACGGACTTCGGCAAGGATCAGGGCGTTTTGGTCTTCAGTCACCGTTTCCTCCTGAATATTGAACAAGAAAGTCGTAAAATGCGCGCGCTGTCTTGCCGGGTATCATGCTCCTTTAGGGGCTGAAAGGCTAACAGACCGGGAAAACGGTACGGTTGACGGCTGTTTTTGTTGCATTCGCCATACGCGTAACTATATTCCGGCCACCTGACGCGGGGCCCGTTCCCGCTCGGAATTCAAGGGAGTTCTCGATGTTTATCACCAACGCATATGCGCAGAGCGCGACAGATTCGGCCGCGAGTGCCTTCGGCGGTTCCGGCTTTGAAATGATCATCCTGTTTGTGCCGCTGATGGTCGTTTGGTATTTCCTCCTCATCCGTCCGCAGCGCGCGCAGGCGAAGAAGCGTGACGAGATCCTGAAGAACATCCGCCGCGGCGATCAGATCGTCACCAGCGGCATCGTCGGCAAGGTCACCAAGGTCATCGACGAAAAGGAACTGGAAGTCGAGATCGCTGAAGGCGTGCGCATCCGCGTTGTCCGCAGCGCCATTTCCGAGGTTCGCGTCAAGGGCGAACCCGTCAAGGCGGACGCCGCGTAAGGCTCCTCCCGAGAGGCGGCGCCTGCCGCCGCTGCGCATCTTCGAAATTCGAGATCGACTTTCTTGAAGGACTGTGCACAAATTCAAGGTGTTACTGCGCCCTTTGCATTTTCCGTCGAAAGGGAGGGCGCGGTAGGGAAGCCCTAATTCGAGAGAGCGATGCTGCACGTCTCCTGGTGGAAGACCGCCCTGATCTGGTTCGTCGTTCTCTTGAGCGTGCTTCTGGCCGCTCCCAACCTGCTTGGTGAGCGCTCGCTTTCATCGTTTCCAGCATGGTGGGCACATCGAAAGATCGAGCTTGGCCTTGATCTTCGCGGCGGATCGCATCTGCTGCTTAAGATCGAACGGGGTGACGTCGAGAAGGATCGCCTGGAAAGCATTGTCGGCGATATCGCCACCCGGTTGCGCACCGTCAATGTCGCCTATTCGGGCCTCACCGGCACCGGCCGAAAAATCCAGCTTCGCATCGGCGATCCCTCGCAGGTTCAGGCTGCTTTGACGGCATTGCGGCCACTGACGGCGGGATCCGATCAGCCGTCCGTTGTTCTGTCCCAAGGTGACAATGGTGCGCTGACGCTCGATATCACCGATGCGGATATCAACAGCCATGTCTCATCGGCGATCGCACGCGCGATCAAGGTCATTCATGCCCGTATCGCGCAACTCGGTGTTGGAGAACCACTGATCCGCCGGCAGGGATCCGATCGTATCATCGTTCAGGTGCCCGACCTTGCCGATGCGCAGCGGCTGAAAAACCTTCTCGGCCAGCCAGCTAAGCTCAGCTTCCGCCTGATCGATCAGTCGATGTCGGTTCAGGACGCCATGGACAAGCAGCCGCCGGCCGGATCCGACGTGCTATTTTCCGAAGATGATCCGCCCGTTGGCTATCTCGTACAGCGGCAGCCACTGCTCTCGAACGTCGATTTTTCCGATGCCATCGCGGTCGTTGACAATCAGAAAGGCGAAGGCACCGTTTCCGTCAAGCTGACGCCGGAGGCAACTCACCGCTTCGCGCAATCGACGGCCAGCAATCTCGGCAAGATCATCGTCGTCGTGCTTGACGATCAGGTCATCTCCGCTGCCTCTCTGAAGACGGTCATCGCAACAGGCGAGATCGACGTTCCCGGAGATTTCACCGCCCAGGGCGCGCAGGATCTAACCGTCATGATCAAGAGCGGTCCGCTGCCGGCAACCCTGACGACGGTCGAAGAGCGCACCATTCAGCCGGGCCTTGGCGGCGAAACGGCGCATTATGGTCTGATTGCCTGCATTGCGGCCGCTGTCTTCGTTGCGGCCCTGATGATCGGCTTCTACCGCTTGCTCGGCATCATCGCGACCATCTCGCTCGTCATCAACATGATCATGGTCGCGGCCCTCATGGGCCTGCTCGGCATTACGCTCACCCTGCCGGGTGTCGCTGCCATCGTCCTCATTATCGGCATTGGTCTCGATGCGCTGGTGCTGATCTACGAGCGCGTGCGCGAAGAGGAGAGGAAGACCCATCTTCTCGTCGATGCGCTGCGCCACGGCTTCAACCGGGCAGCTGCGACCGTCGCCGACGCCAATCTGACGGTTCTGATCGTCGCGGCCATTCTCTTTTATGCAAGCACCGGCGCGGTGCGCGGCTTTGCCGCCACGTTGATGGTGGGTGTCGTCACCACCTTCTTCACTTCCTGCTTCGTCACACGGTCGCTGGTGAATATGTGGATCTCGCGCCGCAAGCCGCGCACTTTGCTTGTTGGTGTGCGCAGCGGCATTTTCGACAATGCCAATATCCGCTTCATGGGCATCCGCCGCTATACTTTTACGGTCTCTGCGGCTCTTTCGGTCGTCACTCTCATTGCCTTCGCGACGGTCGGCATGCACCTCGGCATCGATTTTGCCGGCGGATCGATCATCGAGGTCCGGGCCAAACAGGGCGTTGCAGATCCCGTCGACATTCAAACCCGTCTTGACGCCGTCATTCCGGGCGACGTGCGCGTCGAACGGCTCGCCGATCGTCTTGGCGCAGTGGTTCGCGTTCATGCTCAGGAGGGCGGTGAAAACGCCGAACAATCCGCCGTCTCGCTCGTTCAGGACGAGCTGAGCAAGGATTACAATTTCGCCCGCGTCGAAGTGGTCGGTCCAGCCGTATCGGGCGAGATCACCACTACGGCTTCCCTTGCCGTCCTTGCGGCCCTGGCGGCAATCCTGATCTACATATGGGTACGGTTCGAATGGCAATTTGCCGTCGGCGCGATCATTGCGACTCTACACGATGTCATCCTGACGCTCGGCCTCTTCGTGCTATCAGGCATGGAATTCAACATGACGAGCATCGCCGCGATCCTCACCATGGTCGGCTACTCGCTGAACGACACGGTTGTTGTCTATGATCGCATGCGCGAGAATCTGAAGCGCTATTCGCAGATGCCGCTGCCGATTTTGATCGATGCTTCCATCAATCAGACACTATCTCGTACCATTCTGACATCGGCGACGACGCTTTTGGCGCTGTTTGCCCTCTACATCTTCGGCGGCGAGGTGATCCGTGCCTTCACCTTCGTTCTGCTTTTCGGCGTCGCTGTCGGCACTTTTTCGTCGATTTATATTGCGGCGCCCGTGCTGATCCTGTTCAAGCTGCGGCCGGACAAGTTTCAGACCGGCGGCGAAAGCAATGGACCCGCGGCCGGCGATATCCAGTCAGGCAAACCAGCGGTGTGATACAGTGGCTAAAGGTATAGAAATCCGAAACGCGCATTTCCCCGGACGCGCACCGATCGATGCTTACGGCAATGGCGGCTTTCGCTTCGCCGACATGTCGCATCGCGGTTCGCTGTTGTGCCTGCCTTCGGGCATCTACGGCTGGGACATGCTGCAGGGCGATGCGCTGACGCCGGATCGCTTCCAGAAGGTTCTCGATGAAGCCGCCGAGATTGAAGTGCTGCTCGTCGGCACCGGCATGGAGCTGCACCCGCTTCCCGCCGAGCTGAAGGCCGCCCTGCGTGGAAAGCAGATTTCCTCCGACCCGATGAGCACGGGGGCAGCGGTGCGCACCTTCAACATCATGCTTTCCGAATCGCGTGCCGTGGCCGCGGCGCTAATCGCCGTCTGACCTTCGGATCCAAGCGTATGACAACACCAGCTGCGCCTCGGAGCAACCGGGACATCTGCCTCGCTACGCTTCGCGACACCGATCGCGATCGCTATCTCGCCTGCCTGCTGGCACCGGAGGATAAGCGCCCGGCACTTGCCGCGCTCTATGCCTTCAACGCCGAGCTGGCGCGCGTACGCGATCTCGTGCATGAGCCGCTGCCAGGCGAAGTGCGGATGCAATACTGGCGCGATCTCCTCGAAGGGCAGTCCCACGGCTCGAGTGAGGCCAATCCGCTGGCTTCCGAACTTCTCACTGCGATTGAAGAGTATCGCCTGCCGCGCCAGACGCTGATCGACATGATCGATGCGCGCATATTCGATCTCTACGATGATCCCATGGAAAGCCGCAGCAGTCTGGAAGGCTATGCTGGTGAGACGGCTTCGGCCCTTATCCAGCTTGCAAGCCTGGTCCTGTCCGCCGATGAGGCGAAGCGCTCCGCCGATGCCGCCGGCCATGCCGGCGTTGCGCAGGCGATTGCCGGTCTGCTGCTCCTGATGCCGCTGCACCGCCATCGCGGCCAGCTCTATCTACCGCTGGAGATCCTGGCGGCAACCGGGCTCGATCGCGACGGTTTTCTCGCCGGCGAGGACAAGCCACGCATTTCGGCGGCGATCGAGGCCTTCGCCGGTCTCGGTCGCGAGCATCTCGCCAAGGCGAGGGCGGCAGGCGCCATACCGCAGGCCGTATTCCCGGCGTTTCTGCTTGTCACCTTGGCCGAGCCTGTGTTGCAGAAGGCACAGAAGCTCGGAGTCGGCATCTTCGATCAATCCCTGGTGCTGCCGCAATGGCGCCGGCAGCTGCGCATGGCGATAGCGTCGATCACAAAGAAAATCTAAAATACACCAAGCTCGCGCAAGTCTCGGCGTCTATGGAGATGGCGGCACTTGATTTGCATTTCAGGGGGATCTGCCGTGGGTATTGTCGTCTGGTGCATACTGTTTGCGATTGTCATCTTCATTGCCTATTACGCGACGCGCATGGCATCGCAGAACAAGGAAGACGGCCTGCACGATACCGGCCTTGCGATTCTGGAATTCGGCCGCGCTTTTCCGACGGAGGCCATTCGCCAGCTGCAGACGACCGCCGACGGGCAGGCGGTCTTCGTGCGTCTGCATGACGACAAGGCGGGGTTCATGCGCAATGTGCGCAATCATTTCAGCGTCCATCTGATCGAGCCGGGCAGGGCGCGTGCCAAGATGTCGGCAACCGGACGCGGCTTAATCGTCGATTTTCTGGATGTGCCCCACCACAACGGCACATTCGAATTCAAGACACCGACGGAAGCTGCTGAGGTCTCGCTCTGGCTGCTCGGCAACTATGTCGCCGGCGAGGACGCGAAGCTCGAGCACCACGCGCCGCCGGCAACAAGCTGAAGATCACGAAAGCGCTAAAGTCAGGCGCTTTCCGCGAATACGGGTGCAGGCAAGCCGAGCCATCCGGCGCAATCGGCAAGCGCACGCTTGGCGATGAGCTGGCGCTTCATGATGGTCTTGTCCTTGCCGCGAAAGCGCTTGACGCCTTCCGGCTTGACGATCGAACCCGGCTCCAGCTCCGGGAAAAGCCCGAAATTGATGTTCATGGGCTGGAAGGAGCGTTTGCCCGGCTCCTCGTCGGAGACGATGTGGCCGCCGGTGATGTGGTTCAGCAATGAGCCGAGCGCTGTCGTATCCGGAGGCAGCAAAGGCGCTTCGCCTTTGCGCTCGGCTGCTGCGAAGCGGCCGGCGAGCAGGCCGATGCTGGCGCTCTCGACATAGCCTTCGCAGCCTGTGATCTGGCCGGCGAAACGCAGGCCCGGGCGCGACTTCAAGACCAGCGAGCGGTCGAGCAGGGTCGGCGAGTTGATGTAGGTATTGCGGTGCAGGCCGCCGAGGCGGGCGAATTCTGCATTTTCGAGGCCGGGAATCAGGCGGAAGATCTCCGCCTGCGCGCCGTATTTCAGCTTGGTCTGGAAACCGACCATGTTATAGAGCGTGCCGAGCGCATTATCCTGGCGCAGCTGTACGACGGCATAGGCCTTGACCGTGGGATTATGGGCATTGGTGAGCCCCATCGGCTTCATCGGCCCGTGGCGCAGTGTTTCGCGTCCGCGCTCCGCCATGACTTCGATCGGCAGGCAGCCGTCGAAATAGGGCGTGCCTTCCCATTCCTTGAAGCCGACGGCGTCGCCGGCGATCAGGGCATCGACGAAGGCATTGTATTGGGCCTCGTCCATCGGGCAGTTGATATAATCCTTGCCGGTGCCGCCGGGGCCGACCTTGTCGTAGCGCGACTGATACCAGCAAATGTCCATGTTGATGCTGTCGCGATAGACGATCGGCGCGATGGCATCGAAAAAGGCGAGCGCATCCGTTCCGGTTTCAGCCTGGATGGCGCTGGCAAGCGCGGGCGCGGTCAGTGGGCCGGTGGCGATGATTGCCTGGTCCCATTCCCTGGGCGGCAGCCCCTGGATTTCTTCACGGACGACGGTGATCAGCGGATGATTTGCAATCGCCTGCGTCACGGCTGCCGAGAAGCCGTCCCGATCGACAGCAAGCGCTCCGCCGGCCGGTACCTGATGCTTATCCGCGCATGCCATGATAAGCGAACCCGCCATGCGCATTTCCGCATGGATGACGCCGACAGCATTGCTGGTGGCATCGTCGGAGCGGAACGAATTGGAGCACACCAACTCGGCAAGATCGTCCGTCTTGTGTGCTTCGGTGCCGCGCACGCCGCGCATTTCATGCAGAATGACCGGAACGCCGGCATTGGCGATCTGCCATGCGGCTTCCGAGCCGGCGAGGCCGCCACCGATGACGTGGATAGGGGAGTAAGAAGTGATCTGTGTCATGCGCGCGTCATTATCACGGGCAGGCCGGCGATCCAATGCTTTGCTAAAGCATGCCGCTCAAAACTGCGCAGCGGTCTTACGGCAAACTTAGTCTCTGGTCCGCCAGCTTAGTGCGAGCTACCTATCGAAAGGTCTTGAGGGCGGTTCTGCAAGAGTGATGCGGTTTCCGTCCGGGTCAATCAATTGGGCGATCTTTCCATAGTTGCCTTGCGATTCACCCGTGAGCTTTACGCCAAAGTCTTCGAGCAATTTGCGGGCTTCATCCATTTTCGGCACCACAATGGTTAGTCTGCCGTGCCCCGCATTCTCCCTATCATGGAAGATTTGAATGTTCGCGCCTGCGACATTGCGCCATTGGATCAACCCATCCATGGGACGATCGTCAGGTCCTCGGTCGAAAAGTTGAGTATAGAACGTTTCCGCCCTGTCCATGCTGGCCGTCGCGAGCGCGGCGTAAATTCCTTGGATTTGCATTCTCCGCCTCCCTGCTAAAAGATCTCCACCTGTAAATGAGAAACCGGCGGTTCCGTTCCAATACCGCGCGTGATGGCGGCAGGGGCTATCTTCGCCTGCTGTGCACGGGCTGCTGCGAGGCTGGACGAGTGGCAGCATTGATGTCCGGTAAGGGTGAGCGGTTCGCCGGTGATCAACTGAAACTCTGCGAGTCGATTAAAGTAATACGGCGACCCAATCGCCGGAATCAAAAACGGCGCCAAAGGCGCCGTCTTGAAGCAGTCTGCCAGTCCGTTTCTATTAACGGAAAGAACGAGCAGCGATGTTGCGAATTTCGTAGCGGCTGACGCCGATGTCCGAAAGGGTCTGGCTGGAGAGGTTGCCAAGTTCGTTCAGAGTGCGGCGGTAGCTGATCCAGTTCTTTGCAATGCGAATCGGGTTCATGATTTTTTCCTCGGTATCTTGTTTGCGGGCGGTGTGATTACCGCCTCAGCGCTTGCACTCTATATAGGCGCGAAGAGGTTGATTGTGCAGTGCAAAGAAGATGCGTCTGCTATGCATTTGTGCAATATGACGCCCAAAAAGCAGTCGATGCTCAAAATTTGTGTGCTTTGCAGATAAGGAATAGCTCGCGGCGGATCGGTTATGCTGCGCTTGCTCAGTCGGGAGGCAAAAAAGAACGCCCGCCGCGGAGGTCCGCAACGGGCGTTGAGAGGCTTTCGCGAGTGGCGAAGCCTATCCGGCGATTAGCGGCCGGTGGCTTCGCGAGCAACGCGATGGATGTCGGCGCGGTCGATGCCGAGGTCGTGCAGTTCACGAGCGCTCATGCGGCCGAGTTCGTTAACGGTCTGACGATACTTGCGCCAGTTGTTGAAAGAGCGGGTCAGGTTCATTGTAGTCCCTTTCGAGGATCAAGGGATCGAGCAGTTCCGTGATTGGTTCCGTCGTCGATCTAATGGATTTAAATATATGCTGCGCCGCGAAAACTAAAAGCGCGAAAGCTTCATGCCACCTATGCATAACGCGCAAGTCTTGTGGGGGCTTTGCCTAAGATGGTGGCTGCTTTGTGTGCATATCGCGGCCAAAGCTGGTCAGTCGCCGTAAGTCAATTCCGCGCCAGTGTCAGCCATTCCGAAGTGTTTGCCGGTAGCCGCCCGCTTTTAGCCATCTTTTCGCCAGCCCTGCTATTTTGGAGGGGCCGATGTTGCCGCGAACTGCCGTGCGGCGGTTCAGAAGTGAGCTTAAGACTCTTCCCCATACTGGCAATTGCCGGCCGATAGCCGGCATGGGCATCCGTTCAGCATAAACCGATTTAGGTGGGTAAAAAACAACGCCCACCGCGGGAGGAGGATGCGGTGGGCGTCATTTGAGATGATTGACGACTGGGAGGAGGAGTGTCGTCAATCTATCGAAGCGCACTGGGAGGAGGAGTGTGCGGCTCCGAATATCGTGTCGGGATGCTATCCCCAGGCTTGGTCCGATCTGCATCGGTCCGGCGCGCCACCGCCGTCTTGTTGTTTGATAAATAGTATGACTTTTCGAATTTGTGCAGCGCAATAATTTCATGGGAGGCATGAGCTGCGCGCATATCTTTAGTTGGTATCTCTTTACCGGCCGTCAGGATACTGCATGATCCCTTAATTCCGTATTAATATGGCACACATTCCTGTGAGCCGAAGCCTCTGCCAGAACGCTCGGCTCGCATCGATTGGGCGGCGATTTGTGCTAACTCTGTCGCGAGCAGAATCGCAGCGAGGGGAGCCGGGCATGTACAGGGGAAGGCTGGAGCGGGATCTCAAGATCTGGACCGACAAGGGGCTGGTCGACGCGGGGACGGCGAAAGCCATCCTCAGCGAGTATGACGGTCGTCAGACGAGTTTCAGCGCTGGCCGGGTGCTGACCATCATCGCCGCCGTGCTTCTCGGCCTTGCCATCTTGCTGTTCATCTCCGCAAACTGGGAGGCTCTTCCGAGAATTGCCCGTCTGCTGGGGCTGGTTGCGATGATATGGGCCTTCTATCTCGCGGCGGCATATTTATTAGCTCAGGGTCGCTCCATCCTCGCCGCCGCAATGTTGATCCTCGGCACCTTGAGTTTCGGCGGCGCCATGGGGCTGGTGGGTCAGATGTACAATCTGTCCGGCGACGAGCTCAGAATGATGCTCGTCTGGTTCGCCGCGGCCTGCATTGTTGCGGCGTTGTTTCGTTCCTCGGCGCAGGTCGGGCTCGCCGGTTTTCTCGCCTGGGCATTTTGCGGCGCCTATCTCTGGGGGCATCTCGACGAATGGTATGGGATCATGCCCTGGATGCCGCCTCTGATGGCCATGGTCCTGATTGTGCTTGTCCGCTATGTCGATGCGCCCATGGCTCGCCATCTGGCCTATCTCATGCTCGTCGGCTGGCTTGCATGGCTATTTGGCCGTCACGAGGGATTGAATACCGCGATCCTGTTTGCCGCTCTCGGCATGGCGGCGTTTCTCGTCGTTAGTGTTCCCGCGTCGCCGCTGATGCCTTTTGCCCGCACAGCTGGTGCCGCGCCGGCCTTCTACACCTTTCTGATCGCATCGATCGGCTTCTTCCTGGTTCATGCCGAGATCAGCAACGGGTCCTTTGAGAACAATGTCTGGGTGGAAGACAAATTGCCGCTCGTCATCGTGGCGGCAGCGACACTGGCGAGTTGCGTGATCGCAATCGCGCTCAGTGGCCGCGACAACGGCGCGGTGCGCTATCTGGCCTATTTCGTCTTTTCCTGCGAGATTCTTTACCTCGCCAGCGAGACGATCGGCTCGATCATCGGCACGGCCGGGTTCTTCCTCGTTGCCGGCTTGCTGGTGGCGATTGCCGCCTGGCTGGTCATCCAGCTGGAACGGCGTTTTTCCGATAATCGCGGGCAGGGGACGCGGGCATGACCGATATCGCTGAGAGGAGTCTGAGCATGGGTTCCCGCCGCCTGTGGATTGCCGCTATCGTCGTTGCCGCTCTGCAGACGGCGGTTCTTGGCTACATGGTTGGCGAGCGGGCCTGGGGCTTGCGGAGCGGCGTCGAGATTCTTTTGAAGACTGCGCCAGTCGATCCGCGCGATCTTTTGCGCGGCGACTACGTGACCTTAAACTACGACATCTCGCGGGTTCCGTTCTCGACGATGGTTGAAGGACCGCCGAAAGCGAGCCGAAGTGGCGCGCTATTGTCCGTTCGCCTGAAGAAGCAGGACGACGGTTACTGGGGGATCGTCGAATCATCATTTGGAAAGCTCGATCCGAAGCCCGATACGGTCGTGCTCAAAAGCTTGCCTGTCGACTATGTTTTCTATGGCGATGCCGCCGACCCGTCGCAGGCGATTGTCGGGGTCGCTTATGGCATCGAGCGCTACTACGTGCCCGAAGGGCAGGGACACGATATCGAAAGCGCCCGCAACGCCAATCGCGTCGCCATTGCGGCGCGGGTGTCTTCGGATGGCGTTGCCCATATCAGAAGCCTGCTTCTAGACGGCAAATCCGTCTACGAGGAGCCGCTTTACTGACGATATCTGCGCTAATGGCTCCGATAAGCTTTAAGCGTTGTCGCGGAGCCGTCATTTTTCCTTTGCGTGGTTTAAAACGGGTGATATAGAGACGCCGCGCTCCGGAAGGCCCCATGGGCAGGCATCGCCATGCGGTTTTGGGAACGCGGGTATGGTGAAATTGGTAGACACGCCAGATTTAGGTTCTGGTGCCGCAAGGCGTGGGAGTTCAAGTCTCTCTACCCGCACCAACACTGTCTTGTGGACGGGGGGAGGCTCACGAAGCCTGTCTTCCGATATGCCGCAGGACGCGCATCTTGCCCAAAGCATCCCGCTTTCGATGAGGAAAGTGGATAAGATGTTTTGGCTCGTGACGGGATAGAGCTGCCTTTTGCGCGTTCATTCGAAGGCGCGGCGCTCTTGCAAGATGAAAGAGAATTGCATCCAAGCCACGCTCGGGATTTTCCGGCGTCGTGCTCATCGAAACGAACGGCAGGCTGGGCACGGCCGCCATGAATGAAGGTAGGACAATGCAGGTTATCGAAACGCTCGCTGAAGGGCTGAAGCGCGAAATCAAGGTGGTCATCCCGGCCAAGGACATGGAAGTGCGCATGAACGAGCGCCTGGCCGAGGTCAAGGACAAGGTCCGCATCAACGGCTTCCGTCCGGGCAAGGTTCCGGTCTCGCACCTGAAGAAGGTCTACGGCAAGTCGATCATGGCTGACCTCGTCAACGAAATCGTTCGCGACCAGCCGCCGGCGATCCTGACCGAGCGCGGCGAGAAGTCGGCCACCCAGCCGGAAATCGCGATGACGGAAGACCAGGACGAGGCAGAAAAGATCCTCTCCGCTCAGGCCGATTTCGAATTCACGCTGTCTTATGAAGTCATCCCGGCGATCGAACTGAAGCCGGTCAATGGCATCAAGGTTACCCGCGAAGTCGCTGAAATCAGTGAAGACGAAGTGACCGAGCAGATCCTCAAGATCGCTGAAAGCGCTCGTAGCTACGAGACCAAGAAGGGCAAGGCTGCCAACGGCGACCGCGTCACCATCGATTACCTCGGCAAGGTCGACGGCGTTGCCTTCGACGGCGGCAAGGACGAAGACGCACAGCTCGTTCTCGGCTCGAACCGCTTCATCCCGGGCTTCGAAGAGCAGCTCGTCGGCCTCAAGGCTGGCGATGAGAAGGTCATCACCGTAACTTTCCCGGCCGACTATCCGGCCAAGAACCTCGCTGGCAAGGAAGCCACCTTCGACATCAACGTCAAGGAAGTTGCAGCTCCCGGTGAAATCGAAATCAACGACGAACTCGCTTCCAAGCTCGGCATCGAATCCGCCGATCGCCTGAAGGAGATCGTTCGCGGTCAGATCGAAAGCCAGTACGGCTCTGTCACCCGCCAGAAAGTCAAGCGTCAGATCCTCGACCAGCTCGACGAAATGTATCAGTTCGACACGCCGCAGAAGCTCGTCGACGCCGAATTCGCCAGCATCTGGCGCCAGATCGAAACCGATCTCAGCGAATCTGGCAAGACCTTCGAAGACGAAGACACGACCGAAGAAAAGGCTCGCGAGGAATACCGCAAGCTCGCCGAGCGTCGCGTTCGCCTCGGCCTCGTTCTCTCCGAAATCGGCGAAAAGGCCGGCGTCGAAGTCAGCGAAGACGAACTGCAGCGCGCTCTCTACGCACAGCTCCAGCAGTTCCCGGGCCAGGAAAAGGAAATCCTCGAATTCTTCCGCAAGACGCCGGGCGCCTCCGCCAACCTGCGCGCCCCGATCTTCGAAGAAAAGGTCATCGACCATCTGCTGACCGAGGTCAACGTCACGGACAAGACCGTTTCCAAGGAAGCGCTGCTGGCTGACGACGAAGAAGAAGACAAGCCGGCTGCCAAGAAGGCCGCTCCGAAGAAGAAGGCTGCTGCCAAGGCTGAAGCAACCGAAGCTGCCGCTGAAGGCGAAGAAGCAGCGGCTCCGAAGAAGAAGGCCGCTCCGAAGAAGAAGGCTGCTGAAGACAGCGCCGAATAATCGTCTTTCTTCTGGACTGACATTGAGCCCTACCGGAAACGGTGGGGCTTTTGTTGTTTCGTCATAATGCTTCCTCTCCCCGCAAGCGGAGAGAGGGCTGGGGCGAGAGGCCCCAGGCTATCAGCAATCAGTTCGGCGCGATTATTCCTTACCCAAAGCGCGGCGAATGGCTGTCTCGACCGGGCTATAG
The DNA here is from genome assembly GCF_007828675.1 of Rhizobium sp. ERR 1071. Classification (NCBI taxonomy): domain Bacteria; kingdom Pseudomonadati; phylum Pseudomonadota; class Alphaproteobacteria; order Hyphomicrobiales; family Rhizobiaceae; genus Rhizobium; species Rhizobium sp. ERR 1071. The sequence continues at coordinate 503,689 of NZ_VITM01000001.1, read as the reverse complement.
GCATTATCCGGCCGTTCCAATCGATAGGGCTCAGCAAGGCCGATCGAAGGCTGCGCCATAAATCGCGGCGTGGCGCCTCGATGCTTCTGGGCGGCGTGGATTATGAAGGGATGGCAGATGTAGACCGTACCAGCCTTTCCCGTTGCCAGTGCGTGAGGGCGGTCGGCTCCCATCTGCTCGAGCATCATATGAGAACGCCCGTGCTCTCCGGCAGGCTCGAGATAGCGCGCCATATCCATGTGAGAGCTGACGCGGATGCGGGTCGGCGCATCGTCTTCGCCAACATCGGAAAACAGGAATAGCGTAAGCAGAGCGCGCCCTCGCGAGGTGACATTCACGCGCCAGGCGGAGAAGTCGCTTTGCTCATTCGGATCGCAATCGTCCCCAGGAAAGCTGAGGTCGACATGCCAGCCGGCGTCGCCGGGATCGTCCGGATGCGGGAAACGCACGGGGAAGGTCCCAAGCCCATCTCTTGGCAGCCATCGCCCACGCCCGACCAGTTGATCGAAAGCAGCGTGCAAAATGGGCATATTAGCGATGGCACGGAATGGCTCGCCGCCATAGCCTGGCAGCCTCACGACCGGAAATCTCCAACTTGCCGGATCGTGCTCGCGACATGGAATATCGCGCCACATGATGGCGCGGGCTTCGGCAGCCTGTTCCTGTGAAAACGCATCATCGATGCGTATAAAGCCATGTTCAATGAAATCGTTCACCTGCGCGTCGGAAAGCGCAGCCGGATACTGTTTTTGGGATGGCATGAAATCTCTCTCGATCATCGCGCCGTTTTTCACCCTTCCTGTGCGGGCATCACGGCTGTTTCGGCAAAGACCTACCCGCGGCCTCGCGGCCGTTGAGGCGGTCTCGTCTTCATTTGGCTGAAAGCCTAGGGATTAGCGGCTTATGAAGAAGACCGAAGCGATGTTGAGAATGTTCATCATGCCGGCAGAGTAGTGAGCTCCGCCGGCATGGTCAATATTGACCTATTAGAGTTCCGACTTGATATCGCCCATGCGGTTCCAGGCGTCGAGGCCGGCGATCTTGTAGGCTTCGGCAAGCGTCGGATAGTTGAAGGTGTTTTCGACGAAATATTCGACGGTGCCCTTAAGGTTCAGCACGGCCTGTCCGATGTGCACGAGCTCGGTGGCGCCTTCGCCGACGATGTGGACGCCGAGCAGGCGGCGGGTCTTCAGCGAGAAGATCATCTTCAAGAGGCCTGTGTCGAGGCCCATGATGTGGCCGCGCGACGTCTCGCGGAAGCGGGCGATGCCGCACTCATAGGGGATGTGCCGTTCCTTGACCTCTTCCTCCGAGAGGCCACAGGTGGAAATCTCCGGCACGGCATAGATGCCATAGGGGAAGTATTTCGGCGGCTCCTTGGCGATCGCGCCGACGGCGACGCGCGCGGCAATGCGGCCCTGTTCCATCGACGTGGAGGCAAGGCTCGGGAAACCGACGACATCGCCGGCGGCAAAGATATGCGGAACCTTGGTGGCGAAGGTTTCCGGATTGACGCTCAGGCGGCCGCGAGCATCGGCCTCAAGGCCGGCAGCGGCAAGATTAACGGTGTCGGTGGCACCCATGCGGCCGGCGGCGAAGAGCACCATGTCTGTCGTGATGCGGCGGCCATTGTCGAGCGTCAGCTCGACCTTGCCGTTCTGCCGCTCCACCTTCTCGGCCTTTTGACCGAGCAGCAGCTTCATGTTGCGATCGCGAAGCTGATAGGTGAAATCCTCGACGATCTCCTTGTCGATGAAATCGAGCATGGTGGATTTCGGATCGATCAGCGTCACCTGCGTGTCGAGCGCGCTGAAGATTGTGGCATATTCGATGCCGATGACGCCGGCGCCGATGACGACCATCGATCGCGGCAAATCCTCGATCTCGAGGAGTTCATCGCTATCGAGAACCGTCTTGCCGTCGAACGGCATGTAATCCGGACGGAAAGGTTTGGTGCCGACTGCAAGCAGTATGCTGGCGGCGGACACGGTGACGACCTCGCCATCATCCTTGACGATCTGCATCGTCTGCGGATCGACGAAGCTTGCCTTGCCTCTGATGTGCTGGACGCGATTGCGCGCGAATTGATGCTCAAGCACTTCGACCTCGTGGTCGAGGGTGATTAGCAGGCGGCGGCGGAGATCCTCCGCACTGATCTCCTGTTTGACGCGATAGGCGCGACCGTAGAAGCCGCGTTCGCGCCAACCCGAAAGGTTGAGCGCGGTTTCGCGCAGCGTCTTGGAGGGAATGGTCCCGGTGTGGACCGAGACGCCGCCGACCCGCTTGCCTTGCTCGACGACGAGTACCTTCTTGCCGAGCTTGGCAGCCTGAATAGCGCCTCTGCGGCCGGCGGGGCCGCTACCTACGACTAGGAGATCGAATTGGTCCATCGGGAAGCCTCGGATGACTGGAATGGGGAATCAATGTCGCAATGCAACATGCTCCGTCAACCGGTAGCGTCTCAATGTTACAGATTATCTAACGGGAAGTTTGGTGTTCACGAGGCCGAAAGACCGAGCCAGGGTTCCAGCTTCTCAAAAGTACGGTCCATGGCATAGGCACGCGTGAAGGAGAACGGTAGGTGACCATAGATGATCGACATCTGGCCCTCCGCGGTAGCCTCATTCGTCTTGGCAATGGCGGCAAGGTAAAGTGCCGAGGCCAGGCCAGTTCTGTCGGCTCCGGCCTGGCAATGAATGAGGATCGGCTTTGGCGCATTCCGCATGATCTCGACAAGCTGCGCCGCCTGCTCCTGTGTCAGCTCTCGGGCCGAAGACATATGGAAATCGATATGGTCGATGTTGAGCGCTTTCGCCTCGGCAACTTCGGTATCGTACCAATGGTGGCCGCTATTGTAGCCACGCAGGTTGATAATGGTCTTGATGCCGTATTGCTTCTGAAACTCGGCGATGTTGGTGGCCGAGGGCTGCGAAGAACGGTAAAGCTCGCCGGCAATGACCGGATGGAAGTTCGTCGTCCAGAGCATGTGAGCATAGAAGCCGCTGGCGGCCACCAGAAAAGCGCCTGCCGCGACAAGCGCGCCGCGACCGATAGAAAGGAGGCGATGAGCAAGCTTGGGCGACATCTTCGGCATTCGATCTCCAGATGGCCGGCGCATGGAAGCGGATAAGGCCAAATCAAACAACAGCTTCCACGGGCGGATCAGCCGACAGGAACGCGGCGATCCTTCTGCCAGATGATCCTGACGCCGAGCTGAAAAATGAAAGCGGAGATCGCCATGACGAATTCGGGATATTTCGCCATGATCGAATGGATGAGATTCGATAATGATCACGTAAAATCAAAAACATACAATATAGATTTGAAGTATCGGATTATCGCATCTGCGACAATTTCAAATCAGCCGCAATGCGCGGAAGCTGACATGGCCGTTTTTTCCAATGATAACATGGTCGTGAACGGTGATGCCCAAAGGCTTGGCAGTGTCTATGATGGTCTTGGTCATGTCGATATCGGCACGCGAAGGTGTTGGATCTCCTGACGGGTGATTGTGGACTAGAATTACTGCGGAGGCGGAGAGTTCGAGCGCGCGCTTGACGACCTCGCGCGGATAGACCGGCGTATGATCGACCGTGCCGAAACCCTGCACCTCATCGGCGATCAAGGCGTTGCGCTTATCGAGAAACAGCAGGCGAAATTGCTCGCGTGCTTCATGCGCCATAGCGGCATGACAATAATCGATGAGCGCCTTCCAGGAGGAGAGCACCGGCTTACCCGTCAATTCGCTCTTCAGCATGCGCTGCGCGACGCTTGCCACGAGCTTCAGGTCGAGAGCGACGGTATCGCCAACGCCACTGACCTCCGTCAGCAGGTTGACCGGAGCGCCGAATACGCCGCCAAGCGTGCCAAAACGGGCGAGCAGGGCCTTCGCGATCGGTTTCGTGTCTCGGCGCGGGATCAGCCGGAAAAGCAGGAGTTCGAGGATTTCGTAGTCCGCCAATGCCGCGTCGCCGCCGTCGCGATAGCGATTGCGCAACCGTTCGCGGTGGCCATGATAATGGGCTTCGACGTTGGTTGTCGCGGATTTGGCTATCGGTGCGGATTTGGATGTCGAGGCGGGTTTGGCGACCTGTTGAGGGAAGAACAGCCGCTCGTCGAGTAGCGGCGCATCTTCCAACGCCTCCGTCTTCCCGCCTCTATCGAGGGGCATGTCACCATGTCCGTTAGAAGAAGCGGGACGTTTTGCCATGAATTATCCCTGCAGCGGCGGCAGGCCGGGGCGGTCTAGGCCGCCGGGCGACAGGGTGAAGATCTCGCAGCCCGTCGCAGTGACGCCGACCGTGTGTTCGTATTGTGCCGAGAGCGAGCGGTCGCGCGTGACGGCCGTCCAGCCGTCACCGAGCACCTTCACATGCGGCTTGCCGAGATTGATCATCGGCTCGATGGTGAAGATCATGCCTTCACGCAGTTCCGGGCCGTCATTGACCCGGCCATAATGCAGGATATTCGGCGAGTCATGGAAGAGGCTGCCGACGCCGTGGCCGCAGAAGTCGCGCACGACCGAGCAGCGCTCGCCTTCGGCATAGGTCTGGATCGCTTCGCCGATGGCGCCGGTGCGTGCACCCGGACGAACGGCGGCAATGCCGCGCATCAGAGATTCATAGGTGACTTCCAGCAGCCGCTCGGCCGAACGCTTGATTTCTCCGACCGGATACATGCGGCTGGAATCGCCGTGCCAGCCATCGAGCACATAGGTCACGTCGATATTGACGATATCGCCTTCGCGCAGCGGTTTGTCGTTGGGAATGCCATGGCAGACGACGTGGTTGATCGAGGTGCAGGAGGATTTCATGTAGCCGCGATAGTTCAGCGTCGCGGGATAGGCGCCGTGATCCATGCCGAATTCGAAAACGAAACGGTCGATGACATCGGTGGGCACGCCAGGCTTGACGATCGCGGCGAGTTCATCGAGGCAGCGGGCGGTCAGCTGGCACGCCTTGCGCATTCCGGCAAAGGCGTCCTCTCCGTAGATGCGGATAGCACCCGTATTTTTCGCCGGCGCCGTTGCCGCTTCGATGTAGTTCACCATAACTAGCCTTTGGTAGAGATCTTAAACTGTTCTAATGCAGCTATGCCGGGTTCGTCTATCGGGATCAACCCGGCAGGCGCGATTTCAGTCGGCGAAACCCTGCATTTCAGCGCATAGACCTCGACGCCACGCTTCAAAGCGCGATCATAGGCCGTGGCGTAGAACGGATCGAGATCGCCGCAGATGCGGAAGCGATGGCAATCGTTGCGCTGGATCACGAACAGCATGATGGCGCGATAGCCGGCCTCGGCCATATCGCCGAGTTCTTCCAGATGCTTGGCGCCGCGCGCCGTCGCCGTATCTGGGAATTCCGCAAGACCTGGCCGTCGCATGAAATGGACGTTTTTCACCTCGACATAGGTGGTTGTCCGCAAAGGGTCGGTCAAGAGCAGGTCGATACGCGAGTTGCGGCCGTAATTCTGCTCGCGCTTGATCATTGTATACTCACCGAGATCGGAGATTTGCCCAAGCGCGATCGCTTCCGCTGCAATGCGGTTCGGCATGGCGGTGTTGACACCGACGGTCGTGCGGTCTGCCTCGATCAATTCGAAGACATGGCGGTATTTTCGCTTCGCGCCCTCATGCTCTGAGAGCCATATGCGCGAGCCAGGTGTCGTAAGGCCGAGCATCGAGCCAGTATTGGGGCAGGAGCCGGTGACGAATGTCCCGTCTTCCAGCTCGGCATCGAAGAGGAAGCGCTTGTAGCGGGAAATCAGGCGGGCAGGGAGGAGAGGCGAAGGAAATTGCATAATCGGGTGACTTATGCCCGTTCCAGGACATAGCTGCCGGGTGCCTCTTCCAGCGCATTGAGGGCCTTGCCGCCGGGTTTGCGCGCAGCCGTCATGCGATGGTCTTGCGCGAGGATCCAGGCATGCCAATGCGGCCACCAGGAGCCAGGTGTCTCCTTTGCCCCGGCGAGCCAATCCTCATAGTCACCGCCGGTCGGGCCGCCGGTCCAGAACTGATATTTATGCTTGTCGGGCGGGTTGACGACTCCGGCAATGTGACCGGAGCCGGTCACCACGAATTCCACCGGACCGCCGAAATACTGGCTGCCGACGAAGACGGATTTGGCCGGCGCGATATGATCCTCCCGCGTCGCCAGATTGTAGACGGGGATGCGTACGTCCTTCAGCGACAATGTCTTGCCGTCGAGCACCATTTTGCCCTGGCTCAAGGCGTTGTTGAGGTAGCAGTTGCGCAGGTAGAACGAATGATTGGCCGCGGCCATGCGGGTCGAATCGGCATTCCAGAACAGGAGGTCGAAGGGTAGGGGTTCCTGCCCCTTCAGGTAATTATTGACGAAATAGGGCCAGATCAGTTCGGAGGCGCGCAGCATGTTGAAGGCCGTCGCCATCTTCGAACCTTCGAGATAGCCGAGCACGTTCATCTGCTCTTCGAGTGCTGCAATCTGCTCTTCGTCGACGAAAACCTTCAGGTCGCCGGCAAAGGTGAAATCGACCTGCGTCGTCAGGAAGGTTACCGTTCGGATACGCTTGTTCTTTTCCTTGGCGTGGAGGGCGAGCGTCGCCGCCAGCAGCGTGCCGCCGACGCAATATCCAACAGCATTGACTTCCTGTTCGCCCGTCGCCTTTTCGATGGTTTCGAGTGCGAAATCGATGCCTTCGCGGGCATAAGAGGTCCAATCCTTCGCCGCATGCCGATGATCGGGATTGACCCACGAAATCACGAAGACGGTGTGACCCTGCTCCACGCACCATTTGATGAAGGATTTCTGCGGGTTGAGATCGAGAATGTAGAATTTGTTGATCCAGGGCGGGCAGATCAGCAGCGGCCGCTTCAGCACCTTGTCTGTCGCCGGCTCATATTGGATCACCTGGCAGACATCGCTTTGCGCGATCACCTTGCCTGGCGTCAGCGCCATGTCGCGGCCGATGGCGAATTTCGTCATGTCGGTTTGACGCAGGCGCAACTCGCCATGGCCAAGGCTGATGTCCTCGGCCAGCATCTTCATGCCGCGCACCAGGTTCTCGGCATTGGAGGCGATAGTCTCGCGATAGACCTGCGGGTTGGTCGCGACAAAATTGGTTGGCGAAAAGGCGGCGGTGATCTGCTTCGTGTAGAATGCCGCTTTGTGGCGGGTGTGTTCATCCAGCCCTTCCGCGTCGCCGACCAGTTTTTCCGCCCAGTTCGACGTCAGAAGATAGGTCTGCTTCAAGAAATCGAAGAAGGGGTTCTTCTGCCAATCCTCGTCTGCGAAGCGCTTGTCCTTCACCGGTTCGGCTTCAGCCTCGGCGGACGAATCGCCGCTAAGGCGCTGCATGGTCTTCGTCCACAGACCAAAATAGCCGGAAAGCAGGTGAGTCTGCGCTTCCAGTGTCCGGCGGGGATCGGAAAGCCAGTATTCGCCGACTTTAGACAGCGTCTTGACCATGTCGGTGAAAGGATCGGCAACCGTATCGACCTTCTCACCGCGCTCGCGCGGTGCAAGCCAGGCCGAGGCTGCCTTGCCGAGATTTTCCAGCGCACGGGCAAAGTTGACGGCCATCGCTTCGGGATCCCTGACGATGTAAGGCTCGACTGACTTTGGATCAAAGCCGGGAAAGCCGCCATTACCTTCATTCTTGTCCCGCTTGCTGTCGGTCACGCATCATCCTCCCGGCGGCAGCTCGTGTCTTGTTTTCCATTTGTACATCTTGCGGGAAAAGGAATACAAGTCGAATGAAACGCAACCCTGCTCTTGCTTTGCTGCTGCGACAAATTTAACAGTCGCAACCCACAGCAAGGAATAGCGCAGGAAGACAATTATGGGCGGCGGCATGGTGGCAAGACTGAACCGGTATTCCGTACTCTGCAGTGCAATGTGCGGAATTCTCGCATTGACGCTCGCGGGCTGCTCGACACCCGAGGAAAAGGCGGCCTTCGCCAAGCGCAAGCAGCCGCCTCAGGCTGTCATCGTAAAACCCGCCAAGGGCACGCCGGTCGTGGAAACCAGCACGCAGCAATTTTACAAGGACGGCTATCCTTCCTTCAACGCGCCGCCGACCGCTGCAAACGTCCAAATCAATGATCAGCAGGCTGGCGATCTGGTCAAGCAGCTGACGGCACTCGGATCGCAGCGCAAAGCCGGCACGATCTCCGAGGCCGAATATCAGAGGCGTGTTGCCGAGATGCGCAAGCTCGCTGCCGAACATGGCCAGGATACGCTGCAGGAAATTCAGAAAGAGGGCAGCGCCCAGCCGGCCCCAACGCAGAATTAGCCTTGCGTTTCAGGCGATTTGGACGCAAAGCGTTCGGATAGGCCGAAATTGGATGTATCTGACCGGCGGATTGCATTTTGCGTGCATAAGCGCCCAAGATTCACCTTATCTTTCGAGATAGCATGAATACGGCGCCGCGAGTCCCAAGTTCGTATCGCGGCTGGCCGGGAGATCAACGAACTTCAGTGCGGTTTTGAGGGCCGCTGTCCCATGGGGAAAGAAATGGAAGAGTTTCATAAAGTCCGGCGTTTGCCGCCCTACGTTTTCGAACAGGTCAATCGTTTGAAAGCGAGCGCGCGAGCGGGCGGGGCGGACATTATCGACCTCGGCATGGGCAATCCAGATCTTCCGACCCCAAAGGCGATCGTCGACAAGCTGTGCGAAGTGGTTCAGGATCCGCGCACGCATCGCTATTCCTCCTCCAAGGGCATTCCGGGCCTTCGCCGCGCGCAGGCGGCCTATTACGCCCGCCGTTTCGGTGTGAAGCTCAATCCCGATACGCAGGTGGTTGCCACCCTCGGTTCGAAGGAAGGCTTCGCCAATATGGCGCAGGCGATCACGGCGCCGGGCGATGTGATCCTCTGCCCGAACCCGACCTATCCGATCCACGCCTTCGGCTTCCTGATGGCAGGCGGCGTCATCCGCTCGATTCCGGTCGAGCCGGATGACAGCTTCTTCCCGCCGCTGGAACGAGCCGTGCGCCACTCGATCCCGAAGCCGCTCGCGCTCATCCTGAACTATCCGTCGAACCCGACGGCCTATGTCGCGACGCTGGATTTCTATAAGGAAGTCGTCGCCTTCGCGAAGAAGCACGACATCATCGTGCTTTCGGATCTGGCCTATTCGGAAATCTACTTCGACGACGCGCCGCCGCCGTCGGTGCTGGAGGTTCCGGGCGCAATCGATGTGACGGTCGAGTTTACTTCGATGTCGAAGACCTTCTCCATGCCAGGCTGGCGCATGGGCTTTGCCGTCGGCAACGAGCGGCTGATTGCAGCGCTGACGCGCGTGAAGTCTTACCTCGATTACGGTGCCTTCACGCCGATCCAGGTGGCGGCAACTCACGCGCTGAACGGCGACGGTTCCGACATCGCCGAAGTGCGCAACATCTACAAGCGTCGCCGCGACGTTCTGGTCGACAGCTTCGGCAAAGCCGGCTTCGACGTGCCGCCGCCGGCCGCGACCATGTTCGCCTGGGCGAAGATCCCGGAAAAATTCCGTCATCTCGGCTCGCTTGAGTTCTCCAAGCTTTTGGTTGAGAAGGCTGACATCGCCGTTGCTCCGGGCATCGGTTTCGGCGAGCAGGGCGACGATTATGTCCGCATCGCGCTCGTTGAAAACGAACACCGCATCCGCCAGGCGGCGCGCAATCTGAAGCGCTTCCTCTCCACCGCGGATGAGACGATGCATAATGTTATTTCGCTGAACGCTCATCGTTCATAATATCGCGCGGCAGCCGTTCCCGCGGCTGCCGTCCCAAATACTGATCAGGAATTTTCCATGGCAGATGCCCTCAAAATCGGCATTGCGGGCTTAGGTACCGTTGGTGCCTCGCTCGTCCGCATCATTCAGAGCCGCGCTAACGAGCTTGCCGTTACCTGTGGTCGTCCCGTCAAGATCGTCGCCGTCACAGCGCGCGATCGCACGCGGGATCGCGGCATCGATCTGACGGGCATCGAATGGTTCGGCGGTCCTGTCGATCTAGCGCAGAAGGCCGATATCGACGTCTTCGTCGAGCTGATCGGCGGTTCCGAAGGCGCGGCCAACGCAGCGGTGCGCGCAGCGCTTGCCCGCGGCCTGCACGTCGTCACCGCCAATAAGGCGCTGCTCGCCTATCACGGTGTCGAGCTCGCACAAATCGCCGAAGAAAAGGGCGTCCTGCTCAACTTCGAAGCGGCCGTTGCCGGCGGCATTCCGGTCATCAAGGCCCTGCGCGAATCTCTGACGGGCAATACGATTTCTCGCGTCTATGGCATCATGAACGGCACCTGCAACTACATCCTGACCCGGATGGAGAAGGAAGGCCTGTCTTTCGCCGATTGCCTCAAGGAAGCACAGCGTCTCGGCTATGCCGAGGCCGACCCGGCCTTCGATATTGAAGGCAATGACACGGCGCACAAGCTTGCCATCCTGACGACGCTCGCCTTTGGCAACCGCATCGCGGCCGACGACATCTATCTCGAAGGGATCACCAACGTCTCCATCGAGGATATACGCGCTGCTGCCGATCTCGGATACCGCATCAAGCTGCTCGGTGTCGCCCAGCGCACCGAAAGCGGCATCGAACAGCGAGTGCACCCAACCATGGTGCCGCTCGATTCGGTCATCGCCCAGGTCGATGGCGTCACCAATGCCGTGGCGATCGAATCCGATATTCTCGGCGAATTGCTGATGGTCGGCCCCGGAGCCGGCGGCAACGCGACGGCTTCCTCTGTGCTCGGAGATATCGCCGATATCGCCAAGAGCCGCCCGGGCGAGCAGCGCGTGCCGGTGCTCGGTCATCCGGCCAAGGCGCTGGAGCCCTACCGCAAAGCGCAGATGCAGAGCCACGAAGGTGGCTATTTCATCCGCCTCACGGTTCTCGACCGCACCGGCGTTTTTGCGAGTGTCGCGACCCGCATGGCGGAAAACCACATTTCGCTCGAATCGATCGTCCAGCGTTCCAAGCAGCATCTGGCACCCTCCGACCACCAGACGATCATCCTCGTCACCCATGCGACGACGGAAGATTCGGTGCGCAAGGCGGTTGCGGCAATCAAGAACGAAGGCTATCTCGTCGGCGAACCGCAGGTCATCCGCATCGAGCGGCCGAAAGAATAGTCTGACCAGCGACGGCGTGCATCAAAGGGATGCCGCTCTTAAATTCCGGGAGAGATGGTGGAGCAACCGGTCGATCCAGTTCAGCGGGCATTTCTAGGTGTCGAGCGCTCGGTATCCGGCAATCGCTGGATATCCAGGCTCGATCAGGCCGGCCAGAACAGGGCGCTCGCCATTGCGCAGACCCATGGCCTGCCGGAGCTGATTGCCCGCGTGCTTGCCGGGCGCGGCGTCGGGCAGGACGAAGCCATGGCTTTCCTCGACCCGACGATCCGCGGCCTGATGCCGGACCCGCATCTGCTGACCGATTGCGAAAAGGCCGCACAGCGCCTCCTGCACGCCATCAGGAAGGGCGAGACAGTCGCGATCTTCGGCGACTATGACGTCGACGGCGCGGCCTCCTCGGCGCTGCTCTATCGCTTTCTCACCCATTTCGGCGTTCCGGCCAGCATCTATATTCCCGATCGCATCTTCGAGGGCTATGGCCCCAATCCCACAGCCATCAATCAGCTTATCGACAATGGCGCGACGCTGATCGTGACCGTCGATTGCGGTTCCACCAGCTTCGAATCGCTTGAAGCGGCGAGGGCGCGCAATATCGACGTCGTCGTCATCGATCACCACCAGGTGGCGCACGAGCTGCCGCATTGTCATGCCTTGGTCAATCCGAACCGTGAGGATGATCTTTCGGGGCAGGGCCACCTCTGTGCCGCTGGTGTGGTCTTCATGGTTCTGGTCGCGGCGCTGCGTCTCCTTCGCGAGGCCGGCGATTCCCGCGTGCGTTCCATCGACCTGCTTGCCTGGCTCGATATCGTTGCGCTCGCGACCGTTTGCGATGTCGTGCCGCTGAAGGGCCTCAACCGCGCCTATGTGGTTAAGGGGCTTATTGCCGCCCGCCACCAGGGCAATCTCGGGCTTGCTGCCCTCTTTCGCAAGGCCGGCCTTAACGGTCCTGTCACGCCCTATCATTTCGGCTTCCTAATTGGTCCGCGCATCAATGCCGGTGGCCGCATCGGCGATGCGGCCCTTGGCGCACGCCTGCTGACGCTGGACGACGGCGGCGAAGCGGAAGCCATCGCCGCGAAGCTCGATGAGCTCAATCGCGAGAGACAGGCCATGGAGGCCGCCATGCTGCAGGAGGCCGAGGCCGAGGCCCTGGCGGAGTACGGCAATGGCGACGGCGCCTCCGTCATCGTCACGGCGCGCGAGAACTGGCATCCGGGAATCGTCGGCCTCATTGCATCGCGTCTCAAGGACAAGTTCCGCCGACCAGCCTTCGCCATTGCCTTCGATCCGATGGGCAAGGGCACCGGCTCCGGCCGCTCGATCAACGGTTTCGACATGGGTCGCATGGTACGCGCGGCCGTCGATGCTGGCTTGCTCGTCAAGGGCGGCGGCCATGCCATGGCCGCCGGCCTGACGGTGGAGAGAAGCAACCTCGGAAAGCTGCGGGCTTTCTTCACGGAGAAGGCGGAGAAGCAGGTAGCCGGGCTCGTTGCCAACGAAACCTTGAAGATCGACGGCGCGCTCGGCGCAAGCGGCGCGACCGTGGAGCTGATCGACAGGCTCGAGACGGCCGGTCCCTATGGTTCGGGCCATCCACAGCCCGTCTTCGCGCTTCCGAGCCACCGCCTGCGCGATTCCCACCTTGTCGGCCAGTCGCACATCAAGATCACGCTGGAGGCGCAGGACGGCGGCCGGGTGGATGGCATTGCCTTCCGCGCGGCGGAGACGCCTTTGGGCGCGCTGCTGATGTCGTCGCGCGGGGCGCAGATCCATGTCGCCGGCACGCTTGGCGCCGATCACTGGCAGGGCAGCCGGCGCGTGCAGCTGCGGGTTACAGACGCGGCGAAAGCTCCGTAACGCAGATTACGCCCGATACGCGTCTGCATAACAGTGTTTAGCGAGCCAAAACATCAATTTAAGGGGAAGGGGCAGTGGCACGCCCTAGGGGAGTCGAACCCCTCTTTACAGAATGAAAATCTGTCGTCCTAACCGATAGACGAAGGGCGCGTGCTGTGGCGCCCTTATAGTCAGCACCTTTCATTCCCGCAAGCGGAAAAACGAGAAAAATCGCAGAAAAATCGATGATTAAGCAAAGATTTTTCGAGGTGCTTGTGGAAAACTTCGGGACACGCTTTTGGTACGCCCTAGGGGAGTCGAACCCCTCTTTACAGAATGAGAATCTGTCGTCCTAACCGATAGACGAAGGGCGCATGCTGCGCGGTGTAAATAGGAATAGCCTATTGCGTCCGCAAGCGGTAGCTTAAATGAATTGTAGTGGAAGAAAGAACAACAGTGGCACGCCCTAGGGGAGTCGAACCCCTCTTTACAGAATGAAAATCTGTCGTCCTAACCGATAGACGAAGGGCGCGTTCAGCTGTTGTGTGGCGGCTTATAGCGGGGCGATTTCATTCCCGCAAGCGGCAATTTTGCTTTTTTGTGGAAAAAATGACAAATGGGTGAAACCGCCGCCGGTGCTGAATAAGTGAGACTTAACAGGCTCTTGCTGGCGATATCGAAGATTCTCTGGAAACGCGGGCGTTTTTATTGCCCATTTGCACCCGGCACGGGCTGCACCAGCAGCTTGTCGTTCTGCGGCTGGTTCTTCGATGCGATGAACTGCGCCAGAGCGGCGGCCTGTCTGCCGTTCAATTCGTGGACATTCGGATTCGGCGTTGCCGCAACACCCGACGCGGTCACCTGGGCAATCGGCTGCGGCGAACCCGAAGCCGGCGAGGTTGCATTGCGAATGACGGGTGGTGGCAGCATGTCGGCCGATGTGCGGCCGTTCGGCACGGCGGCGGTGTCCATCGTTTGCGGTGCCGTCGTCTGCATAGTCGCTGGTGGCGCGCTGTAAACGCTGCGCATCATCGGCGTGATCGCCTGGCCGCCATCAGCTTGGGTTTTGGCAAGCGTCCCGTCCGGATTGACGGCGATCGGCGGCGGAGCGGAGAAGATGCTGCTTCTGTTCGCATTGACGGCCGTCGGCTGCGTGACCAGGCCGCCGATGCCGGTCTGCCCGTCCGCGGTCGGGGCTGCCGTAGGCGCAGGATAGAGTGCCTGGTTCTGCTGGGCGACGATCTGCTGACGTGTGCCATTGACGCTGTGGACCATCGGATCACGATAGGCGACATCGGCTTTGCGGCGCCGGGCATCGGCCTTGCTGTTCATATCGGCTGCCAGCTGTTCTGCCACGGTCAATGGCACGACAGGGGCAGCCTGCGAGGTCTCGATCGGCTTTTTGGCCGTGGTCGTGCAGCCCGCAATCATCACAAATGAGGCAAGAACGGCAATTGTGCTTGCTAGCTTCTTCCTGCCGTATAAAATCTCTTGATCGCACATAGGACGTTCCCTGCAAAAAAGGCTTGCATCGGAACGGCCTCCTGCGAGGGACGACGATACCGCGCGCCGACTGGGAACGATGACCGCGATATCCGATGCATGATGCTTCGAGTCGTCCAAGCATGCCGGAGGATGGGCATGGGCGGCAAGCGCGAAACGGATGGCTCCGCGCGTGCCGTAAGCCTCGCGAAAGCTTGGCTCCTACCAGGAGCCGGTGTTGGCCATGGAAGCCCAGGGCTCGGCCGAAGAAAGATTGGCGCCCTTCTGCAGGATTTCGATGGAGATGCCGTCCGGAGAACGCACGAAAGCCATGTGACCATCGCGGGGCGGGCGGTTGATCGTGATGCCGTTGTCCATCAGCTTTTGGCAGGTCGCATAGATATCGTCGACCTCATAGGCGAGGTGGCCGAAATTGCGTCCTCCGCTATATTCTTCCGGGTCCCAGTTGTAGGTCAGCTCCAGGCTGGGGGCACCGTTGCTGCGGGACGATTCGGCATCCTCGTCGGCCGCCAGGAAAACGAGCGTATAGCGGCCTTTTTCGTTTTCGTAGCGACGGGTTTCGGTAAGCCCGAATAGGGTGCTATAAAAATGCAACGAGGCGTCGAGATCGGTGACACGGACCATCGTATGGAGATAACGCATTCTATTTCCTCTCTTAATGTTGAGCTGGGCGGATCTTTGGTCGGGGCACCAGCTTCGCGCAAGTCATTGGAGCAATAATCTTAGGGTGGGAATAAACGAAAACTAGGACTTGCGCTTTTCCGTTACCAAGATGTTAATCTTGATATCAGGGAATCAGTTAACCGTAACAGTGTGACGCGTAATCGAGGGCTGGCTAGGATGGGTGACAGAATTTCATCGAAGGGAGTTGTCGACTTCGAGGAGATGTCGGGCGATACCGTCGAGCTCATCGAAATCTCAGGCGTCGTCAAGTGGTTCGATGTCGCCAAGGGCTTCGGTTTTATCGTGCCTGACAATGGCATGCAGGACGTATTGCTGCATGTGACGTGTCTGCGCCGTGACGGTTATCAGACGATTCTCGAAGGAACCCGCATCGTCGCGCTGATCCAGCGCCGGGAGCGCGGCTACCAGGCTTTCAAGATCCTCTCCATGGATCAATCGACGGCCGTGCATCCCTCGCAGATGCCGCCCGTGCGCACGCATGTGCAGGTGACTGCGACGAGCGGCCTGGAGCGCGCGCTGGTCAAGTGGTTCAACCGCACCAAGGGCTTCGGCTTCCTGACACGTGGAGAAGGCACCGAGGATATCTTCGTGCATATGGAAACGCTGCGTCGCTTCGGTCTGGCCGAGCTGCGGCCGGGGCAGGTGGTGCTCGTCCGCTTCGGGCCTGGCGAAAAGGGCCTGATGGCAGCGGAAATTCACCCGGATGCGCCGAGCCCAGCGACACGGCCGCACTGATATGAACAAAGCCGGATTTCTTGAAATTTTGAAAAGCGCCATTTTGGCGCTTTTTCTCGTTGGGGCCATCGCCCCATCGTCTTTCGCGGCACAGACCGCAGGGCAACAGTCGATGGCTTTCGATTCCGAACCGCTTTCGATCGCATCGTCCAAAGGCCAGACGCATAAATTCACCGTGGAACTGGCTTTGACGCCGGCACAGCTCGAATTCGGCCTTATGTACCGCGACAAGATGCCCGCCGATCATGGCATGCTGTTTGACTTCGGCACGACACGGCCCGTCATGATGTGGATGAAGAACACCGAGCTGCCGCTCGACATGCTCTTTCTGGATCAGAAGGGTGTCGTTACCCATATTCAGGAAAACGCCGTGCCCTATTCCGAAGCGATCATCAGCTCCGGCGGGCCGGTTGCCTATGTCATCGAGCTGAACGCCGGTATTGTTCGCAAACTCGGCCTTGCCGTCGGCGATACGGTGACGAGCGCCACCATTTCGGCAAAGCTCGGCAAGTAAATTTTCATCGGGGAAGATGTGCTAAGCAGGATTTTATCTGTTGCAGCGGGCAGATGAACCGTGTATCTCCCCACTCGTTCCGCAGGACTAAGCGTTCGGCGGTACGCAAAATCAGCTCATGATCGCATTTTGGTCATGCTGACGGGTACGGAGTGTAGCGCAGTCTGGTAGCGCATCTGGTTTGGGACCAGAGGGTCGGGAGTTCGAATCTCTCCACTCCGACCATTTAAAATCCCCTCATTAATGTCGTTGAATTCGTCCTGGTAGCGGCTGCCTTTTTGCTTGAAAACAAAGGGATTCGCAGCTAAGCAAAAGTCGTGTTCGCGCGGCCCGCAGAGGATCGCGTCGCGGCAAGAGAAGCAAGTAAGCGGATCATTCCCGCTTGATTCGGAGGCGCTGCAGCAATGCCTGCCAAGATTTATCGTCCTGCAAAAACCGCCATGCAATCCGGCAAGGCCAAAACCAATATCTGGGTTCTGGAGTTCGATCAGGAAATGCCGCGCAAGATCGATCCGATCATGGGCTATACCTCGTCGGGCGATATGCGCCAGCAGCTCAAGCTGACCTTTGAGACGCAGGAACAGGCGGAAGATTACGCCAAGCGCAACGGCATCGACTACCGCGTCATCCCGCCGAAGGATCCCATCCGGCAGACGGTATCCTATTCCGACAACTTCCGCTTCAACCGCATCCAGCCCTGGACGCACTGAAACCAGGCACTTATTGAACGCCGGCCATTGAGTTTGGCGGCGGTTTCAGGCATGTGTTGCCCGCCGCGCAAAGCGCGGCAAGGCTCATGGCCCCTTAGCTCAGCTGGATAGAGCACTTGCCTTCTAAGCATGTGGTCGCAGGTTCGAATCCTGCAGGGGTCGCCATTTTCCCGAGAAGGAGAGATCTGATTTCGCGTGCGCGGCGCCGCTTTCCGTCATGCAGACTTCATTCTGGCTATCAGCATTCAGTTCGCCGCCATCGGCCAGCCGCCGGCAGCTTTTGGCCGCGTAGCGTCGACCGCCATCTGGATAAGGTCGTAGCCGTACATTGCTCCGGCCAACTTGATGACGATGATAGCGACGCTCAGAAGAGCTAATCCGCCGATGATCCTGTCGCTTTTTTTCACGGCCCGCTTCCCCGACGTCTCGTGAATTCCGCATTATTCGCGGTGATAAAGAATATATCTCGTTTTTTGCGAAGCGCTATAGGGCTTGCTAACGCTGCCAAAATTGTCAGGCAGCAATCAGGAGGAGACGGCCTGCGAGATCCGCGTCCTGACGCCGATTACGACTGCTGAACCCGGCCGCACATAAAAAACCCGCCGGCAGCGATGCAGCGGCGGGTCTTGTTCATTCAATCGATCCGTATCAGTGCAGGATCTGGCTGAGGAACAGCTTCGTGCGCTCATGCTGCGGATTGTCGAAGAATTCCTTCGGCGAATTCTGTTCGACGATCTGGCCCTGGTCCATGAAGATCACGCGGTTGGCGACCTGACGGGCAAAGCCCATTTCGTGGGTCACGCACAGCATGGTCATGCCTTCTTCAGCAAGGCCCACCATGGTGTCGAGCACTTCCTTGATCATTTCCGGATCGAGCGCTGAGGTTGGCTCGTCGAACAGCATGATCTTCGGGTTCATGCAGAGCGAGCGGGCGATTGCCACACGCTGCTGCTGACCGCCGGAAAGCTGGCCGGGATATTTCTTGGCCTGTTCGGGGATCTTGACGCGCTTGAGGAAGTGCATGGCGATCTCTTCCGCCTGCTTCTTCGGCATCTTGCGCACCCAGATCGGCGCCAGCGTGCAGTTTTCCAGAATGGTCAGGTGCGGGAAGAGGTTGAAGTGCTGGAACACCATGCCGACTTCGCGGCGCACCTCGTCGATCTTCTTCAGATCGTTGGTGAGTTCGACCCCGTCGACGATGATCTGGCCCTTCTGGTGTTCTTCCAGGCGGTTGATGCAGCGGATCATCGTCGATTTGCCCGAGCCGGATGGGCCGGCAATGACGATGCGCTCGCCGCGCATGACCTTCAGGTTGATATCGCGCAGCACATGGAAATCGCCATACCACTTGTTCATATTGATCATGTCGACCGCGACCTCGGTCTCGGAGACGGTCATTTTCTTCGATTGGGCTTCAGCCATTTTGTAATTTCCCTCAATTTTATCGCTTGTGGCCGGTGTCGAGATGGCGTTCCACGAAACCTGAATAGCGCGACATGCCAAAGCAGAACAGCCAAAAAACGAATCCGGCGAATACAAGACCCGTTACGGGGGTCACCGCCGTCGCCCAGGAGGCATCCGAAAAGTTCTGACGAACGATACCGAGCAGGTCGAACATGCCGATGATCGCAACCAGCGACGTGTCCTTGAACATGCCAATATAGGTGTTGACGATGCCGGGAATGACCAGCTTGATCGCTTGTGGCAGAATGATCAGCCGCATCTTCTGCCAGTAGCCGAGGCCGAGCGAGTCGGCGCCCTCGAACTGCCCCTTCGGTATCGCCTGCAGACCGCCGCGGATGACTTCGGCCATATAGGCTGAGGTGAAGATCGCGACACCGACCACGGCACGCAGCAGCTTATCGACGGTCCAGCCCTGCGGCATGAACAGCGGCAGCATATAGCTCGCCATGAACAGCACGGTGATCAACGGTACGCCGCGGATGATTTCGATGAAAGTCACACACAGCATGCGAAGGATGGGCAGTTTCGACCGGCGTCCCAGCGCAAGCACGATGCCGAACGGGAACGAGACTGCGATGGCGACGAAAGCGATCACCAGCGTTACCAGCAGGCCTCCCCATCGTTCCGTTTCCACCGTCTCAAGGCCGAAGCCTCCGTGGAGCAGGAAGAACGAAACCACTGGCAGCACGAAGAATGCCAGGATTGCGTTCAACCCCTTCCGGGGAACCGACGGTATCAGCAACGGAACGAAGCTGGCGATCATCAGGATGCAGACGAGGATCGGCCGCCAGCGCTCGTCCGGCGGATAAAGGCCGAACATGAAGATGGCGAATTTTGCGCGGACAAAGGCCCAGCACGCGGCGTTCCAGCCATCCGGCTGCGTTCCGCCCTGAACAGTGGTAGCGCAGAAGGTGCGGTCGGTTCCGCTCCAGACTGCATTTAGGAATAGCCAATTGATCAGGTGCGGGATCACCCAGGCAAGGAAGGTAATGGCAAGCACGGTGAGGACAATGTCCTTGGGCGTGGCAAACAGGTTCTTTTTCAACCAATGCCACGCGCCTCTTTCACTGGCGGGTGCCGGCTGCGCCGTGAGAAGCGCCTTGCTGACGAAGTGTTGATCTACGCTGGACATTCTATCTCTCCACCAGGGCCATCTTGGCGTTGAACCAGTTCATGAACAGCGATGTCACGATGCTCAAGGCGAGATAGATGATCATCCAGATGATGACGACTTCGACGGCTCGGCCGGACTGATTGAGGATCACGCCGCCGACGGCGACGAGATCGGCATAGCCGATGGCGATGGCAAGCGACGAGTTCTTGATCAGATTGAGATATTGGCTCGTCAGCGGCGGAATGATGATGCGCATGGCCTGCGGTATGACGATCAGCCGGTTGATGGCCGACGCCCGAAGGCCAAGTGCGCCCGCTGCTTCCGATTGACCCTTTGGCACGCCACGAATACCGGCGCGTACGATCTCGGCAATGTAGGATGCGGTATAAAGGGATAGTGCAAGCAGAAGCGCAAGGAACTCCGGACTTATGACCGTGCCACCCGTCAGGTTGAATTTGCCGGCAATGGGATAGTCGAAGGAAAGCGGCATGCCCGTTACCAGGAAGACCAGCAACGGCAGGCCGATCAGGATGCCGATCGACACCCAGATCGTATGGAATTGCTGGCCGGTTGCCGCCTGACGCCTGTGCGCCCAGCGCGCCACGAAAAATACGACGGCTATGGCGATGAGAAAGGCGATGCCGACAGCCCACATGCCCGCGCCGAAGATCGGGCTCGGAAAGGCGAGGCCGCGATTGCTGAGATAGCTGAAGAAGGGCAGGTGCACGGCATCGCGCGCCTGCGGCAGCAGCACCAGAACGCCGCTATACCAGAAGAAGATGACGAGCAGAGGCGGGATGTTCCGGAAGATCTCGACATAGGCCTGGGAAAGTTTCGCAATCAGCCAATTATGCGAAAGCCTGCCGATGCCAATGAGGAAGCCAACGATAGTCGCTGCGACGATGCCGACCACCGAAATCAGGAGTGTGTTCAGTACGCCGACGAGAAGGGCAGTCGCATTGGTCGAATCGCTGGAGTAGGGAATCAGCGCTTGCCCCAGGTTAAAGCCAGCGCGTCCTTCGAGAAAGCCGAAGCCGAACGAGCGGTTCAATGCGCGCAGATTGTCGATGGTGTTCGTGACGACAAACCAGCAAAGTCCCGCGAGAATGATGATCGTGAGCGCCTGATAGAAGGCACCCCGAACTTTGGGGTCGTATAGCGCCGCCGATAGTGCCGAGCGCCCGCCTTCAGGCGAGTTTACAGTAATTGCCATATAGAATTTTTCCCCAATGTGCCTGTTTCAGGCTTGTTTTCTTGAGGGGAGAGAGGCGAAGCCGCCTCTCTCTTAAAGCTAGGCTCTTTGCGGCTTAGCGCACCGGCGGTGCGTACTGAATGCCGCCCTTGCTCCACAGAGCGTTGAGACCACGAGCGATCTTCAGCGGGCTGCCTGCGCCGATGTTGCGGTCGAAGACTTCGCCGTAATTGCCGACGCCCTTGATGATGTTATAGGCCCAGTCGTTGGTCAGGCCGAGGTCGGTGCCGATCGTCGAGCCCTGTTCTACGCCGAGGAAGCGCTTGATGTCCGGATTGGCCGAGCTCTTCATCTCGTCGACGTTCTTCTGGGTGATGCCGAATTCTTCGGCGTTCACGAGCGCGTAGGCCGTCCAGCTGACGATGTTGAACCACTGATCGTCACCCTGGCGAACGGCCGGGCCGAGTGGCTCTTTGGAGATGATTTCGGGCAGAACGACGTTGTCGTCCGGGTTCTTCAGCGTCAGGCGCAGAGCGTAGAGACCGGACTGGTCGGTGGTGTAGACATCGCAACGGCCGGAATCATAGGCCGTATTGACTTCTTCGAGCTTGTCGAAGACGACCGGATTGTATTGCAGGTTGTTGGTCTTGAAGTAGTCGGCAAGATTCAGCTCGGTCGTCGTGCCGGACTGAACGCAAACTGCCGCGCCGGAAAGTTCGAGTGCCGATTTTACGTTCAGCTCCTTGCGAACCATGAAGCCCTGGCCGTCATAATAGGTGACCGGACGGAATTTTAGGCCGAGCGCGGTGTCGCGGTTGATGGTCCAGGTGGTGTTACGGGAAAGTACGTCGATTTCGCCGGACTGCAGCGCGGTGAAGCGGTCCTTGGCGCTGAGAGGCGTGTACTTCACCTTGGTCGGATCGCCGAAGACAGCGGAAGCGACAGCCTTGCAGAAGTCGATGTCAAAACCGGCCCAGTTACCGGATGCGTCCGGCTGTGCAAAGCCGAGAAGGCCGGTATTCACGCCGCACTGGACGAAGCCCTTGGCCTTTACGTCGCTCAGCGTCGAAGCCGAAGCGCCGGACGCGGTGTAAGCCAAGGCTGCGACTCCGAGGAATGCGGAGAGAGCAATCTTTTTCATTTTCCCTACCTTTGTCTATTTGTTTTATAGTTAAACTGTATCGCGTCCGAAGCAGGTTCTTGGAGAACCGTGTTCCTTCCCTTTCTCGGTGCGAGTGGCGCTATCACAGTCGCAAATGGTGTAGCGGTCAAGAGATCGCCCCAATTATTGCGGTTTTATTCGGCATTTTTGCTTTTCGGGGACGAAAAATGGGCATTTGGCGCCAAAATGAGCGGCATTTTGCCAAAAATCTGCGCGAAAATGCGGTTTTGGTCGTCATTTTTGTTATTTTAGCCTTCTAATAATGTGTGGCGTTGGAATGATCGGGGTTGACCCCACTGGACTTGGTCGCCACAAATCCAGCTTCCAACAGCGCCAAAGGCATATCCTGACATGAAAGACAAAGACACAAACCTGCCGAACGCCGGCATCAACACGCGCTTGTCCCATATCGGCAATTCGCCGTTCGACTATCACGGCTTCGTCAATCCACCTGTCGTGCGTGCCTCGACGGTGCTGTTTCCCAATGCGCGCGTTATGGAGACGCATGACCAGAAATATACCTACGGCACGCGCGGCACGCCGACGACGGATGCGCTATGCGAAGCAATGAACGCGCTGGAAGGTTCGGCGGGAACAATCATCGTGCCGTCCGGGCTTGCTGCGGTCACCGTGCCGCTTCTTGCCTACCTCTCCGCTGGTGATCACGCACTGATCGTTGATTCGGTCTACGGTCCCACGCGCTTCTTCTGCGATACCATGCTGAAGCGCCTCGGCGTCGAGGTCGATTATTACGATCCGTCGATTGGCGCCGATATCGAGCGGTTGATGAAGCCGAACACCAAGCTGGTCCATACGGAATCGCCGGGTTCAAACACCTTCGAAGTGCAGGATATCCCCGCAATTTCGGCGGCGGCTCATCGTCACGACTGCGTCGTGACCATGGACAATACCTGGGCAACGCCGCTCTATTTCAAGCCGCTCGACCATGGCGTCGACGTTTCCATCCATGCCGTGACGAAATACCCCGCCGGCCATTCCGACATTTTGATGGGCACGGTTTCCGCCAACGAGACGCATTGGAAGCGGTTGCTGGACGCTCACGGTCAGCTCGGCCTTTGTGGGGCGCCCGACGACGCCTATCAGGTGCTGCGCGGCCTGCGTACCATGGGCATACGCCTGGATCGCCATCAGGAAAGCGCGCTCGCGATCGCCCGATGGCTCGAAGGCAGGGAGGAGGTCGCGCGCGTCTTGCATCCGGCCTTGCCGAGCTTCCCCAGCCACGAACTCTGGAAGCGCGACTTCAAGGGTGCGAGCGGGATTTTCTCCTTCGTTCTGGCCGTCGACGATCCTCAGAAATTCAAGGCGAAGGCGCATGCCTTCCTCGATGCCTTGCGGATTTTCGCTCTGGGCTATTCCTGGGGCGGTTTCGAAAGTCTGGCCCTGCACGTCAACCTCAACGACCGGCGTGTCACCAAGGTCCCGACGGAAGGGCCGGTCATCCGCCTGCAGGTTGGTCTCGAAGACGTGCCGGATCTCAAGGCGGATATCGAAAAGGGCTTTGTCGCCGCCAAAGAGGTTTGATCAACCGATGGCGCGGTAGCCATAAATCCAGTCCATGTCCGCCGCGAGGCTTTGCGGCGGACGGAGGGAGAGAACGAGGTCGCGCGCGATCCGGATCGGGCCGCGGGCATGATAGGCGAACTGATTGAAGGCGGCGCGTTGCCTCAGGCGCGCAATTCGTGGCGCCCGATGCTTTTCATAGAGTTCGAAGGCTTCCGCCGGCGAGCGCGCAGAAAGCAGCCCGCCAAGCTCGAAGGCATCCTCGATCGCCATGGCTGCGCCTTGCGCCGCAAACGGCATCATCGCATGCGCAGCGTCTCCGATCAGGATCGTATCGCGGCCATTATGCCACCGACCGTCCTTCATCTCGTAGAGCGGCCAGAAGCTTGTCTGCTCCTGTGCCTCCAGCATTTGCAGGATCGCGCCGTTCCAGCCGGAAAAGCCGCGCAGCATCTGCTCGCGTTGCGCCTTGCTGCCGGTCGCACCCCAATCGCGGCTGGTGCTGCTGCCGGAGACGATGGCGACGATATTGAAGGCGGCATTTTCCAGGATGGGATAGCAGACGAGGTGGCTGGAAGGACCGAGAAATGCCGTGACGTTCACCTTGTCCAGCAGGGCGGGGGCCGCCGCCTGCGGAATGGAGAAGCGCCAGGCAATATTCCCGGAGAAGAGCGGCGAGGGCGCACTGGGCACCATCGCATGCACTTTCGACCACACGCCGTCCGCGCCGATGACGAGATCGTATCTCCTTCCGGCGCGCTCTTCCAGTGTCTGCTTGTCCTTGATATCGATGTGCCGGCCAAGGTGTAGCCTGCATAAGTCATTGGCCTTCACTGCATTGAGGAGCGCCTTTTGCAGGGTCGCGCGATGCGCGGCGCCATAGGGGGCACCCCATCGCTCTCGGGCAAATTTCCCACAGGGAATGGAGGCGACCGGCCGCAGCGACGAGCCGGATACGAGTCGGACTTCCTCCGGCTCCAGCCAAACCGGTCTGAGCGCCTCGAGCACGCCGAGCGCATCGAGGACGCGGGAGGCATTCGGCGAAATCTGCAGGCCCGCACCGACTTCGGTCAGCACCTCTGCTTGTTCGAAGATGTCGGAGGCAATCCCGTGTCTCGCCAGCGCCAGAGCCGCAGTCAATCCGGCTATTCCAGCGCCGATGATTGCGGCTGCTTTGATCGGCATTTTCTTATGTCCGATCGGACGCTATGGCGTCAGGCCGCCTTGAAATGGAAGACGCAGCCGGCCGGATTCGTCTGATCCGCCTTCAGCGAAGGATTGTAGCGGAAGAGCGTCGAGCAGTAGGAGCAGACCTTTTCGCTCTCGTCGCCGAGGTCGATGAAGATGTGCGGATGATCATAGGGAACCGAAGCGCCAGTGCACATGAATTCCTTCACGCCGATTTCGATGACGCGATGTCCGCCGTCGTTTTGGAAATGGGGAATATTGTGGCCGGCCATGATGATCTCCGAATGCGTCTTGCCTTAAGCGGCATGATGGTTGCGCCAGACTTGGTCGCCCCTCTTTATAATCCTTCTTCCCGATTGTGTAGTGCGAAAGTCCGGCTTGAGGCAGAGATTTTCGCAGGCATAGGGTTCATTTGATATCGCCGATAAAATATGGTCCGGCGCCAACAGGACCCAGTTTGTGAAGACGACGCCATGAATCTCAATGCTCCCCCGATGTCCTATTTTATCAGAGACGGATTGAAGCTTGCCTTTTTCGATGATGGCGATCCGAGCGGCCCGCCGGTGCTGCTGATTCATGGCTTCGCTTCAACGGCGATTGCCAACTGGGTCAATCCGGGCTGGCTGAAGACGCTCGGCGAGGCAGGCTATCGCGTGATCGCCATCGACAACCGTGGCCACGGCTCGAGCGACAAGCTCTATGATGCCGATGTCTACCATCCGTGGATCATGGCAGAGGATGCCGTCGCCCTTCTCGATCATCTGGGCATCCCCGAGGCGCATGTCATGGGCTATTCCATGGGTGCGCGTGTTTCGACCTTTATGGCGATCGCTCATCCGGATCGCGTCCGCTCGCTGGTTCTCGGCGGTCTCGGCATCGGCATGGTCGAGGGCGTCGGCGATTGGGATCCAATTGCGGATGCACTGGTGGCACCATCGCTCGATGATGTCACCCATGCACGCGGGCGCATGTTCCGCGCCTTTGCCGAACAGACGAAAAGCGATCGGCAGGCGCTGGCCGCCTGCATCCAAGGCTCACGCGATCTGGCGTCAAGGGAGGATGTGGCAAGGATCGAGGCGCCGACTCTGATCGCCGTCGGCACCAAGGACGATATCGCCGGCTCGGGCCAGGAGCTGGCCGCATTGATGCCGAACGCCGAGGCCATCGACATACCGAACCGCGATCACATGCTCGCCGTCGGCGACAAGATCTTCAAAGCGGCGGTTCTCGAATTCTATCAGCGCCTCGGCCAGCGCTAAGTCACTTGCCGGTGAAGTGTGGTTTCCGTCGCTCTGCAAAGGCAACGCGGCCCTCGGCATAATCGGCGCTGTCGAACGTCTCGGCGCCGATCACTTCCGCTTCGCGCAGCAGATCGCCGTTCTGCTCGATGACGGCGCGGATCGCAAGTTTCGAGGCATGCAGCGCGATCGGTGCATTGGCGGCGATGGCATGGGCGAGGGCGGAGACTTCGCCATCGAATGCCTCTGCGTCGATTTCCTCCAGAAGAAAGCCGGCGGCAACCATCTTCTCGCCAGACATGGGTGCGCCGGTAAACAGCGTGACCTTGGCCATCTGCGCTCCGAGCGCGTTGACGATGTCCTGCACGGCGTCGGCGGGATAGGCGATGCCGAGGCGGACGGCGGGGACGCAGAATCGCGCGCCTCGTTCGGCTATGCGAAGATCGCAGGCCGCTGCCAAGCCGAAGCCGCCGCCATAGCAAATGCCGCGGATTGCGGCGATTGTCGGCACGCGGCAGTGACGGATAGCCTCGAAAGCCTGGCTGTTCAGCGCCTCATAGGCGACCGCGGTCTCGGAATTCTTGCGCACGCTGTCGAATTCGCTGATATCGGCGCCGGCTGAAAAATCCGCGCCCGCGCCGTGCAGAACAATGACATGCGCATGGGCTTCATCGGTCAGGATGCGCACGGCTTGCGGGAGGGCACGCCACATGGCAGCCGTCACGGCATTCTTTCTGCCAGGATTGCCGATGGCGATCGTACCGATCGCGTCGCTGCATGTCGCGCGAATGAGACCGCCGGCAAAGTCATGCTCGAAATTCATGCGCGATCAACCCATTTGTCTTGTCTGGCTTTTATTCTATATAATGCACCCCTGACAGAAAATCGGGAGACCGCCAATGGTCGCAGCAACGGATATTCGCCAGGTTGAAGGCTTGGGCGCAGTGAAGGTCATGGACCCGATCTGGGACAGCATGCGCGAGGAAGCACGCGCCGCTGCCGAAAAGGATCCCCTCCTTGCCGCCTTCCTCTATTCGACGATCATCAACCATCGTTCGCTGGAAGAATGCGTCATCTATCGCATCTGCGAGCGCCTCGACCATCCGGATATGCAGGCTATTCTCCTGAGGCAGACTTTTGAGGAAATGCTCGCCGACTGGCCGGAATGGGGATCGATTCTGCGTGTCGATATCCAGGCAGTCTATGATCGCGATCCCGCTTGCTTGCGGTTCCTGGAGCCTGTCCTCTATTTCAAGGGTTTCCATGCGTTACAGACACATCGGTTGGCGCACTGGCTGCATAATCGCGGTCGCCGCGATTTCGCGCTTTATCTGCAGAGTCGCTCCTCCAGCGTCTTCCAGACCGATATCAACCCGGCGGCGCGCATCGGCAAGGGCATATTCCTTGATCATGCGACCGGCCTCGTCGTGGGCGAGACGGCCGTCATCGGCGACAACGTCTCCATCCTGCATGGGGTCACGCTCGGCGGTACCGGCAAGGAAGGCAGCGACCGCCATCCGAAGATCGCCCACGGCGTCCTGATCGGTGCGGGGGCCAAGATTCTCGGCAATATCCAGGTCGGCCATTGCTCGCGCATTGCCGCCGGCTCCGTGGTGCTGAAGGAGGTGCCCGCCAAGACGACCGTTGCCGGCGTTCCGGCCAAGGTGGTCGGAGAAGCAGGGTGCTCCGAGCCCTCTCGCTCGATGGATCAGCTGCTCGCCGAGCAATTGATCGTTGACCAGATCATGGGTGCAGGAATCTAGGAAATTCCAGTCCGATTTTCCGAGGCTTGCGCTGTCGCCGGATAGCTATGCGCGGTTCCGGTCTTTACACCGCCGCTTTTCCTATGCAAGAAGCGGCCAACAGAGATCCTCACGGAGAAGCATTGTGAAGCCCGAAGAAATCAAGAAGCTCGACGCCTATTTCAAGCGCACGTTCAACCCGCAGGTCGTGGTGAAGGCCCGCCCGCGCAAGAACGATTCTGCGGAAGTCTACCTCGGCGAAGAGTTTCTGGGTGTCGTCTATATCGACGACGAAGATGGCGACCGCTCCTATAATTTCTCGATGGCTATTCTGGACGTCGATCTCTGATTATATCGATCTCGTATAGTGATCGAATATTTGGGCCGTATTTCATTGAAATGCGGCCTTTTTCTTTGACGTTTGTCAATTTGATCATTCCGCTGCCGTTCTGATCTCTTTCGGCTTCTTTCTGTCCAAATGCCAATATTTTAATCAAAGCCTGTGGTTGCAGGGGGGATGATATATATTAGGAAAAACAGAATGATGCGGCGCACTCATCACTATCGACACCGCGCCGTCATCCAAAATGCAACCGAAAGGTGATATTGCGTCGCACAAGACTACTTGACTAATTGTGCGCCGCATTTAACCTTTATCCCTGTAAACCGGCCGCCGGCCGGCCAACAAGGGACGGAGAAGCATGTTCAATTTCGATGAAGCGAACAAGAAGGGCAAGGAAGCCATGGACACGGCGCTGAAGAGCTATTCCGATGTCACCAAGGGCTTTCAGGCGATTGCTGCCGAAGCCGCTGAATACTCCAAGAAGTCTTTCCAGGATGGTGTTGCACACTTCGAAACGCTCGCCGGCGTCAAGAGCTTCGAAGCTGCCTTCGAACTGCAGAGCAGCTATGTGAAGTCTTCCTATGAAAACTTCATTGCCGAAGCCACTAAGCTCGGCGAAATGTATGCCGATCTCGCCAAGGTGGCCTACAAGCCTTACGAAGCGCCCGTCGCGGCTGCAACGAAGGCTGCCAGCAAGGCAGCGGCAACGGCGACCGCCGCTTAAACTTTCGCCGAAAGGCAAAATTTCCGGAAGGACCGACTGCGCGACGCGCGGCCGGTCTTTTGCGTTTTGGCGCACCGGACCCGACATGGCGATATGCAGCGACTTTTTTGACCGCAGCCCCCTTTGTCAGCGAATTGTGATTGCAGTGTCCCGCAAGGGGCTTAAAATCACGCCAATATGAACTAAGTTAGAGGTTCGGATATCCGGCCCGACCAAGTGAAGAATCCAATCCAGTGCCAAGTCGGAATGCGATAGCTTCTGCCGGATGATTTGAGGAATGAATGAAATGATCGCTGAGCCGATCCGGATGCAAAACAATAGCGAAAGGAACGGGGACAACGGAAATCGCGGGACCTCGGTGATTACGCGCACCAAGCCCAAAACCAAGAAACCCAATCTATACCGCGTGCTGCTTCTGAATGATGACTATACGCCCATGGACTTTGTGATCCATATCCTGGAGCGTTTCTTTCAAAAGGATCTCGAAAGTGCCACCCGCATCATGCTTCATGTCCACAACCACGGCGTGGGCGAGTGCGGGGTATATACATATGAAGTAGCCGAAACGAAGGTGAGCCAGGTGATGGACTTTGCCCGGCAGCACCAGCATCCGCTGCAATGTGTTATGGAAAAGAAGTGAGGATCTGAACGTGCCAACATTTTCGCCTAGTCTTGAGAAGGCGCTGCATCAGGCACTGACCTACGCGAACGAGCGGCATCACGAGTATGCCACGCTGGAACATCTGCTTTTGGCGCTGGTAGACGACGCCGATGCCGCAGCTGTCATGGGCGCGTGCAATGTTGATCTCGACGCGCTCCGTAAGACTCTGACTGAATACGTCGATAATGAACTCTCCAACCTGGTCACGGGCTACGATGAGGACTCGAAGCCGACTTCCGGCTTCCAGCGTGTCATCCAGCGCGCCGTGATCCATGTGCAATCTTCCGGCCGCGAGGAAGTGACGGGCGCCAACGTCCTCGTCGCGATTTTCGCGGAGCGGGAAAGCCATGCTGCCTTCTTCCTGCAGGAGCAGGAAATGACCCGCTATGACGCGGTCAACTATATCTCTCACGGCATCGGCAAGCGCCCGGGTTCCTCCCAGACCCGCACGCCGCGCGGCGCCGAGGAAAGCGAATCCGAAAGCAAGCCGACCTCCCGCGGCGAGCAGGAGGAGGGTAATGGCAAGAAGCAGCAGGACGCCCTGAAGGCCTATTGCGTCAACCTCAATGAGAAGGCCAAGAACGGCAAGATCGATCCGTTGATCGGTCGTAACTCCGAGGTCAATCGCACCATCCAGGTGCTGTGCCGCCGCTCGAAGAACAATCCGCTCTATGTCGGCGACCCTGGCGTGGGCAAGACGGCGATTGCCGAAGGTCTTGCCAAGCGCATCGTTGAGGGCAAGGTTCCCGAAGCGCTGGCCGATGCGACGATCTTTTCGCTCGATATGGGCACGCTGCTCGCCGGCACCCGTTATCGCGGCGACTTCGAGGAACGCCTGAAGCAGGTCGTCAAGGAGCTCGAGGAGTATCCGGGCGCCGTGCTGTTCATCGATGAGATCCACACCGTCATCGGTGCGGGCGCCACCTCCGGCGGCGCGATGGATGCGTCGAACCTGCTGAAGCCGGCCCTTTCCTCGGGTGCGATCCGTTGCATCGGTTCGACCACCTACAAGGAATACCGCCAGTTCTTCGAGAAGGACCGGGCGCTCGTCCGCCGCTTCCAGAAGATCGACGTCAACGAGCCGAGCATTGAGGATGCCATCGAAATCATGAAGGGCCTGAAGCCCTATTTCGAAGAGTATCACCACCTGCGCTACTCGAACGACGCCATCAAGACGGCTGTCGAGCTGTCGGCTCGCTATATCTCCGACCGCAAGCTGCCGGATAAGGCGATCGACGTGATCGACGAGACGGGTGCCGCCCAGATGCTGCTGCCGCCGTCCAAGCGCCGCAAGCTGATCACCGAAAAGGAGATCGAAGCGACGATTGCGACCATGGCCCGCATTCCGCCGAAGACGGTGTCCAAGGATGACGAGATGGTTCTCGCCAACCTCGAACAGGAACTGCGTTCGGTCGTCTACGGCCAGGATACGGCGATCGAAGCACTTTCGACCTCGATCAAGCTGGCACGTGCGGGCCTGCGCGAACCGAACAAGCCGATCGGCTGCTACGTCTTCTCCGGCCCCACCGGCGTCGGCAAGACCGAAGTCGCCAAGCAGCTTGCCTCGTCGCTCGGCGTCGAACTGCTGCGCTTCGACATGTCGGAATATATGGAGCGTCACACGGTTTCCCGTCTGCTCGGTGCACCTCCCGGCTATGTCGGCTTCGACCAGGGTGGCCTGCTGACCGACGGCGTCGATCAGCATCCGCACAGCGTGGTTCTGCTCGACGAAATCGAGAAGGCGCATCCGGATATCTTCAATATCCTGCTGCAGGTCATGGACCATGGCGCGCTGACCGACCACAACGGCAAGAAGATCGATTTCCGCAACGTCATCCTGATCATGACGACCAATGCGGGCGCTTCGGAAATGGCCAAGGCCGCCATCGGCTTCGGCTCGTCCAAGCGTACGGGCGAGGATGAAGAGGCGCTGAATCGCCTGTTCACACCGGAATTCCGCAACCGTCTGGATGCGGTCATTCCCTTCGCGCCGTTGCCGACGACCGTTATCCACAAGGTCGTGCAGAAGTTCATCATGCAGCTGGAAGCGCAGCTTTCCGAACGGAACGTGACCTTCGACCTGCACGAGGACGCCATCGCCTGGCTGTCCGAGAAGGGTTACGACGACAAGATGGGCGCCCGTCCGCTGGCGCGCGTCATCCAGGAAAACATCAAGAAGCCGCTGGCGAACGAAATCCTCTTCGGCAAGCTGAAGAAGGGCGGCGTGGTCAACGTCACAGTCGGCAAGAAGGAGGACGGCTCGACCGGCATCTTGCTCGAGGCGATCGCCGACACCGCTCCGATCCGGCCGAAGCCGGAAGCCGAAGTAGGTGATGTGCCGGCTGAGGTGGAAGAGGATGACGGCGACGTCACCGTCAAGGCCAGAAGCCGCGTCGGCAGGGCTGCGACGGCAGCCGACAGCCGCCGCTCGGCCAAGGCCTCGCCTTCGAGCGAAAGCGGCGAGTCTGACGGCAAGTCACCGCGCAAGGGCGGAGGCACGGTTCCGAAGGTTCCGCGCAAGTAATCACCGATCGGTGATTTGAGGAAAAATGAAACGGCTGCATTGGAGACAATGCAGCTGTTTTTATATGGTTATAAGGAATACCTCATAAATGAGATGAGGTTGCCGGGATCAAGCCAAGGCTTCCATGATCTTTCTAGCGTTTTCCGCCAATACAGCGCCGTCTTCCATCTTGCCCGAATGCGGCTTCAACGCCACGCCCTCAAGGCGCGGGATAACGTGGAAATGCAGATGGAAAACGGTCTGCCCCGCAGGCGGCTCGTTAAACTGCGCGATATAGACGCCGTCGGCATCAAAGGCTTCCCGAACGGCGACAGCGATCTTCTGCACCACAGTGATTGCCTGCTGCAATGCAGCCGGGTCGGCATCAAAAATATTGCGCGAGGGTGCCTTCGGCACGACAAGCGTATGGCCAGGCGACTGCGGCATCACATCCATGAAGGCGACCGTGTGCTCATCCTCGTAGACGCGATAGGAAGGAATATCGCCCTTCAGGATCTTTGCGAAGATATTATTGTCGTCATAGGCGGGGATGGTCATCCGGTATCTCCTCGTCTTGCGTTTATGGTTATCCCATACGGCTAGATATCTTGCCGTTCGCCTTTGCGGAAGGGGCTGTGCTCGGTGAGAATTTCACTCATCTCCTCTACCTGTTCCCGCTCATGCTTCAGATAGTCCGCAACGGCGCGCCGCAGGCCCTGATGGCCAATGTAATGCGCCGAATGCGTGATCACCGGAAGATAGCCGCGCGCCAGCTTGTGCTCGCCCTGCGCCCCGGCTTCCACCCGCTTCAGCCCCTTGCTCAGCGCAAAATCGATTGCCTGGTGATAACAGACCTCGAAATGCAGGAAGGGATGATCCTCGATGCAGCCCCAATGGCGGCCGTAAAGCGTTTCGCCCCCGATGAAGTTGATGGCGCCCGCGATATAACGTCCTTCGCGCTTGGCCATGACGAGCAGAATGTCGTCGGGCATGCGCTCGCCGATCAGCGAATAGAATTTTCGGGTGAGATAGGGGCGGCCCCATTTGCGGCTGCCGGTATCCATGTAGAAGGCAAAGAACTGGTCCCATATGCCTTCCGTCAGGTCGCTGCCGGTCAGCCAGTCGATGGTGATACCACGCTCGACCGCCGCGCGCCGTTCCTTCTTAAGCGCCTTGCGTTTACGCGATGCCAGCGTCTCCAGAAAGGCGTCGTGATCGGCATAGCCCTCGTTGATAAAGTGAAATTGCTGATCGGTACGATGCAGATAGCCGTCGCCTTCGAAGACCGAGGCTTCCTCTTCAGGCAGAAAGGTGATGTGCGCTGAGGAGACGCCGAGCTGCCGGGTGACTTCCTTCAGGCTTTCGGCGAGCGCCGGCTGCAGCACGTTTCGATCCTGCCCCTCGGCCACCAGCAGCCGCGGCCCGGTGGCGGGCGTGAAGGGAATGGAGCATTGCAGTTTCGGATAATAGCGTCCGCCGGCACGCTCGAAGGCATCGGCCCAGCCATGGTCGAAGACATATTCGCCCTGGCTATGGCTCTTGAGGTAGCCGGCGACGGCACCAAGCAATTCGCCGCTTTCGGTTTCCAGCAGCAGGTGATTGCCGAGCCAGCCGGTCTTGTCGGTGGCGGAACCGGACTCCTCAAGCGATGAGAGGAAGGCGTGCGAGACAAAGGGATTGTAGGGCAGGACGCTGCCGGTTCTGGACGCTCCGGCCAGCTTCGACCAGCTCTCCGGGGCGATATTCTTGAAGGATCGTTCGACTCGAATGGATAATTCGTCTGTCATCAAACTCTTGCGCTTGAAAGGAAAGAAGGGGCTCTCACCGCCGCGCCATCCGCCCGAAGGTCGCACTGTCGGCGCAGCGGCAATTTGGGTATGCGCAAAGCCTCTTCTTCAATCGATGCCGATTTACGAGGCCAGGCGCGGATCAAAACCTTCGAAGGTCATCTGGTCTGCATTGGCAAATGTATGTTTGCGGGCCGCTTCGTCGCGCACGGTCCAGGTGATGACCGGAATACCGCGCTGGCGTTGCGCCGTAACAAAGGGGTTCGGCAGGTGGCCGTAGAAGTACGAGATGAAGTCTAGCCCAAGATGCATGGCTTCGTCATGCTGAAAAAACGTCTCAGGCTTGTTTCCTTCAGCCGTCAGTCCGACAGGGTAGGGCGCTTCCAGCGCCTTGAGGTCCTTGAGCAGCCAATGATCGAAGCTCATCAGCGCCACATGCCCCTTGTAGCCTTCCAGCACTTCGAGCACGGATTCGGCAAAGCCATCGTCATCGCCTTCGCGCCCTTTCAGCTCCAGCACGAGCGGCACCTTGCCGTCGCAGAGCCGCAGGAGCTGCTTCAGCGTCGGGATCTTGTCCTTGGTACCGCCGACCGACAGCAGCCCGAGCTCGGCCGAGGTGCGTTCGCGCACTTCGCCCGGCAGATTGCAGACGCGCTGGAGGTCGTCGTCATGAAAGACCACCGGAACGCCGTCGGAGGCGTAGTGCAGGTCGCACTCGATGGCAAAGCCCGCCTCGATGGCGCGGCTGAAGGCGGAGAGTGTATTTTCCCAGACTTCCTTGTTCATGTCATGATAGCCGCGGTGAGCGACTGGACGCTCGGTCAACCAGGCAAGCTTGCTCATTATGCAATTTCCAGAATGGCATCGATTTCAACGGCGGCATTGAGCGGCAGGGCGGCCATGCCGACGGCGGCGCGGGCATGCTTGCCGGCTTCGCCAAGCACGTTTGCCAGAAGATTGGATGCGCCGTTGATCACAAGGTGTTGTTCGACGAAATCGGGCGTCGAGGCGACGAAGCCGTTGAGCTTGATCAGCCGCTTGATCCGGCCGAGATCGCCGCCGAGGGCAGCTTTCGCCTGGGCGAGAATATTGATGGCACAAAGCTCGGCCGCCCGCTGCCCGCCGGCAACATCGACATCCTTGCCGAGATGACCCGTGACGCCGATCTTGCCGTTTTCCATCGGCAGCTGTCCCGACAGGTAGAGAAGATTGCCGCTGATGACATAGGGAACGTAGTTGGCGGCCGGTGCTGCAGCTTGCGGCAGAACGATGCCGAGTTCCTTCAGGCGGCCCTCGATAGCGTCGGACATTATTCATCTCCCGTTTTGTTGTAAAAACTTCAAAAATCCGGCATCAAGACTAAATTCGGTCACTTAGGATCGGCAGCCTCGTTCAGCCGAAAGCGTTCTTATAACATCGCGTGCGAGTCCAACAGGAGATAATGAATGTTCCGCTCGAGTCTTGCTGCTACCGTCGTTTCGGGCCTGAGCATTCTGTCACTGGGAACCTCGGCAGCCCATGCTGCCGGTCCGAGCGGGCTGATCGCGCATCGCGCCGTCTATGATCTTGAACTGAAGGATGCCTCCGATCGCTCCGGCATCTCCGGCATGGTCGGCCGCATGGTCTATGAGTTCGAAGGCTCCGATTGCACCGGATTCACCACCAATTTCCGCTTCGTGACGAAGATCGATACGGGGGACTCAACGCGCGTCAGCGACCAGCAGACGACGACCTTCGAGGATCTCGGCAAGCGGCTGTTCCGCTTCGAGACCAAGTCCTATACTGACAGCCAGCTCGACAAGGATGTGCGCGGCGCCGCAAGCGACGACCAGAAGGGCATCAAGGTCGACCTCACCCAGCCGCAGAACAAGCAGGTCCAGATCATCGAGAGCCGTTTCCCGACGGAGCACATGCTCGACATCATCCACAACGCCAAGCTCGGCAAGAACTTTTTCGAGGCGCAGGTTTTCGACGGTTCCGACGATGGGGACAAGCCGCTGATCGCCACCACCGTCGTCGGCAAGGAACAGACGCCGGCGACCGATGATCCCGATGCCGACAAGGCTGGCGCCTTCTCCAAGACGCCTTTTTGGCCGGTGACCGTGGCTTATTTCAACGAAAAGTCCACCGGCGACGCCATGCCCGTCTACCGGATGTCCTTCAAGCTCTACGAAAACGGTATCACGCGCGACCTCACCATGGATTATGGTGACTTCGTGCTGACCGGCAAGCTCACCAAGCTTGAAGTTCTCGGTACGAAGGCGTGCCAATAGACTCTCGTTCAACGTGCAAAACCTCTGTCATAAAACTGTGATCCAAGTTTCACTATTGTGTGAAACGATCGACACGCAGAAGTAAGTGCATATTCCCTCTGCTTCGATCTGAAATTGTAGTGGGGCGCGCGAGGGCATCGTCTTGGGGCGATTGGCAATTTTTGCGGTCGGCTCCCGAGTCTATGGACGAGAAAGCACGACCTATGAGCAATACCGGTATCTCCACGAGTTCCAATAACACGCTGCCGGTCGTCACGGCCGATCCGGCGGAAATCGCCCGCATCGGCGACAGCATAGATCTGACCGACAGGGCCGGCATTTCCGTCTATGGCGACCGTGCCCAGCAGGCCGTTTCCGATTATTCCGATCGTATCCTGCGCGAGGTGCGCAACCGCGATCTCGGCGAAGTCGGCAAGTTGCTGACCGATATCATCGTCAAGTCGAAGAAGCTCGATCCTGCCTCGTTGAAGGACGAGGGCTTCCTATCGCGGATGTTTTCCTCGTTCAGGGCGAAGCTGGAGCGTTTCAAGGAGCAGTTCGAGGACGTGGCTGGCCAGATCGACCGCATCGGACTGGAGCTTGATCGCCACAAAGACATTCTGCGCCGCGATATCGCTCTCCTCGATGACCTGCATGAGGAGACCAAGCAATCCATCGTACAGCTCGACGCCTATGTGCAGGCTGGAAAGACGTTTGCCGAGCGCTTCCGCGCGACGGAGCTTCCCCGGCTGAAAAGTGCCGCTGATGCGGCTTCGGCCAATCCCGGCGGCGGCATGCTGGAAGCGCAGGTCTATCAGGACAGCCTCCAGGCTCTCGACCGGTTGGAAAAGCGGGTCTTCTACCTGCAGCAGGCGCGCCAACTCGGCATTCAGCAATTGCCGCAGATCCGTATCGTTCAGGCCGGTGACGAAACCCTGATCGAGAACCTGCAGGCGACGTCGGCACTGACCGTGCCGGCCTGGAAGCAGAAGATGGTGATCCTGCTGGGCCTGACCCAGCAGAAGTCCGCGCTCGAACTGCAGAGGACCGTCACCGACGCCACCAACGACATGATCCGCCAGGCATCGAAAATGATGAAGGATCAGGCGATTGCCATAGAACAGCAATCGCAGCGCGGTATCGTCGACATCGACACGCTTGCTGCCGCCAACCGCGATCTGATCGACACGATCGGTGGCGTCCTGAAGGTGCAGGAGGATGGCCGCGCCAAGCGGGCCGAGGCCGAGCAGCGAATGCAGAAAATGACCATTGAGCTCAAGAAGGCGATGATCGAGGCGCGGTGAACCCATGGCAATCCGCACTTTTGCTACCGCGCTGACGCTGGCAGGCACACTCCTGTTGAGCAGCTGCAATGTCGGCGAGCAGGTCTCGAAATTCTCGATCATTTCCGGTTCTGAAAACACCGTCCTGCAGCCGATCGTCGAAGAGTTCTGCAAGGAGAAGAAGGCGACTTGCAGCTTCAGCTATGAGGGTACGCTGGATATCGGTCTGGCACTCCAGAGCGAACAGGGCGTCGAACAGGATGCCGTCTGGCCGGCGTCGAGCGTCTGGGTCGATATGTTCGACACCAAGCGTCGCGTGAAGTCGCTGACATCGGTCGCGCAGATGCCTGTTATTCTCGGCGTGCGCAAATCCAAAGCCGAGGCGCTCGGCTGGGTCGGCAAGCCGGTCTATATGAAGGACATACTGGCGGCAGTGAAAAGCGGTTCGCTGAAGTTTCTCATGACATCGGCCACGCAATCCAATTCCGGCGCCAGTGCCTATCTTGCCATGCTGTCGAGTGCGCTCGGCAACAAACCGGTGATAGAGCCGGGCGATCTCGACAAGCCGGATGTCCAGAGCACGGTTCGCGCGCTGCTTGGCGGTGTGGAGCGTTCTTCGGGCTCGTCGGGCTGGCTTGCAGATCTCTATACCGACTCCGCCGGCAAGGGTGTGCTTTACGACGCCATGTGGAATTACGAAGCGATTCTGAAGGAAACCAATGACAAGCTTGCCGGCATGGGCAAGGAGCCACTCTATGCCATCTACCCCGCCGATGGCGTCGTCGTCGCCGATTCGCCTATCGGCTTTGTCGATCATGGGCGAGGGCAGGAGCTCGAGACCTTCTTCAACCAGCTCGTCGACTATCTGCGTTCCGCGCCAGTGCAGAAACGCATTGCCGATACGGGTCGCCGCATCCCGCTCTCCGATATTGCCGCCAAGCCGGACCTGACTTGGAATTTCGATCCGACCCGGATCGTGACGGCCATCCGCATGCCGGAGCCTGCCATGATCCGCCAGGCGCTTGATCTTTATCAGGTGGCGCTGCGCAAGCCTTCGCTGACGGCTCTCTGCCTCGATTTTTCCGGCTCGATGGCGGGCAAGGGCGAAGAACAGCTTCAGGCGGCCATGCAATTCCTGTTCAACCCGGAAGAAACAGGCAAGGTCCTGGCGCAATGGACGCCAGCCGATCGCATCCTGGTCATTCCCTTTGACGCCAATGTGCGCACCACGATCGAGGCGACCGGGAGGCCCGATCAGCAAAAGATGTTGGTCGAAAGGGTCTCGCGTCAGCATGCGGGTGGAGGTACTGATATGTATGCCTGTGCGAGCAAGGCGCTCGACTGGATGAAGTCGACGCAAGAGCTGTCATCCTACTTGCCCGCGATCGTCATCATGACGGATGGAAAATCCGATGATGGCAATGGCTATTTCATGAGCCGCTGGGCATCTGTAAGCCCGCATGTGCCAGTGTTCGGCATCACCTTCGGCGATGCCGACAAGCGGCAGCTCGATGCCCTCGCGCAGGAGACCTCGGCGCGCGTCTTCGACGGCCGTGGTGATCTGGTCAGCGCATTCCGGGCGGTGCGCGGCTATAACTAGAGCATTTCTGTTCTGACCGGAGTCACAGAAATGCTCTATCTCTTTCTTTTCACGCAATTCCAGCCAAACCGCTTCGCGCTTTTGCTGGAATTGCTCTAGGACGATAATGCGCAATTGGTTCGGCAATGACTGGAATTGGATCGTGGCGGGGCTTGCCGCCGCGATCGTCGTTCCCGTGCTCAGCTTTCTTGCCGGCATGCCGATATGGATTGCCGCCATCATCGGTCTTTTGGTCTTCGTCGGCCTGATTTTCGTCCTTGCACCTAAGCGCATGTTCGAGGGGCTGGATGCGAAGGCGATCGGCAGGGGGCGTCTGGAGTTCGCCCGCGACCTGTTGAGCACGGCTGCTCCCGCGGCCGAAAGGCTGGAAGCATCGGCCAACCAGATCGGCAGCAAGGATGTGGCAAAACGGGTGCGGCATCTGGCGGAGATCGCCGCGGACGTCTTTGCGAAGGTGGAAGCCAATCCGGAAAGCGCCGGCACCGTCAGGCGGTTCCTCAGCTACTATCTGCCGCGGGCCGCGGAGGTGGCGGAGGGCTTTGCCGTCATCGAAGCGAAACGCCAGCCGGATGTTGCGCGCCTTCAGGAGGTCGGTCTCGTTCTGACCAAACTGGAAGATGCTTTCGTACACTATTCCGACAGCCTGATCGAAGACAGGCTCGATACGCTTGATACGGAGCTGCGCCTCATACAGGCCTCACTCAAAGAGGATATAGGACGCTGATGGCCATTTCTCGCCGCGCTTTTGGAGTAGGGCTTCTTGCCGCCGGTGTCGCAGGGACCGGAGGCTATTTCGCCGTCAAGGACAGGCCGGAGCTGCAGGGGCTGCTCGGCAACAGCAGCAAGCTCTTCGGCTTCATCGGCGGCGAGAAGGAGGCATTCCTTGCCGATGCCGACGTGGTATCGGCACTGCACAGTCATGGCCTTGAGATCAACAGCCGCGTCGCAGGCTCCGTGGAAATGGTGCGGGAGCAGGCGCTTCTGTCGCAGAATCCCGCCTTCCTCTGGCCATCCTCGTCGATCATGGTCGATATCGCCCGGCAGAATAGCATTAAGATCCGCAACGACCGCGTCATCCTCAACACGCCCGTCGTCGTCTATTCCTGGCAGCCGGTCGTCGATGGATTGACCAAGGCGGGGCTCGTCAACACGACGCCGGAGGGGCAGCACCAGCTTGATCTCAAGGCGCTGCTGGATGCCGTGCTTGCCGGCACGAACTGGTCGAAGCTCGGTGTCAACTCGCTCTATGGCCAGGCCCGAATCGTGTCGACCGATCCGAATCGCTCCAATTCCGGCTTCATGTTTTCCGGCCTGGTGCTCAGCCTCCTGAGCGGCAACGTCGCAGGCCCGGACGCTCTGGCGCAGTTCGGGGACAAGGCCCAGGCGATCTTCCGCAACATGGGTTTCAAGTCGTCTTCGTCGGGCAAGTTGTTCGAACAGTATCTCGCGGGCGGCATTGGCGGCGAACCGATGATCGTCGGCTATGAGAATCAGCTGGTGGAATGGATCATCGCCGATCCGCAGCGTTGGAAGAGAGTTCAGGCGAGCAACAGCGCCAAGCCCGTCGTGCTCTATCCGCATCCAACCGTCTATTCCGCGCATCCGTTGATCGCGATCGACGAACAGGTCGATCGCATGATCGAAGCTCTCGTCAGCCCGCGATTGCAGGAGCTCGCCTGGACCAGGCACGGTTTCCGCGGACCGCTCGGCACCGCGACCGGCGATGCCGACAATGCCATCGCCGGCCTGCTGCCGGCCGAGATCGATGCCGTATTGCCTATGCCGGATGCCAATGTCATGCTGGCGCTTCTTGATAAATTGGCCAGCTGAGGGCATGGCGAGATTGCTTTTTTGATCCAAAAGCCTTGCATTGCAAGCGAATCGCAGGTATGGGCACCCGCATTCCACACGTAAGGCATGGGATTGTCCGGGAGAAATCCGGATTTTTCCGCCCGGTGGCATTCTCGAAGAGGATGCTGTTCGCCTTGCGGAGGTTCAACCGGAAAAGGATACAAAGGCATGGCATTGCCCGATTTTTCTATGCGCCAGCTTCTCGAAGCAGGTGTTCACTTCGGTCACCAGACGCACCGCTGGAACCCGAAGATGAAGCCGTACATTTTCGGCGATCGTAACAACATCCACATCATCGACCTCGCCCAGACGGTTCCGATGCTGAGCCGCGCTCTGCAGGTTGTCAGCGACACCGTTGCTCGCGGCGGCCGCGTCCTGTTCGTCGGCACCAAGCGCCAGGCGTCCGAACTGATCGCCGACAGCGCGAAGCGTTCGGCTCAGTACTACGTCAACGCCCGCTGGCTCGGCGGCATGATGACTAACTGGAAGACGATCTCCAACTCGATCCAGCGCCTGCGCAAGCTCGACGAAATCCTCTCCGGCGAAGCCCAGGGCTTCACCAAGAAGGAGCGTCTGAACCTCGAGCGCGAGCGCGAAAAGCTCGACAAGGCCCTCGGCGGTATCAAGGACATGGGCGGCACGCCGGACCTGATGTTCATCATCGACACCAACAAGGAAAAGATCGCAATCGACGAAGCCAAGCGCCTCGGCATCCCGGTCGTCGCCATCATCGACTCGAACTGCGATCCGGACCTGATCGACTATCCGATCCCGGGCAACGACGACGCCTCGCGCGCCATCGCTCTTTACTGCGACCTGATCTCGCGTGCTGCCATCGACGGTATCGCTCGCCAGCAGAGCGCATCGGGCCGTGACCTCGGCGCTTCCGAAGAAGCTCCGGTCGAGCCGACCCTGGCGGACGGCACCGAAGCCTGATCGCGCCAAGTGGCGGGCAGAAGATTGCCCGCCCAAGCGCATTGATATCCGGGATAAGGCCGTTTGCGACTTCAAGAAGTTCGAGCGGCCTTATCGCGTTTTTGATAACGCCTCGCCTGGGCGGAAAATCCAGGCATGTTCCAATCAAGAATTCCACAGTATGACGCGGTTTCATAACGCTGTCATACTTACGGGTACATTTCGTCCCTCAAATCGGTGCCGCTTCGGCTCAAGCCGTTTGCCGCACCGTATGAACCGACAAGAGGAAGCTTATGACCGAGATTACGGCTGCACTGGTGAAAGAACTGCGCGAAAAGTCTGGCGCAGGCATGATGGACTGCAAGAAGGCGCTGACCGAGACGAACGGCGATATCGAAGCCGCGATCGACTGGCTGCGCGCCAAGGGCATCTCCAAGGCCGACAAGAAGTCCGGCCGCACCGCCGCTGAAGGCCTGATCGCCATTGCCGGCGCTGGTCACAAGGCCGTTGTTGTCGAGCTCAACTCCGAAACCGACTTCGTTGCCCGTAACGATGCCTTCCAGGACCTCGCTCGCGGCATTGCCGAAGTTGCGCTGTCCACCGACGGTACCGTTGAAGCCATTTCGGCTGCGACCTATCCCGCATCCGGCAAGCCGGTCGCCGACGCCATCAAGGACGCGATTGCTACCATCGGCGAGAACATGACGCTCCGTCGTGCCGCCAAGCTGGAAGTCGAGCATGGCGTTGTGGCGACCTACATCCATAACGCTGCTGGCGACGGTATCGGCAAGCTCGGCGTTCTGGTCGCCCTGAAGTCGGTCGGTGACAAGGCTGTTCTGACCTCGATCGGCCGCCAGATCGCCATGCACATCGCTGCTACGAACCCGCTGGCTATCCGCGCCGAAGAAGTCGACGCAGCCGTCGCCGAGCGCGAACGCAACGTCTTCATCGAACAGTCCCGCGAATCCGGCAAGCCGGAAGCCATCATCGAAAAGATGGTCGAAGGCCGTATGCGCAAGTTCTTCGAGGAAGTCGCTCTTCTCTCGCAGGCTTTCGTCATCAATCCGGACCTGACGGTCGGTGCTGCCCTCAAGGAAGCTGAAAAGACCGCCGGCGCCCCGATCGAAATCACCGGCATGGCCCGCCTGCTGCTCGGCGAAGGCGTCGAGAAGGAAGAAAGTGACTTCGCCGCAGAAGTTGCGGCTGTCGCCAAAGGCTGATCTGAGGATTTCCAGGAAAATTGCGTAGCGGTTTTCCGTTCGGAATGCGTAAGGAAACAAAACGATAGGGCTTTTCCGCAATTTGAAGAGGTGCGGAAAAGCACGGTCGAAAAGAGACATATCTCGGTTTGGTGAAACCATATCAGGGAAAACGGATGGGCATCGCGTGACAACGCGGTGCCCTTCGTGTATCCGGCTTTCACAATCATTCCCCCGGTGATCACTTCAAGGAGCTACGATGTCCCAGCCGATCTACAAGCGCGTGTTGCTCAAGGCCTCTGGTGAAGCTCTGATGGGC
This sequence comes from Rhizobium sp. ERR 1071, assembly GCF_007828675.1. NCBI lineage: Bacteria > Pseudomonadati > Pseudomonadota > Alphaproteobacteria > Hyphomicrobiales > Rhizobiaceae > Rhizobium > Rhizobium sp. ERR 1071. The sequence goes on along the minus strand of NZ_VITM01000001.1, from coordinate 460,555 downwards.
AGCCAGGGTTTTGGTATCGATGTCACCGTCGCCGACCGGATTGCCGGTGATATCGCACAGGCGCGCGCCATGGGTGTCGAAGTCGGCGTCGTAGTCGGCGGCGGCAATATCTTCCGCGGGGTAGCCGTGGCTTCCAAGGGCGGTGACCGCGTGACCGGCGACCATATGGGCATGCTGGGCACCGTCATCAATGCGCTGGCGCTGGCGACCTCGCTGCGCAAGCTCAATATCGATACCGTCGTGCTCTCGGCCATCTCCATGCCGGAAATCTGCGAAAGCTTCTCGCAACGCGCCACGCTCTACCACCTCTCGCTCGGCCGCGTGGTCATCTTCGCCGGTGGCACCGGCAATCCGTTTTTCACGACGGATTCTGCAGCTGCGCTGCGTGCCGCCGAAATGGGCGCTGAAGCGATCTTTAAGGGAACGCAGGTCGATGGCATCTATTCCGCCGATCCGAAGAAGTTCCCCGATGCCGAACGCTTCGATCATCTGACCCATAGTCAGGTGCTCGAAAAGGGGCTGGCCGTCATGGACGTCGCCGCCGTGGCGCTTGCACGCGAAAACTCCATTCCGATCGTCGTCTTCTCCATACACGAGAAGGGCGGCTTTGCGGAAATCTTGACCGGCGGCGGCCGCAAGACCATCGTATCAGACAACTGACATTCCTGTGACGCCGGGTCAGCCCCGGTGTCGCCTCATTACAGGGGAGTATAGACATGAGTGAAGCCAGCGATCTCAAGGAACTGAAGCGCCGCATGGATGGCGCCATTGCGGCATTCAAGAGCGACATAGCCTCACTGCGCACCGGGCGCGCATCCGCCAACATCCTCGATCCTGTGACGATCGAAGCCTACGGCTCGCGCATGCCGCTGAACCAGGTGGCCAATATCACCGTGCCGGAGCCGCGCATGCTGACTGTGTCGGTGTGGGACAAATCGATGGTCAGCGCTGTCGAGCGCGCCATCCGCGAATCCAATCTCGGCCTCAATCCGATCGTCGATGGCCAGAACCTGCGCATCCCGCTGCCGGAACTCAACGAAGAGCGTCGCCGTTCGCTGGTGAAGGTCGCGCATGAATATGCCGAAAAGGCGAAGGTGGCGATTCGCCACGTGCGCCGTGATGGCATGGATGGCCTCAAAAAGGCCGAAAAGGATGGCGTAATCGGTCAGGACGAGAGCCGCTCTCTCTCTGAACGTGTGCAGAAGATGACGGATGAGACGATTTCGGAAATCGACCGCTTGCTAGCCGACAAAGAAAAGGAAATCATGCACGTCTGATCGCATGCTGGGGAGTGTCGCGCTTTCGATTTTCGCAATATTGAAAGCGGTGGCTGCGCCCTAGATTATGAGGCCAGAGCATCTTTCCGCCGAACGAAACCGGACCCATATGTCAGCTCCTACGTTCTCTGTCGTACCTGAACACGTTGCCATCATCATGGATGGCAACGGACGCTGGGCCAATGCGCGCGGTCTGCCGCGCACCATGGGCCACCGCAAGGGCGTGGAGGCGGTTCGGGAGACGGTGCGGGCTGCCGGCGATATCGGCATAAAATATCTGACGCTGTTCGCCTTCTCCTCGGAGAACTGGCGCCGGCCCGAGGCGGAGGTGAGCGATCTCCTCGGCCTCCTCAAGGCCTTCATCCGGAGGGACCTTGCCGAGCTTCATCGCCAGAATGTGCGCATCCGCGTCATCGGCGATCGCAGCGGCCTGCGTGGCGATATCCTGCCCTTGCTGCTCGAGGCAGAGGAGACCACTAGGAACAACACGGCCCTGACGCTGATCATTGCCTTCAACTATGGCTCGCGTGACGAAATCACGCGTGCCTTCGTAAGTCTTGCCAAGGATGTCGAAGCCGGAAGGCTGCGCCCGCAGGACATTACTTCGGACCTGGTCGATGCCCGTCTCGACACGGCCGGTATTCCCGATCCGGATCTCATCATTCGCACGAGCGGCGAAGAGCGGCTCTCGAATTTCCTGCTCTGGCAGGCCGCTTATTCGGAGTTCATGTTCGTGCCGGACTACTGGCCCGATTTCAGCCGCGAGCTCTTCTTCTCGGCGTTGGAGAAATATGCTGCGCGCGACCGGCGTTTTGGCGGCCTTTCCGCCAAGCAGGCGGCGGCCGTGGGGTCTTGATGAGCCGCGAACTCAGGCTGCGCATTATTTCCGGCATCATTCTCGCCGCCATCGTTCTTGCTGCCACCTGGTATGGCGGCTCAGGCTTTCGTCTGCTGGCCGCCGTGATCGGTCTGCTCGTCTATTATGAATGGTCGACGATATCGGATCTGCATGGCCGCGATCCTCAGGGAAACGCGCTCGGCTGGCTTGGGCTCGTATTGATCGCCGGTGCGACGGCTTTAAGCGAATCCGTCTACTCCATCGAGGTTCTGGCCGCCTTCGTTGCTGTTACCGCGATCATGGTCGCCATACGTGGAAAGAGCTGGTGGCTGCCGGGCGGCATATTCTATTCCGGATTGACGGCAATTGCCCTTGCCGAGATCCGTGATGACGATTTTCGCGGCTTCGTGCTGATGCTGTTCGTCTTTGCCACGGTATGGGCGACGGACATCTTTGCCTATTTCGTCGGCCGCGCTATCGGGGGGCCGAAGCTTGCGCCGAGCATATCGCCGGGCAAGACCTGGTCGGGCGCCATCGGCGGTGCTATCGCGGCCGTCATCGCGGGAACGGCGGTCGTGTGGAGCTTCTTTTCAGCCGAAGACCTGTGGATTCCTCTTCTTGCCCTGGTGCTTTCCGTCTGCAGTCAGATTGGTGACCTGTTCGAATCGTTCGTCAAGCGCAAGTTTGGTGTGAAAGACTCGAGCCATCTGATTCCCGGACATGGCGGCGTCATGGATCGGGTCGATGGACTAATTTTTGCTTGTTTTGCAGCGTTTTTGTTGGCTATCGTAATAACGCTGACAATGAGCGGCGAGACCTTTTCATTGGGTGGCGTTCTGCTCGGGGTCTGATACTGGAGCAATTCCAGGAAAAGTGCGCAGCGGTTTTCCGTCTGGAATTGCGAGAAAACAGAAAGATGGAATGGTTCGGAGCTTCCGTGAAAGCTGAACCGCTCTAACACGAACAGGATCGTTGCATGGGTAGCGCGGCTGGCTTCATCGGTTTCTTGACGAACAACGTCATCACATTTGTCTTTGTGCTGTCGTTGCTCGTTTTTGTGCACGAGATGGGCCACTATCTGGTCGGTCGTTGGTCGGGCATTCGCATCATGGCTTTTTCGATCGGCTTCGGGCCGGAGATTGCCGGATTTACCGATACACACGGTACGCGCTGGAAGCTCTCCCTCATTCCGCTCGGCGGTTATGTGCGATTCTTCGGCGACGAGGACGCCTCCAGCAAGACCGATGTGGATCAGCTCTCGGCGATGACGGAGGAGGAGCGCGCCCAATCCTTCGCCGGAGCCAGGCTCTGGAAGCGGGCTGCAACCGTTGCGGCCGGACCGATCGCCAATTTCCTGCTCGCCATTGTAATCTTCGCAGTCCTTTTCAGCGTTTACGGCCGCACGGTTGCCGATCCGGTCGTGGCCATGGTGACGCGCGACGGTGCTGCCGCGGAGGCTGGCATCGAGCCAGGCGACCGCCTGATCGCCGTCGATGGCAACAAGGTGACGACTTTCGATGAAGTGCAGCGCTATGTCGGCCTGCGCCCGGGCCGCACTATAGTACTGACCGTCGACCGCGACGGCCAGAATCGCGATTTCCGGATCGTTCCGAAACTGGTCGAGGACACCGATCAGTTCGGCAACAAGATGGAAATGGGTCGTATCGGTATCGCGCTCGTCGATCCGGTGGTGACTGCGGTGGAACCGGCCGGACCCGCGGCAAAGGCCGGTGTGCAGGCGGGAGACCGTCTGATTGCTGTCGATGGCAATAATGCCGCTACTTATTACGATATCGGCCGTTATATCGCCGAGCGCCCCGGCAAGAGCATCGTGCTGACCATCCAGCGCGATGGCGTGATCCGCGATTTGCCGATCGTGACCGCAACATTGACGGATACGGACGCATCCGGAAACAAGAAGGATGTCGGCAGTATCGGCATCGCCCCGATCGATCCGTTGATCGCGTCGATTGGGGCTGACAGTCCGGCTCAGACGGCGGGCTTGGAACTTGGTGACCGCATTCTTTCTGTGGATGGACGGGAGATCGGCTCTGTCGGCGAAGTGCAGCGTTATGCGGCTGCCCATGCCGACAAGCCCATGGCACTGTCGATCGAGCGTAATGGCCAGACCCGTGACGTATCGGTGACGCCGAGAAAGTCGGAGGAGACCGATGTCTTCGGCGCACGGACGGAGATTGCCACGATCGGCATCAGCGATGGTCAGAAGCCGATCAGGCTGCGTTACGAGGCTTATGGGCCGCTGCAGGCGCTTACCGAAGGTGTGAAGCAGACTGGCAGTATCGTTTCCGGCACTTTCGAATATCTCGGCAACGTCATCGGCGGATATATGAAGGCCGATCAGCTCGGCGGGCCGATCCGGGTTGCACAACTCTCCGGGCAAATGGCAACTCTGGGTTTTGCCGCGGTGCTCCAATTCGCCGCCATACTTTCTGTTTCAATAGGGTTATTAAATTTGATGCCCGTCCCGGTACTTGATGGCGGCCATCTGATGTTCTATGCGATTGAAGCCGTAAGGGGAAAACCTCTGGGTGCACGAGCGCAGGATATCGCTTTCCGGATTGGATTTGCGATGGTGCTCTCACTCATGGTGTTTGCAACCTGGAACGATATTAGTTCCAGAATAGGCTAGTGGGGCGACGAGAGGAAAATTACGATTTATTTACGATGTTTCAAAGCCGTAGTGGCGAATGAGCCACGCTTTGAAATGAAGTAAACAGAAATTAACGTGCTCCCTTGCTTGTATGTCAAAAGCGGGTAAAACGACACACGTGGCCGGAATCGGGTTCGCTCGGGGCTGGGGACGATTGAAAAAAGGTAAGAAGTGAAATGAAGGCTGGTTCAAAATTTTTGAACGCAGTGTCGGCGGTAGCGCTGTCTGCAGGTGTTGTTGCGTCGGGCGCTGGTGTGATCACCCTTGCCTCTGCTTCTGTCGCTGAAGCAGCTGTTATTCAGCGGGTTGACGTTCGCGGTGCTGGACGCGTCGGCGAGACAGCCGTTCGCGATAATATCACGATCAAGCCCGGCAAGAGCTTCTCCGCCAGTGACATTGATGCTTCGGTGAAGCAGCTCTATGCCACCGGATATTTCTCTGATGTCCACATTACCGTTTCGGGTAGCACGCTGGTTGTATCGGTCAGCGAAAACAAGCTCATCAACGCCGTGGTCTTCAACGGCAACCGCAAGATCAAGGACGACAAGCTTCAGGGCATCGTCCAGACACATGCTGCCGGCCCGTATAACGAGGCGACCATTCAGGCTGATGTCAAGACCATCAAGGATGCCTATGCATCCATTGGTCGTAACGATGTGCAGGTGACGACGCAGACCGCCGAAGTCGCGCCGGGTCGTCTGAACGTGGCTTTCGTCATCAACGAGGGCGAGCGTACCAAGATCGACAAAATCAATTTCTCGGGCAACCAGGCCTATGGCAGCGGTCGCCTTGCTTCGGTCATCGGCACGAAAAAGAGCAACTTCCTGTCGTTCCTGACGCGCAAGGACGTCTACAGCCCCGAACGTCTGCAGGCCGACCAGGATCAGCTGCGTCAGTTCTACTACAATCACGGTTATGCCGACTTCCGTGTCGTCAGTGCCGATGCGACGCTGAACGAGCAGAGCAACGAATACACGCTGAATTTCAACGTCGACGAAGGTCCGCGTTATACTTACGGCGATATCAACGTCATCTCGACCGTCGAAGGTATCAATGCCGACGAGCTGAAAGGCCTTGTCATCACCCACAAGGGCGATGTCTACAGCGCCAAGGATATCCAGACTTCGATCGAGAACATTTCCAAGCGCGTCGCGGCTGCCGGCTATCCGTTCGCCCGCATCACGCCGCGCGGTAACCGCGATCTGTCCGGCCACACCATCGGCATCGAATATCTGGTCGACCAGGGCGAGCGCGCCTATGTCGAGCGTATCGAAATCCGTGGCAACACCCGCACGCGTGACTACGTCATCCGCCGCGAGTTCGACCTGAACGAAGGCGATGCCTTCAACCAGGAAATGATCACGCGTGCGAAGCGTCGCCTCGACGCGCTCGGCTATTTCACCAAGGTCGATATCTCGACGGCTCAGGGCAGTGCTCCGGACCGCGTCGTCGTCATCGTCAACGTCGAAGACCAGCCGACGGGCTCCTTCGGTATCGGCGCCGGTTACGCCGTTGGCAACAATGGCGGCTTGCTTCTGGAAGCTTCAGTTGAAGAAAAGAACTTCCTCGGTCGCGGTCAGTATATCCGCCTCGCCGCAGGTGCCGGTACGGAAGGTAATCGTACCTACAACATCTCGTTCACTGAGCCTTATTTCCTCGGTTATCGTCTGGCTGCCGGTTTCGATATCTTCAAGAACCAGACGTCGAGCGACGATTACTACGACTATTCGGAAGAAGGCTTCTCGCTGCGCGTCACCGCGCCGATTACCGAGAACCTGGCAACGACCCTGCGCTACAACTACAAGCGCTTGACTTACGACGGCACGAACGATTGGCAGAACAACCTTTCGGCTCCGTATCTCAACCTCGTTGAGAACGGCCCGTGGGTGCAGTCGACGGTTTCGCAGACCTTCACCTACAACACGCTTGATGATCAGAACCTTCCGCGTGAAGGTATCATCGCCAAGTTCACGCACGAATTTGCGGGCCTCGGCGGCGATTCTGACTTCTACAAGTTGAGCGGTAAGGCTCGTTACTACCAGATGATCAGCGACGAAGCCGATATCATCGGCTCGCTGACGGTGGGTGCCGGCTACGTGATGCCGACGAATGGCAAGCTGAACGTCTTCGATCAGTTTACGCTCGGCGGCCGTGAAATCCGCGGCTTCGAGAATGCTGGTATCGGTCCGCGTTCGTCGCATGGCGATCCGCTCGGTGGTACGACCTACTTCACCGCTTCGGCTGAAGCGAGCATGCCGATGCCGGGCGTTCCCCAGGATATCGGCCTGCGTATCGCAGCCTTCGCTGATGCAGGCACGCTCTACGGCAACAAGGCGAATCTCTTTGGCGATACGCTTCATAACGACAGCTCGATCCGTGCATCGCTCGGTGCCGGTCTGATCTGGTCTTCGCCGTTCGGTGTCATCCGTGTTGACTACGCCGTGCCGGTCTTGAAGGAAGATTACGACAAGACCGAGAATTTCCGGTTTGGCATCGCCAACCAGTTCTGATATCGGCAGTCCAGAACTGCGGGCTTGAACACCGTTCTGGAGCTGGTGCTTATGGAACATACTGGTTTTTTCCCGCCCCATGGTGGCGTCAGCTTGAAACAACTGGCTGAGCATCTTGGGGCGGAACTGGCTGATACGACCTCTTCGGAGGTCGTCATCAGATCTATCGCTCCCGTCTATCGGGCAGGCGAGGGTGACGTTTGTTATATCCTTTCCCGAAAGAATCGCGCCGAGCTGGAGACTTGCAAGGCTTCAGCCATCATTTGCCTTCCGGCGCTGAAGTCTTTCGTTCCCGATCACATCCCGGTACTTCTGTCGAAGAAGCCGCATACGGATTTCGCCATTGCCGGTGCGCTGCTGCATCCTCAAGCCATGCGGCCGGTTACGTTCACGGCGAATCCGCTCGTGATTTCCCCCGCTGCGACCATCGATGCGACCGCTAAGCTAGAGGCCAATATCGGCATCGAGCCCGGTGCGATCGTCGGCCCTGGTGCGGAGATCGGCGAGGGGACCTATATCGGCCCTAATGCCCTCATCGGGCCGGGTGTCAAGATTGGGCGTAATTGCAGCATCGGCGGCGGTGCGAGTGTGCTCTGTGCCTATCTCGGCAATGGCGTCATCATCCACAATGGCACGCGCATCGGCCAGGACGGTTTTGGCTATGCGCCGGGACCGCGCGGCATGGTCAAGATCGTGCAGATCGGCCGCGTGATCATCCAGGACAATGTCGAGATCGGCGCCAATACAACGATCGATCGCGGCACCATGGATGATACCGTGATCGGCGAAGGTACGAAGATCGACAATCAGGTCCAGATCGGACATAACGTCCGCATCGGTCGCCATTGTGCTATCGTCAGCCAGGTCGGCATTGCCGGCAGCACGGTGATCGGCGATGGCGTGCAGATCGGCGGGCAGGCGGGCCTCAACGGGCATATCCACATTGGCGACGGCGTGCAGATCGGTGCCAAGAGCGGCGTGATGAACAGCATCCCGGCGGGCGAGCGCTATGCGGGTCTACCTGCGCGGCCGCTATGGGATTTTCTAAGGGAATCGGCGGAGATCGCGAAGCGGTCAGGAGCCAGAGACAAGAAAGACGGGAGTGCGGAGCATGACTGAGGAAGCCAAGACGTCGCTGTCGTCGGCTGACATCATTGAAATTATGAAGCTTTTGCCGCATCGCTACCCCTTCTTGATGGTCGACAAGATCATCGAGATCGATAGCGATAATTCCGCGATCGGCATCAAGAACGTGACGGCGAACGAGCCGCAATTCACCGGACATTTCCCGGAATCGCCGATCATGCCGGGCGTGTTGCTCATCGAGGGAATGGCGCAGACAGCCGGCGCGATCTGCGCCCGCAAGGACGGCATCGGCGGTAACCTCGTTTACTTCATGACGATCGACAACGCCCGCTTCCGCAGGCCGGTCGTTCCGGGCGACCGTGTCGAATTCCACGTCGTCAAGCAGAAGCAGCGTGGGACCATCTGGAAGTTCCATTGCGATGCCAAGGTCGACGGTTCTCTGGTCGCCGAGGCCGATATCGGTGCGATGATCGTACGGAAGGATCAGGAACAGGCATGAGCAGCATCGCAAAGAGCGCCCGCATTCATAAGCTGGCGGTTGTCGAAGACGGCGCGGTCATCGGCGAGAATGTTGTTGTCGGCCCGTTCTGCTATGTCGGTCCCAAGGTCGTGCTGCATGACGATATTCAGTTGCTCAATAATGCCGTTGTGACCGGTCGTACGACAATCGGCAAGGGAACGAAGATCTTTCCGATGGCTGTTGTCGGTGGCGATCCGCAGAGCGTCCATCATCACGGCGAGGAAACGACGCTTGATGTCGGCGAGAACTGCACGATCCGCGAAGGCGTGACGATCAATACCGGTACGGCCGATTACGGCGGCAGGACGATTGTCGGCAACAACAACCTGTTCCTTGCCAACTCGCATGTCGCTCACGACTGCCGCGTCGGAAACAATGTCATCATGTCGAATAACGTCATGTTGGCCGGACATGTCACCATCGAAGATCGCGCCATTCTTGGCGGCGGCTGCGCGGTGCACCAGTTCACCCGTATCGGCCGCCAGGCCTTCATTGGTGGTCTTACGGCCGCCAGCTACGATGTCATCCCTTACGGCATGTTGAACGGCAATCCAGGCGTGTTGTCAGGATTGAATGTCGTCGGGATGAGCCGCGCAGGGATTGATCGTGCCGTCATCCACCGCGTTCGCCGCGCCTACAAGAGCATCTTCGAAGGCGAAGGTTCCATCCGCGACAATGCAGCGGCTATCCGCGAGGAATATGCCGATTGCAAGGAAGTGATGGAAATTCTCGATTTCATTGCTGCCGATAGCGATCGCGCGCTTTCATCGCCGAATCGCGGCAAGAGCTGAGGGTGGTTTCGACCAGCGAAAACGGCAAGGGTAGACTGGCGATCATCGCAGGCAGCGGGCTTTTGCCGGTTTACGTCGCCGACGCCGCTCGGCAGGCCGGTGAAAACCCCGTCATCATCGCTTTGACTGACGAGGCGGACCGCGATTGGTCCGCCTTCGATCATGCCAATCTCGGCGTCGGCAATTTTGCTGGCCTCGAGGCGATGTTCCGCCGACATGGCGTCGATCGTGTCGTCATGTCGGGCGGTGTCGCACGACGCCCTTCGTGGCGGCAGGTGCATCCCACTTGGCGCGTCATCAAGGAATTGCCCTCGACCATTCGCACGCTTCTTTCGGGCGGTGACAATGCCGTCCTGCAGATGGTCATTCGCCTGATCGAAGCCGGTGGCGTTCGCGTCGTTGGCGCGCATGAAATCGCGCCCGACCTTTTGGCGACGACCGGGCCGCTTGGAAAATTCTCGCCAGCGGAAGAGGATCTGCGCGATATTGCACAGGGTGCGAAGGCGGCCGATGCGCTGGGCTTTCTGGATGTGGGGCAGGGCGCGGTCAGCGTCGGCGGCCGCGTTGTTGCGCTCGAAGGCGCCGAGGGTACCGATAAGATGATCGAGCGAGTTGCCGAACTGCGCGCAGCAGGACGCATCTCGACGCGCCGGCGCGGCGTGCTCGTCAAGCTCTGCAAGCCGCAGCAGGATATTCGGGCCGATTTGCCATCGATCGGCGTTTCTACGGTATCGAATGCCAAGAAGGCTGGCCTAGCCGGCGTCGCAGTCGAAGCCGGCAGGGCCCTGATCCTCGACCGGCAAGCGGTGATCGCCGCCGCGGACGAGGCCGGTATTTTCGTCTGCGGCATCGATCGTGGCCTGACCGCGGAGGGCTTCATGTGAGCGCAGCGCCCTTGAAGCTTGCCGTCGTTGCTGGCGAAGTCTCCGGCGATCTGCTGGGTGGCGATCTCGTCGCGGCCCTGAAGCGGCGCTGCGACGGTCCGGTAGAGCTGATGGGCGTCGGCGGCGAGGCGCTGGAGGCGCAAGGTCTGCGCTCGCTCTTCGATTATTCCGAACTCTCGATCATGGGTTTCATCCAGGTCATCAAGCGATTGCCGAAGCTGCTGGCCCGCATCCGGCAGACGGCGGATGCGATTATTGCTGCAAAGCCGGACGTGCTCGTGATCATCGACAGCCCCGATTTCACGCATCGCGTTGCCAAGCGGGTGCGCAAGGCGTTACCCGATCTGCCTGTTATCGATTACGTCTGCCCCAGCGTCTGGGCGTGGAAAGAATATCGCGCACAGCAGATGCTTGCCTATGTCGACCACGTGCTGGCCGTCTTGCCGTTCGAGCCTGCTGCCATGAAGCGCCTGGGCGGTCCGGTAACCACTTATGTCGGCCACCGCCTGACGGTCGATGCCAATCTTGTGGAGACGCGACGTCAGCGCGCCTTGCGCGGTCTGGCCGGCGCCGATGTGGCGAAGACGATCCTGCTTTTACCCGGATCGCGTGCATCGGAGATCAGGCAACTCCTTCCGGTTTTTGAGCGGGCTACCGAAGAACTTAGCCGGAGAAATGATAATGTTCGTTTTCTGCTGCCGACCGTGCCGCGGCAGGAGGCGGTGGTTCGCTCTTTGACGGCTAATTGGCAGGTCAAGCCGGATATACTCGTCGGCCAGGATGCCAAATGGAGTGCCTTTGCCAAGGCGGATGCCGCCATGGCAGCCTCTGGCACGGTGATCCTGGAGCTGGGGCTTGCGGGCGTTCCCGTAGTCTCGACCTATAAGACTGAATGGCTGGCGAAATTCGTGCTGTCGCGCATCAAGATCTGGACGGCCGCCTTGCCGAACCTCATCGCCGACTATGCCGTTCTGCCTGAGCTCATCAACGATGTTCTGCGGCCGGGCATGCTGGCTCGTTATATGGAGCGCCTGTCGAGCGATACGCCGGAGCGTGCGGCGATGCTTGCTGGCTACGATCTGGTCTGGGAACGGATGCAGACGAAGGAGCCGCCTGGCGACAAGGCTGCGCAGATTGTTCTGGACGTTCTAGCCCATAAAAAAACCGGTCATCTCTGACCGGTTTTTTTGTTTCAATACCGAAGCTTAGCGCTTGGAAACAGGCACATATTCGCGCAGCGGAGCGCCGGTGTAGAGCTGGCGCGGACGGCCGATGCGCTGATGCGGATCCTCGATCATTTCGTTCCACTGAGCGATCCAGCCGACGGTGCGGGCAAGAGCGAACAGAACGGTGAACATGGTCGTGGGGAAGCCGAGAGCCTTCAGCGTGATGCCGGAATAGAAGTCGACGTTCGGATACAGCTTCTTTTCGATGAAATATTCATCGGTCAGAGCGATACGCTCCAGTTCAATCGCGATATCGAGCAGCGGATCGTCCTTGATGCCGAGCTCGCCGAGAACCTCGTGCGCCGTCTTCTGCATGATCTTGGCGCGCGGGTCGTAGTTCTTGTAGACGCGGTGGCCGAAACCCATCAGGCGGAACGGATCGTTCTTGTCCTTGGCGCGGGCGATGAATTCCGGAATGCGGTCGACCGTGCCGATTTCGTTCAGCATGTTCAACGCAGCTTCGTTGGCGCCGCCGTGAGCCGGTCCCCAGAGGCAGGCAATGCCTGCAGCGATACAGGCAAACGGATTGGCGCCGGAAGAGCCTGCCAGACGAACCGTCGACGTCGAAGCATTCTGCTCGTGATCGGCATGCAGAATGAAGATGCGGTCCATGGCGCGGGCAAGCACCGGATTGACGACGTATTCTTCGCAAGGAACCGCAAAGCACATACGCAGGAAGTTCGACGCGTAGTCGAGGTCGTTCTTCGGGTAAACAAAGGGCTGGCCGATATGGTACTTGTACGCCATGGCGGCGAGCGTCGGCATCTTGGCGATCATGCGCAGGCTTGCGACCATGCGCTGGTGCGGATCCGTAATGTCGGTCGAGTCGTGATAAAAGGCGGAAAGCGCGCCAACGCAGCCGCACATGACGGCCATCGGATGTGCGTCGCGGCGGAAGCCGGTGAAGAAGCGCGACATCTGCTCGTGCACCATCGTATGGTGGGTTACGCGATAGTCGAAGTCCTTCTTCTGCGCTGCCGTCGGCAGTTCACCGTAGAGAAGGAGGTAGCAAACTTCGAGGAAATCGCCGTGTTCGGCCAGCTGATCGATCGGATAGCCGCGGTGCAGCAGAACGCCTTCGTCGCCATCGATGTAGGTAATGCTCGACTCGCACGACGCGGTGGAGGTGAAACCAGGATCGTAAGTGAAAGTGGAGGTGTTCTTATAAAGGGCACCAATATCAATGACACTCGGGCCGATGGTTCCGGTCTTGACCGGCAGGTCCACCGTCTTTTCACCCCAAGTTAGTTTCGCGCTTTGTTCCGTCATGCTGATCCTCCAAGATTTGGCGGGATTGACGCCATAAAAAGCGCCAAAAGGTTAAGCGACTACCGACTAGCTATATGATCCCGAGCCTAATGCCAAGTTATCCTAACGCTGAATTGTGCAATGCAGTATCAACTTTTGGGCACTGCAGAAGCGCCTCTAATTATGCTAGGCGGCGAAACCGGCCCAATTGAGCCCTGTTTGCGTCGATTTTGGTTGAATTCATCGCCTGCTAACGGCAAAAATCGCGCAAAAGCTGTAGTTTTGCGTGGGGACGGCGGCGAGTGCCTAATTTGGAGGCATCCGAGCAGCGGAAAGAGGGTGGGGACGTTGCTGCGCTCTCGCAGCCTCGCCCTGTTGTTGCCACGAATATCTTGCCCGCCGAAGTGCCGCGACGGGAACGGACGCAGGACCAGACGCGGCTGACATCCCGGCTATTGCGGGTATCAAGCCGCATTCGGCTTGGCACCTTCGGATTGATCGAAGAGGAGGCGGCCCATGGTCGCGCGGTCCTGCTTGCGCCGATCTATATGGGCCTTGGTGCAATTTTCTGGTTCAAGGCTGGCAGCGATCCGCCTCCACAGGCTGTTCTTGTAGGCCTGTTGGTCTTCACCAGCGGCTTCGCGCTCATGCAGGAGGCAGGCAGGCTGTTTCGCCATCTTCTTTTGGCAGGCATGCTCCTTTGCCTGGGCATGGCGCTGGCGCAATGCGAGAGCTGGCGGGTTTCTACCGTCATGCTCGATTCGGCCGTGACCACGACCGTGACCGGTCAGATCGAACGACGGGAATCCTATGACAATGGACGCTGGCGCTATGTCATCCGCGTCGAGGCAACGGAAAAACCTTCCATTCGCCGCGCGCCGCAGCGGGTTACGATCTTCGTGCGCAAGCAGGCGGAACCGTTCGATTTAGGTGATCGGATCCGGGGTAGGGCGCGCCTGACTCCTCCGGCAGGACCAGCATTGACCGGTCTCAATGATTTCGCCTTCAGTTCTTATTTCAACGGTATCGGTGCGAACGGCTTTGCCTACGGAACACCGGAATTACTGTCGCCATCCGGTGATAACGCGGCCGGCTCCTTATTGGATGCGGCCGATATCTGGCTCGCTGGCCTGCGCAACAGCATAGGCGACAGGATCAGGCAAACCTTGCCGGGAGATACCGGCGCCTTTGCCGCAGCGCTTGTCACCGATGAGAGACGCGCAATCTCCAAGGATACGACCGAAGCGCTGAGAATTGCCGGTCTGACCCATATCATTGCAATTTCCGGTCTGAACATGGCGTTGTCGGCCGGCATTTTCTACATCGGCCTACGCTACTTGTTCAGCCTGTTTCCCGGTGTCGCGCAGGCCTGGCCGACCAAGAAGTTCGCAGCCCTCGGCGCGCTTCTCACTGTAACGGCCTATTATCTCATCTCCGGCTTCGGCGTATCCGCCGAGCGTGCCTTCATCATGATGGCGATCATGCTCGTGGCCGTGCTTTTCGATCGGCCATCGATCAGTCTGCGCAACGTCGCACTTTCTGCCATTGTCATTCTTGTACTGTCGCCGTCGCAAGTGCTCGGCCCGAGCTTCCAGATGTCCTATGCCGCAACGCTGGCGCTGGTGTCGGGCTATTCGCTCTGGAAACGGCGGCGGCATCGTGAAAACATCCTGCCGCGCCTTCGTGTACTAAGTCCGCTATTGTTCGTCACACGTTTCTTCGCAGGCGTGACGTCGACCTCGTTCATCGGTGGCGCATCGACCGCTATCTTCTCGATCGAGCATTTTCACCGGTTGGCGACATATGGGCTCGCCGCCAACCTTGCGGCAATGCCCGTCGTTTCTTTCATCGTTATGCCGTTCGGGATGATGGCGATGCTGCTCATGCCGCTCGGTCTCGACGGGCCTTTCTGGAAAGTCACCGGAGAGGGACTGGAACTCGTTATCATGATCGCAAGAACCGTAGCTGGTTGGGGAGGTGACATTACCTTCGGTCGCCAGCCGGCCTGGCTGATGCCCACATTCATTATCGGCTTCCTGATCATGAGCATATTGCGGACCCGGCTTCGCCATCTGGGCCTGCTATTATCGCTCTTGTCCATGGGCTTGGCGGCATTCGGATCTGGCGTACCGAAACCCGACCTGATGATCTCCGAAGATGGCGTCCTGGTCGCATTGCGCCAGGACGATATACTCGCGACCAATCGCGAGAGACCGCAGGCCTTCATTTTCGAACAATGGCAAAAGGCACTGGTTGCGGCGGACCATCAGCCTCCGACCATGCTCCCGGCTGACAGCCGACTTCCACAAATCGGCAAGGCAGATCGTTATAAGCGATTGAACAGTGAAGAACAGAAGGCGGTCCGTATCGCAATGGAAGAAGCCTTGGACCGCACCATGCAAGGCAGTTTCGCCTGCCAGAAAGGAGCATGGTGCGCGGCCATGCTTGAAAACGGCGCGATATTGGTCACTATCGAAAACGCGGCCTACCTGCCTGCGGCTTGCGACACGGGGAACATTATCGTGACGCCAATCCGGCTACGGCTCGACCATTGCCGTTCCGGAGCGATGCTCATAACCGGTGCGACATTGCGCAAAACCGGCTCCATCGAAATGGTGCTTACCGGAGACAAGCCCATCCTCTCAACCGCATTCGAGAACCCGCAGCGTCCCTGGACCAGGCATCGAACCTACGATTGGCGCACCGGCAAATTCGACGCGCCAATTGCGCCCACGTCACCCGCCATCGACAATTCACCGGTCAGTGATAGCGGCGAATAAGGCCAACGAGCTTGCCTTGGACCTTCACGCGATCCGGTCCGAAGATGCGGGTTTCGTATGCCGGGTTTGCAGCCTCAAGCGCGATGGAAGCACCCTTGCGACGGAAGCGCTTCAGTGTCGCCTCTTCGTCATCGACCAGCGCCACGACGATGTCGCCGGGATTGGCCGTCGTCGAATTGCGGATGATGACCGTATCGCCGTCGAAGATGCCGGCATCGATCATCGAATCCCCACGAACTTCAAGCGCATAATGTTCGCCGGAGCCGAGCATGTCGGCGGGAACAGTGATGTCGTGCGTATTGTTCTGGATGGCAGAAATCGGAACACCGGCAGCGATCCGGCCCATTACGGGCACCGACGCCGAGCCATTGTGATCGTCATTTGCCACCTTCGACGGAGCGGGCGGGGCAACGGGCTGCGGCTTTCCGAGGCTGCCTTCGATAACGCTCGGAGAAAAGCCGCGGCGCTGCTGCAGGCTCGGATTATAGGCGTCGGGAAGCTTGATGACTTCGAGCGCTCTGGCCCGGTTCGGCAGCCGGCGGATAAAGCCCCGCTCCTCCAGCGCCGTGATCAGGCGATGAATACCGGATTTCGATGCCAGATCCAATGCATCCTTCATCTCGTCGAAGGATGGTGGAACACCGGATTCCTTCATGCGTTCGTGAATGAAGAGAAGCAGTTCCTGCTGCTTGCGCGTCAACATCGTCTTGGAACCCCAGAATCAAGAAAAGCTGCGAAACAAATCCAGAACGGACACTATATGTTCCATATGTGTTCCGCAAGTACTTAAATTTCGGTAAAGCCTTGTGAGGTCAGTTAAATAATTGCCATTTGCGAATGGATCGGCTCGGAACATCGGCGCGCTATGTCTCCGTTAACTTACGGAAAAATAAGAAAAATGCCGCTCTACTCGCTTCCGCGACTTTGTCGTTCAGCCCGTGCGCCGAGCATTTGGATGAACGTGCCGCGCGGCTGCATGAGCCAGCCATGGCAGAGAATCAGCAATCACGTTTGCGAGATTGCCTTCGATCCATGTCGTGTGCTCCGGGTGTTCCATGCTTCCATCTTGAATTGCGCGGGGGATGGGCGCAAATCTGCTTCGGCAAGCAAACAGGAGAAGCCATGATTTCGTCTCCGCATCCGCTGGATCATCTCGTGCTGCCGACCGTCGATATCGCTTTGGCACGCGAGCGCCTCGGCAAGCTCGGTTTTACAGTGGCTCCAGATGCGCGCCATCCCTTTGGCACGCAGAATGCCTGCGTCTTCCTTGCCGATAAAACCTATCTCGAACCTCTGGGCGTCGCGTCTGCGGAGCAGTGCGAGAAGAGCATCATGGATGGCAATGTTTTTGTTGCCCGCGATCAAGCCTATCGCTTCCGGGTGGGCGAAAATGGCTTTTCGGCAGTGGTGTTCGGTACGGATGATGCGGTGGCGGATGATAAGCGTTTCAAAGCGGCTGCGATTTCGGCGGGGCGAATGCTGGATTTCTCCCGTCCGATGAAGATGCCGGATGGAACGGAAACCACGGCCGGTTTTCGTCTTGCCTTCGCCGCCGATCTGCGCGCGCCGGATTTTCTCGCTTTCTGCTGTCAGCGCATCAATCCGCTGCCGGCTGACCGCAGTGTGCTCGAGCGTCACGAAAACGGCGTGACTGGTATCGCGCGGGTAGCGCTTTGCGCGCCGAAGCCGGCGGCCTATCGCGGCTTCTTCGAGGAGCTTGTCGGTGGCCCGCGCATTATGGAGCATTCCTTTGGCCTGACGATCAAGGCTGCCAATGCCGATCTGGAGATTTTGACGCCGGAAGGAATGGAGGCATTCTATGATCTACCTGTTCGCACGAATGATCCGGGGCTCAGAGCACGTGCAATCCTTTTCAAAACGCGCGATCTTTCCGTGACATCGTCGCATTTCACTGCTAACGGCGTCACCTATACGCGTAAGAACAATCGTCTATTGGCGAGGTTGGCACCCGGTCAGGGCGCATTGTTCGCCTTTGAGGAGATAATATGAGCACGAATTCGGAAGTCACCGTCGGCGAGGGTGCCTCCAAGGTCCTCTTTTCCAATACTGCAAAGCTGTCGCTGATTGCCGGCCCCTGCCAGATGGAAAGCCGCGACCATGCGTTCATGGTTGCCGGCGTCCTGAAGGAACTCTGCGGCAAGCTGGGCATCGGCCTTGTCTACAAGTCCTCCTTCGACAAGGCGAACCGCACATCGCTGTCAGGCAAGCGTGGCATCGGCCTGGAAAAGGCGCTGGAAGTCTTTGAAGACCTGAAGAAGGAATATGGCTTTCCGGTTCTGACCGATATCCATACGGAAGAGCAGTGCGCCATCGTTTCCAAGACGGTCGATATCCTGCAGATCCCTGCTTTTCTGTCGCGCCAGACCGATCTTTTGGTTGCAGCCGCCAAGACCGGCCGCGTGGTCAACGTCAAGAAAGGCCAGTTCTTGGCGCCGTGGGACATGAAGAACGTGCTTGCCAAGCTGAACGACAGCGGCAACCCGAATATTCTTCTCTGCGAGCGCGGTGCCTCCTTCGGCTACAACACGCTGGTCTCGGATATGCGCTCGCTGCCGATCATGGCGGCGATGGGCGCGCCCGTCATCTTCGATGCGACCCATTCCGTGCAGCAGCCTGGCGGGCAGGGCGGCTCGACCGGCGGCGACCGCCGCTTCGTCGAGACGCTGGCGCGCGCGGCCGTCGCTGTCGGCGTTGCCGGTCTCTTCGTGGAGACGCATGAGGATCCCGACAATGCACCGTCCGACGGCCCAAACATGGTCTATTTGAAGGATATGCCACGGCTTCTGGAGAAGCTGCTGGCCTTCGACGCCATTGCCAAGGCTTGAAACGTAGCCGGCATTCAACAGGCTGACATGAATTTACGTTACGGGCCTGCAGGAGTGCCAAATCGCGGCGCGGATCGCCATTGTAATTTCCGCGCCTTCGATTAAGACGATTTAAATCGATTTATAAACCAGCGAGCAGGAAGCTATCATGACCGCAATCACCGACATTATCGCCCGCGAGATACTCGACAGCCGTGGCAATCCGACTGTCGAAGTCGATGTCTACCTCGAAGATGGCAGCTTGGGCCGCGCGGCGGTTCCGTCGGGCGCATCGACCGGCGCGCATGAAGCCGTCGAGCTTCGCGACGGCGGCAAGCGCTACCATGGCAAGGGTGTCGAGAAGGCCGTCGAAGCCGTCAATTCGGAAATCTTCGACGCCATCGGCGGCATGGACGCCGAAAACCAGATCCAGCTCGACAACATCATGATCGAGCTTGACGGCACGCCGAACAAGTCGCGCCTTGGTGCAAACGCTATCCTCGGCGTCTCGCTGGCCGTCGCCAAGGCTGCTGCCCAGAGCGCCAACCTGCCGCTCTACCGCTATGTCGGCGGCGCTCACGCCCGTCTGCTGCCGGTCCCGATGATGAACATCATCAACGGCGGTGCTCACGCCGATAACCCGATCGACTTCCAGGAATTCATGATCCTGCCGATCGGTGCAGATTCGATCCGCGAAGCCGTCCGTATGGGTTCGGAAGTCTTCCACGTTCTGAAGAAGGAACTGGCATCGCAGGGCCATAACACCAACGTCGGTGACGAAGGCGGTTTCGCACCCGGCCTTTCCAGCGCGCCGGCAGCTCTCGACTTCATCATGAAATCAATCGAAAAGGCGGGCTATAAGCCGGGCGACGAAATCGCTCTCGGCCTCGATTGCGCCTCGACCGAATTCTTCAAGGACGGTAAGTACGTTCTCGAAGGCGAAGGCCGCACGCTGGAATCCGGCGCCATGGCTGAATACCTCGCAGAACTCGCAGCCAAGTACCCGATCGTATCGATCGAAGACGGCATGGCTGAAGACGACTGGGAAGGCTGGAAGACCCTGACTGACCTGATCGGCAAGAAGACCCAGCTCGTCGGCGACGACCTGTTCGTCACCAACTCCGCTCGCCTGCGCGACGGTATCCGCATGGGCGTTGCCAACTCGATCCTCGTCAAGGTCAACCAGATCGGCTCGCTGACCGAAACTCTCGACGCCGTCGAAACCGCACACAAGGCCAACTACACCGCCGTCATGTCGCACCGCTCGGGCGAAACGGAAGATTCCACGATCGCCGATCTCGCCGTTGCCACCAACTGCGGCCAGATCAAGACCGGCTCGCTGTCGCGTTCCGACCGTCTTGCCAAGTACAACCAGCTCATCCGCATCGAGGAAGCGCTCGGCCCACAGGCAAAATATGCCGGCCGCTCCATCCTTCGTGGCTGATATCTGACCTGTAGGATCCATCCGGATCCACGGCAAAATTATTACTTGGATTGAACCGCGCCTTCGGGCGCGGTTTTTTGTTGGTCCCGACTGTTAGAGTCAACGGACGGTTAATCTCTACGGGTTAAATTAGCTCTAGGTATTTGATTTGATGTGATCTTGTTCGAAGCGCATTGGCTTTGGGGAGATCGCGTAAAGCCAGAGCGTGACGAGCGAGTATGTGGACAAAGTATCATAAGAAGAGAAGGTTCGGCCGTCTCATCCTTCCCGCCATCACCATCGCTTTCGTGAGCTACTTCGGTTATCATTGCATTCATGGTGATTACGGCCTGAAGGCGACCGAAGTTTTCGAGCAGCGCCGCCTCGACCGCGCCAAGGAATTGGCTGATCTCGTCGCCAAGCGCGAACACCTTGAAAAGGAGGTCGCGCTGTTGAGTGACGGCTCTCTGGATAAGGATATGCTCGATCAGTATGCACGCTATCAGTTGACCTATTCCAAAGCGAACGAGATCGTCATCTTCAACAAATAGCCATAATTAACCGAATTTCGGTTAATCGCGTTTTTGTAAGTTATATCAATGACTTGCGAAGAATATGAGCCATGCAATTATAGCATTGCTGTGGCGGGCAATCTTCCCTATGTTACGCCTCACCATAAAACGAGGCTACTCACACAGGGAGGGTTGAATGGCGCCGCGAAAAAACGCGACCGTTTCCAGCCGTAAGACAGCATCAAGGCCTGCCAAGGAAACCAATGGCGGCCCGATCGCAGATTTCGATCGTGATGCGGAGCTCAAGGCTTATCGTGAGATGCTCCTGATCCGCCGCTTTGAAGAGAAGGCCGGCCAGCTTTACGGCATGGGCTTCATCGGCGGCTTCTGTCACCTTTACATCGGCCAGGAAGCTGTCGTCGTCGGCATGCAGATGGCGCTGAAGGATGGCGATCAGGTCATCACCGGCTATCGCGACCACGGCCATATGCTGGCGACCGGCATGAGCGCCCGTGGCGTCATGGCCGAGCTCACCGGACGCCAGGGCGGCTATTCCCGAGGGAAGGGCGGCTCCATGCACATGTTCTCCAAGGAAAAGAATTTCTACGGCGGCCACGGCATCGTCGGCGCCCAGGTTTCGCTTGGCACCGGTCTCGGCTTTGCCAATTGGTACCGCGGCAATGACAATGTCAGCGTCGCCTATTTCGGTGACGGCGCCGCCAACCAGGGCCAGGTCTACGAAAGCTTCAACATGGCGCAGCTCTGGAAGCTGCCCGTGATCTTCGTGATCGAAAACAACCGCTACGCCATGGGCACCTCGACGGCTCGCGCCACCGCGCAGGCCGATTTCTCCAAGCGCGGTGCGTCCTTTGGCATTCCCGGCATCCAGGTCGACGGCATGGATGTTCGCGCCGTCAAGGCTGCGGCTGACGAAGCCGTTGCGCATTGCCGCTCCGGCAAGGGCCCGATCATTCTGGAAATGCTGACCTACCGCTACCGCGGTCACTCCATGTCCGACCCGGCGAAGTACCGTTCCAAGGATGAAGTGCAGAAAATGCGCTCCGAGCACGACCCGATCGAGCAGGTCCGTATCCGCCTGCTCGAAAAGGGCTGGGCAACCGAAGACGATCTGAAGGATATCGACAAGGATGTCCGCGACATCGTCGCCGACAGCGCCGATTTCGCCCAGAACGATCCAGAGCCGGATGCATCCGAGCTCTACACCGACATTCTGCTCTAAATCGGGGAGGGACACTATGCCCATCGACATTCTCATGCCCGCCCTTTCTCCGACGATGGAAGAGGGTACCCTTTCGAAATGGCTCAAGAAGGAAGGCGATAAGGTCGTTTCCGGTGACGTCATTGCCGAAATCGAAACCGACAAGGCCACCATGGAAGTGGAAGCCGTCGACGAAGGCACGATCGGCAAGCTGCTGATCGACGCCGGCACCGAAGGCGTCAAGGTCAACACCAAGATCGCCATCCTCTTGCAGGACGGCGAATCCGCTGACGCCATTTCGTCCGCCAAGGCTGCACCTGCCGCCGAACCGGCAAAGACCGAGGCGCCTGCCGCTGCTGCTCCGGCACCTGCTGCACCGGTTCCGGCTCAGCCGAAGACCGCTGCTCCTGCTGACCCGGAAATTCCGGCCGGCACCGAAATGGTGTCGATGACGGTGCGTGAAGCGCTGCGCGATGCCATGGCCGAAGAAATGCGCGCCAACCCGGACGTCTTCGTCATGGGTGAAGAAGTCGCCGAATATCAGGGCGCCTACAAGGTGACCCAGGGTCTGCTTCAGGAATTCGGCGCACGCCGTGTGATCGACACCCCGATCACCGAGCACGGCTTTGCCGGTATCGGTGTCGGTGCTGCGATGGCCGGCCTCCGCCCGATCGTCGAGTTCATGACCTTCAACTTCGCCATGCAGGCGATCGACCAGATCATCAACTCCGCCGCCAAGACGCTCTACATGTCCGGTGGCCAGATGGGCGCCCCGATCGTCTTCCGCGGTCCGAAC
Organism: Rhizobium sp. ERR 1071; assembly: GCF_007828675.1. Lineage (NCBI taxonomy): Bacteria > Pseudomonadati > Pseudomonadota > Alphaproteobacteria > Hyphomicrobiales > Rhizobiaceae > Rhizobium > Rhizobium sp. ERR 1071. The sequence continues at coordinate 437,949 of NZ_VITM01000001.1, read as the reverse complement.
GGTGCTGCTGCCCGCGTCGGCGCTCAGCACAGCCAGGATTATGCCGCTTGGTATAGCCACATTCCGGGCCTTAAGGTCGTCATGCCCTACACGGCAGCCGACGCCAAAGGCCTGCTCAAGGCTGCCATCCGCGATCCGAACCCGGTCATCTTCCTTGAAAACGAAATTCTCTACGGTCAGCATTTCGATGTGCCGAAGCTGGATAATTTCGTACTGCCGATCGGCAAGGCCCGCATCCACCGTCCGGGCAAGGATGTTACCGTCGTCTCCTTCGGCATCGGCATGACCTATGCCACCAAGGCCGTCGCCGAGCTGGAAGCCCAGGGCATCGATGTCGAACTCATCGATCTGCGCACCATACGCCCGATGGATCTTCCGACGATCATCGAATCGGTCAAGAAGACCGGCCGCCTGGTCACCGTCGAGGAAGGCTATCCGCAGTCCTCCGTCGGCACGGAAATCGCCACCCGCGTCATGCAGCAGGCTTTCGATTATCTCGATGCGCCGATCCTGACGATCGCTGGCAAGGACGTACCCATGCCATACGCCGCCAACCTCGAAAAGCTGGCGCTTCCGAGCGTCGCCGAAGTGGTCGATGCGGTGAAGGCCGTTTGCTACAAATAAGGGGAGGGCTCATCGATGCCTATCAACATCACCATGCCTGCCCTCTCGCCGACCATGGAAGAGGGCAACCTCGCCAAGTGGCTGGTCAAGGAAGGCGACAAGATCAAGTCCGGCGATGTCATCGCCGAGATCGAGACTGACAAGGCAACGATGGAAGTCGAGGCTGTCGATGAGGGCACCGTCGCCAAGATCGTCGTTCCTGCCGGCACCGAAGGCGTCAAGGTCAATGCCCTGATCGCCGTGCTGGCCGCCGATGGCGAGGATGTCGCCGCTGCTGCGTCTGGCGCTGGCGCCGCTGCTGCTCCGGCTGCGAAGGAAGCTCCGAAGGCGGAAGCAGCACCTGCTGCGGCCCCGGCTTCGGCAAGCGTTTCTGCTCCTGCCGCACCCGCCCCGGCTCCCGCTGCATCGGCTGCGGCAGCGAACGACGGTCATCGCACCTTCGCTTCGCCGCTCGCTCGCCGTCTTGCCAAGGAAGCCGGCATCGATGTGACCGCAGTTTCCGGCACCGGCCCGCATGGTCGTGTGGTCAAGAAGGATATCGAAGCTGCCGTTTCCGGCGGCACGGCAAAGGCTGCTCCTGCTGCCGCACCGGCTGCACAGCCGGCCGCTGCTGCTCCGGCCGCTGCGAAGGGCATGTCCGACGATGCTGTGCTCAAGCTGTTCGAGCAGGGCTCCTACGAGCTCGTGCCGCATGACGGCATGCGCAAGACGATCGCCAAGCGCTTGCAGGAATCCAAGCAGACGATCCCGCACTTCTATGTCTCGGTCGATTGCGAACTCGACGCGCTGTTGGCGCTCCGTACGCAGCTCAATGATTCCGCTCCGAAGTCGAAGGACGGCGTGCCGGCCTACAAGCTCTCGGTCAACGACATGGTCATCAAGGCACTGGCGCTGGCACTGCGCGACGTTCCGGATGCCAACGTCTCCTGGACCGACAGCGCCATGGTTAAGCACAAGCATGCCGATGTCGGCGTAGCCGTCTCCATTCCGGGCGGCCTGATCACGCCGATCATTCGCAGCGCCGAGCAGAAGACGCTCTCCACCATCTCCAACGAGATGAAGGACTACGGCAAGCGCGCCAAGGAGCGCAAGCTGAAGCCCGAGGAGTATCAGGGCGGTACGACTGCGGTGTCGAACATGGGAATGATGGGCGTCAAGAACTTCGCCGCCGTCGTCAACCCGCCGCATGCGACCATTCTGGCTGTCGGCGCTGGCGAGCAGCGCGTCATCGTCAAGAAGGGCGAAATGGTAATTGCCAACGTGATGACCGTCACGCTGTCGACCGACCACCGCGCCGTCGACGGTGCGCTCGGTGCCGAGCTTCTGGCAGCCTTCAAGGGCTACATCGAAAATCCGATGGGGATGCTCGTCTGAGCCTTGTTGTGACACGGAGGCATGAATGACCAAGACTGTTCTGTGTTACGGCGACTCGCTGACATGGGGCTACAGTGCCGAAACGGTTGGCCGTCATGCCTATGAAGATCGGTGGCCGAGTGTCTTGCAAAAGGCGCTCGGCAACCAAGTGCGCGTGATCCCGGAAGGATTGAACGGCCGCACGACGGCGTTCGACGATCATCTCGCCGATTGCGACCGCAATGGCGCGAGAATCCTGCCGACGATCCTGCAGACCCACAATCCGCTCGATCTCGTCATCATCATGCTCGGCACCAACGACATGAAGTCGGTTGTCGCCGGTTCGGCCTTTGCCGCTCTGCAGGGCATCAGCCGCTTGGTCCAGCTCGTGCGCAATCATGCCTGGGGGTTCGACTACGAGGTGCCCGATATCCTCATCGTCGCCCCGCCGGCAATCACCGAGACAGCCAATGCCGCTTTTGCGGCCAGTTTTCTGGGCGCGGTCAAGGAATCCAGCAAGCTGCCGACGCTCTACAGCGATCTGGCAGACGAACTGGGCTGTGGCTTTTTCGATGCCAATACGGTCGCCGTCACCACGCCGCTCGATGGCGTCCATCTCGATGCGGAAAACACCCGGGCGCTCGGTCGCGGCCTCGAGCCGATCGTGCGGATGATGCTCGGTCTCTAATAGATTTAAGGCGCCGGCTCCGATCCGCCGCCACGATTAAGGCAGGAAACACATGGCTGAGAATTACGACGTCATTATCATCGGCTCCGGTCCGGGCGGTTATGTCGCCGCCGTGCGCGCCGGCCAGCTTGGCCTGAAGACCGCGATCGTCGAGCGCGAGCACCTGGGCGGTATCTGCCTCAACTGGGGCTGCATACCCACAAAGGCGCTGCTCCGTTCGGCTGAAATTCTCGACCATTCCAACCATCTGAAGGACTACGGCCTTGTTCTCGAAGGCAAGGTGAGCGCGGATGTGAAGGCCGTGGTTGCGCGTTCGCGCGGCGTCTCTGCCCGTTTGAACACCGGCGTCGGTTTCCTCATGAAGAAGAACAAGGTCGACGTGATCTGGGGCGAAGCCAAGATCACCAAGCCCGGCGAAATCGTCGTCAGCAAGTCGACCAAGCCGGTCGTCGAGCCGCAGCATCCAGTGCCGAAGAACGTCAAGGGCGAAGGCACCTATACCGCCAAGCACATCATCGTTGCGACCGGTGCCCGTCCGCGTGCGCTGCCCGGCATCGAGCCGGACGGCAAGCTGATCTGGACCTATTTCGAAGCGCTGAAACCGGATTTCCTGCCCAAGTCGCTGCTCGTCATGGGCTCGGGCGCGATCGGCATCGAATTCGCGAGCTTCTATCGCTCCATGGGCGTCGACGTTACCGTCGTCGAAGTCATGCCGACGATCATGCCGGTTGAAGATGCCGAAATCTCCGGCATCGCTCGCAAGCAGCTCGAAAAGCGCGGCCTGAAGATCTTCACCAAGGCGAAGGTCACGAAAGTTGATAAGGCGGCCAACAGCATCACCGCCCATGTCGAAACCGAAGACGGCAAGGTGCAGCAGATCGTCGCCGATCGCATGATCTCCGCGGTTGGCGTTCAGGGCAATATCGAGAACCTCGGCCTCGAGGCGCTCGGCGTGAAGACCGATCGCGGCTGCGTCGTCATCGACGGCTACGGCCAGACCAACGTTCCCGGCATCTATGCCATCGGCGACGTTGCCGGCCCGCCGATGCTCGCCCACAAGGCCGAGCACGAGGGTGTCGTCTGCATTGAGAAGATCGCCGGTCTGCCGAATGTTCATCCGACCGACAAGGGCAAGGTTCCGGGCTGCACCTATTGCCAGCCGCAGGTTGCTTCCGTCGGCCTGACCGAAGCCAAGGCCAAGGAACTCGGCCGCGATATCCGCGTCGGCCGCTTCTCCTTCGTTGCCAACGGCAAGGCGATCGCGCTTGGTGAAGATCAGGGCCTCTGCAAGGTCATCTTCGACAGGAAGACCGGCGAACTGCTTGGTGCGCATATGGTCGGTGCAGAAGTGACCGAACTCATTCAAGGCTTCGTGGTCGCCATGAACCTCGAGACGACGGAAGAAGAGCTGATGCACACGATCTTCCCGCATCCGACCGTTTCGGAAACGATGAAGGAAGCCGTACTGGACGCCTACGGCCGGGTGCTGAACGCTTGATAATTTCCTGCCATGCCCTTTATCCAAGGGGTGGAAAACAGGAAGGGAAATCAACATGTCTATCACGGCGGAAGGTTGGATCGTCTTTCTTCTCATCGGCCTGGTCGCGGGTTTTCTCGCGAGCCTGATCGTTGGAGGAGGCGGGCTCATCAGTTGTCTGGTGAGCGGCGTGATCGGCGCTTTCGTGGGCGGTTTCCTGTTCCATTATTTCGGGATATCGCTCGGCATTGAAAATGCGCTTGTGGTGGAGATCATCCATGCCACGGTCGGCGCAATCATCGTGGTGCTCTTGGCGAGATTGATCGCCTAGAGCATCATCATTAAGACGCAAGGCGATGCCCGACGGAACTGTCCTGAAGGGCGCCCGAACGAGGGTTTGATGGAAAGCGTAGGTTGGCTGGGTCTGATCATCATCGGCGGTCTTGCGGGCTGGCTCGCGGGCAAGCTGATGGATGCGCGTTATGGCATCATCCTGAACATCATTCTCGGCATTGCCGGTTCGGTCGTGGCTGCGGCGCTGATGGTGGCCCTGCATGTCGGCGTTCCCGGCGGCCGGCTCGGCTTTTTCATCACCGGTTTCATCGGTGCATGCATTCTGATATTCCTCGCCAAATTCGCTCGGCGATGAAGGGCCGCATTTCAAGCGGCGGAAAGTAGACGTTCCATGGTCACGATTCTCGACACGATCAACCCGGACGCAAAGCGCGTGCGACACCCGGAAAAGGCGCATCGGCCGGATACGGAAGTCATGCGCAAGCCGGACTGGATCCGCGTGAAGGCGCCGACATCGAAGGGCTATGCCGAAACCCGCTCGATCGTGAAGGAGCACAAGCTCGTCACGGTGTGCGAAGAGGCCGGCTGCCCGAATATCGGCGAGTGCTGGGATAAGAAGCACGCCACCTTCATGATCATGGGTGAGATCTGCACACGTGCCTGCGCCTTCTGCAATGTCGCGACCGGCAAGCCGAATGCGCTCGATATGGCCGAGCCGGAAAACGTCGCCAAGGCCGTCAAGCAGATGGGCCTTAGCCACGTGGTCATCACCTCCGTCGACCGCGACGATCTGGAAGACGGCGGCGCCGAGCACTTCGAGAAAGTCATCTGGGCGATCCGCGCCGCTTCGCCTTCGACCACGATCGAGATCCTGACGCCGGACTTTTTGAAGAAGCCGGGCGCTTTGGAGCGCGTCGTCGCCGCCAAGCCGGACGTCTTCAACCACAATCTAGAAACTGTGCCCGGCAACTACCTGACGGTTCGCCCTGGTGCTCGTTACTTCCATTCCGTCCGCCTGCTGCAGCGGGTCAAGGAACTGGACCCCACCATGTTCACCAAGTCCGGCATCATGGTCGGTCTCGGCGAGGAGCGGAATGAAGTGCTGCAGCTGATGGACGATCTGCGCACCGCTGACGTTGACTTCCTGACCATCGGCCAGTATCTGCAGCCGACGCGCAAGCATCATCAGGTCATGAGCTTCGTCACGCCGGAAGAGTTCAAGTCCTATGAGACGGTGGCCTACAGCAAGGGCTTCCTGATGGTCGCTTCCAGCCCGCTGACGCGCTCGTCCCATCATGCCGGCGATGATTTCGAGCGGCTGCGCGCTGCTCGCGAAAAGAAGCTGCTGCTGGCCGCCGAATAAGCCCGGCCGGATGAATTTGCCTTTGATCGAGCCGCGGCGAGTGCGCCGCGGTTTTTCGTTGTTCCGTCATTTATTTGTCATCGACGCGACCTAGGGAACACGCCGCCGTTTGTTACCGGTATTGGCACTTTCGATTCGATTATGGAGCTGGACCGTGGAGCAGATCGTCGCGCCGCATGCGCTCGTCCGTGCCGTCGATATCGATGAGGCGGCACGCATCTTCGAAAAAGCAGATCGTATTCTCATCATAGGGTGTTCCGGCACAGGCAAGAGCACGCTCGCGCAGGCCATCGCGTCGCTGCGTGGGTTGACCTATGTTTCGATGGATCGCGATATCTTCTGGCTGCCCGGCTGGAAATCGCGCCCGCGCCCGGAAGCCATCACGCTGATCGAACAGGCGGTTGCCGGACCGCGCTGGATCATGGACGGCAACAGCCCCGGAACCTTGCCCTTGCGGCTGCCGCGCACCGACCTCGTCATATGGCGACGCCCACCGCGATACATGGCACTCCGCGGAGTCATTTCGCGCTGGCTGCGCTACCACGGACGGTCTCGGCCCGAAATGGCGCCCGGATGCCCCGAGCGGCTGGATTGGAAATTCCTTCGTTATATCCGGACGTTCGAGCGAGAAGAAGCACCGCAGTTTCAGGAGATGCTGGCACGGTACGGCAGCCATGTGCCTGTTGTGACGTTGAAATCCTACAGCGACGGTGAGGAATTGCTGTCACGCTTTCGAAGCAAGATCTGAGAGGCTGTGTGATGGATCAAGTGATGAATCCTGCGTTGCGTAGCGAAGTGTACGATCTCGCTGAAGCAGCCGATCATATCCGCAGGGCGAACCGGATCCTTGTCATGGGCTGCTCCGGCGGAGGAAAGTCGACCCTCTCGCAGCAGATAGCCACTCGGTTCGGTCTTACTTATGTGTCGATCGATCGCGACGTTTTGTGGCTGCCGGGCTGGGTTCAGCGCGACAGGGACGAGCAGCGCGCCATCATCGTCACCAAGGTGCAGGGCGAGCGATGGATCATGGACGGGACCAATCCCTCGACATTCGACATACGCCTGCCGCGTACTGATTTGGTCATATGGGTGCGGATGCCTCGCTTACTATGCATCTGGGGTGCTATTTCTCGCTGGATCAAGTGGATGGGCCGCACGCGCCCGGAAATGGCACCGGGCTGCATCGAGAAAGTCGATTGGGAGTTTCTGCGCTTTATTTGGACATTTGAGGAAAAATTCACGCCTAGAGTCCTTGCCGGGCTTGCCGAGCACGGCCCCAATGTGCCGGTTTTACAGCTGAAATCCCGTGGTGAAATGCGTCAGCTTCTTGATCTTCTCTGTCGTCCTGCTTAATTGCGGCTCATGCCTCAGTTCGAAACCCATCGCCCCGTTCCGCATTCGCCCGACCAGATGTTCGACCTCGTCGCCGATGTGGAGCGTTATCCGGAATTCCTGCCGCTTTGTGACGCGCTCACGGTTCGCAGCCGCAAGGAACGGGACGGTAAGACCTTGCTCGTTGCCGATATGACGGTCGGGTATAAGGCCATCCGCGAGACGTTCACCACACAGGTGCTGCTGAACAAAGCGGATCGCGCGATCGACGTGAAATACATCGATGGACCGTTCAAGTATCTCGACAATCGCTGGCGCTTTCAGCCGGCGGAGAATGGCGGCAGCGTCATCGACTTCTTCATCGACTACGAGTTCAAGAGCCGTATTCTCGGTGCTTTGATGGGATCGATGTTCGATCGGGCCTTCCGCATGTTCACGGATGCCTTTGAGACGCGCGCGAACAAAATCTATGCTTGAAGCCGCTCCCGCTCATTGAGCGAGCGTGACAAGCATCTCCAATGCCGTCCGTAACGTGGCGAGCCGAACCTTGTCGCGGCCGATGTCGCTGTAGCGCATTTCACGATGGATGATCCTGCCGCTTCGCCCCTTGGCGGCCAGATGAACGAGCCCGACGGGCTTTTCCGCGGAGCCGCCGCCGGGACCGGCGATACCCGTGACCGCCACGGCAAAATCGGCTCGAGAGCGGAAGAGGGCGCCATGCACCATCTGCAGCGCCGTTTCCTTCGACACCGCACCGAATTGCGCCAGCGTCTGCTCCTGAACGCCGAGCATCTCCATCTTGGCGGTATTGGTGTATGTGACGAAGCCGCGATCGACCACGGCGGACGAACCTGGAATCTCGGTGAGAGCGCCAGCAATTAACCCGCCGGTGCAGGATTCTGCCGTCGCGACCATCCAGCCTTTTGCGGTGAAGTCAGCCACGATCTTTTGCGCAAGCGCGATAATCTCATCGGGAAAGTGCATTATGCCTTGCCTCCGCGATAGACGACGGTGGCTGTCGCAATGGCGGCGATGCCTTCGCGGCGGCCGACGAAGCCGATCTTCTCGTTTGTCGTTGCCTTGACCGAACACCGATCGATGCTGATGCCGAGGAATTCGGAAAGCTTGGCGCGCATGACGTCACGATGCGGCCCGAGCTTCGGCGCCTCGGCGATCAGCGAGACATCCGCATTCATGATAGTGCCGCCGCGTTCGCGCACGATCTTTGCCGCGTGCTCGATGAAGATGCGCGACGGTGCACCCTTCCATTGCGGATCGGAGGGCGGAAAATGATCGCCAATATCGCCGGCGCCGCAGGTGGCAAGAAGCGCGTCCGTCAGCGCGTGCAGGGCAACATCAGCGTCCGAATGCCCCTTCAGCTTCTGGTCATGCGGAATGAACACGCCACAGAGGGTAACGCCATCGCCAGGCCCCAGTTGATGGACATCATAGCCGTTGCCGGTGCGCACGTCCGGCAGCAGCGCGGCACTGAGCTTTTCATCGGCCATGGCAATATCCCTCTTGATTGTCAGCTTCACATTGTCGGCGCTGCCGATTACCAATGTCACCGGTAGGTTACACCATTCCGCGATTGCCGCATCGTCGGTGAAATCAATCTTGCCGTCGGCTTCGGCCTTTTCATGCGCGGCAAGAATATCGGCCAAGCGGAAGGATTGCGGCGTTTGGGCGGCATGAAGCCCGGCGCGAGGCACGGTGTCGACGACCAGTCCATCGGCATTGCCGCGCTTCAGCGTGTCGGTGACAGGCATGGCCGGCAGCACCGCTGGCGCGCCACCCGCGAGCACTACGGCCACTCGGTCGAGCAGATCATGATCGAAGAACGGGCGCACGGCATCGTGGATCATCACGTGTGTGACATCGCTATCTCTCAACGCGCGCAGCCCGGCAAGCACGGATTGCTGGCGAGTCGCCCCACCGAAGGCGATCTTGATCTCAGGCAGGCCTGAAACCTGCTTCAGCGCCGCGCCCAGCAGCCCCTCATCATCGCGGTGGATGACGACGACGATCTTTGATGCCTGCGGCCATGTCACGAATTTTTCAAGCGTATGCGCAATAACCGCTCTGCCGCCGATCGGGCGATATTGCTTGGGGCCTTCTTCCGGAGAGCCAGCCCGCTCGCCGCGCCCGGCGGCAACGATCACGATTCCCACCGACAGCGGTTGCTTTGAATGCATTTGCGTCATAAACCCCCGAAGGATGAAAGGCTCCGTCTGCGGCATGGCTTTGAAAAGCGTAGAGCTTTTGAATAAGCACATGCTAAATAGATCGCCAAAACGGGATCCTGCTCCAGCAGGGTCTATCGCCTCGACCGATTATTTTCCAGCATCTGCCCAAAAAATATCGGGATTCTTCGAAACCCCTTGGCAAACTTTCAAAGCGTGTCTAAAAATAGTGCAGATGTATGGTGTGCCCGAAAGATAATCATTTGCTTTCTTCCAAGCTTGCAGCTCCATTTTCCATCGGCTCCGTATCCATCCGGAATCGCGTGATCCTGGCGCCGATGTCGGGCGTGACCGATCTTCCTTTCCGGCAGCTGGCTTTACGCTATGGCGCCGGCCTGGTCGTCACGGAAATGGTCGCTAGTCGTGAGCTAGTTCAGGATACTGCCGAATCCTGGGCGCGTTTGAAGAGCGCCGGCTTGAAGCCGCATATGGTGCAGCTCGCGGGCCGTGAAGCGCGTTGGATGGCCGAGGCTGCAAAGATCGCCGCGGATAATGGCGCCGATATCATCGATATCAATATGGGATGTCCGGCCAAGAAGGTGATTGGCGGCTATTCCGGCTCGGCACTGATGCGTGACCCGGACCATGCGCTGACATTGATCGAAGCGACCGTAAGTGCGGTGGACATCCCCGTGACGCTGAAGATGCGGCTCGGCTGGGACGAGAATTCCATCAATGCGCCTTATATCGCGCGGCGCGCCGAAGAGGCCGGTGTTCAACTCGTCACCATTCATGGCCGCACGCGCATGCAGTTCTACGAGGGCAGGGCGGATTGGGATGCGATCCGCGCCGTGCGCGACGCGATCTCCATTCCGCTTGTCGCCAATGGCGATGTCGAAACGGTTGAGGACGCGCAGGAAATCCTACGTCGCTCCGGCGCTGACGCCGTCATGATCGGCCGTGGCTGCCAGGGCCGTCCATGGCATGCGGGTGTGCTGGCAGGGCATCGCGAGCCCAGCCGCGATGAGATCGTCGAGATCGCGCTCGAACATTATCGCATGATGCTGGAGTTCTATGGCGAGGCGGTCGGCATTCGCCATGCCCGCAAGCATCTCGCCTGGTATCTCGACCGCTATGCGCCGGCGACAATGGGCGCCGACAAGGCAAAGATCATGACGTCGAAAGAGAGCGGCGAGGTTGCTGTATCCTTCCGAGCCGCGCTGCAGGCAGGCGCTGATCTCGCTCACCGCATTCAGGAGGCTGCATGACTTCGAAATCCAGCTCCGGTGCCGGTGATAGCCCGGCCAACTCCGTGGCCATGGCCGTTCTCAATGCGATCCAGAACCCCGTCGTCATGGTCGACGAGGCCGGCCTCATTGCCTTTGCCAACTGGGAGGCGGAAGCCTTCTTCGGCGCCAGCGCATCGCATCTGTCGCGCTACAAGATCTCCAGCTTCATTCCCTTCGGCAGCCCTTTGCTGGCGCTGATCGATCAGGTGCGCGAACGCCGCGCACCAGTGAATGAATATCGCGTCGATCTGAGCTCGCCACGTCTCGGACAGGACAAGCTGGTCGATCTCTATGTTGCGCCGGTTTCCAGCGACCCCGGCTCTGTGGTGGTGGTGTTCCAGGAGCGCTCCATGGCCGACAAGATCGACCGGCAATTGACACATCGTGCCGCAGCCCGCTCGGTCACGGGCCTTGCCTCCATGCTGGCGCATGAGATCAAGAACCCGCTGTCAGGTATTCGCGGCGCCGCGCAGTTGCTCGAACAATCGGTCGAGGACGACGATCGCGCGCTAACGCGCCTCATTTGCGACGAGACGGACCGCATCGTCTCGCTGGTCGACCGTATGGAGGTTTTCTCCGATGAACGGCCCGTCGATCGCGTTCCCGTCAATATCCATTCCGTGCTCGATCATGTGAAGGCCGTCGCCAAGGCCGGCTTTGCCCGAAATATCAAGATTTCGGAGAATTACGACCCCTCTCTGCCGGCGGTTTTCGCAAACCGGGATCAGCTCGTGCAGGTCTTCCTCAATCTGGTGAAGAACGCCGCTGAAGCGGTGGGCGACCGTCAGGATGGCGAGATCATGCTGACGACGGCCTATCGCCCCGGCATTCGGCTTTCGGTTGCTGGCACGCGCGAGAAGATCTCGCTGCCGCTGGAATTCTGCGTCATCGACAATGGCCCGGGTGTACCGGCCGATCTCGTGCCGCATCTTTTCGATCCGTTCATCACCACCAAGACGAACGGAACCGGTCTCGGCCTTGCGCTGGTTGCCAAGATCATCGGCGACCACGGCGGCATCGTCGAATGCGACAGCCAGAACCATCGCACCACTTTCCGTGTTTTGATGCCTGCCTCCAAGGGCATCACCTCAGAAGATGCCCCACTTCCGAACTCTACAGGGACTACTCGATGACAGCCACGATCCTTGTCGCCGATGACGATGCGGCCATCCGCACCGTGCTCAACCAGGCTTTGAGCCGCGCGGGTTACGATGTACGCATCACATCGAACGCCGCCACGCTCTGGCGTTGGGTCTCCGCCGGCGAAGGCGACCTTGTCGTAACCGACGTCGTCATGCCCGACGAAAACGCATTCGATCTGCTGCCGCGCATCAAAAAGGCGAGGCCGGATTTGCCTGTTCTGGTCATGAGTGCGCAGAACACCTTCATGACGGCCATCAAGGCATCGGAGAAGGGCGCCTACGACTATCTTCCGAAGCCCTTCGACCTGACCGAGCTGATCGCGATCGTCGGTCGCGCGCTGTCGGAGCCGAAGCGCAAGCCGGCAAAAATCGATGACGACATGCAGGACGGTATGCCGCTCGTCGGCCGATCCGCCGCGATGCAGGAAATCTACCGCGTGCTCGCACGCCTGATGCAGACCGATTTGACGCTGATGATCACCGGCGAATCCGGTACCGGTAAGGAACTGGTAGCGCGTGCCCTGCATGATTACGGCAAGCGCCGTAACGGTCCCTTTGTGGCCATCAACATGGCGGCCATCCCGCGCGACCTGATCGAATCCGAACTGTTCGGCCACGAGAAGGGTGCCTTCACCGGCGCGCAGACCCGCTCGACGGGCCGCTTCGAGCAGGCAGAAGGCGGCACGCTGTTCCTCGACGAAATCGGCGATATGCCGATGGATGCGCAAACGCGCCTGCTGCGCGTGCTGCAGCAGGGCGAATATACCACCGTCGGCGGTCGCACCCCGATCCGCACTGACGTCCGCATCGTTGCCGCCACCAACAAGGACCTGAAGCAGGCGATCAACCAGGGCCTCTTCCGCGAGGATCTCTATTACCGCCTCAACGTCGTGCCGCTACGTCTGCCGCCGCTGCGCGATCGTGCCGAGGATATTCCCGATCTGGTGCGTCATTTCATCCAGCAGGCTGAGAAAGAGGGGCTTGGTTCCAAGCGTTTCGATCAGGAAGCGCTCGAACTCATGAAGGCCTATCCCTGGCCTGGCAACGTCCGCGAGCTGGAAAATCTTATCCGCCGGCTGATGGCGCTTTATCCGCAGGATGTCATTACCAAGGAGATCATCGAAGCGGAGCTGCGTGCCGACGTGCCCGACAGCCCGATCGAGAAAGGCCCGGTCCGCACCGGCTCCATGACCATTGCGCAGGCGGTGGAGGAGAACATGCGGACCTATTTCGCCAGTTTCGGTGAGAACCTGCCGCCGCCGGGCCTCTACGACCGCGTATTGACCGAAATGGAATACCCGTTGATTCTCGCCGCCTTGACCGCCACACGCGGCAATCAGATCAAGGCGGCCGATCTTTTGGGCCTCAACCGCAATACGCTGCGCAAAAAGATCAGAGAACTGGGTGTTTCGGTTTACAGAAGCTCCCGCACGGCTTGACAATGCAATCCCATGCGTTGCATTTTCGCCACAATGCGTTGCTTAAAGGTCACGCAGCAGATTCGTCGTTTTTGCGGTGGCGATTCATCTGGCCGCTCTTGTAGGAACAGGAGTTCGTCTGGTTTTTCAACATGTTGCAGAAGTGACGTGAAATAAAGGTTTCGCTTCAGCGCGAAACCGAACGACAGTTTCCGCCTCTGCCTGTCTCTCGCACCCGTGCCATAGCGCTGTGCGATTCGACCAGGGCGCCGACCGTCGCTCGGGCGTGGAGATTGATGGGAATGATGCAGGACGCGGTGTCGCCGGCGGCGAGCGACGAGACGGTTGTTAAGGTGACGGACCGTCGTGCTTCCTTTGCCCTACCTGGTCTGATCTTGGCCGGCGGTGCGCTTTTGTGCGCTATCGCGACCTTGTTGATGCTTCTCGGGTTGACCCCGATTGCCCCGACCTCCTCGGTCGTCTTCACCTCTGTCGTCATTAACGGCCTGTTCGTGCTGGGGCTGATTGCTCTGATCGCTCGTGAAGTGGCGCGGCTGATGAAGGCGCGCAGCCGTGGCCGTGCGGCAGCCCGCCTGCATATACGCATCGTCGTTCTTTTCTCGATCGTCGCGATCACGCCGGCGATCCTCGTCGCCATCGTTGCCAGCCTGACGCTCAATGTCGGTCTGGATCGCTGGTTCGGCGTGCGCACGCAGCAGATCATCAGCTCCTCGCAGAACGTCGCGCAGGCCTATTTGATGGAGAATGCGAGCTATCTTCAGGGCCAGACCGTCTCGATGGCGAACGATCTGGAACGGAATCGCTCGCTCTTCAACCTCGATCGCACCGGTTTTGCCGATCTGATGACCCGGCAGGCGCGGGGACGCGGCTTGCTGGGCGCCTTTCTGGTGCGGCGCGATGGCACCGCTATCGTCCAGGCCGATATCAAGACCGAACGCCCACTGCCGGCCATCCCGAAGGATGCGTTGGACTCTTCAGCCAATGGCCAGCCGACGCTCATCCCGCCCGGTGTGACCAACCTCGTCGGCGCGGTCATCAAGCTGGACGAGCTTCCGGGTTCGTTCCTCTACACCGTGCGCGCTGTCGACCCACGCGTCATGAATGCCATGCGTATGGTTGAAGACAACACCGTCGAATACAAGGCGATGGAAGCCGGCCGCATGTCGCTTCAGATTGCCTTCGCCGTCCTCTATATCGGCTTTGCTCTGATCGTGCTTTTGGCGGCAATCTGGACCGCGATTGCGATCGCTGACCGCATTGTGCGGCCGATCCGCCTTCTCATCAGCGCCGCAGACAATGTTGCCTCGGGCAACATGAACGTGCTGGTGCCGGTACGCTCGGCCGATGGCGATGTCGGCAGTCTCTCGCGCACCTTCAACAAGATGATTTCCGAAATTCGTACCCAGCGCGATGAGATTCTGGAAGCGAAGGATGAAGTCGACGATCGCCGCCGCTTCATTGAAGCCGTGCTTTCGGGTGTGACGGCAGCGGTGATCGGCGTCGAGCATGATCGGCGTATCACCATCGTCAACACCTCCGCCGAAGATCTGCTGACGCTCAAAAGCGACGAACTAATCGGCAAGAACTTGTCGGAGATCGCCCCCGAGGTCGAGCAGGTCGTTACCGAGGCGACAACGCGCCATCGCAGCGATTTCCGCAAGCAGATCAGTCTTGTTCGCGGCGGAACGGTACGCACGCTTAGTGTTCAGGTGACGCGCGAGGAATCGCGTGACGCCAATGAATCCTATGTCATCACACTCGATGACATTACCGATCTTGTCATAGCGCAGCGTTCGACCGCCTGGGCTGATGTAGCGCGTCGCATTGCCCATGAGATCAAAAACCCGCTGACGCCCATTCAGCTGTCGGCCGAGCGCATCCGCCGCCGTTTCGGCAAGAATATCGCCGACGCCGACCGTCCCGTTTTCGACCAATGCACGGATACGATTATCCGGCAGGTGGGCGATATCGGCCGCATGGTCGACGAGTTCTCCTCCTTCGCCCGCATGCCGAAGCCGACAATGGAGCCGACCGATCTGCGCGATATTCTGCGCGACGCCGTGTTCCTGCGCGAAATGGGTAATACTCACGTCAAATTCGAGCGCGAGCTGGGCGACGAACGGCTCGAGGGCATGTTCGATGCGCGTATGCTCGGCCAGGCCTTCGGCAATCTCATCAAGAATGCCGTCGAGGCAATCGAAGGCGTGCCGAGCGACCAAGCGCGCGAACAGCCGAAAATCCTGGTGCGTTCGTCTCTGGACCCGGATCGCGACCGCTTCACGGTCGATGTCATCGACAATGGCCGCGGTCTGCCGGTCGAGAACCGGCACAGCATTCTCGAACCCTACATGACGATGCGCGAGAAGGGCACCGGCCTCGGCCTCGCCATCGTCAAGAAGATCATTGAAGACCATGGCGGGCAGATCGAACTCCACGACGCGCCGGCCGATTTCGACCAGGGCAGGGGGGCCATGATCCGCGTGCATCTGCCGCGCCGTGAGCAAGCCGCCGTCGCCCCGACAGCAAGTGACAAGGAAAGCGTCTATGGCATCTGACATTCTCGTAGTGGATGACGAGGAAGACATTCGCGAAATCGTTTCGGGAATTCTTTCGGATGAGGGTCACGAAACCCGCACTGCGCATGACAGCGACAGCGCGCTCGCCGCGATTTCCGATCGTGCGCCGCGGCTCATCTTCCTCGATATATGGATGCAGGGCAGCAAGCTCGATGGTCTGGCACTATTGGACGAGATCAAGGCGCGCCATCCCGAGCTGCCAGTCGTCATGATCTCCGGTCACGGCAATATCGAGACGGCCGTCTCCGCCATCAAGCGCGGCGCTTTCGATTTCATCGAAAAGCCGTTCAAGGCCGATCGCCTGATCCTGATCGCCGAGCGCGCGCTCGAAAATTCCAAGCTGAAGCGTGAGGTTTCCGAGTTGAAGCGCCGCACCGGCGACGCTGTGGAACTGATCGGCACCTCGGTCGCCGTTTCGCAGCTGCGCCAGACGATCGACAAGGTATCGCCGACCAACAGCCGCATCATGATCTTCGGCCCGTCAGGCTCCGGCAAGGAGCTCGTGGCCCGCATGATCCACAAGAAGTCGGCGCGTGCCAATGGTCCGTTCGTGGCGCTGAATGCCGCCACCATTACGCCGGAGCGCATGGAAATCGCCCTGTTCGGCACCGAAGGCTCGCCGGGCCAGGCGCGCAAGATCGGTGCCTTGGAGGAGGCTCATCGCGGCATTCTTTATCTCGACGAAGTGGGTGAAATGCCGCGCGAGACGCAGAATAAGATCCTGCGCGTCCTCGTCGACCAGCAGTTCGAGCGCGTCGGCGGTTCCAAGCGCGTCAAGGTGGATGTGCGCATCATCTCGTCTACCGCCTATAACCTCGAGAGCCGCATTGCCGAGGGGCTGTTCCGCGAAGATCTCTATCATCGCCTCGCCGTCGTGCCTGTGCGCGTGCCGGCTCTTGCCGAGCGCCGCGAAGATATCCCCTTCCTCGTCGATCAGCTGATGCGTCAGATTTCGGAACAGGCGGGCATCCGTCCGCGCCGCATCGGTGATGATGCCATGGCCGTGCTGCAGGCGCACGACTGGCCAGGCAATATCCGCCAGCTTCGCAACAATATCGAGCGGCTGATGATCCTGGCCCGCTCCGATGGGGCGGAAACGCCGATCACGGCGGAAATGCTGCCGACCGACCTTGGCGATATGCTGCCGAAGGTCTCCGCCAAGAACGATTATCACATCATGACATTACCGCTGCGCGAAGCCCGCGAAATGTTCGAGCGCGATTATCTCATCGCTCAGATCAACCGCTTCGGGGGCAATATCTCGCGCACGGCAGAATTTGTCGGCATGGAGCGCTCGGCGCTGCATCGCAAGCTGAAGTCGTTGGGCGTCTGATCAGCCGCCCGACATTTCAAACATCACAGAATTCGGATCAGGGGCTTCCATGCCGAGAATAGCTTATGTCAACGGTCGCTACGTCAAGCACAGCGATGCCATGGTGCATATTGAGGACCGCGGCTATCAGTTCGCCGATGGGGTCTACGAGGTTTGCGAGGTCCGCCATGGCGTGATTGTCGACCTGACGCGCCATCTCGATCGCCTAAACCGTTCGCTGAGCGAGCTACGAATCGCCTGGCCGATGACGCGTCAGGCATTGGTGCTGGTGATTCGCGAGACGCTGCGCCGCAACCATGTCCGCAATGGCCTGTTCTACCTGCAGGTCACGCGTGGCGTCGCCCGCCGCGATCACGTCTTTCCGCCGGCCGGCACGCCGTCCTCGATCGTCGTCACTGCCAAGAGCACCGATCAGTCCGTCATCGCCATGAAGAACGCCAACGGCATCAAGGCGATCACCGTTCGCGACAATCGCTGGGATCGGGTGGATATCAAGTCGGTCGGCCTACTCCCGAACGCCATGGCCCGCCAGCAGGCCAAGGAGGCCGGCGCCCAGGAGGCGATTTATATCGACCACAATGGCATGGTGAAGGAAGGTGCGGCCACCAACGTCTGGATCGTCGATCATGACGGAAATCTCGTTACTCGCCCCGCCGAGCACGGCATCCTGCGCGGCATCACCCGGACGACGCTAATGGACGTCGCAGCCAAGCTCGATGTGACGATCGTCGAGCGATTCTTCTCGGTCGAGGAGATGATGAAGGCCCGCGAAGTCTTCATCACCGCGGCGACAAGTATCTGTTTTCCGGTCGTTTCTATCGATGGAGAGACGATAGCGAACGGTCATCCGGGCAGCATGTCACAGAAAATTCGTGAAGCCTTTTTCGACGTTGCGGAAAAGACTGCGATTTGATACCAACATTCGCTGGGGGGAGAGAATGAGGGTATCTCCCGTCCGGGACCTCTGTATACCATGACATTCAACCGGCTCAGGTCGGCAAAAAAGAAAGAAGCGGCGCGATGGCGGAACGTTCTCAGAACTTGCAGGACTTGTTTCTCAATACTGTTCGCAAGCAAAAGATTTCACTCACAATTTTCTTGATTAACGGCGTGAAGCTCACAGGTGTCGTAACTTCATTCGACAATTTCTGTGTCTTGCTCCGCCGCGATGGCCATTCGCAGCTCGTGTACAAGCATGCGATCTCGACGATCATGCCGGGTCAGCCCATGCAGATGTTCGAGAGCGAAGAAGCCGCATCCTAACTGGGACTTGCCGTTATCACGACACGCGATACCAAAAATGATTCCCTCATCCCGGAAACCGTAAAACACCGGGATGATATGCGCGCTGTTGTCGTCGTCCCTGTGCTCAAACAGGCGCGTGCAACACGGACAGCTCAAGCCGACAATGCCATCTCTGTCACTCGACCGCCCGAAAGCCGGCTGGAAGAGGCCAAGGGCCTTGCGCTCGCCATCGACCTCGATGTCGTCAACGGCTCTATCGTTCCGATCAATGATCCGCGGCCGGCAACCCTGCTTGGGACCGGCAAAATCGAAGAGATTCGCGCGCTGCTCGACGAGTTCAATGCTGGGCTCGTCATCGTCGATCATCCTCTGACGCCGGTGCAGCAGCGCAATCTTGAAAAGGCATGGAACGCCAAGGTCATCGACCGTACCGGCCTCATCCTGGAAATCTTCGGCCGCCGCGCCTCCACCAAGGAAGGCACGCTGCAGGTCGAGCTGGCACATCTGAACTATCAGAAAGGCCGGCTGGTTCGAAGCTGGACCCACCTTGAACGCCAGCGCGGCGGTGCCGGTTTCATGGGCGGCCCGGGTGAAACCCAGATCGAAGCCGACCGGCGCATGCTGCAGGAGCGGATCATCCGGCTGGAGCGGGAACTGGAGCAGGTGGTTCGCACCCGCCAGCTTCATCGCGCCAAGCGAAAAAAGGTTCCACATCCGATCGTGGCTCTCGTTGGCTACACCAATGCCGGTAAATCGACGCTGTTCAACCGCATCACCGGCGCCGGCGTTCTGGCGGAAGACATGCTCTTTGCGACGCTCGATCCGACGTTGCGTCGCATGAAGCTGCCGCATGGCCGCACCGTTATCCTCTCAGATACCGTCGGTTTCATTTCTGACCTTCCGACTCACCTGGTGGCCGCCTTCCGCGCGACGCTGGAAGAGGTGCTGGAAGCCGACCTGATCCTGCATGTCCGCGATCTCTCCGATGACGACAATCAGGCCCAGAGCGCTGACGTCATGCGCATTCTCGGCGATCTCGGCATCGGCGAAGCTGAAGGCGCCAAGCGCATCCTCGAGGTCTGGAACAAGATCGACCGCCTGGAGCCGGAAGCGCATGACGCCATCGTCCAGAAGGCTTCGACAACAGAAAACGTCATTGCCGTCTCGGCGATATCAGGCGAGGGCGTCGATCGTTTGATGGACGAAATCAGCCGACGTCTTTCCGGCGTGTTGACGGAAACGACGATTACACTGCCGGTGGAAAAGCTGGCACTGCTGCCCTGGCTTTACAATCATGCTGTCGTCGACAACCGCGAGGATAATGAGGACGGGACGGTGACGCTCGATGTTCGCCTGACCGAGACCGAGGCGGCTGAATTGGAGCGGCGCATGGGCAACGGCCCGAAGCCGCAACGCGAAGACTGGGAATAGGTGGGCTTTACGCCGACTTGACGCCTGCCAGCTGCCGCTCGATGGCTTTTGCTGACTGCCAGATTTCTTCCATCCGCTCCAGCGAGGCGCCCTCCAGCGTCTCGCCTTCAGCTTCCAGCGTCGTTTCGATGTGATGGAAGCGGCGGCGGAACTTGGTGTTCGTGCCGCGCAGGGCTTGCTCCGGATCCGTGTTCACATGCCGGCCGATATTGACGACGGCGAAGATCAGATCGCCGAGTTCGTCGCTGACCTTGGCCTTGTCGCCGCTTGCAAGCGCTGCCCGCAATTCGCCGATCTCCTCCTCGATCTTGTCGAGGATCGGCTCCGGCGCCGACCAATCGAAGCCGACCTTGGCGGCGCGCTCCTGCAGTTTCAAGGCTTCGGTCAGAGCAGGGAAAGTCCGCTGCACCGAACCCAGGAAACCGGCCTTGAAATCTTCGGTGATGCCGCTCGTGGCGCGGCGTTCGGCGCGTTCCCGCTTCTCCTCGGCCTTGATCCGGTCCCATTGCAGCGTCACCGCGTCTTCGGTCTTGGCATCGGAGACGGCAAAGACATGCGGATGGCGGCGGATCATCTTGCGGGTGATGGCGTGCACCACATCGCCAAAGGAAAACGCGCCTGCCTCCTCGGCGATCCGGGAATGGAAAACGACCTGTAGCAAGAGATCGCCGAGTTCGTCGCAGAGATCGTCGTTATCCTTGCGCTCGATCGCATCCGCGACCTCGTAGGCCTCTTCGATCGTATAGGGCTTGATGGTCTCGAAGGTCTGGACGATGTCCCAAGGGCAACCGCTCTCCGGGTTTCGCAGCGCCGCCATGATGTCGATCAGACGGGAAATGTCTCGCGATGCTTCCATCGTTGCCTCGGGTTTTGCTCTGTCAGTTCAAAGGAATGTCGTTGCCGTTCTTAGAGGCTTGGTAGTTCTCGGAGAGATCGGCATAGGCTTGCTTGATGCGCGCGGTCTGCTCCTTCAACTCGCCCTTGCGCGGATCGGCTTCCGTCTCCACGAGGTCGGAGATTGCAAAGCTGTTCCAGAATGCGTTTTGGCGGCGATAGCCGCCTGGTTCCAAGCCGAAGACTTCCTTCAGGATCTTGAGATCGTGCGGGATCGCAAAGGCATCCCGTGAGTCCTCGTGGCTGAAGAAATAGTAGAAATTATCGAAGCCCGCCCAGGTGATCGCCGACATGCACATGGTGCAGGGCTCATGAGTCGACAGGAAGATCAAATCCTTGGTCGCGGGCTTCTCGCCGAGTTCGTAGAAGCGCTTGAGGGTGTGAATCTCGCCATGCCAGAGCGGATTTTCCAGTTCATTGTTGGTTTCCCCGATGACGAGCGAGAGATCGGACTTGCGCAGGATAGCCGCGCCGAAAACCTTGTTGCCGGCAGCGACGCCTCTGCGGGTCAGGGGCAGGATGTCATGCTCGACGACGTTGAGGAGGCGTGCAGCGATGCTATTGTCAGACAAGGGCTTTCTCCAACGATTTTCGCTGCAGTCTATAGGGGTTGCAAATGCGGCGGTATGCGTAAATAACTTAAAAACTGTGTTTGCCACAAGCAATAAAGCAGCTCGACAACGGGGTCGAGTCGTAAAAATCTATAGATTTTATAGGCTTATTGCAATCTGCTCGCCTGGTGAGTTTTGCTCAAATCCTTGTCAAGTCGAGCAAAAGAATACGCGCATGCATGGGCATTAGAATTTCTGTTTCTTCAATCTCTTGGCCGCAGGGGCGATATTCGCCAAATCTCGAAGTGGAATAGTGATGCCTCCCAGGACTGAACAGCTTTCGGTGTTCCCCGCTTTCTTCCGTGTGGAAGGAAGGGTAGCGGCTGTCTTCGGCAATGGCGATGAAGCTTTCGCCAAGGTGCGGCTGCTTTTGAACACGCAGGCGAAAGTCGTTGCCTTTGCGCAGGCGCCGGAGGCTGATTATCACGCTTTCCTCATCGCCAACCGCATCGAAACCATACGCGGCGATTTTTCATCCGATCAGGTCAAGGGCGCGACGCTCGTTTTTGCCGCCACCGGTGATGCCGAGGCTGATCGCGGTATCGTCGATGCTGCCCGCGCTGAGCGTATCCCGGCAAACGCCGTCGACCAGCCCGACTATTGCGATTTCTATACGCCCGCCCTGGTCAACCGCGCGCCCGTGGCCGTTGCCATTGGCACGGAAGGCGCCGGCCCTGTCCTCGCGCAGATGATCCGCGCGCAGATCGACCAGATGCTGTCGCCGTCGCTCGGCAAACTGGCGGAGCTCGCGACGCGCTTCCGTAAGCCGGTCGAGCGCTTCGTGCCGCGTGGCGTTGCTCGCCGCGTCTTCTGGCGGCAGTTCTTTTCCGGACCGGTCGCCGATGCCGTCAATGCCGGCCATGTCGCGCAGGCGGAGCGGGCGGCCGATGAGCTGCTGCGGTCGTCGCGTAAGGTCGAGGGCCGTATCTGGCTCGTCGGCGCCGGTCCCGGCGCCGAAGATCTGCTGACATTGCGCGCACAGCGCGTGATGATGGAGGCCGATGTCATCGTCTATGACGCGCTGGTGCCGCAGGCGATCATCGATATGGGACGTCGCGACGCCGAGCGCTTGTCGGTCGGCAAGCGCAAGGGATGCCATAGCAAGTCGCAGGAAGAGATCAACGATCTGCTGGTGCAGCTTGGCCGCGAAGGCAAGCGTGTCGTGCGCCTGAAATCGGGTGATCCGCTGGTTTACGGCCGTGCCGGCGAGGAAATGGCGGCTCTGCGCGCCGCCGGTATCGGCTATGAGATTGTTCCCGGCATCACCTCGGCCTTTGCCGCTGCTGCCGATTTCGAATTGCCGCTGACGCTGCGTGGTGTCGCCTCGTCGCTGGTCTTTACGACCGGTCACGATCTCACGGGCGATGTGCTGCCCGATTGGGCGAGCTTGGCCGTATCCGGCGCCACGATTGCGGTGTATATGGGACGCACGGTTGCCGCTTCCGTTGCCGGCCGCCTGATGCAAGCCGGCCTGCCGCCCGAGACGACCGTTGCCATCATCGAGAATGCGAGCCGGCGCGATCGCCGCCTGATGCACGGCATCCTGCGGGATCTGCCCGATCTCGAGCACCGCGATGAGCTGGGCGGGCCGGTCATGGTCATTATCGGCGATGCCGTCGCTGGTGCGAATTTTGAACAATCCAAGCCGCTGGTCCGTCGCGAGACCGCTGCTCAAGACTATGCAAGGAACTGATTGATGGTCGACAAGGTTCTGACCGCAAACCGGCTCACCGATGGCGTCGCCGTCTGGCTGAACGCTAACGGTGAGTGGGTGACATCGCTGCAGGAGGCGCTGGTCGCTCGTCATTCCGAAGCGGAAGCTGCACTGGAAGCGATCGGCAAGCAAGCCTATGCTGACAACAAGGTCGTCGACGTCAATCTGATCGACGTGCAGGAAACCGGCGGCAAGCTTTGGCCGCTGCGCCTGCGCGAGCGCATCCGCGCCGAAGGCCCCACCATGGAATATGCGCCGGGCTATGCCCCGGCCGATCCCGATTTCATTGCAGTCTGAGAAGTCCCGAGGAAGTCATGTATCGTTACGATGAATTCGACCACGCCTTTGTTGCGGAACGGGTTGCCCAGTTCCGCGATCAGGTGGAGCGACGCCTCTCGGGGGAGCTTTCGGAAGACGCCTTCAAGCCGCTGCGCTTGATGAACGGCGTTTATCTGCAGCTGCATGCCTATATGCTGCGCATTGCCATTCCCTACGGCACGCTGAGTTCGCGCCAGATGCGCATGCTCGCCCATGTCGCCCGCACCTATGACCGCGGCTATGGCCATTTCACCACGCGCCAGAACCTGCAGTTCAACTGGCCGAAGCTCTCCGAAATGCCCGATGCGCTGGCTGATTTAGCCTCCGTCGAGATGCATGCGATCCAGACTTCCGGCAATTGCATTCGCAACGTGACTGCCGATCATTTCGCCGGCGCTGCGGCTGACGAAGTCGCCGATCCCAGGCCCTATGCCGAAATCCTGCGCCAGTGGTCGTCGGTTCATCCGGAATTTTCCTTCCTGCCGCGCAAGTTTAAGATCGCCGTCACCGGCGCCGAGCGTGACCGCGCTGCGATCCAGGTGCATGATATCGGCCTTCATCTGAAGAAGAACGACAAGGGCGAGATCGGCTTTGCCGTTTACGTCGGCGGCGGGCAGGGGCGCACGCCGCTGGTTGCCAAGCTGATCCGTGACTTCCTGCCGGAAGAGGATCTCCTGTCCTATACGACGGCGATCATGCGCGTTTACAATCTGCATGGGCGCCGCGACAACAAGTATAAGGCCCGTATCAAAATCCTCGTGCATGAAACCGGCGCCGAGGAACTGGCGCGTCAGGTCGAGGCCGAGTTCGACAAGCTGCGAGACACCGAACTGAAGCTGCCGGAAGCTGACGTTCAGGCGATCTCAGCCTATTTCGCACCGCCGACGCTGCCTGAGCGCCCCGAAGGCTGGGAAAGCCTGGCACGCTGGAAGAAGGCCGATCCGGCTTTTGCGCGCTGGGTGCAGCAGAATGTGCAGCCGCACAAGAACCCCGATTACGGCATGGTGACAATCTCGCTGAAGCCGATCGGCGGCATTCCGGGCGACGCCTCGGACGCGCAGATGGACGCCGTAGCCGATATCGCCGAGGAATATGCCTTTGACGAGATCCGCGTCAGCCATGAGCAGAACCTTATCCTGCCGCATGTGGCGCTGGCCGATCTCGAAGCCGTCTATCGCGCTCTGGTGGCCAACGGCCTGGAAACGGCGAATGCGGGCCTGATCACTGATATTATCGCCTGTCCCGGTCTCGATTATTGCGCGCTTGCCAACGCGCGTTCCATTCCGGTTGCGCAGGAAATCTCCACGCGTTTCGGTTCGCCCGAGCGCCAAGCGGAGATCGGCGAGCTGAAGATCAAGATTTCCGGCTGCATCAATGCCTGTGGCCATCACCATGTCGGTCATATCGGCCTGCTTGGGGTCGAGAAGAAGGGTGCGGAACTCTATCAGATCACGCTTGGCGGCTCCGGCGACGAAAATACCTCGATCGGCGAGATCATCGGCCGCGGCTTCGAGCCCGACAAAGTGACCGACGCCATCGAGACCATTGTCGATACCTATCTCGGCCTTCGTCTTGATCCTTCCGAAACCTTCCTCGCCGCCTACCGTCGTGTCGGCCCGCAGCCGTTCAAGACCGCGCTCTACGGCGCGTCCTCGTCGGCAGCGGAAGCCGCGTAAGGAGATCGACCATGACCAAGATTTGGCGTGAAACAGGTTTCGTGGACAATGATTCGTGGGTCATCGAGACCGATGAGGTCAAGGCGACCGAGGCGCAGAAGCCGCTACTCGGCCTCGATGCGTTGATCGCGAAGGCGGAAGAGAGCAATGAGGCAGGCCTCGGCGTTCTCATCAAGCCCGCCGATGACGTGACCCGGCTGCAGCCCTATCTCGACCGTCTCGATATCGTCGCGGTCGCGTTTCCGGCATTCAACGATGGCCGCGCCTTCAGCCATGCCTCGCTGCTGCGTCAGCGCCTCGGCTATGCCAATGAGCTGCGTGCGGTTGGCGACGTGCTGATCGATCAGATTCCGCTGATGCTGCGCGTGGGTATCGATAGTTTCGCGGTCACCAACGCAACAGCGCTGAAGCGCCTGTCGGAAAATCGCCTTCCGGGCATTCCGCACTATTATCAGCCGACCGCTCGGCGTGCCGAAGGCGGACAGGCCTATAGCTGGCGGCGATTGCCGGCAAAGTCGGCCTGATGTGGAAAGGCTCACTGTTGCGGCAATTTGACAGTGTCGGATTGCCGTATTCAAGCCTCTCGAAGGATATAATGTCGGCAATCTGGAAACTTGACTGAAAAATGCATATTTCAGTCCTGTACTGCCGGTTGGAATGGAATGCCTTTCAAAACCGGCTATATTATTATATCAGCGTCGCGAAATGAGCCTGCCGGGAAAAACGTGCCCAGGAAAACGCGTAAGACTAATACGGGATCCGAGACAGAATGAACGCCCCCGCAAAGACAGATGAATTTGCTTCAGCAGTACCCGCAGGCGTCT
This sequence comes from Rhizobium sp. ERR 1071, assembly GCF_007828675.1. Lineage (NCBI taxonomy): Bacteria > Pseudomonadati > Pseudomonadota > Alphaproteobacteria > Hyphomicrobiales > Rhizobiaceae > Rhizobium > Rhizobium sp. ERR 1071. The sequence continues at coordinate 412,143 of NZ_VITM01000001.1, read as the reverse complement.
TCGCCGAGAAGGTGCTGAGCGTCACGCATTATACCGACCGGCTCTTTCGTTTCACCATGACCCGGCCGCAAGGCTTCCGCTTCCGTTCAGGCGAGTTCGCCATGATCGGCCTAATGGTCGAGGGCAAGCCGCTGTATCGCGCCTATTCGATCGCGAGCCCTGCCTGGGCCGATGAGCTTGAATTCTTTTCCATCAAGGTGCCGGACGGTCCGCTGACCTCGCACCTGCAGAACATCAAGCCTGGCGATGAAGTGCTGATGCGCAAGAAGCCGACCGGTACGCTGGTTCTGGACGCGCTGACCCCTGGCCGCCGTCTCTACATGTTCTCCACCGGCACCGGCATTGCACCATTTGCGAGCCTCATCCGCGACCCGGAGACCTATGAGAAGTATGAGGAGGTCATCCTCACCCATACCACGCGCGATGTTGCTGAGCTGAAATACGGCTTCGATCTCGTCGAGGAAATCCGCAACGACGAGCTGTTGAGCGAAGTCGTCGGCGACAAGCTACGTCATTATGCCACCGTGACCCGCGAGGAATTCCCCTTCAAGGGCCGCATTACCGATCTCATCGAGAACGGCAAGCTTTTCAGCGATCTCGGCGTGCCGCCGCTGGATCCCGCGATCGATCGCGGCATGATCTGCGGCTCCTCCGCCATGCTGAAGGACACCAAGTCGCTGCTCGAGAAGGCTGGCCTGAACGAGGGTGCTAACAACAATCCGGCCGAGTTCGTCATCGAGCGAGCTTTCGTCGGCTGATCGGCCCCTAAATCCGGAATGAAAGGCGGCTTTGGTAACGGGGCCGCCTTTTTTCATGTGCCGCTGAGGTAATCAATGAGTGATGCCATTGCAGTCTCGGCCGCCTTGGCATCACCGCCTCGAATGGCTTCGATGGCCTGAACATGCATGGCGATCGCCAGGCCCATGCGATCATGCGTTCCAGTGGAATACCACAGACGGCGTGCGTGCGTCTGCACGGTTGCGAGCGCCGCTGTGATGAAGTTGTTGGGGCAGGCGGCTTCGAGAATTTCGTCGAAGGCCTTATCGGCAGCGAAAAAGCCGGGAAGGTCGCCGGTAACGGCACACTCCGTCATCAGGCGGGCGCATTCCTCCAACTGCTCGCGCTGCTGCTGATCGGCATGGGTGGCGGCGAGCGCGGCCGCAATTGGCTCCAATTCACGTCTCACCTGCATGACATATTGATGGTCTTCGGGGCGAATCTCCGCGATTTGCAGGCCGACGCGCGGCCGCACATGGATCAATCCCTGCCATGCAAGTTTCTGGATTGCCTCGCGCACCGGTGTTCGCCCATGCTCGGCCACTTCGATCAGCTGCTTTTCGGTGACGAGGGCGCCTGGCTTCAACGCAAGCGTCACGATCGCGTATTCCAACGCGAGATAGGCAAGATGGCTAAGCGAATTCTGCATTCGAGGCTGCGTCCGGCTTATGCTTGAGTGGCACACAGTGTCATTTAGCATCTCCGAAGGCAATCGGATGTGATATATCAGTATATTGCAAAGCCATGCGTCATGGCCGTGCCGCTGACTATCGTGTCTGCGGGCTCGTCGCTTTGCAGTCGCCGATCTCGGGGGCATTTCGCAAGCCTGGCTGGGAAAGCCGTGCGTTATCGACCGATTGCGGTTGCAAGGCTGGGCGGCCTTCGTTTGGCAGCCATGAGCAGGTCCAGTTCGGTGGACGACGGGCCGAACTTGTAGAAGAGGCGTTTTGCCTCCGCATCATCGAGGCGATATTTCCGTGCAAACTCGGCAATGCTGTAGGGGCGGCCGCGGATGACTTTGCGGGTGGTTGTCCGATTGGCGTTTTCCGTCATGTTTCCAACCTCCTTTCGGTTCCCTTTTGGTAGATAGCGTCGAGGTCGCGCTTGGAAAGGCCTCAAAAGCCTCGGCGCATTTTCGCTGTCTTGCGTCTCACCGGGTGAGCGCAACAAAAAAGGGAAGGCGGTTTGGCCCGCCTTCCCTTTTTTCCTCTTCCCAATTCGGGTTTTCGCAGCCCGATGCGCTGCTAACGTCTGATCAGTCGGCCGACGAAAATCAGGATGCAGGCGCCGATGAAACCTGTAATCAGGTAGTTCAGCCATACATGGAACGGCAGGACGATGCCGAGCGTACGGAAAAGCCAGCTGGCAACGAGCGCGCCGACAATGCCGAGGATGATGTTCATGATTATGCCCGTGTTGCTTTTCATGATCATCTCGGCGAACCAGCCAGCTAGGCCGCCGATGATAATTGCTGCAATCCAACCGACGTTTGCGTCTTCCATAAAAGAACCTCCTGAGGGCCCGACAGGTTGTTAACAATAACTGATATACACCAAAAACGATTCGCACCCCAACTGTTGCGGATGGCGAGCCGATCGATCCGTTCATTGCAACCCTGATTATTATGGGAAATTGTTACGGTTGTTTGGGTCTTTGAGAAGCGTTTGCCTTGTTGGAGCTCATCCGCGTACGGTGCCGGATTTCTGATTTTCCTTAATAATAGGCAACTTCCTCGGCTCGATGCCGTCGTTCAGGGGTAGTGAGGTGAGGAAAAGCATCCTCGGCCACTGACAACCGCAATTTTATGGGTTGACCGCAATAGGGCGTCTGCATATGTTCCGCGCACTTCCAACCGGGGCAGCTTCTGCCAGCGGAGAGGGAGAGCGTAGCTCAGTCGGTAGAGCAACTGACTTTTAATCAGTAGGTCATGGGTTCGAATCCCATCGCTCTCACCATCGCCTTTTTGTCCAGCCCGAAGAGATAGGTAACCGAACGTCCCTAGGACGAAGGTCGCGGGCTTTTGTATTACTCGATTTTTCAGTGATATCGACGTTACGCGGATAAAGCACCTGGCCAGATGTGGCACACAGACAGGAACAGTCAATTTTGCCGTGCAATCCAGACGCAAGAATAGCCCGGTATTCGCTGCCTGCAGGGGAGATGCGCGAATCGAGATATTTATCCGGCGCCGCTGATCTACTAAATGAGCGCTCTTAATACCAAAGGATCAAGATGTCTGACCATCCGCGTTCATTAGAGTCGACGAGGCGTTGTTTATCGGATCGAAAGCCGAAAGGGACGATTATTTACATAATGGTCGCCGCAGTTGCTGTAATCATCGGGTTGACTTCCGGACGGCACGAGAGCGCGATCCAAACGGTCCCCGAGGTCGCAAAGCTGGTTCATTAGATCGCTCATCAGGCGAGCCGAAGGCTGCACGGCCCGGCAGCCTTCGCAGTCGTTTCTGCATTGCCAAATCTCATGGATTGTTGGCCTCGGCTCGCGACGTGCTTTCGTTTTCCAGGCATAACGCACAGGTTGTTGATGAGATTTGGCCGGAATTGGCTGGTGACGAATCTCGATTTGGTAGTACCATAGCTTCATCAATAAGATTGTTGGTGAAGACGACAGGCGAATGATGGAATTCGTGGCAGAGCTGTCACTATGGGAGATTTATGCAACCGTTTGTGGGTTGCTGGTATCCTTGGGACTTTTGGCCGGATTGATCGCGGGCAGGAGGCTTCCGATAGCCTTGAGGCTGCTGCCGCTTTTAGGAATCGCGATGACCACACCGGTGACCGAGCGGTTAGTGGTTCCCTTCCTTTCGGAGCGCTATCCGGTGATCTTTGCCAACAAGGATTTACCTAAGAAGATCGATCAAAAGACCACGCTGACAAAGATAGATCTCACCGATCATATCTATAGCTATTTCTACGATCTTGACGACGATGATGACGATTTCGATCCGCCTCTCGTCAAATCCGCACAGCTCACTGACCTCTGCGACTTCCTGTTGCCGAAGTTCAGTTCCGGCGAAGCATCTCTGGCGAATTACATCTATCAGCTGAAGGGTAGGGATTATTCATTTTCAGTCGACAGCACCGACTGCTCCTGACCTTTGGACAGGCGAAATATTAAGAGCACCCTGATTCAAGATCGGCGATCGCTTACGGTCGAGCAACGTCGACGCATGTTCCGTGGCCAATGCCTATAGGATTGCGGGACTATGAGTGCGATTGCGGGATTATGCGATTGTGGAAAGTGCGACGACCGCAACCGCGGTGAGGCCACCGAAGATCGGTAGCAGTTTCAACATAACAAGCCGTGCGAGCTTCTTCCGTTCGACCGACGTCATGATTAGCTTCCTCACATGGCAGTGAAGCTTAAACGCATGAAATTCATGATTCGTTTCACGTCTATCGTCGCATTATTATATTATCTGTCGCTAAAAGTACAGTGAGGTGGCGCTTTGCCGCTTCCAAAGACGAAAATCCTCCGAAATTCGCTCGGCAGTCGGATGAGAGATCGCCGACTATGATGGTGTCGTTATTTCCATCGGAACCTAATCGCATCAAGTGAGTTCCCTTTTGAAAAGACAGGAGGCGCATCTTGGCACAGGATCGACAAAGTGAATCGCATGGTGGACGTGAGAAGAAGCAAGCCCTGGCGAAGATACAGCATAGCGAGATCCGTAAGGACGACCGGCTGAATAAAGAAAAAGACGAGGCTTCGCTCGTTGCCGATCCCCGCAACAGGCTTGCCGAGGGTAAAGTCGATCCGGTGACAAAAGAGCGTAAGCCTAGGGACGCATGAGCCCCAGGGACGTCTGAGCGATACACCGATGTCGGATGGCTGCTCGCGCGCGTCATGCGCCGTTTCTCATGGAAAGATAATCGCGCAGTCCGGCAAAAGTAGCGCAGCGACGATCGCGATGCGATCATCGTTTCTGCAGTGACGTTGCTGTTTGCGTCGCCGACTTCATTCTCCATCATTCATGAATGCAACGACTTAGGTGACGATGGGTTTGTGCCGCCGTCGTTCAGCGCGATGTCCATGATGGCAAGAAGAACATATTCGCGCTTCCAGCCGGATTTCATCGCCGCAGCAACCAGGCTCTCGATGGAGGGTTCCAGGGCGAAAAGACAGGCTGTCAGATAGTTAGTCTGCGATGCTGCTTCCGAAGGGGGAGGGTTTATGGCGGGTCTCAACTTCCTGCTCCGTCTATTGATTTGACCGGATAGGGATGGACTGTAATGTCAGTCGGTTTCCCGGGTTTGTCTCGTTTATTGCAGAACGTTGCTATGGCTGCGAGAGAGCCAAGCCCGCAATCGAAGTCGACAATGAGCGGGTGATAGCCGGATAACGCACACTCACGCCGGCCGGCATCAATGGCACTAGCCTGCAAGGTCATCTTAGAAAAGGCGACAACGGTTTTCCGTCCGGAATTCGGCGAGAACAACAGGATATGTCCGACTAAAGGATCGCAGCACAAGCGATCGTCGCAAGCAAACAGCGTTCAGACGCCGCAGCTCGGTCTTTCCGTCGGGATTATTTGATGGGAGCGCCGTAGTGGTCAACTCTACCGCCAGCTGGACGGCAAAGTTGACCACGATTCGAGAATGAAACGAGTTTTAGGCCTTGCCGCCGTTCTTCTTGCAATCGCTTCGGAACTTGGCACGTGCCTTTCCATGCAGACCCTTGGCGTCAGCCTGAGCCGAACATGCCTTTGAAACGGCGGTTTGGGCAGGCTTCGTTGCCTTCGGCTTCATCGTATTTGTCGTCGACGGGGTCGACGTCGTTGCGCTCGGGGTTGTTGTGGTCGTGCTAGGGGTGGTCGCCGTTTGTGCCATGGCACTTACGCTGAAGAGTGCGACAAAGGCTGCAGTCGTGAACATAGTAGCAATACGCATGGGGGCTTTTCCTCCGCTGAGTAGCTGGGGTGGAATGTACGTTGTTCGACGAACATCAACAGCTTGAACCAATATTTTTACAAAAGCAATTCGTTCATCAGCCGGCTCCGCGACCCTTGGTCACGCCCGGAAAATTCGGGGAAAACCGCGATCTTGCGCATGGCTATGCGTAGCTCAATTCCGTCAACTTTAAGGCAAGATGCCAAGCCCGCTCGAAAAGGTGATTGGCTTTCCGCTACCCGCGCCATTAGGAAAGAATCGGAATGACATAGCCGGAGTCCATCGTGTCGCTTGCCGATATCTCGCTTCTGAGTGCCTTGCTCGCCGGAGCGCTTTCGTTTCTTTCACCTTGCGTGCTGCCGCTGGTGCCGCCTTATCTCTGCTACATGGCGGGAATTTCGGTCGAGCAGTTTCGCGGAGGCGGTGCAGCGGTAGCGGGAAGCCCGAGTGTTCCTGGCCCGAGCGTTCGCGGCAATGTGCTGATGTCGGCACTGTTCTTCACCTTGGGATTTGCCACCGTATTTGTCGCGCTCGGCGCCGGTGCGTCCTCGATCGGCATGCTTTTGCGCCAGCACCTCGATGTTCTCGCCAAGATCGGCGGTTTGATCATCGTCATCATGGGGCTGAACTTCCTCGGCATCTTCCGCATCGGCCTTCTGGCCCGGGAGGCGCGCTTCCAGAGCGGCGGCAAGCCGGCGACACTGACGGGCGCCTATATCATGGGCCTCGCCTTTGCTTTCGGCTGGACGCCTTGCATCGGCCCGGTGCTTGGTGCGATCCTCGGCATTGCCGCCTCGCGTGAAACGGTGGGAGCCGGTGCGGGCCTGCTTGCCGTCTATTCGCTCGGGCTTGCCATCCCCTTCTGGATCGCCGCCGGCTTTTCCGGCGCCTTCATGCGCTTTCTCTCCCGCTTCCGCCGCCATCTCGGCACGGTCGAAAAGATCATGGGCGGGCTTCTGGTGCTGACAGGTCTGGCTTTCATCTTCGGCTATGTGAGCGACATGGCGATCTGGTTTCAGCAGACCTTTCCAATCCTGATGCAAATCGGCTAAGTCGGGCGATACCTTCCGCCTTTTTCCCGGCAAGTGGAACATGCTCGATGGCTGACACCCATGGCTGATATTGTTGGTCTGCTGCTGCCCTTCTTCGGCTTGATCCTGATCGGTTACGTTGCCGCGCGCATTACGAAGCAGCCGGCAGAAGCGCTCGGCTGGCTGAACACGTTCATTATCTACGCAGCATTGCCGGCGCTGTTCTTCAGGCTCGTTTCGCAGACGCCGATCGAACAGCTGACTCGGATCGACTTCATCGCCACCGATATCGCCGCGACTTACTCGATTTTCCTGCTGCTGTTCCTGATCGGCCACTTCCTGCGCCGCAATTCGCTTGCCGACAGCACTATCCAGGCCTTTGCCGGCGCCTATGGCAATATCGGCTACATGGGGCCGGGGCTTGCGCTACTGGCGCTCGGCGAACGGGCCGCGGTTCCGGTAGCGCTGATCGTGTGCTTTGAAAACGCACTGCATTTCATTGTCGCGCCTGCCCTGATGGCGCTGGAAGGCGGCGACAAGCGATCGCCATGGCGCGTTGCTGCCGATATCGCCCGGAAGGTACTGCTGCACCCTTTCATCCTGTCGACAGCGCTGGGTTTTGTCGTGGCTGCGTTATCGCTGCACCAACCGATCGCCTTCGAGCGATTTGTCAATTATCTCGCACAAGCGGCTGCACCTTGTGCACTATTTGCCATGGGGGTAACGCTCGCGCTGCGTCCGCTGAAGCGGGTTCCAGTCGAGATCGGCTATATCGTGCCGGCAAAGCTCATCCTGCATCCATTGGTCGTCTATGTCGTCCTGCAAGCTGTCGGCGGCTTCGATCCGATCTGGATCGAGGCGGCCGTATTGCTGGCGGCGTTGCCGACGGCAACGAACGTCTTCGTCATCGGCCAGCAATATGGTGTCTGGCAGGAGCGGGCCTCCGCTACCATCCTGATCACCACGGCCTGTTCCGTGGTGACGGTTTCGCTGGTGCTCTATCTGATAAAGTCCGGCACCTTACCGGCGCAGCTTTTCCCGTAATGCCGACGAAAAGTTGCGCAGGCCGCCACCCGGTTCGATACCCTCGCGCATGACGATGTTGCGCAGCGGAGCAATGGCCGAAAGCACATGCAGGCCTGCCGCGCGCAGCATCTGTACCGGCAGGAAGTCCGACAGCAGCGAACGATTGAGAAGATCGACGCTTGCCGTGCGGCTGATGATGTCAGCACGTCTCTTGCGGTCGAAACTATCGCCCGATGTGGCCGGGATCGGCTGGTCCCCCCGCGTGCAGAGAATATCTGTCAGCGCCAGGATATCGCGAAGGCTGAGATTGAGGCCTTGCGCGCCGATTGGGGGGAAGACGTGGGCTGCTTCGCCGATCAGCGCTACGCGGCCCTTGCCGAAGCGATAGGCTGTCATGCCTGAAAGGGGCCAGACCTGCACGCTGTCCTCGATCGTGACCTGGCCGAGCATCGATTGCATCCGCTCCTCGACCAGCCGGCCGAGTTCTTCGAGCGACTTCTCTGCGTTGGCTGCCGCTTCGGCCGGCTTCTGAACCCAGACGAGGCTGGAGCGCCGGCCGGGCAGAGGCACCTGCGTAAACGGACCGCTTTCGGTATGGAATTCCGTGGAGATGTTCTGATGCGACAGGCTATGCGAAAAATTCAGAACCATTGCCGATTGCGGATAGGACCAGCCCTTGGTCTTGATTCCGAGCGTCTCTCGCACCATCGAATTGCGGCCGTCCGCGCCGACGACGAATGCCGCATCGATCGAATCGCCATTGTCGAGGGTGATCGATACGCCATCATCGCCGAAGGTGGTCTCGGAAGCCGTGGCCTCGATGCGGCTGACATTGCCTTCCGCTTCGATGGCTTGGCTGAGATTGTCGAGCAACACGGCATTCGGAATATTGTAGCCGAAGGCATCCAGGCCGATTTCGGACGATCGGAACGAGACGGTCGGCGCCCGCAACAGTCGCGATGTGCCGTCTATGATGCGCATCGTCGTCAGCGGCGCGGCTGAGGGTGCGATCCTGTCCCACAGCGTCAGGCGTTCCAGAAAGCGGATCGACTGATCCATCAGCGCCGTCGTCCGCTTGTCGGCCTTGTTGTGCGGCGCCGCGACAAGGGCGACGGATCTTCCGCCGCGTGCCAGCGCGAAAGCCGTGATCATGCCGGCGAGTCCACCGCCGATAACGGCCACTTCAATCTGCTTCATATCGATGCCTCAATTGCCTTTGGTTCTGAAAATAAGCGCTTAGCCTGTTGAAATCCATGGGATGAAACATCGCAACGGGTGAAAATGACAGTAAGTCGCGCTAGCGTGCCGCAATGAACGCTTTTGCGCTGGCGATGCCGACCAAAGGATGCATATTAGCAAGAAAAACCGCCTGCCGGGGCAGGTGAATAAGCTGACGAGTCGTGGGGCGGATGAAAATCTTCAATTACAAGCGGGTGCCTTATGCGGAGATGCGTGCGTTCTCCGTTCATATACTGACGGCATCCGGATCGTTTCTCGCCTTTCTCGGTGTCGTCGCGGCGTCGGAACATCGCTTCGTCGATATGTTCTGGTGGCTTGGCCTGGCGCTGCTGGTCGATGGCATAGACGGACCGATTGCGCGCAAGGTCCGCGTCAAGGAGGTGCTACCCAACTGGTCCGGCGACACACTAGACAATATCATCGATTACGTGACCTACGTGCTCCTGCCTGCCTTCGCGCTCTATGAGAGCGGCATGATCGGCGAGCCTTGGTCGTTCGTCGCCGCTGGCATGATCGTCGTTTCCAGCGCCATTTATTACGCCGATACGGGCATGAAGACGGACGAATATTTCTTCTCCGGCTTTCCGGTGGTCTGGAACATGGTGATCTTCACCCTTTTCGTCATCGGCGCCAGTGCAACGACAGCCATGATCCTCGTCGGTGTTTCCGTCGTCCTGACCTTCCTGCCGATCAATTTTCTGCATCCGGTGCGCGTCAAGCGCTTGCGGCCGCTGAACCTTGGCATATTTCTCTTCTGGTCGGCGCTTGGCATCTATTCGCTGCTGATGCATTTCGTCATGCCGCAATGGGCGGTTGTCCTGTTCATCGTCAGCGGGACTTATCTTTATTGCATCGGTGCCGTGCTGCAGTTTTTCCCGTCCCTCGGACGTCAGTAAGGATTGTGCATCATGAAGAAGACCAAGGCTATCCGTATTCATGAAAATGGCGGTCCGGAGGTCATGAAGCTGGAGGAGGTGGATTTGCCACCTCCCGGCGCGGGTGAGGTGCAGCTTCGTCACGCTGCGATCGGCCTCAACTTCATCGATGTCTACTTTCGCTCCGGCCTCTATAAGGCACCTCAATTTCCGTTGCCGCTCGGTAAGGAAGCTGCGGGGACGATCACCGAAGTCGGGCCTGGGGTAACCGATTTTGCCGTCGGCGATCGCGTTGCCTATGCCGGCAGCGATGGCGCCTACAGCATCGAACGCAACATCGAGACCCGGCATCTGGTCAAAGTGCCCGATGATATTCCGCTTGAAACCGCGGCATCGATGATGCTGAAGGGCATGACGGCCGAGTATCTGCTGAACCGCACCTTCAAGGTTGGTCCTGGAACGACGCTGTTGTTTCATGCGGCTGCAGGCGGTGTAGGCCTGATTGCCGGCCAATGGGCTAAGGCCCTCGGCGCCGAAACCGTCATCGGCACTGCCGGTTCCGCCGAAAAGGTCGAATTAGCGCTGGCGCACGGCTACGACCACGTCATCGACTACAGCGAAGAGAATTTTGCCGAGCGTGTCCGCGAGATTACCGGAGGCAAGGGTGTCGATGTCGTCTATGACTCGGTGGGCAAGGATACTTTCCCGCGGTCACTCGATTGTCTGAAGCCGCGCGGGATGTGGGTCACCTTCGGCCAGTCTTCCGGCCCGATCGAGAATTTCAATCTTGCCATCCTCAATCAGAAAGGCTCGCTCTTTGCCACGCGGCCAAGCCTTTTTGCCTATGTCGGCACAGCTGAGGAGTTGAGAGCCAGTGCAAAGGCGTTATTTGCTGTTGTGCAAAGCAGCAAAGTGCGTATCAATATTCATCAAACTTATCCGCTTGTTGATGCAGGGCGCGCGCATGCGGATTTGGAAGCCAGGAAAACGAGTGGAACTACACTACTGATCCCATAGATCCGTAAAGGGCAGGACGGTGGGAAGGAAATGAGGGGAACGTGTCGTCATCCGATGCGCCGGCAACCGGTGCACTATTGTCGGTTCGCAAACTGACGAAACTGTTCGGCAGTTTTACTGCTTGCAACGAAATCGATCTTGAAATCCAGCCAGGCGAAATTCACGCCCTTTTAGGCGAAAACGGCGCCGGCAAATCCACGCTTGTCAAGATGCTGTTCGGCGTGCTCGAACCGTCGCATGGACAGATCGTCTGGCAAGGGCAACCTGTGTCGATAGACGCGCCGGGCACTGCGCGCAAGCTCGGCATCGGCATGGTATTCCAGCATTTTTCTTTGTTCGAAGCGCTGACTGTCGCCGAAAATATAGCGCTCTCGCTCGACAGCAATATCCCGCTTGCAAGAATTTCCGAGGAAGCCGCAAAGCTCTCTCACGCTTATGGATTGCCGCTCGATCCGAATGCGCATGTCGCCGATCTTTCGGTTGGCGAACGCCAGCGCATCGAGATTGTGCGGGCGCTTCTGCAAAATCCCAAACTGATCATTCTTGACGAGCCCACTTCCGTTTTGACACCGCAGGAAGCCGATCGTCTCTTCGAGACCCTGTTTAAGTTGAGAGACGAGGGACGCTCGGTGCTCTACATCAGCCATCGGCTGGAGGAGGTGCAGCGCATCTGTTCGCGCGCTACTGTCCTGCGCCACGGCAAAGTTACGGGCGCCTGCGATCCGCGGCAGGAAACGACCGGTTCGCTCGCTCGTATGATGGTCGGCAACGATGTCGCCAGCGTGCAGCACGAGGGCCTCGGTGCGAAGGGAGATATTCTCCTGGAGATTGCCGGTCTTTCGGCACCGGCACGAACCCCGTTTGCCATGGCACTGAAGGACGTTTCCCTGCGTGTGCGCGCCGGCGAGATCCTGGCGATTGCCGGGGTTGCCGGCAACGGCCAGGGCGAATTGTTCGATGTCATTTCCGGCGAATACACGGTCGCAGCGGACGATCTCGTCCAATTGCGCGGCAAGTCCGTCGGCACCAAGGGCATTAATGCGCGCCGACTGATCGGCGCCGGTTTCGTGCCGGAGGAACGCCACGGCCATGCTGCGGTATCCGCATTGAAGCTGTCGGATAACCTCGTGCTCGCCAGGCATCAGTCGGACCGCAAGTCGTTTCTGGGTGGTGGCTTCTTCAACGTCATCAGGCACGGCGCGGTCAAGCAGGCGACGAAGCGCATCTGCGAGGCTATGGATGTGCGCAAGAGCGGCGAGGATCCGGCTGCCGGCGCGCTGTCCGGCGGCAATCTGCAGAAGTTCATCGTCGGCCGCGAATTGGATCGTCAGCCGAGCGTGCTCGTCGTCAACCAGCCGACTTGGGGTGTCGATGCCGGCGCCGCAAGCCGCATCCGCCAGGCGCTGGTCGATCTCGCTCGCGATGGCTCGGCCGTGCTCGTCATCAGCCAGGATCTGGATGAGATTTTCGAAGTCGCGACCGATATTGCCGTCATTTCGGAAGGGCGGCTGTCACCGTCCTATCCCGCCGGCGAGTTGACGCGCGAAAAGATTGGCCTGCTGATGGGCGGGCTGCATGAATCGAAAACGCATTCGGAGCCTGCACATGCGCATTGAACTTGAAAAGCGCCCGCAGGTCTCGAAACTGTTCGGTTTGCTTTCACCTCTGCTTGCCCTCGCATTGGCGCTGATCGCCGGCACCATCATGTTCGCCGTCATGGGCAAGGATCCCGTCGAGGCGCTCGATGCTTTCTTTGTCGAGCCTCTGCTGGAAGTGTGGTCGCTGCACGAATTGGCGATCAAGGCCGGGCCGCTGATCCTGATCGCCGTCGGCCTTTGCCTCTGCTACCGTTCCAACAATTGGAATATCGGTGCCGAAGGCCAGTTCACGATGGGCGCGATCGCCGGCTCCTTCATCCCGATCGTCTTCACTGATTGGCATTCGCCGATGATCCTGCCTTTGATGCTGATCGCCGGCGCCATCGGTGGCGCGCTCTATGCCGCCATTCCGGCGCTTCTGAAGGCGCATTTCAATACCAATGAGATCCTGACGAGCCTGATGCTTGTCTATATTGCGCAACTGTTCCTCGATTGGTTGTCGCGCGGGCCGTGGCGCGATCCGCAGGGCCATAATTTCCCGCAGAGCATCGATTTTCCGCCGGAAGCCGTCCTGCCGGCAATCTGGGAGGATTCCGGGCGCGCGCATTGGGGCATCGTCTTTGCCGTTATCGCGGCGATCCTTGCCTGGTTCGTTATGAAATATACGCTGAAAGGCTTTGAGATAAGCGTGCTCGGCCAGTCGGCGCGGGCAGGGCGCTTTGCCGGCTTTTCCTCGCGGAAAATGGTTTGGTTCGCCTTTCTCGTTTCGGGGGCGCTCTCGGGATTGGCCGGCATATCCGAAGTTTCCGGTTCCATCGGCCATCTGCAACCGGCGATCTCGCCGGGTTACGGTTTCACCGCCATCATCGTCGCCTTTCTTGCGCGCCTCAATCCGCTCGGAGCCATCCTTTCCGGTCTGGTGCTGGCGCTGACCTATCTCGGTGGTGAAGCCGCGCAATTATCGCCGGGGATATCAGCCAAGGCGGCCAGCGTTTTCCAGGGCCTCTTGCTATTTTTCGTGCTCTCCTGCGACACGTTGATCTATTACAAAATCCGTGTGATCTGGTCGCGGGTCCGTGGAGGTGCGGCATGAGCGTTTTCGAAGCAATCCTCCTGACGATCATCACCGCATCGACGCCGCTCGTTATCGCTGGCCTCGGCGAATTGGTGGTGGAGCGCTCGGGCGTCCTCAACCTCGGCGTCGAAGGCATGATGATTATCGGCGCCGTCGCCGCTTTTGTCGGCGCGCAGATGAGCGGATCGCCCTATGTCGGCCTGCTGACCGGTATCATTGCCGGTGCGCTCTTCTCGCTGCTGTTCGGCTTCCTCACTCTGACGCTGGTGACGAACCAGGTGGCGACCGGTCTGGCGCTGACCATCCTGGGGCTCGGCCTTTCCGGCATGATCGGTGAAGGCTATGTCAGCGTGCCTGGCGTCCAGCTGCACGAGATCGTCTTCCCGTTCCTGTCGGATATTCCGCTGATCGGCTCGGTGCTGTTCAAGCAGGATCTGACCTTCTACCTCTCAATCGCGCTTCTGATCGGCGTGAATTGGTTCCTCTTCCGCAGTCGCGCCGGCCTGAAACTGCGTGCCGTCGGCGACAGCCATGGCTCCGCCCATGCGCTCGGGATCGACGTCATCCGCACGCGCTATCTCGCTGTCATGTTCGGCGGTGCCTGCGCCGGGCTTGCCGGCGCGCAGCTCTCGCTCGTCTATACGCCGCAATGGGTGGAGAACATGTCGGCCGGCCGCGGTTGGGTGACGCTGGCGCTCGTCGTCTTCGCCTCCTGGCGGCCGATGCGTGTTCTGGCCGGCGGTTATCTCTTCGGCGCCGTAACGATCCTGCAGTTCCATGCGCAGGGCTTCGGCGTCGGCATTCCCTCGCAATTCCTGTCGATGCTGCCCTATGCGTCGACTATTGTGGTTCTCGTCATCATCTCTCAAAATCGCCGCGCGACCTTGATCAACACGCCAGCGTCGCTCGGCAAGGCCTTCGTTCCGGAGCGTTGATTGCAACGGCCGGACCGATTTCTGCAAAACATGTCAAACCAGTAGGGGTAACCATGAAAAAACTAGCACTCGCCCTCACAACGACAGCGGCAGCCATCGTTGGTTTCGCTGCCGCTGCAGAAGCAGCACCGACCAAGGTCTGCTTCGTCTATGTCGGTTCGCACACGGACGGCGGCTATTCGCAGGCGCATGATCTCGGCCGTCAGCAGATCCAGAAGGAATTCGGCAACAAGATCGAGACGCCTTATCTCGAAAACGTACCGGAAGGCCCGGACGCCGAGCGCGCCATCGAGCGTCTCGCCCGCTCCGGCTGCTCGCTGATCTTCTCCACCTCGTTCGGCTTCATGGATGCGACCGTCAAGGTTGCCGCCAAGTTCCCGAAAGTGAAGTTCGAGCATGCGACCGGCTTCAAGAGCGGTCCGAATCTCGCGACCTACAACTCGCGCTTCTATGAAGGCCGCTATATCCTCGGTCAGATCGCCGCCAAGATGTCGAAGAACCATGGTGCCGCCTACATCGCGTCCTTCCCGATTCCGGAAGTCGTGATGGGCATCAACTCCTTCGAACAGGGCGCCCGCTCGATCGACCCGAGCTTCAAGCTGAAGGTCGTATGGGTCAACACCTGGTTCGACCCGGGCAAGGAAGCTGACGCCGCCAAGGCCATGGTCGACCAGGGCGTCGATATCCTGACGCAGCACACCGATACGACGGCGCCGATGCAGGTGGCTGAAGAGCGCGGCATCCATGCTTTCGGCCAGGCCTCCGACATGATCAAGGCTGGCCCGAAGGCACAGCTGACGGCGATTGTCGACACCTGGGGCAACTACTACTCCAAGCGCGTTCACGCACTGCTCGACGGCACCTGGAAGTCCGAACAGAGCTGGGACGGCCTCAAGGACGGTATCCTGAAGATGGCCGACTATACGAACATGCCCGACGACGTGAAGAAGATGGCCCAGGAAACCGAAGCCAAGATCAAGTCCGGCGAGCTGGCTCCCTTCACCGGTCCGATCAACAAGCAGGACGGCACGCCCTGGCTCAAGGCCGGCGAAAAGGCTGACGACGGCACGCTGCTCGGCATGAATTTCTACATCGAAGGCGTGGACGACAAGCTGCCGGCTTCGAAGTAAGCTCCATCGAATAGTTAAAGTTGAGAAAAGGGTGCCTCAGGCGCCCTTTTTTGTTGCGCTGCATCATCGAATGTCGATTTACAAAAGTATTACTATATGATTTTTTGACGGCGGGCCTGAGGAGATGGCCTTTGGGAGATAATCATGAAGTTTAAGACCGCACTCGTTAGTGCTACGATTCTCGCTGCCTGCATGTTTACGTCGGCGTCGGCTAAAGACCTGGTTGTCGGCTTCTCGCAAATTGGTTCGGAGTCTGGCTGGCGCGCGGCTGAGACCACGTTGACCAAACAGGAAGCCAAGAAGCGCGGCATCGACCTGAAATTCGCTGACGCGCAGCAGAAGCAGGAAAACCAGATCAAGGCGATCCGTTCGTTCATCGCACAGGGTGTCGATGCGATCCTGCTGGCGCCCGTCGTCGAAACCGGCTGGGATGCCGTTCTGAAGGAAGCCAAGGAAGCAAAGATCCCGGTCATTCTGCTTGACCGCACGGTCGCCGCGCCGAAGGACCTTTATCTGACGGCTGTCACGTCTGACCTGGTTCATGAAGGCAAGGTTGCCGGCGACTGGCTCGTGAAGACAGTCGGCGACAAGAAGTGCAACATCGTCGAGTTGCAGGGCACGACCGGTTCCTCGCCGGCCATCGCCCGTAAGAAGGGCTTCGAGGAAGCCATCAAGGGCCACGATAACCTGAAGATCGTTCGCAGCCAGACCGGCGACTTCACCCGCGCCAAGGGCAAGGAAGTCATGGAAAGCTTCCTGAAGGCTGAAAACGGCGGCAAGGATATCTGCGCGCTCTACGCTCACAACGACGATATGGCCGTCGGCGCCATTCAGGCGATCAAGGAAGCCGGCCTGAAGCCGGGCAAGGACATCCTGACCGTGTCGATCGATTCGGTTCCGGATCTCTTCAAGGCCATGGCTGCCGGTGAAGCCAACGCAACCGTGGAGCTGACGCCGAACATGGCTGGTCCGGCCTTCGATGCACTCGATGCCTACCTGAAGACCAAGAAAGAGCCGCCGAAGTGGATCCAGACGGAATCCAAGCTCTACACGCAGGCCGATGATCCGCAGAAGGTCTACGAGCAGAAGAAGGACCTCGGCTACTAAGACGAAAGCCCATCGCACCGAATCGGCAATGCCGCGCCGGTGCGATATCGTGTGCAAGATGCCGGCGCACCCGTAGAATGCGCCGGCTATCGCTTTCGCAATTTGATTCATTCCAAGGAAATTCGCGCTTCATGGCTCACGACGTAGAGCGACTTCTGACGGCGACAGGTTTTTGTAAATATTTCCCTGGTTCGACCGCTCTCGATCATGTCGATTTCACATTGATGCGTGGCGAGGTCCATGCGCTTCTCGGCGAAAACGGTGCCGGAAAATCGACCTTGATCAAATGCATGACCGGCGCCTATCGCCGCGATGCGGGCACTCTGGTTCTCGACGGGGCCGAGATCGATCCGCATGATACGCTTGCCGCTCAGAAGCTCGGTATTGGAACGGTCTACCAGGAAGTGAACCTGCTGCCCAATCTGAGCGTGGCGGAAAATCTGTTTCTGGGTCGTCAGCCGCGGCGGTTCGGTATGGTCACCAGCCGCGTCCTGAACAAGATGGCGAGAGATCTGCTGTCACAATATGGCTTGGATATCGATGTCAGCCGCCAGCTCGATCGCTTTTCGGTTGCCATACAGCAGGTGATCGCTATCGCCCGCGCGGTCGATCTCTCTGGCAAGGTGCTCATTCTCGATGAGCCCACTGCGAGCCTGGATACGCATGAAGTCGAGATGCTGTTCGGTGTCGTCAGGCGATTGAAACAGCGCGGGCTCGGAATTGTCTTCATTACGCATTTCCTGGAGCAGGTTTACGAAATCTGCGATCGCATCACCGTTCTCCGCAACGGCCGGCTGGTCGGCACGCGCGAGGCGGACGGTCTTCCGCGGCAGACCCTGATCGCCATGATGCTTGGCCGCGAACTCGCCGAGACTGAAAGCACGATCAAGCAGAGCGAGACGGAAAGCGGCCCGATCAAATATCACTTCACGAATTTCGGCAAGCGCGGCAAGATCAAGCCGTTCGACATGGAGGTGCGCGTCGGCGAAGTGGTCGGCATTGCCGGCCTGCTCGGCTCGGGGCGGACGGAGACCGCCGAAGTGCTCTTCGGCGTTGAGCGCGCCGACAGCGGCGAGGCGAAGATCGAAGGCAAGCCCATTGCACTTTCCAGTCCGCGCGCCGCGATCAAGAGCGGCTTCGGCTTTTGCCCGGAAGATCGCAAGACCGATGGGATTATCGGTGATCTCTCCATTCGCGAGAATATCGTCATGGCGCTGCAGGCAAGGCGGGGCTGGGCAAGGCCATTGCCGCGCAGCGAGCAGAACGCCATCGCCGATCGCTATATCAAGGCGTTGGATATCCGCACGACCGACCGGGAAAAGCCGATCAGGCTCCTTTCAGGCGGTAACCAGCAGAAAGCCATACTTGCCCGCTGGCTGGCAACCAATCCGAGCTTCCTCATCCTGGATGAACCGACGCGCGGCATCGATGTCGGTGCCCATGCGGAAATCATCCGATTGATCGAGGATCTTTGCCGGCAGGGAATGTCCCTGGTGGTCATTTCATCCGAACTCGAGGAGCTTGTCGCCTATAGTTCGCGAGTCATCGTCCTGCGCGACCGCGAACATATTGCTGAGTTGACCGGCAGTGAGATAACGGCCGGAAATATCGTCGAGGCTATCGCCACGGCTCAAAAGACGCGGGAGGACGCATGAGCTCGCCAATCAAAACCTCCTTGCTTCGGCTGATGCCTCAGTTCATTGCACTCGCGGTTATTCTTCTGTTGAATTTCATCATGTTCCCGCATTTCTTTCATCTGGAAGTTCAGAACGGAAGACTCTACGGGAGCTTGGTAGACGTACTCAATCGTGGTGCGCCGGTAGCGCTGCTCGCCATCGGCATGACGCTGGTCATCGCCACGAAAGGGATCGATCTGTCCGTCGGGGCGGTCATCGCGATTTGCGGCGCTGTCGCGGCTTCCTCGATTGTTGCCGGCTACTCGCTTTCCTATACGCTGCTCTTGACGATCGGCATCGGTCTGGCATGTGGCCTCTGGAACGGATTCCTCGTCGCTGTACTCGATATCCAGCCCATCATCGCGACGCTGGTGCTGATGGTGGCGGGCCGCGGCATCGCGCAATTGATCACTGAAGGCGCGATCCTCACCTTCAACAATGACGGGCTGATCTTCCTTGGCAGCGGCTCCTTCGCCGCCCTGCCGATGCCTGTCGTGATCTGGCTTGTCGCTGCGCTTCTGGTGATTGCTCTGGTGCGGCGCACAGCTCTCGGAATGCTGGTCGAAGCCATTGGCATCAATCGCCGGGCAAGCACCTTGTCCGGTATCCGGACCCCGGTCCTGCTCATCGCTGTTTACGCATTGAGCGGCCTTTGTGCCTCCATCGCCGGCATCATCGTCACGGCCGATATCAAGGGTGCGGACGCCAACAATGCCGGTCTGTGGCTTGAGCTGGATGCGATCCTTGCGGTCGTGGTTGGTGGCAATTCGCTGCTTGGCGGCCGTTTCAGCATCGTCGGTTCGCTGATCGGCGCGATGATCATTCAATCGGTCAATACGGGCATCCTGCTCTCCGGCTTTCCGCCGGAGTTCAATCTGGTGATCAAGGCGATCATCGTCATCGTCATTCTGGTCATCCAATCCCCCGCCATGCAGTCTGCAACTGCATTCTTCTGGCGCCGGCGCGCCGAGGGGCAGATGGTGCAAAAGGAGCAGGCAAAGTGAATTCGAAATATCTCCCGCTGCTTGCGACCATCGTCATCTTCATTCTGGCTTATGCCGGCTGCGTGACACAGTATCCCAACATGCTGTCGACACGCGTGATCGGCAACCTTTTGACCGATAATGCCTTTCTCGGTATCGCAGCTGTCGGCATGACATTCGTCATCATCTCCGGCGGAATTGATCTGTCCATCGGATCGGTCATTGCCTTTACCGGCGTGTTCCTGGCGATCGTCCTTCGCGATACCACGATCCATCCCTTGATCGCTTTCGCTCTGGTCCTCGTGATCACGACAATTTTTGGCGCCGGCATGGGCGCCATCATCCACTATCTCAGCATGCCGCCCTTTATCGTGACGCTGGCCGGCATGTTCCTGGCGCGGGGCATCGCCTTCGTGATGTCGATCGACAGCATTCCGATAGAGCATGATTTCTACTCTCAGCTCAACGATCTCTATTGGCTGATGCCCGGCGGCGGCCGGCTGACCTTGATCGGCAGTCTCATGCTACTCGTCTTTGCCGGCGGCATCGTGCTGGCGCATCGCACCCGTTTCGGTGCCAATGTCTACGCGCTGGGTGGGGGGGCGCAGACCGCGGAACTGATGGGCGTGCCCGTGGGAAGAACGACGATCCAGATCTACGCTCTGTCCGGCTTTCTCGCCGGTCTATCCGGAATCGTTTTTTCCATTTATACCTCGGCGGGATATTCGCTTGCTACAGTCGGCGTCGAACTCGATGCGATCGCTGCCGTGGTTATAGGCGGAACACTGCTGACGGGAGGAGCGGGGTTCGTCGGAGGAACACTCATCGGAATTCTCATACAGGGCTTGATTCAGACCTACATCACCTTCGATGGAACGCTTTCCAGCTGGTGGACGAAGATATTGATCGGCTTGTTGCTGTTTGCCTTTATTCTGATGCAGAAGGGTCTCCTGCTGCTTTCCCGCTTGAATCGACGATATGCCTGAGGGAGGGACAGAGCGCTTGCGCGACCGATTGCTTGAGACCGGAAAATCAGAGGGAAAATCGCGCACGAGCCACGCTCAGGTGGTCGATGAGCTGGGCAAGGCGATCGTCTCCGGCGCGTTTCCGATCGGAAGCATTCTTCCTGGCGACAGCGAGCTTCTGCAACGATTCAAGGTATCGCGCACGGTCCTGCGTGAGAGTATGAAGACTTTGGCCGCAAAGGGGCTTGTGGTGCCGCGTGCGCGCGTCGGCACGCGCGTCACCGAGAAGATCCATTGGAACATGTTCGACAACGAGGTGCTCAACTGGCATTTCGAAAGCGGCGTCAACAAGGAGTTCCTTCTCCATCTTTACGATATACGCATGGCATTCGAGCCTTTTGCCGCAAGCCTCGTGGCGGAAAGGGCCAGTCGAGAGGACATCGAACTGCTCCGCAGTCTTGCCGCTGCCATGGCAGCGCCGCATCATACCTCCGATAGCCTCGCGGTCGCCGATCTGCATTTCCACCTGGCAATTACGGAGGCTTCGCAGAACCCATTCATGCGATCGCTGGGCGGACTTATCGAAGCCGCACTCGTCGGCATGTTCCGCATGAGCGCACCGCCTTCAACCAATGGCTTCGCCAATATTGCGGATACGCATATGGCCATAGTGGACGCGATAGCGGCGCGTGACGGCCTTTCGGCCCATAAGGCGATGGAATTTGTGATCATCGATGGGCGCCAACATGTTCTCGAAGCTTTCGAGGCCCTTGCCGAAGCCTGAAGGTCGCCTTCAATTTCGCCGTGGTTCATCGCTCGACTTGTTGATATGAGGGGAGTCGCCCGGCCCCCGGGCGGCGCTTGACCGTATATCTCGGAGCTTGAAATGGAACGCAGCTGCCTCGCCATCATCCTCGCCGCCGGCGACAGTACCCGCATGAAGTCGTCGATGTCGAAGGTCCTGCACCCGATTGCTGGGCGTCCGATGATCGCTCATGTCATGGAGGCGATCGCCAGGACCGGGATTTCAGCGGCGGCTCTGGTGGTCGGGCGCGATGCGGATGAGGTCAGCGCGGCAGCATCGATTGGCGATATTGCCGTCGAATCCTATCTGCAGAAGGAGCGGCTCGGCACGGGCCATGCCGTGTTGGCGGCGCGCGAGGCGATTGCCCGCGGATATGATGATATTATCGTTGCCTATGGAGACGTCCCTCTGCTGACCGATGTGCCGCTTCGTGCGGCCCGCCAGGGACTGGCCGATGGCAATGACATCGTCGTCATCGGCTTTCATACGGAGCATCCTAACGTCTATGGCCGCTTGCTGGTCAAGGATGGCGAACTGATCGCCATTCGAGAAGCCAAGGACGCCACCGATGCCGAACTGGCGATAAAGTGGTGCAATAGCGGGCTGATGGCGATCAATGGCCGCAAGGCGCTGGAGCTTCTTGACCGCATCGACAACAACAATGCCAAGGGCGAATATTATCTCACCGATCTCGTCGAGATCGCCCGCTCGCTGGGCGGCCGCGCCGTTGCGGTCGATGCGCCCGAGGTTGAAATGACCGGCTGCAACAACCGGGCCGAGCTCGCCTTTATCGAGCGCCTCTGGCAGGAGCGGCGCCGGCAGGAGCTTATGCTGTCGGGCGTGACCATGGTGGCGCCAGAAACCGTGTTCCTCGCCTATGACACCGTGATCGGCCAGGATGCGTTGATCGAACCGAATGTCGTCTTCGGTCCCGGTGCGGTGATCGACGGCGGCGCGGTCATCCATGCCTTCTCGCATATTGAGGGCGCCCATGTCAGCGCCGGCGCGACGGTTGGGCCCTTTGCGCGGCTGCGTCCGGGCGCGGATCTCGCCGGCGGTGCCAAGGTCGGCAATTTCTGCGAGGTCAAGAACGGCAAGATCGGCGAGGGTGCCAAGGTCAATCACCTGACCTACATCGGCGATGCGACGATCGGCGCCGGCAGCAATATCGGCGCTGGCACGATTACCTGCAACTATGATGGGGTCAACAAACATGAGACGCATATTGGCGCCAATGCTTTCGTCGGTTCCAACTCATCGCTGGTCGCGCCCATCCGCATCGGCGACGGCGCATATATTGCTTCCGGCAGTGTCATCACCGATGATGTTCCGGCCGACGCGCTGGCTTTTGGCCGGGCTCGCCAGGAAGTAAAGCCAGAGCGAGCCAAGGCAATCCGCGAGCGAGCTCTTGCCATCAAGGCAGCGAAGAAGGGCGGCCACTAAAACTCGCGTGTCGACGTAACGGTCAGAAATCGAAAGTGACCGTGACGGCAATTGAGAAAATCGCAGGAATGATTAGGACTTGCCCTCATATCTGAGGCCAGACGGAGAGCTGTATGTGCGGTATTGTGGGGATCGTCGGAACGAAGCCTGTGGCGGAGCGCTTGGTGGACGCGCTGCGGCGGCTCGAGTACCGCGGCTATGATTCGGCGGGAGTTGCGACGATCCACGACGGCGTGATGGATCGCCGCCGCGCGGAGGGAAAGCTGTTCAATCTGGAAAAGCGCCTCGAGTCGGATCCTTTGCCCGGCACGACCGGCATTGCACATACGCGTTGGGCAACCCACGGCGTTCCGAATGAAACCAATGCCCATCCGCATTTCGTCGAAGGTGTTGCTGTCGTCCACAATGGCATTATCGAGAACTTCTCCGAGCTGCGCGAAGAACTGAAGGCCGAAGGCCAGGAATTTGCCTCGCAAACGGATACGGAAGTTGTCGCTCATCTATTGGCGAAATACGTTCGCGAAGGCCTGGACGCACGTTCGGCCATGCTGAAAATGCTGAACCGTGTGACGGGCGCCTATGCATTGGCCGTGATGTTTCAAAACGATCCCGGCACGCTGATGGCGGCGCGTTCTGGCCCGCCACTTGCGGTCGGCTACGGCAAGGGCGAGATGTTCCTCGGCTCGGATGCCATCGCACTTGCGCCTTTCACCAACGAAATCACCTATCTCGTCGATGGTGACTGCGCCATCGTTAGCCATGCCGGCGCGACCATTCTCGATTTCAGCGGCAAGGAAGTGAGCCGGCCGCGGCAGATTTCCCAAGCGACCGCCTATGTGGTCGATAAGGGCAATCATCGCCACTTCATGGAAAAGGAAATCTACGAGCAGCCGGAAGTCATTTCCCATGCGCTCAGCCACTATATCGATTTCGCCAGCCATCGCGTGCGCCCGGATGTCTCGGCCATAGATTTCGGCGGCGTGTCCGGCCTTGCAATTTCGGCTTGCGGCACCGCCTATCTTGCCGGCCTGATCGGCAAATACTGGTTCGAGCGCTATGCGCGTCTTCCGGTCGAAATCGATGTGGCCTCAGAATTCCGCTATCGCGAAATGCCGTTGTCGCCGTCGCAAGCGGCGCTGTTCATTTCCCAATCCGGCGAGACCGCGGATACCTTGGCTTCGCTGCGCTATTGCCGGGACAACGGCCTGAAGATCGGCGCCGTGGTCAACGTCAGGGAATCGACCATCGCGCGTGAGTCCGACGCGGTGTTTCCGATCCTGGCTGGTCCCGAGATCGGCGTCGCCTCGACGAAGGCTTTCACCTGCCAGCTTGCGGTTCTCGCATCGCTCGCGATCGGAGCGGGCGTTGCTCGCGGCACGGTCAGCGCCAAGGATGAACAGGAAATGGTGCGCCATCTCGTCGAGATGCCGCGTATCATGGCGAATGTGCTGAATATCATCCAGCCGCAGATGGAAAGCCTGTCGCGCGAAATCTCGAAGTTCAAGGATGTGCTCTATCTCGGTCGCGGCACCAGCTTCCCGCTCGCCATGGAAGGCGCGCTGAAGCTGAAGGAAATCTCTTATATCCACGCAGAGGGCTATGCGGCCGGCGAATTGAAGCACGGGCCGATCGCGCTGATCGACGAGAATATGCCCGTCATCGTCATTGCTCCGCATGACCGCTTCTTTGACAAGACCGTTTCCAACATGCAGGAAGTGGCAGCACGCGGCGGCCGAATCATCTTCATCACGGATGAGCTTGGTGCGGCAGCCTCGACATTGCCGACCATGGCGACCATCACCTTGCCCGTCGTCGACGAGATCATCGCCCCGATCATATTCTCGCTGCCGATTCAATTGCTTGCCTATCATACGGCCGTCTTCATGGGCACGGACGTCGATCAGCCGCGCAATCTCGCTAAATCGGTCACCGTGGAATAGGACAACTTCCGTCCCGCATTTGCCGTCACGTCATCGTGAGCCGGACGTTTGTTCGGCTCGCGGACGCAGCTGGCGGGTTGTATGCCGCACTGATTTCTGGCACGATTCCCATTCTGAGATGGTGGGGAGGATTTGCCGGGTAGCAGTAGGCGGCGGAACGGAGTTTTCGAGCGGCGAATGACTGAAAAACTCATCAAAATGTCCGTAACCACGCGGATCAGAAACAATTTCCTGGCCGGCCTGATTATCTGCGCCCCGATCGCCATTACCCTGTGGCTGACCTGGTCCGTCGTTCATTGGGCCGATAGCTGGGTTCGCCCCTATATTCCCGCGCGCTACGATCCTGAAAGCTATCTGAACTTCGCCGTTCCGGGGACCGGCCTGGTGATCGCGATGATCTTCATCACGATCGTTGGTTTCCTCGCCAAGAACCTGATTGGCCAGAGCATCGTCCGCTTCGGGGAGTCGATCGTCAACCGCGTGCCGCTGGTGCGGACCATCTATAAGAGCGTCAAACAGATCTTCGAGACTGTGTTGAAAGAGCAGGGCACATCCTTCAAGAAGGTCGGGCTGATCGAATATCCAAGCCCAGGCCTCTGGTCCATGGTATTCATATCGACCGATGCCAAGGGTGAGATTGCTTCGAAATTCAATGCCATGGGTCAGGACATGGTGGCGGTCTTTCTGCCGCCGACACCTGTGCCCACGGCCGGCTTTCTGGTTTTCGTTCCACGCGAAAAGATCACGGTGCTCGACATGAGCCCGGAGGATGGCGCCAAACTGCTGATCTCGGGCGGACTTGTATCGCCCGAATACAAGGAAGAGCTCATCGCGGCGAAGGGGCTGCCCAGGCCCGTTCCGATAAAATCGCTGACTTAGAAACGCTCCCGTTCCTGTCGTAGGTTGCCTGGCCTCGCGTATCACGCGAGCTGTCATGTCTCTATCATATTGACGCCTTAGATCGTCCTACGGGACAGGCAATCGGATGCATCTCATCATCGAACATTCGGAGTTTCGACCCCGGCTGTTGTTTTTCGACGCGGCTTGAGAGCGGGTCGGAGATGGATCTCATTGTCTCCATACATATTTTCACTGGAGGATATTGTCTTGAAATATATGCATTCGAAGAGCTTGCCGCTGTTGTCGGCCGCGCTGGCAGCATTTGTTTTTTCCGCACCAGTCGCGGCGCTTGCTGATAATTCCATCGCAGTCCAGGGCGTGACGCTCGTCAACAAGGGACGTGTCGCGGTCGGTCGTATCCCCGCCAATCTGCGCGACAAGTTCGGCGAGACCTTCGGTTCCGGTTCGGGAATGTCGATCGACACCAAGAGCTGGGTCCGCAATGCCGACGGCACCTATAAGGGTTCGCTCTGGCTGCTGCCGGACCGCGGCTATAATGTCGCCGGCACCACCGATTATCGCGGACGTCTCAACACCATCGATATCAAGCTGACTCCGGTCGCTCCCGGCGCGACGCCGCCGGCCGGCCAGGAACAGTCGGGCGTCGAGGCCAAGCTCGCGGATACTCTGCTTTTGAAAGACAACAAGGGCAACGAAACCACCGGCCTCGACCCCGCCAACGGCGTTCGCCAGGCAGAAAGCGGTATGCCGCTTTTGCCGCAGGCACCGAACGGCAAGATCTCGCTCGATAACGAAGCTATTGCTCGGCTGCCCGACGGTTCGATGTTCATCAGTGACGAATACGGTCCTTACATCTATCGCTTCTCGGCAGACGGGCGCATGATCTCGGCCACGGCACCGCCGGCCGCGTATCTGCCAATGCGCCACGGCGCCGTGAATTTTTCCTCGAACAATCCCGGTCCCGGTGAAGCCGCGCCCGATCCGAAGGATCCGACCAGCGGGCGCCAAAATAATCAGGGCTTCGAGGGGATGTCCCTGACGCCGGACGGCAAGTTCCTGATTGTCGTGCTTCAGTCCGCGACCCGCCAGGACGGTGGCGATTCCAGCTCTACCAGGCAGAATACACGCGCCCTGGTCTATGATGCCGCCGATCTCGACCATCTGAAACTGGTGCACGAATATGTCGTGCCTTTGCCTGTCTTTACCAATGAAAAGGGCAAGACGGCCGTCGCCGCGCAAAGCGAAATCGTGGCACTCTCACCGACAAGCTTCCTGATGCTGGCGCGCGACAGCAACAATGGTTATGGCCAGAAGGGCGATAAGTCGCTCTATCGTAGCATCGTTGCCGTCGATGTGTCCGCTGCCACCGATATTGCCGGCGGCAAGTTCGACGGCGACACGGCTGTCGCGCCAAAGGGCGTTCTTGATCCCTCCGTCAAGCCGGCTGTCGTCAGCCAGTTCATCGACATCAACGACAGCGCCGATCTTGCGCGCTTCGGTCTGCACAATGGCGCGCCGAACGACCGTAACAACCTCTCGGAAAAGTGGGAGGCCATGTCGATCGTCAGCGTTCAGGATCCGAAGCTGCCCGACGACTACTTCCTGTTCGTTGCCAATGATAACGACTTCATCACCCAGGACGGTTTCCAGGTCGGAGCCGCCTACAAGGATGAAAGCGGTGCCGATGTCGACACCATGTTCCAGGTGTTCCAGGTCACCATTCCCGGCCTCGCCGCAAAGTAATGTCGTGAGAGACAGGGATGGACGCGGCTAACGCGTCCATCCGCTCACCCCGCTCGCAGGAACCGGATCGCCTCGTCGCGACGGAAGAGATAGAGCAGGGTGCGTACCGCACTGCCACGCTCGCTGGTGAGCTCCGGATCGCGCTCAATGAGATAGGCGGCATCCTTGCGGGCAATTTCCAGAAGATCGGCATGGGCTTCCAGGCTGGCGATGCGGAAGCCTGGTGTTCCGGACTGGCGCGTGCCGAGAAGCTCGCCTTCGCCGCGCAGCTTCAAATCCTCCTCGGCAATGCGGAAGCCGTCTTCCGTCTCGCGCATGATCGACAGCCGCGCATGCCCAGTTTCACCAAGGGGGCCTTTGTAGAGCAGGATACAGGTCGAGGCTTCGGCACCGCGACCGACACGTCCGCGCAATTGGTGAAGCTGCGCTAGGCCAAAGCGCTCGGCATGTTCGATGACCATGATGGTCGCGTCCGGCACGTCGACACCCACTTCGACGACGGTCGTGGCCACAAGCAGGCGGATCTCGCCATTCTTGAAGGCCATCATCACGGCGTCTTTTTCCGGGCCGCTCATCCGGCCATGGATGAGGCCAATGCCAGGCCCGAGCGCTCTCGTCAGCGTCTCGTAACGCTCTTCGACCGACATTAAATCGGATTCTTCAGATTCTTCCACAAGTGGGCATATCCAATAGGCTTTTTTACCCTCAGATAGCGCGCTTCTCAGGCGCGCGACGATATCGCCGGTTCGTTCATTCGGAATGGTGATCGTTTGGATCGGCTTGCGTCCCGCCGGCTTCTCGGTGAGCTTCGAAACGTCCATATCGCCGAAGGCGGCGAGCACAAGCGTTCGCGGTATGGGCGTCGCGGTCATCACGAGCATATGCGGCGAGATGCCCTTCGCGGTCAGGCGCAGGCGTTGGTGAACGCCGAAGCGGTGCTGCTCGTCGACCACAGCCAGCATGAGGTTGGCATAGGCGACGCTGTCCTGGAAGAGAGCATGCGTGCCGATGATGATCTGTGCTTCCCCGGAAGCAATGCGCTCGAGGATCGCATCCCGCTCGCGTCCCTTTGTGCGGCCTGTGAGAACTTCGACGGAAAGGTTTGCACTCGCTGCGAATTTTGAAATCGTTGCATGATGCTGACGCGCCAGGATTTCGGTCGGTGCCATCAACACGGCCTGGCCGCCGCTTTCGATCACGGCGGCAATCGCCATCAGTGCCACTAGCGTCTTTCCCGCACCGACATCGCCTTGCAGCAGCCGAAGCATGCGCTCGGTGCCGGCCATATCCTTCAGAATATCGGCAACCGCATCACGCTGGCTGTTCGTCATCGAGAAGGGCAGGGATTCCAGTATTTTGCGGCTGATTTCTCCAGTTGCATGCACCGGTTGTCCCACAACCTTGCGCAGCCTTTGGCGCACGAGAGAGAGCGACAATTGCCCCGCCAGGAATTCATCATAGGCAAGCCGGCGGCGCGCGGGAGATTGCGGATCGATATCGGCCGCATCTCTCGGCGCATGCAGCATGTGGAAGCTATCGGAGATCGAGGGAAAGCCCTGCTTTTGAGTAAGGGCTATATCATCCCACTCAGGCAACTGCGGAATGCGCGGCAGCGCCGCCTCGATGGTCTTGCGCAGGAACTTCGGCGTGAGGCCGGCGGTTAGCGGATAGACCGGTTCGACCAGCGGCAGGTTTTCCGCTTCACTCTCGCGCATGATGTAATCCGGATGCACCATGGACGGGCGGCCGTTGAACCAGTCGACCTTGCCGCTGACGGTGACGGTTTCATCGATCGGCAGCTGCTTTTCGAGCCATTGTGCCTTGCCCCGGAAGAAGACCAGCGCCAATTCTCCGGTCTCGTCGTGCAGATAGACGCGATAGGGAACGTTGCTACGCGCATTCGGCGGCGGCTGGTGTCGGTCGACACGGCCGGTAATGGTGACGATGGCGCCCTGCGGCGCCCGCGCGATACCGGGCTGCTCGCGTCGGTCGATGATCGAATGTGGTGCGTGGAAAATGAGGTCGATGACACGGCAATCGTCGATCGTTTCGCGGTCGAGCAGCTTCACCAGCAGCTCGGATACCTTCGGCCCGACGCCGGGCAGCGAAGAGATGGAGGCAAACAGCGGGTCGAGGATAGCGGGACGCATGGCCGGCAAAATGCGACGGGCAGGGCGCATTTGGCAAGGGGCAGCGGAGAACTCGATCCCTTTGAGCCCGACACTCCCCGGAAAATTGCATCGCAGGTGCTTTTTTCTTAAAAACCGGTTCCCACCTGTGAGCGCTGGTTTTATAGAGACGCATCAACATAAAGGTGTTTTTGATGACTGGGCTGACCCTCAGCAGTGCCGATCTCGATCCTCGCCGTCGGCGCATCCTTTTCCGTTGCTGGCATCGCGGCATCCGCGAGATGGATCTGGTCTTCGGCCAGTTTGCCGATAATGAGCTGCCAGGCCTTTCCGAGGCCGATCTCGACGAGCTTGAGCGCATCATGGCTGAAGAGGACAACGATCTCCTCAAATGGATTCTCGGCAGCCAGCCGACGCCGCAGCATTTGCAGACGCCTCTCTTTGAGCGCTTGGCCTCCTACAAGCCCGATTTCGAAGAGATCGCCGAAAGGTTCGGATTGACGAAATGATCCCCGGTTTCGACGCGAAGAAGCTGCTCGCCGCCAGCGAGCCGATGACGATCGGTCATGTTCCGGCTGGCCTGGAGCCGTTCCTGATTGCCGAAATGGCAAAGGCCGGCCAACCGATTGCCTATGTCATGTCTGACGGCCAGCACATGGCCGATGTCGAACAGATGCTCGGCTTCATCGCGCCCGAAATCCCGGTACTCACCCTGCCGGCCTGGGATTGCCTTCCCTACGACCGCGTTTCCCCAAGCTCCGACACCTCGGCGCGGCGCTTGGCGGCTTTGTCCGGCCTGATCGCGCATCATCGCAAGCCGCATGCAGCCATCGTGCTGGTGACCGTCAACGCCATGCTGCAGAAGGTGGCACCGCAAGATATTATCGAGAGCCTGGCGTTCTCGGCCCGTCCCGGCAATCAGGTCCGGATGGACGACATCGCGGCCCGCCTGGAGCGCAACGGTTTCGATCGCGTCGCAACGGTACGTGAGGTCGGTGAATATGCGGTGCGCGGCGGCATTCTCGACGTCTTCGTTCCCGGCACGGAAGAGCCGGTGCGCCTGGATTTCTTCGGCGATACGTTGGAAAGTATCCGTAGCTTCGATCCGGCAAACCAGCGTACAACTGGGCAGGTGCGTTCGCTCGATCTCAATCCGATGAGCGAAGTGACGCTGACGCCGGATACGATCAGCCGCTTCCGCAAGAGCTATCTCTCCGCCTTTGGCGCCGCTACGCGCGATGATGCGCTCTATCTCGCCGTATCCGAAGGTCGGCGATACGCCGGTATGGAACATTGGCTGCCGCTCTTCTATGAGAAGCTTGAGACGGTTTTCGACTATCTCAAGGGCTTCCGCTTGGTCACGGATCACACCGTGCGCGAGGCGGCCGAGGAGCGCTCCAAGCTCGTCTTCGATTATTACGATGCCCGCCTGAATTCCGGCCAGCAGACCAAGGGACAGATGGCGCAGGGCACGCCCTATAAACCGGTCACGCCGGGTCAGCTCTATCTCGACGGCAAGGCCTTCGGCAATGCGCTCGACGCCTTCGGCGCCATCCGCATCTCGCCCTTCAACGAACATGAGGGTGAGGCGCGTCGCGTCATCGAGCTTGATGCCCGCCAAGGGCCGCGCTGGGCGCGCTCCGCCACCGATGGCGCCGACAGCGAGCGCATCAACGTCTTTGACGCGGTCGTCAAGCATATTGCCGACAAGCGGGCGGCAGGCGGCAAGGTGCTCATATCCGCCTGGACCGAAGGTTCGCTCGATCGCCTGCTGCAGGTGCTTTCCGAACACGGGCTGGCGCGCGTCAAGACCATCGAGGCCTTCAAGGATCTCAGCGGCCTGGCGAAGGGCGAGGCGGCTGGCGCCGTACTCAGCCTCGAAGCCGGTTTCGAGGCTGGCGATCTCATCGTCATCGGCGAGCAGGATATTCTCGGCGACCGCATGGTGCGCCGTTCCAAGCGCCGTAAGCGCGCCGCTGACTTCATCTCGGAAGTGGCAGGCTTGGACGAAGGCTCGATCGTCGTTCACGCCGAGCATGGCATTGGCCGTTTCGTTGGGCTGAGGACCATCGAGGCCGCCGGCGCACCGCATGCCTGCCTTGAGCTGCAATATGCCGACGATGCCAAACTGTTCCTGCCGGTTGAAAATATCGATCTGCTCTCGCGCTTTGGCGGTGAGGGCACTGAGGCACAGCTCGACAAGCTCGGCGGCGGCGCTTGGCAGATGCGCAAGGCGAAGCTCAAGAAGCGCCTTCTGGATATCGCTGGCGACTTGATCCGTGTCGCAGCCGAGCGCCTGACGCGCCATGCGCCGGTGCTGACCTCTCCCGAAGGGCTCTACGACGAATTCGCCGCGCGCTTCCCCTATGATGAGACCGACGATCAGATGAACGCCATCGAGGCAGTGCGCGAGGATCTCGGCGCCGGCCGGCCGATGGACCGCCTCGTCTGCGGCGACGTCGGTTTCGGCAAGACGGAAGTGGCGCTTCGCGCAGCCTTCGTCGCTGCCATGAACGGCGTGCAGGTCGCTGTCGTCGTGCCGACGACCCTGCTTGCCCGGCAGCATTTCAAGACCTTCTCCGAGCGTTTCCGCGGCCTGCCGATCCGCGTGCAGCAGGCATCCCGCCTGGTGGGCGCCAAGGAGCTGGCGCTGACCAAGAAGGAAGTGGCGGAAGGCAAGACCGATATCGTCGTCGGCACGCATGCACTGCTCGGCGCCGGCATCCAGTTTGCCAATCTCGGCCTGCTCATTATCGATGAAGAGCAGCATTTCGGAGTGAAGCACAAAGAGCGTCTGAAGGAACTGAAGAGCGACGTGCATGTGCTGACGCTGTCGGCGACGCCGATCCCGCGCACGCTGCAGTTGGCGATGACGGGTGTGCGCGAGCTGTCGCTCATCACCACGCCGCCGGTCGACCGCATGGCGGTGCGCACCTTCATCTCGCCCTTCGATTCCCTCGTGATCCGCGAAACGCTGATGCGCGAGCATTATCGCGGCGGCCAGAGCTTCTATGTCTGTCCGCGTCTCGCTGATCTCGCCGATATCCACGCCTTCCTGCAGTCGGATGTGCCTGAGCTGAAGGTGGCGGTCGCGCATGGCCAGATGCCGGCCGGCGAGCTGGAAGACATCATGAACGCCTTCTACGAAGGCCGTTACGATGTGCTGCTGTCGACGACCATCGTCGAATCCGGTCTCGACGTGCCGACGGCCAATACGCTGATCGTCCACCGCGCCGATATGTTCGGCCTTGCCCAGCTCTATCAGCTGCGCGGCCGCGTCGGTCGCTCCAAGGTCCGCGCCTTTGCGCTCTTCACGCTGCCGGTCAACAAAGTCCTGACCACGACTGCGGAGCGCCGGCTCAAGGTGCTGCAGTCGCTGGATACGCTCGGCGCCGGCTTCCAGCTTGCGAGCCACGACCTCGATATCCGCGGTGCCGGCAATCTGCTCGGCGAGGAACAGTCAGGCCATATCA
This sequence comes from Rhizobium sp. ERR 1071, assembly GCF_007828675.1. Lineage (NCBI taxonomy): Bacteria > Pseudomonadati > Pseudomonadota > Alphaproteobacteria > Hyphomicrobiales > Rhizobiaceae > Rhizobium > Rhizobium sp. ERR 1071. Next base: position 379,405 of record NZ_VITM01000001.1, on the reverse strand, counting down.
AGGAAGTGGGTTTCGAGCTCTACCAGCAGATGCTCGAAGAGGCTGTCGCCGAGGTCAAGGGCATCGACGAGATCCAGGATACTGGCTGGTCGCCGCAGATCTCCGTCGGCACGCCGGTCATGATTCCCGACGATTATGTGCCCGATCTGCATCTGCGCATGGCGCTCTACCGCCGTCTCGGCGAGATCACCGAGCTGAAGGAAATCGACAGTTTCGGCGCCGAAATGATCGACCGTTTCGGCCCCTTGCCGATGGAGGTGCAGCATCTCCTCAAGATCGTCTACATCAAGTCGCTCTGCCGCATCGCCAATGTCGAGAAGCTCGACGCCGGCCCGAAAGGCGTCGTCGTTCAGTTCCGCAACAAGGAATTCCCCAACCCCGCCAACCTCGTCGGCTACATCGCCAAGCAGGGCACAATGGCCAAGATCCGCCCCGATCAGAGCGTCTTCCTGACCCGCGATCTGCCGACACCGGAGAAGCGACTGCAGGGCGCGGCTGTGGTCATGACGCAGCTGGCGGAGCTGGCGAAGTAGGGAGTATATTGATCGGTTCGCAGTTTATCCGGACGCCGTCTTTGGTTGAAGAAGGCGCGGTGGTCTGTGGTGTTGGAGAGGCTTATGCAAGATGAAGTGCCGCGCGAGAAAAACCCGCCTAAAACCTCTGACTACGAAATGTTGAGAGTTGTTTGGCGTCCCTGGGACGTATCATTGATCATCGCTCTTCGGGAGTTTTGGCCAACATTTCGTTCTGCATGGCCAAAATCAAATAAGAAGCAGGATCGCTAATCCCAAGCTCTAAGCGCTTCGAATGATTGCGAAGCACATAGAGCTAGTAGCGGACTGAAAAGGCGGAGTACGGTAATGTTCTCAGCCTTATTTACGGCTGATGAAAAACCCGGTTTCCTTCTCGGTCTCAAGCACGCCGTTGCCAGCCTCGAACGCTTCGGCGATCGTCTTGCGAAATTCGGCAAGCTGCGCCTCGTCGGCTCCGTCGCCGGGAGGATAGGAAGTGAGGGCGAGGTACACGTCTTCCGGCTCCGTCACGCGCAGGCGGGCCGGATGTTCGGTCATCCTGACATTTCCAAACTGGGTCTGCATCAGTCGCTCGGCGGTATCATAGCCGAAGGCCGCGCCGGCAGGGTCGTAAGGCGGGCTGCCGAATACCGTGGTCAGCTCGTACATCTTGCGCATGTTGCTGGCGCCATTCGTCGTCACGGCAAGGAAGCCACCGGGTTTGAGCACACGATGCATTTCCGCGATGGCCTTGAACGGATCCTGTAGGTGATAGAACATATGCATCGCGATGACGGCATCGAAGGAGCCGTCCGTAAAGGGCAGGGAAGCAGCATCGGCGCGCTCGCCGGCGAGGCTGCCAAGCGGCAATGTCTCGCATCGCTCGACGGCTTCCTGAACCATGCCCGGAGAAAGATCGGCAAGAGTCAGGTCGAGATTTTCCGGCAGTGACGCCGCCGTTGCCGCCCAGAACCAGCCGGGGCCGCAGCCGATATCAAGAATGCGATCGCCGGATTTCAACGGAAGCTGCCGCGCCACCCATGGAAACCATCCGATTTCGGCGATCGTATATTCGTTGTTGAGCCGCGCGCGTGCAGCGAGCTTCTTGCTGTCCGCATACTGCTTTTCGTTGACGGAGTTTATCGACGACATGCCCGGATGCCTTTCGATCTGGATTGAAGAATGCCAGTTTTCGCCTCTCTTCCGCTATTGGCTGGTTGCGATGCTATCCCGCAATGGAGAAATATCGAAGGCCAATTCTCTTTATGGTTGGTTCGCTTACAGCGATCCAGCAAAGGATGTTGCGGCCAATAGTATGCCTGTAAGAATATTCGCCAGAAACAGCCGGTAATTGACCTCGGGGCGTGAAAGATCGAGGCGCCAGGTCTGCCAGCCGAGATGCACGGCTATGACGAGCATTCCGACCACATAGGGCAATGACATGCCTGCCATCCATCCGCCAACAGACCAAGCTGCGACGGCTATGGCGTAGAACAGGCCGATGAAGGTCTTGCCGCGCGCGCCAAACAGGATCGCAGTCGATTTCAAGCCCAGTTGCGTATCATCGCGAACGTCGACATAGGCGTAGACGGTATCGTAGCCGATCTGCCAGGCGATAGCCCCCAGCCACATCAGAACGGCCCCGACCGGAATTGTGCCTGTGACTTCCGACCAGGCCATCAGCATCCCCCAGTTGAATGCCGCGCCGAGAATAGCCTGGGGCCAATAAGTGAAGCGCTTGCAGAGCGGATAGACAAAGACAAGCGGTAGAACGCAGATGGCGATAACGCGTGTGTAGGGTGTCAGGAAGAGGAGGAGCGAAGCGGCCAATGCGAGTTCCACCGCCAGGAATATGAGTGCCTGGGGCACGCCGATCTGGCCGCTCGCCAATGGCCGAAAGCGTGTGCGCTCGACATGCCCATCAAACTTTCGATCGGCAATGTCATTGACGGTCGAGCCTGCGCTTCTCATCAACAATGCGCCCAACGAGAAGATGGCCAGCTGTCTGAGTTCTGGAAAACCGTGTGATGCTTGGATGAGCGCTGCCCAGCAGGGAAAAAGCGTGAGCCAAATGCCAACGGGCCGGTCCAGCCGCGCAAGTCGCGTGTAGGGTCTCAACGCCGCGGGCAAACGGCGGTCCACCCAGTCTCCCAGTGTTATATCGCTCAGATCGGGGCGGGTGGAAACGTTCATCATCGAAATCCGCGGTTTCATCGACGAAGAAAAATAGCGACTTCCCCACATCTCGCAACGGCTGGAAGTGCGGCTGCGTCAATCTAGCTTTGAGGCCACGTCCGGCCCGCGACGGCTATTTTCCGCTGCGGGCCGAAATCCGACCATACCCTCAAGCCGCCTGCGGCTTACGCTTCTCCCCAGCATCTGGAATGCGCGCGATGACCTTGATCTCAAAATCGAAGCCCGCCAGCCAGTTGACGCCAACCGCCGTCCAGTTCGGATAGGGCTTTTCGGTGAAGATCCGGTTCTTGACGGTCATGATAGCGCCGAACTGCCGCTCCGGATCGGTGTGAAACGTGGTGACATCGATGATGTCGTCGAAGGTGCAGCCTGCGGCTTCCAAGGTTGCTCTCAGATTGTCGAAGGCGAGTTCGACCTGTTTTTCGAAATCCGGCTCTGGGCTTCCATCCGCACGGCTACCGACTTGACCGGAGACGAACAGCAGGTCGCCGGAACGGATTGCGGCGGAATAGCCGTGCTCCTCATAAAGCGCATGTCTGTTCTTCGGGAAAATTGCATTGCGTGTCGTCATGGTGTCGGCTCTCATTCGCGTTGATCTGAAAAGATGGGAAGGACGCAAGCTCGCGCGAGGCTTCCAAACCGCCGTCTCGTTTGATATACGGTGCGTATGTGAAATATTGATATGCGCGACGTATGTCAATATTTCACATACGAAACGTATATGAAATTTGAGAGTGATATGGCAAAGCGCCTGGAAACAATGGAAGAAAATCGCACCAAGCTGATTGCCGCTGCGCGGAAAGCTTTCGCGGAGAAAGGGTTTGCGGCGGCTTCAATGGATGAGTTGACGGCGGATGTCGGTCTGACGAGGGGCGCGCTCTACCACAATTTCGGCGACAAGCGCGGATTACTCGCCGCAGTCGTCGATCAGATCGACAATGAGATGGCGCTGCGGGCGAAGGAGATCGGCGCACAGGCGGACGGTGACTGGCAAGGACTGCTTGCGGAAGGCGAGGCCTACATCAAGATGGCGCTCGATCCGGAGGTCCAGCGCATCGTCCTGCTCGACGGGCCGGCTGTTTTGGGCGATCCCTCGAAATGGCCAAGTCAGAATAGCTGCCTCGCGGGGACCCGGCAGACGGTGTCAAAGCTTCTGGAACAAGAGGTGGTCAAACCGGTCGATGCCGAGGCGGCAGCCCGGCTCATTTCCGGCGCAGCGCTGAATGCCGCTCTCTGGGTTGCTGCCAGCGATAATCCGACGGAGGTGCTGCCCAAGGCGATAGAGGCCTTCCGGACGATGGCTTCGGGACTGCTGGCAAAGACCTGATGCCGGTTATGGCTCAGCTGCTTCCGCGATCGGCGATTCGCGGAAGCCCCTGCGGCTCTGATCGAAAAAGCGGAAGCCCGCTTAGTTCATCCCCGCACGCGCTTCAGCCTCCATCTTGGCGAGATCGCGCAGCGCACCGGCAGGCATGTCCGGCGTCTTGGCACCGCTGACGGCATATTGCTGATCTTTTGAGCGGCCTCAATTTTGCTGACGATGAGGTCCCGCATAAGTCACGCCGTAGGCTCCGGTCGTTCGCTCGATATGCGCAAAACCGAGTTCGCCCAGGTGCATACCGGCGATCAACAGCCGCTCCGAGCTGACGAGATCCAATAGCCTTGATCGCGTCGATGCTGCCAGATGTGGATCCTGGTCAAAGGCGATCGATACATCCGGTCGTGCAATCTGGATCGCGGGAAAGTGGACGATATCTCCCCAGACCAACAGATTCTTGCCGCCGGAATTGAGACGATAGCCCGTGTGCCCTGGGGTATGGCCGGGAAGTGGCATCGCAGTGATGCCGGGAAGCACCTCACCGGCATCGAAAGAGCGCAGCCTGCCGCGATAGCCGTCGAACGCTCGACGCGCGAGGATAAAGTTGCCGCGGGCGCGCTCCGGCGCTCGGTTCAAATTGCCGTCGTCCTGCCAGAAGGCGATTTCGCGATTGTGGACGACAAGCTCGGCGTTCGGGAAGGTGGCCTCTCCGCAAGCGTTCATCAGCCCTCCGATGTGATCCGGATGGGCATGTGTCAGCAGGATCGTGTCGATATCCAGAGGCTGGATGCCGGCCAGAGCGAGATTGGTTTCCAGCCGGCCACCCCATTGTTTGAAACCGCCCGCTCCCGCGTCGATCAGGGCCGTGCGGCCGCCACTACGCACCATGTAGCAGTTGATATGAATCGAGGCGGGATCCTCGATCCTCGTCTTCGCCTGCATTCGAGAAGCATCTGTCGGGTCGATATTCGAGAGAAGGTCGAGGCTGGCAGCAAGGTAGCCGTCGCTGATGGCGGTAATTGTTAAGTCGCCAACCTGCTGGCTGGGAAACGCTGGATTAGTCATTGTTATCTCCAACCAGCCGCTCAGTTTCGCGCGTAGAGGCATGCGGCTCCATAGCCGAAGCAACGGATGCGCGCGGTGAGGGCGAGCTTATATTTGATGGCGTCATCCAGGCCTTGCATGAAGCGATCCATGACCGCCGGCGTGCGAAAGGGTTCAAGGCGATATCGGATGTCTGCAAAGACCTGATGCCCTCGGCCGGAGCGGACAGCGACATAGATGACATGCACGTTGGCCAATGCAGCTCGAAGGATGCCCGTGCAAAGTTCGGTGCATTGCTCCGTGAGATCGGCAAGTGCTTCGTCGCCCGGCATGCTTTCTGCGGGGATGAAGATTGTGACGTTCGGCATCAGAACCTACCGCGCTGTCTCGGAGGCGGCATTCTTGCCACTCGTCAATTGTGTCGTCATCGGTTCGTAGACATGAACATCCCCGGGAAGATGCCGAATGTCTGCAATCGCGGAGCGCTTCACCTTGGCGAGCCAACGGTGCTCCGGGAGCTTCTCCATTGCCACCGCATGCATTGCGGACGGGGTGAGGTCTAGGCGGGTGAGGGGCTCGGGGCCATGGGCGCTTAACACCAGATATTCGTCTTCATCGATTGCCGGCGCTCGCTCGATGCCATCATAAAGGTTTCGGTGCCAATCGGTGATGTGCTGCTGCCAACGCGCAAAATTTCCACCACCCTTTTGGCGATATTCCTCACCCGTCAGAACATCGAGGCCATCGATCGAATGCATGGCAAGATAAACCGGGCAATTGCGGCTGATTGCCTTCAAGCGCTGCGAGGTGTGAAAGCCACTCACCGAAATCAGGGCTGGGAGCTTATCCAGGCTATAGAAGTCGTTCCACTCCGCTTCGCTGGCTGGATCGGCAAAGCTGCATTCCACCGTGTAAATCATCGTATCACCTTTAGTTGCAGGGACCGGCTTTCGGCCTTGTTTCTCATTGATATTTGATCAAGATAGACTGCCATTCGTCGCTGGATATCGACATCGGCTCATGCTTTAGTGATCAAATATCAAGGTCGCAGCCGTTCGAGTGCCAAACCATCACATTGGGAGCCGCCCATGCGCCGCAAAATTCCAAGCAATTCTGCGCTCCTGGCGTTCGAGGCGTCGGCTCGCCATGGAAGCTTCGCTCGCGCTGCCGACGAGTTGGCCCTGACCGAAGGAGCGATCAGCCGCCAGATAAGCCGGCTCGAAGCCTTTCTCGGTGTCACGCTGTTTGAGCGGGTCGGTAATCGTGTTCGGCTCTTGCCGAATGGAGAGCGCTATGCCCTACAGGTTCGTGAGTCACTGGATCGGCTGGAGCGCGACAGTCAATATCTGATGGGGCAGAGCCCAATGGCGGCGCGAATATCGATATCGCCACCATCCCGACCTTCGCCGCGCGCTGGCTTATTCCCCGTCTTGGGCGGTTCCGCGAAAAGCACCCGAATATTATCGTGCATCTCGCCGAACGGATGGAGCCTTTTGTCCTTGCTGGAAGTGGGTTTGATGCCGCGATCCATTTCGATCACCCTGCCTGGACTGGAATGAGAACGCATCGGCTGTTGCAGGAGACGTTGGTTCCGGTTTGCCATCCGACGCTTCTCGGTAGCGCTAAAGTGCCACCAACTCTCGATGAACTGCCGCGCCTTCACCGACGCCAGAATCCGGACGCCTGGCAACGCTATGCGCAGGAGGCCGGGATTGTGCTGACCAATCCTGCGATTGGCCCGCGTTACGATCTTCACGTCATGCTGATTGAAGCTGCGCTCGCTGGACTGGGCGTCGCCCTGGTGCCACGTCTCTATGTCGAGACGGAGTTGGCAGAAGGTCGCCTCGTTGCGCCATGGCCCGATGGTCAGTCGATCTCCAAGACCTTCTGTCTCATCCTGCCGGAGCCGATCCGATTGAGCGACGGTCCGATCCAGGATTTTGCGAATTGGCTCCTCATGGAATCGCGGACGGCGAATATAACGATCTGACGGCCGTGGATTTTTAGGCCTCGAGAGTATCCGGATGAACGCGGCATTGGTTTTCGGGTTTTTGCAGCGGCGGGGCTAGCCGTTTTGAAATCGTTTCAGCAAAAACGCGAAAAACGCCTGACCGACGCCATTCCCTCCAGAATGGCGCCTCTGCGGATCTTGATCAATTCATCCCCGCGCGCGCTTCCGCCTTCATCTTGGCGATATCGCGTAGCGCACCGGCAAGCACGTCCGGCGTCTGGGCGCCGCTGACGGCATATTGCTGGTCGAAGATGAAGAAGGGCACGCCGTTGACCCCGATCTTCTGGGCGGCGTCGATTTCGCTGATGATGAGATCGCGGTCCGCATCGGAGGCAAGCAGCGTTGATATGACCGAACGGTCAAGCCCGGCTTCTTCTGCAATGTCGAGCAGCACCGCGTGGTCGCCAACATTGCGACCTTGCTCGAAATTCGCCTTGAAGAGAGCATCCACCACCTTGTCCTGCTTTTCGCGGCTTTCGGTGACGGACCAATGGATGAGGCGATGGGCGTCGAGCGTGTTCGGGCCGATCTTGATGGCATCGAAATCGAACTTGATGCCCACTTCGCGGCCGAGCTCGGTCAGCATCTTGTGGCCCTGCGCGACGCGTTCCGCGCCGCCGAGCTTTTGCTCGAGCGCCTTTTTCTGGTCAACGCCCTCTGGCGGATAGTCGGGATTGAGTCGATAGGGCCGCCAGTTGAGATCGACGCCTACTTCGTCCTGTACCTCGGCAATCGCCAGCTCCAGACGGGCCTTGCCGAGATAGCACCATGGGCAGACGACGTCCGAGACGATGTCAATCGTGATGCGTTCCATGGTTTCATCCTTTCGGTTTTTGGGCTGTTCCCCTCCATCTAGGCCTTTGCACCGATGGCTTCAACCGGTTACCGAAAGGGAACCATTGCGACCCTATTGCGCCGAGGCGTCCCACCAGGTCGACAATTGATAGCCGTAAAGCGGTAGCACGTCTGGACGGGCGATGTGGCTCCGCCGCGCTACCCATTGCTGGCCGATATGGTAGAGCGGCACCATGTAATAACCGGAGATCAGGATACGGTCGAAGGAGCGCACCGCGTCGCGGAAATCCTCGGCTGAATGGGCCGTCAGAAAATGTTCCATCAGTGTGTCGACATCGGGACTGGCAACACCGGCGTAATTGAAGCTGCCTGCCGCCTTGGCGGCTGCCGATCCCCATCGCCCAAGCTGCTCAGTGCCGGGCGATAGCGATGAGGGATAGGCTTTCAGGATCATGTCGTAATCGTAGTTTCCTGTCCGCAGCTGATATTGGGAATCGTCGACCGTGCGGATCGTGACGGATATGCCAAGAAGCGCTAGGGAACGTTGATAAGCGATGGCGATACGCTCTTGATCTGCATTCTGCGTCATGATCTCGAAACTGAGCTGGCGACCGGTGCCGTCGACCATACGCTCGCCCTTGATCGTGTAGCCGCCCTGCTTGAGGAAATTGACGGCCTTGCGCAGGATCTTTCGGTCGCGCCCGGAACCGTCGCTGACGGGAAGCTTATAAGTACCGTCGAGCACGTCGGGGTCGATGTGGTCCTTGATAGGGCCGAGCATGGCTAGCTCATTGACATCGGCCGGTACACCGAAGGAGGAGAGGTCTGAGTTCTGCCAGTAGCTCTCGGTGCGCGTATAGGCGCTGGAGGCAAGATTGCGGTTGAACCATTCGAAATCGAAGACAAGCGTCAGGCCTTTACGCACATTCTTGTCGGCAAAGATCGGCCGACGCGTATTGAAAACAAAGCCCATCATGCCGCTCGGCAACTTCGGCTTAAATGTCTCCTTCACGACCGCACCGGAACTTACGGCCGGGAAATCATAGGCTCGCTGCCAATGACTTGGGCTGCCGTCGGGATAAACGTCGATATCGCCCTTCTTGAAAGCTTCGAATAGGCTGGTTTCTTGCAGAAAATAGGTGACGGATATCTCGTCGTAGTTGTCGATACCGATTTTTGTGGGAATGTCCTTGCCCCAATAGCTGGGATCGCGCTGATAGATGATACGCTGGCCCGGATCGATGCTCTTGATTTTATAGGGTCCAGAGCCGACGGGAATGGCGAGCGTTGTTCGATCGAAATTATCCACATCGATGACGTGTTTCGGCAGGATCGGCAACATGGCAATGATTAGCGGCGTTTCGCGATTCGCCGCCTCATTGAAATGGATCCGCACGCTATGTTCGTTGACCTTCTCCATCCCACCGACTCCTTTCAGCGGAGATGAAAGGTTGGGGCGCCCCTTGTCTCGCAGAAGCTGGAAAGTGAAGATTACATCTTCCGGCGTCACTGGCTGCCCGTCCGACCATCGGGCCTTCGGATTGAGGTTGAACTGGATGAAGCTGCGATTGTCGTCCCATTCGACCGTCTGCGCCAACAATCCGTAAAGGGTGAAGGGCTCGTCGCTTGAGCGTTGCATAAGAGACTCGTAAACGAGATTGCCATATTCCGGGTCCCACATGCCGCGTGCGGTCGTGCGCATGCTTTTCAGAATGAAGGGATTGAGATTGTCGAAGGTGCCGACGACGCCATAGCTGACGCGGCCGCCCTTTTTGACATCCGGATTGACATAGGGGAAATGCTTGAAGTCCGCCGGCAGTGCCGGATCTCCGTGCATGGCGATGCCGTAAAGCGGCTGAGCCGCCGCGGCGTTGCACAAGGTTGCGAAGAACAGGAGGGCAGCGATCCGGAGCGCTTGCATGGCATCCTTTCCGGGAAGGGTACGATTCGGCCGAACATTATCATGAGCGTGCCGAATTCAACACGCGACTGCGGAAATCTTAGGACTTGGCAGAAAAGGCCAAAGAAAAGCTGGATATCCGTGCCAGTGCGATGTAACAGGGGTGCCGGGTTTCTCGGGTCATGTATTTGCCTTATTCATTCGACAGGTGGACGACGGTTTGACCCGAATTGCATGGGACGGCGTGCTGTCGTCCCGAAGCGGATTTCAGGAGGCGGTTTCGCTATGATGTTCAAGACTGACAACAAAATGCGGGCAGGTCTCTCTGCTCTGGCTCTCATGATTGGCGCGGCCATGCCGGCTGCCGCTTTCGCGCAGGACGCGTCCAACGCAGCTCCCGCTGATGGCGGCAGTGATCCCAACCAGCCGCGTCTGGGCTGGTATAAGACCTGCACCAAGCAGGACGATGCCGATATCTGCATCGTGCAGAATCTGATCATGGCAAACAACGGCCAGCTTGTGACGGCTGTCGGCCTCATCTCCGTCGATGGCAAGGTCAACCGCAAGATCCTGCAGATCTCGGTTCCGACCGCCCGCCTGATCCCGCCCGGCATCACCATGCAGGTCGATGGCGGCAAGGGCCAGAAGCTCGACTATGCCGTCTGCCTTCCGGACAAGTGCACCGCGGAAGTTCCCGTGACGGACGCGATGGTCGCTTCATTGAAGAAGGGCACCGACGTCACCTTCACCTCTGTGAACTTCCGCCGCGCTCCGAACCCGATCAAGATCTCGCTGACCGGTTTCGGCGCCGCTTATGACGGTCCGGCGATCTCCGATTCGAAGCTTGCCGAAAGCCAGAAGAGCCTGCAGGACAGCATGCAGAAGAAGGCTGAAGAAGCACGCAAGAAGCTCGAAGATGCGCAGAAGGCTGCCAAGCAGCAGTAAGCTGACGATAGTCTCGTTTCATGAGAAAAAGCCCGGAGTGATCCGGGCTTTTTCTTTGCTCTAATGGCCATATCCGATGCTCGGAAGCCAAATAAAAAGGGAAGGCGTTGGGAGCGCCTTCCCTTTCGAATAGGATAGGTTTTACACGTGTTTAATGGGCGAAGCTCATCTTGGGCTTGAGCTGCCCGGTCGGGGCCTGGTCGAAGATCTGAGCGACCTGCGGATTGCGTAAGGGAACGCCGCTCTCATCGTTAATGAGGTTCTGCTCCGACACGTATGCGACATATTCCGTCTCGTCGTTTTCGGCGAGAAGGTGATAGAAGGGCTGGTCCTTATCGGGACGCACTTCCGCGGGAATGGAATTCCACCATTCCTCTGTATTTGCGAATTCCGGATCGACATCGAAGATGACACCGCGGAAGGGGAACATCCGGTGTCGAACCACGTCGCCAATATTGAATTTTGCGTTTCGTTGTTTCATGGCACGACTTCCTTTCAAGCGATCATGTGGTGACTTTCACCACTGATATCAAGGATTTTGCCCCCATTCCTTCATCGAACTGTCACATTCGGCCCGAGTTATTTGGTCGAGCAGCATGTGATCGCTCAATGCGAAGACGCCATCGGGCGGGAGACCTGCCACCGGCTTCCCGATCATGGAGAAAGCCCCGGCAGGCCGGGGCTTTCGTGTCCGATATCAGACCGAGTAGTACATGTCGTATTCGACCGGATGCGGGGTCATTTCGAAACGCATGACTTCCTGCATCTTCAGTTCGATGAAGGCATCGATCTGGTCGTCGTCGAAAACGCCGCCAGCGGTCAGGAACTTGCGGTCCTTGTCCAGGCTTTCCAGCGCTTCGCGCAGCGAGCCGCACACTGTCGGGATCTTCTTCAGCTCCTTCGGCGGCAGATCGTAGAGATCCTTGTCCATGGCCTTGCCGGGATGGATCTTGTTCTTGATGCCGTCGAGGCCGGCCATCAGCATGGCTGCGAAGCCGAGATAGGGGTTGGCGGTCGGGTCAGGGAAGCGGACTTCGACGCGCTTTGCCTTCGGGTTCGAGCCGAACGGAATGCGGCAGGAAGCGGAGCGGTTGCGCGCGGAATAGGCGAGCAGAACCGGAGCTTCATAGCCCGGGACGAGACGCTTGTAGGAGTTCGTCGACGGGTTGGTGAAGGCATTGATGGCCTTGGCATGCTTGATGATGCCGCCGATGTAATAGAGGCAGCTTTCGGACAGGCCTGCATATTCGTCGCCGGCGAAGGTCGGCTTGCCGCCTTTCCAGATCGACTGATGAACGTGCATGCCCGAGCCGTTGTCGCCGAAGATCGGCTTCGGCATGAAGGTTGCCGTCTTGCCATAGGCATTGGCGACCTGATGCACGACATATTTGTAGATCTGCATCTTGTCGGCGTTGCGTACCAGCGTGTCGAACTTGATGCCGAGCTCGTGCTGGGCGGCTGCGACTTCGTGGTGATGCTTTTCGACGACGACGCCCATTTCGGCGAGAACCGTCAGCATTTCCGAGCGCATGTCCTGGCAGCTATCGATCGGCGGGACCGGGAAGTAGCCGCCCTTGATACGCGGACGGTGGCCGAGGTTGCCCGTTTCGTAATCGGTGTCGTCGTTGGACGGCAGTTCGCTGGAATCGAGCTTGAAGCCGGTATTGTATGGATCGGCCTTGTACTTGACGTCGTCGAAGACGAAGAATTCGGCTTCCGGGCCGAAGAAAGCGGTATCGCCGATGCCGGAGGCCTTGAGATAGGCTTCAGCCTTTTTGGCGGTGCCGCGCGGATCGCGGTTATAGGCTTCGCCGGAGACCGGATCGAGGATGTCGCAAAGGATGACCATGGTGGACTGCGCGAAGAACGGATCCATGTGGACCGTATCCGGATCGGGCATCAGCACCATGTCGGATTCGTTGATGGCCTTCCAGCCGGCAATCGAGGAGCCGTCGAACATGACGCCGTCGGCGAACATGTCTTCGTCGACACAGATCACATCCATGGTCAGGTGCTGGAGCTTGCCCTTCGGATCCGTAAAGCGCAGGTCGACGAACTTGACGTCGTTATCCTTGATTTGTTTCAAAATTTCGCTTGCGGTCGTCATTAAATTACTTCCCTTGACTTAGATGACGATTAAACGAGCCGCGGCCGAGAATAGGCCGGGCAGATTAAATGGCGTCGATGCCCGTTTCGCCGGTGCGGATTCGAATGACTTCTTCCACGTTGGAAACGAAAATCTTTCCGTCGCCGATACGGCCTGTTTGCGCAGCCTTGCGTATGGCCTCGATCACCGCTTCCGCATTTTCGTCCGCCAATACAACTTCGACCTTCACCTTCGGCAGGAAGTCGACGACGTATTCGGCGCCACGGTAAAGTTCCGTATGGCCCTTCTGACGACCGAAGCCCTTCGCTTCCGTGACGGTGATACCCTGCAGGCCGACTTCCTGAAGGGCTTCCTTCACTTCGTCGAGCTTGAAGGGCTTAATGATCGCTTCGATCTTTTTCATGAGAAAATGTCTCTCCGCTTCTCCTGATACAGCAGGACTACTCCCCGCTCGGCCAACGTAATGCACGTACCATGCCAATTGAGGACGGACCGCTGTAAAAAATCTCGGCGAATTCGCACCGAGACGATGAATTGATGAGGATTTTTCGGAAAAATGGAAGCGATTTCGCGCGGAAATGCGTGGGATAAGCAAAATTTCGCAAAAAAGAGCCACGCGCCGCAGGTTTGTGCTTCGGCAAGGCCTTGAATGTTATTGTTTAATTTTTATGCAAATGCATATTTATCGACCAAAATGGCCACCGGAATAGCGGTTGTTTTTGAGGCAGATTTCGCATCTATAATATCCGCCATGATGTTGCCGCTCACCGATCTGCTCCTCACCCCCGACGCCATGTCTGCCGTCGACCGCGCCGCAGCCGCATCCGGCATCGATTCCTACGGGCTTATGGAGAAGGCAGGGCAGGCGGTTGCTGCCGTCGCGCTCCGGCACTTTCCCGGAGCCGTCCGATATGCCGTTCTCTGTGGACCGGGAAACAATGGCGGCGACGGCTATGTGGCAGCGCGCGCGCTGAAACAGGCCGGGGCCGACGTGCGGCTTTTCCGTCTTGGCGATCCCCAGCGGCTCAAGGGCGATGCTATCAGTGCTTTTGCTGATTGCCCGGTCGCGGGCGAGACGATCGAGGGCTTTATTCCACTGGCTGGCGACGTCGTGATCGATGCGATCTTCGGCGCGGGCCTGTCGCGGCCGGTTCCGGATGACGTGGCCGCCGTTATCGCTCGCGTCGCGGCTGCTGATATTCCCGTGATTTCAGTCGATCTTCCGTCGGGTCTCGATGGTCGTAGCGGTCAGGTTCTCGGTGCAGCCTTCCACGCCGCGCACACGGTGACCTTCATGACGCGCAAGCCGGGCCATCTTCTCTTGCCCGGTCGCGATCTGTGCGGCGAGCTGGAGGTTTTCGACATCGGCATTCCCGACCGCATCGTCCGCGCGCACGCCGATCGCTCGCTCGCCGAAAACAAGCCGGCACAATGGCAGGCGGCCATACCTTCGGCGGGCGTCGATACGCACAAATACAAGCGCGGCCATCTCGTCGTCTTCTCGGGCGGGCCGAACGCGACAGGTGCCGCGCGCATGTCCGCCATGGCCGGGTTGAAGGCGGGGGCAGGGCTCGTCACCATCGCCTCGCCGCCAGAAGCGCTTGATGTCAATGCCGGCCTGCTGACGGCAATCATGCTGCATTCCATCGCGGATGAAGCCTCATTGCTCGAATGGCTTGCCGATAAACGCCTTTCGAGCTTCATTCTTGGGCCTGGCTTCGGCGCCGGCGAAAAGGCGCGGCAATTCTGCTTCGCGCTCGCGGATCGCCACCTGGTGCTGGATGCCGACGGCATCACCTCATTTCGCGACGAGCCGCAACGGCTGTTCGATGCCTTTGCCGAAGGACCGACACGCTTGGTGCTGACACCCCATGAGGGAGAGTTCGGCCGGCTCTTTCCCGATATCGCTGCGGACGAAAGCTTGAGCAAGGTCGACAAGGCGAGGGCGGCGGCAGCCAGAGCTCACGCCGCCATCATCTACAAGGGTGCCGATAGCGTCATCGCCGCTCCGGACGGCAGAGCACTGATCAACGCCAATGCGCCACCCTGGCTTGCGACCGCCGGCTCCGGCGACGTACTTGCCGGCATTGTCGGCGGCCTGATGGCGCAGGGGGCGCCGGCCTTCGAGGCGGCCGCCGCCGGCGTCTGGCTGCATGGGCTTGCCGGTCAACATGCCGGGAAGGGGCTGACCGCCGAAGACCTCGTCGCAGCCGTTAAACCGCTATAGCGCTATTTCGCAACTTCCTGCTGCAGGGCGATCGCACCGGGCGGCGCATTTACCTTGCCTTCATGGATCATGAAGGCGAAGACATCGCGCGGCTCCTCCTTGACCTTACGCTTTGCATCGATCAGCGGCAGATCGTCCGGTACCCTTCCGGCGGCCCAGCTTTTCAAGCGATCCGCCCAGGCTTTCAGATCCTTCGGCGGATAGCAGGTCTTGATATCGTCCGATCCCTTCTGCAGGCGGGCATAGACGAAGTCTGCCGTGACATCCGCAATCATCGGATACTCGAAATGCTCGGCGCAAACGGGCGCGACATTGTATTTTTCGAGCAGCGCGACGAACTCCGGCACTTTGAAGGAATCGTGCCGGACCTCGACGACGTGTCTCAGCGCAAGACCATCCTGCTTCGCCGGTAGCAGCTTGAGGAAAGCCTCGAAATCATCCGGATCGAATTTCTTCGTCGGTGCGAACTGCCAGAGCAGCGGGCCGAGGTGATCGCCGAGCTCGCTGATGCCGGATTCCAGGAACTTCTGCATCGATTCACCGGCTTCGGAAAGAACCCGCCGGTTGGTGACGAAACGTGTCGCCTTCAGGGAGAAGATGAAGCCATCGGGAACATCGGCCGCCCATTTGGCAAACACTTCAGGCTTTTGCGTGCTGTAATAGGTGCCGTTGACCTCGATCACTTTCAGCTGGCGGCTGGCATAATTCAGCTCGTCTTTCTGCTTCAGCGTGTCGGGATAGAAGGTCCCGCGCCAAGGTTCGAAGGTCCAGCCGCCTATGCCTGTGCGGATTTCGCCCGCTTTGGTCATTCTCTCCTCCTTGGCCATTCGGCCGGTCAATCTCACTCCGCCGCCGCAACCTTCTTCACCGGGCGCCGCTCCAGCAACTCCTTCAGGAACTGCCCCGTATAGGAGCGCTTTTCCTTGACAATCGTCTCCGGCGTGCCGACAGCCACGATCTCGCCGCCGCCATCACCGCCCTCCGGACCGAAATCGAGGATCCAGTCGGCAGTCTTGATGACTTCGAGATTGTGTTCGATGACGACAACCGAATTTCCTTGATTGACCAGTTCGTGCAGCATCTCCAGAAGCTTGGCGACATCGTGGAAGTGCAGCCCGGTTGTGGGCTCGTCGAGGATGTAGAGCGTGCGGCCGGTCGATCGCTTCGACAGCTCCTTGGCTAGTTTGACGCGCTGCGCCTCGCCACCCGAAAGCGTATTGGCCTGCTGCCCGACCTTGATATAGCCCAGGCCGACGTCCTTCAGGCTCTGCAGCTTGTCGCGCACGGCGGGAACGGCCGCGAAGAAATCGACGCCTTCCTCGACCGTCATGTCGAGCACATCGGCGATCGACTTGGTCTTGAAGGTGACGTCTAGGGTCTCGCGATTGTAGCGCTTGCCGTGGCAGACGTCGCAAGTGACGTAAACATCGGGCAGGAAGTGCATCTCGATCTTGATGACGCCGTCGCCCTGGCAAGCCTCGCAGCGGCCGCCCTTGACGTTGAAGGAGAAACGGCCGGGCTGATAGCCGCGCGCCTTGGCTTCCGGCAATCCGGCGAACCAGTCGCGGATCGGAGTGAAGGCGCCGGTATAGGTCGCCGGATTCGAGCGCGGCGTGCGGCCGATCGGTGACTGATCGATATCGATGACCTTGTCGATATGCTCGAAACCGTCGATACGGTCATGATCGGCAGGAATCTCGCGGGCACCCATGACGCGGCGTGCCGCCGACTTGTAAAGCGTCTCGATCAGGAAGGTGGACTTACCACCGCCGGAAACGCCTGTGACCGCCGTAAACACGCCGAGCGGGATGGATGCCGTGACGTTCTTCAGGTTGTTGCCGCGCGCGCCGACAACCTTGATTTCCTTGCCCTTTTTGGGCTTGCGGCGTTCATCCGGAACCGGCACGCCGAGCTCGCCGGACAGATATTTACCGGTCAGTGACTTCGGGTTCGCCATGATATCCTGCGGTGTGCCATGCGCCACCACCTGGCCGCCATGCACGCCGGCTGCGGGACCGATATCGACGACATCGTCGGCCGTCAGGATCGCATCCTCGTCGTGCTCAACGACGATGACGGTGTTGCCGATATCGCGCAGATGCTTCAGCGTCTCCAGCAGGCGGGCGTTGTCGCGCTGATGCAGCCCAATGGAGGGCTCGTCGAGAACGTAGAGAACGCCCGTCAATCCCGAACCGATCTGCGATGCCAGCCGGATGCGCTGGCTCTCACCGCCGGACAGCGTGCCCGAATTACGCGACAAGCTCAGATATTCGAGGCCGACATCATTGAGGAAGCGCAGGCGATCGCGGATTTCCTTGAGGATGCGGACAGCAATCTCGTTCTGCTTGTCAGTGAATGTTCCCGGCAGCGCGTCAAACCAGTCGCGGGCAACGCGGATCGACATCTCCGCCACCTGGCTGATGTGCAGCTTGTCGATCTTGACCGCCAGGGCTTCCGGTTTCAGGCGATAGCCGTTGCAGGCCGGGCAGGGGGCGGCCGACATGAAGCGTTCGATCTCCTCGCGCGCCCAGGCGGAATCCGTTTCCTTCCAGCGGCGCTCGAGGTTCGGCACGATGCCTTCGAAATTCTTGTGCGTGGTGTAGGAGCGCGCGCCATCGGCATAGTGGAATTCTATCTTGTCTTCCGTGCCGTTCAGAATGACATCCTTGGCCTTGTCGGACAGCTCATTCCAGCGATTGCCGAGCTTGAAGCCGTAGTGCTTGCCGAGCCCCTCCAGCGTCTGATTGTAATAGGGCGAGGTCGACTTGGCCCAGGGCGCGATCGCGCCATCGCGCAGCGTGCGTTCGGGTTCCGGCACGATCAGTTCCGGATCGATTTTCTGCTGCGAGCCCAAACCGTCACAGGACGGGCAGGCGCCGAAGGGATTGTTGAACGAGAACAGACGCGGCTCGATTTCCGGAATGGTGAAGCCGGAAACCGGGCAGGCAAATTTCTCCGAGAAAAGCACGCGCTCATGTGTTTCGTTCAGCGACTTGTTGGCGGAGCCGCCGGCAGCGGTCTCCTCCGGCGGCAACGGCTTGTCGGCGAATTCCGCGACGGCAAGACCGTCGGCAAGCCGCAAAGAGGTCTCGAAGCTGTCAGCGAGACGCGCCGCCATGTCCGGACGTACGACGATACGGTCGACGACCACATCAATGTCGTGCTTGTATTTCTTGTCGAGCGCCGGCACATCGGCGATCTCGTAGAACTGGCCGTCGACCTTGACGCGCTGGAAGCCCTTTTTCATGAGCTCCGCCAGTTCCTTCTTATATTCGCCCTTACGCCCGCGCACGAGCGGCGCGAGAATATAAAGCCTCGTACCTTCCTCATAAGCGAGAACGCGATCGACCATCTGGCTGACCGTCTGGCTCTCGATCGGCAGGCCAGTGACCGGCGAATAGGGAACGCCGACGCGGGCAAACAGCAGACGCATATAGTCGTAGATTTCAGTGACCGTGCCGACCGTCGAGCGCGGATTGCGCGAGGTCGTCTTCTGCTCGATCGAAATCGCCGGCGAGAGGCCGTCGATCTGGTCGACATCCGGCTTCTGCATCATTTCGAGGAACTGGCGTGCGTATGCCGAAAGGCTTTCGACATAGCGGCGCTGGCCCTCGGCATAGATGGTGTCGAAGGCGAGCGACGATTTCCCGGAGCCGGAAAGGCCGGTCATGACGATCAGCTTGTTGCGTGGCAGGTCAAGATCGATGCCCTTGAGATTGTGCTCGCGCGCACCACGTATGGAAATAGTCTTCAGTTCGCTCATCGTCGTATGCAGGTCCCTTGGAGTCTGCCTTTATTTAGTGATGTCAGCCCGCGAGTCGAGGCTGAAATGAAGGGTAGAGCCGGGTTTTCGATTCCGTTGACATCATCATAGGGATAAATTAGAACAAATAAAGAACAAAATTATTGCGGCGATTTCTTTGTGGATGAACGGAACTGGGAAGGCCGCATAAATAGCACCTGACAGCCGCTATGGGTTAAGGTGCGCAGATAGAATTTCAAAGCCGTCGATGGGCGGCAAGCAGGGTGATGTCATGGCCGGTAGTGTGAACAAGGTAATTCTGATTGGAAATCTCGGGGCGGACCCGGAAATCCGCCGCACGCAGGACGGCCGCCCGATCGCCAACCTCAACATTGCTACCTCGGAAACCTGGCGCGACCGCAATTCCGGCGAGCGCAAGGAAAAGACCGAATGGCACCGCGTCGTCATCTTCAATGAAGGCCTCTGCAAGGTTGCCGAGCAGTATTTGAAGAAAGGCGCCAAGGTCTACATCGAAGGTGCGCTGCAAACCCGCAAATGGCAGGATCAGAACGGTCAGGACCGCTACTCCACGGAAGTCGTGCTGCAGGGCTTCAATTCGACCCTGACCATGCTTGATGGCCGTGGCGAAGGCGGCGGTTCCATGGAAGGCGGCAGCCGTGGCGGCCGCGGCGGCGGTGACTTTGGCGGTGGTTACGGCGGCGACTACGGTGGCGACGATTACGGCCAGTCCTCGTCGCAGGGCTCTTCCCGCGGCAGTGGCGGCAACCGTGGTGGCAGCAGCCAGGGCGGCGGTAACTTCTCGCGCGATTTGGATGATGATATCCCGTTCTGATCGATATGCTTGCCAGCTAAACTATCCAATAGCTCACCTTCAGGTGAGCTATTTTACGCACAGCGCGGCCAGACAGAAGGCTCACCTATCGAGCGGATTCGAGCCTTCCGATTGATTGTTTAATTCTTCTAGGATTAATTGGCAGCTCACTATGGTATCCTTGATGTTCTCCTTCGTTAAAATGTGAGTTCTGGATACTTCGTCAGCGAGATAAATAAAAAGAATCTTTTTCTGTAGATTATCTTCTGTAACGATGTTGATGGACGCATATTCAGTGTCTTTTTCATCTACCAAGTACTCCGTCTTTATAAAAGTATATCCATATTTCTTGAAGAATCCACGGATTATGTTTTTGAAAAACATTGCCGATCCTTATTCAATGCACACCGAAACACGATGTTCTGTGTAGCGCGGGTGATAGCGATAAAAGCTTTAACCTGCTTGTAGCGCCGCTTTTGCCCCATCTACGACGAACTGCGCGGCAAGCGCCGCAAGGATAACCCCGAGCAGGCGGGTCAGAATGGCGCGGCCGGTGGCGCCCAGCATTCGGTCGAGCCTGTCGGAAATGGCAAGGGCCGCAAAGACCAGGGCCAGATTGACGGCGATGACGCCGATCAGTTGCGCGCGGTCGAGCGTGGTTTGCAGCGATCCTGCCAAAAGGATTGTCGCCGAGATGGCGCCGGGACCGGCGATCAAGGGCAAGGCGAGGGGGAAAACCGCGATATTGCGGATATGATCCTTGGTAATGGCGACTTCCGTCGTCTTCTCTTTCCTGTCCTGCCGCCGCTCGAACACCATCTCGAAGGCGATCCAGAAGAGCAGTAGCCCGCCGGCAATACGAAAAGCGCCGATGGAGATGCCAAGGACGCCAAGAACACTCGCACCGAAGAGCGCAAAGGCTGCCAGAATGAAGAAGGCGATCAGCGAGCCACGCAGCGCCACTTGCTTGCGCTCTGAACGGTTCATGCCGGCCGTAAGTCCGATGAAAAGCGGTGCGAGCCCCGGCGGATCGACAGTGACAAGCAGAGTCGTGAAGGCATTGATCAGCGTATCCGCGCTCGCCATATAGTCCCCAGAGCTTATTCTGTCGTTGTTAACGGGCATTGTTATGCGAGGAATGGGCTTTCGCAAAGGGCCATGCATCCGCGTCGATGGATTTCGCCATGGAAATGTTCGATTCCATGGCTTAAAGGGGCAAAACCTGTTCAAAAACACCGGCCCAAATTGGCGCTCGCCAGGCCTTTCGGCTATAAATTTCGCAGTGATTCTAAAAGAGATCGTGATCTGTTTTGACTGAGCAAACACCACCCGGCGGCGGGAAGCTCCCGCCAGGCATCGAGCCGATTTCCATCATGGAGGAAATGCAGCGGTCCTATCTCGATTACGCCATGAGCGTGATCGTCAGCCGCGCGCTTCCCGACGTCCGTGATGGTCTGAAGCCCGTTCATCGGCGCATCCTTTATGCGGCGCATCAGAGCGGCTATCACTGGAACCGCAAATATGTGAAGTCGGCCCGTCCCGTCGCTGACGTCATGGGTAGCTACCACCCGCACGGCGACGCCTCGATCTACGACGCCTTGGTCCGCATGGCGCAGGACTGGTCGATGCGGGTGCCGCTCATCGACGGGCAGGGCAATTTCGGCTCGATCGACGGCGATCCGCCGGCGGCGATGCGTTATACGGAATCGCGCCTGACGAAGGTCGCCCACGAACTTCTTGAGGATATCGACAAGGAAACGGTCGATTTCCAGGAAAATTACGATGCGACGACGGAAGAGCCGAAGGTTCTGCCGGCACGCTTCCCGAACCTGCTGGTCAACGGCTCGGGCGGCATCGCCGTCGGCATGGCGACGAACATTCCGCCGCACAACCTCTCCGAAGTCATCAATGGCTGTATCGCGCTGATCGATAATCCGGCAATCGAGCTGCCTGAGATGATGGAGATCATCCCCGGTCCGGATTTCCCGACCGGTGCGAAGATCCTCGGCCGCGCCGGCATCCGCTCCGCCTATGAGACGGGCCGCGGCTCGGTTGTCATGCGCGGTGTCGCGACCATTGAGCCGATGCGCGGCGATCGCGAGCAGATCATCATCACCGAGATTCCCTATCAGGTGAACAAGGCGTCGATGATCGAGAAGATGGCCGAACTCGTGCGCGAGAAGCGCATCGAAGGCATCTCGGATCTGCGCGACGAATCCGACCGCCAGGGTTATCGCGTTGTCGTCGAGCTGAAGCGCGACGCCAATGCCGATGTCATCCTGAACCAGCTTTATCGCTACACGCCGCTGCAGACCTCCTTTGGCTGCAACATGGTGGCGCTGAACGGCGGCAAGCCGGAGCAGATGAACCTGATGGACATGCTGCGCGCTTTCGTGGCGTTCCGTGAGGAAGTCATCAGCCGCCGCACCAAGTATCTGCTGCGCAAGGCGCGCGATCGCGCCCACGTCTTGGTAGGTCTGGCCATTGCCGTCGCTAATATCGACGAAGTCATCCGCGTCATTCGGCAAGCGCCCGATCCGCAATCGGCCCGTGAAGAGCTGATGACGCGCCGCTGGAATGCAGCGGACGTCGAATCGCTTATCCGGCTAATCGATGACCCGCGTCACCGCATTAATGAGGACGGCACCTACAACCTCTCGGAAGAGCAGGCCCGCGCCATTCTCGAGCTGCGTCTGGCACGCCTGACCGCTCTCGGCCGTGACGAGATCGATGAGGAACTCAATCAGATTGGTGCCGAGATCAAGGACTACCTTGATATTCTCTCGTCGCGTGCCCGCATCCAAACCATTGTAAAAGAAGAGCTTGCTGCGGTTCGCGACGAATTTGGGACGCCGCGCCGCACCGAGATCGTCGATGGCGGCCTCGAGATGGACGACGAGGATCTGATCGCCCGCGAGGACATGGTCGTCACCGTGTCCCATCTCGGCTATATCAAGCGCGTGCCGCTGACCACCTATCGTGCGCAGCGGCGTGGCGGCAAGGGCCGCTCCGGAATGACCACCCGCGACGAGGATTTCGTTACCCGGCTATTCGTTCTCAATACACATACGCCGGTTCTGTTCTTCTCGTCCCGCGGTATCGTCTACAAGGAAAAGGTCTGGCGTCTGCCGATCGGCACGCCGACATCGCGCGGCAAGGCACTGATCAACATGCTGCCGCTGGAACCCGGCGAACGCATCACCACGATCATGCCTCTGCCGGAAGATGAGGATAGCTGGGACAATCTCGACGTCATGTTCACGACGACGCGCGGAACCGTGCGCCGCAACAAGCTGTCGGATTTCGTGCAGGTCAATCGCAACGGCAAAATCGCCATGAAGCTCGAGGAAGAGGGTGATGAAATCCTCTCCGTCGAGACCTGCACCGAACACGACGACGTGCTGATGACGACGGCGCTCGGCCAGTGCATCCGCTTCTCGGTTTCGGATGTGCGCGTCTTTGCCGGCCGCAACTCCATCGGCGTTCGCGGCATCAGCCTTGCATCCGGCGATCGCATCATCTCGATGACGATCGTCCGCCACGTGGATGCCGAGCCGTGGGAGCGCGCGGCCTATCTCAAACGCTCCGTCAGCGAGCGCCGCTCCGCAACGGGCGATGACGAGGAGATTGCGCTGGTCGGCGAAGAAGTCACCGAAGAGGGACAGCTCAGCGATGAGCGCTACGAGGAGCTCAAGGCGCTCGAGCAGTTTGTTCTGACCGTTTCGGAGAAGGGTTTCGGCAAGCGTTCGTCTTCCTACGATTTCCGTATCTCCGGCCGCGGCGGCAAGGGTATCCGCGCCACCGACACGTCGAAGACGGGCGAGATTGGCGAGCTTGTTGCTGCCTTCCCGGTCGAGGACGGCGATCAGATCATGCTTGTCTCGGATGGCGGTCAGCTGATCCGCGTGCCCGTCGGCGGCATCCGCATCGCCAGCCGCGCCACCAAGGGCGTCACCATCTTCTCGACCGCCAAGGATGAGAAGGTCGTCTCTGTCGAGCGTATCAGCGAGCCGGAAGGCGATGAGGACGATGCTTCGGCAGCCGAGGATGACGCCGCTGCCGGTGAAGCAGGAGGTGCCGGTAGCGAGGGTGGCAGCGAAGAATAGTCTTCGCTGTGCCTACTCGGAAAGGGTTCGGCAGGACCATCTGGGAGCTGAAGATTTTCAATCGCATGAGCTTGGCAGCTGGCTCATGCGATTGTCATTTGGAGCATGGCCTGCCCGGATCTGGCGGCCATTTCCCAACCCGTTATTCCGGGCGTTCGTAGTTTTGCGAAAAAGGCGGCAGAACCTCGAGGCTCTCCCGATCCAGCTGCCCGAAAACCTCATCATAGCCAAAGCGGAAATGCCAGCCGAGGACCGCGCCCGCAGATTTCGACGCGTAGATGCGATCAATTCTGTCAGGCAGCAACCAGTTTCGCTGTGCAAATTTGGCGGCAAGGCCAGGCGCGCGCAGCTGGATGATGGAGGCGGCGTCCACCGCGAGCGCCTCGCAATCTTCCGGTTTGAACAACGTGCCGGCGGAAACAATATGTCGTTGAAAATCTTTGCCGCCATTCGTCAGCGCCGCGACATGGGCATCCGCGACATCGCGGATATCGACACCGCGATGCAGGCGATGAATAGCCATTACATTGGCTGTTTCTGGAAAACTTCGAGACATGCGTAAAACGCGGACCTGCAAATCCGGGCCAGTCATCCCTTTAAGGATCTGCTCGGCTTCCAGTTTCGTGCGGTGATAGATGCTTTTCGGTTGCGGTACGGTGTCTTCATCGACCCATGTGCAATGACCGGGAGCAACGGCGCGACCATAAAGTGCGGTCGTGCTGGTAAATACCAGTCTCTTAACGCCGGCAGCCAGTGCCGCTTCCGCAAGCTGCCGTGTTCCGTCCACATTGATGCGGCGAAATTCATCGTCGGAAACCGCGCCGACATGAGGGGCATGCAGGGCCGCGCAATGGATGACTGCATCCGCACCCGTCAGCGCCTGGCGCAGCAACGCCGCATCGGCAAAATCTCCGAGGAGATGCGTCGTCGAAAACGGTGAACGATCGATGCCAATCACCCTATGGCTTGGCGCCAGCGCATTAAAGATCGCCCGGCCAAGTCGCCCGGAGCTGCCTGTCAGAACAACGCGCATCTCGATCCCTCGATGAACCGCGATCATCATAGCATGATTGAAGCGGCTGGCGCTCTTTCCCTTGCAAAATCACGATTTTGCGTCTTTGCGGCAGGGCCTGAAGGGAAAGCGCCGGGACCATAATGGTAATAAAAAACCGGACGCTGGCGGGGAAAGCGTCCGGTTCAGGGTCCATCCGAGCATATGGCGGGGAGAGATGCTCGGTACGCGGAGATCAGAGCGTCTTGTGACGCTTATGCAGCCTCTTGCTCTCTTCGCTTTCGCGATGAAGCGCCGAAATGGTGGATGCGACTGACACGACAAACATGATGCTGATGAAAAGTGTAAGCAGCGTCAAAATTGTGAACATGATCGCTCCCTCCTTTGGTGGGACTAGCGTTCAGATCCCTTAGTACTGGCTCGAGGCAACGAAGGGACGAGCCGAAGCAAAGGGACCGTAGATCTTCGACTGGTCGGGTTTCTGATCGTAAAGCGCAACGGTTGCTGCGAGCATTCCCGAAATCATGGCCATCCAAACAACGTTAATGAGGGTGATCTTGTCGGGCATACTCTTCTTCCTTCTTGCCGCAATATGCGATCTGAGTTTCGGTCTGTTAACGCGGCGTTTCCCAAATGGTTCCGCCGATATTGAGAGCTATCTAGCAATGCGCGTCTGAAGCGACCTTGAATGCCTTGTTCATCTGGCGTTCAGATTCGCGATGCGTCCTGCGCATAGCAGTGGCGATTTCTTGGGCAAAATCGATGTCCTTGCCGCTTTCCGAGGCGGAATCCCATTCGATCTCATAATTATCGGCGAAAAGATGAACGAGGTATTCGACGAAAAATGAACCGATGATGGCGCCTGCGATGATGAAGACGAGCATGGCATGATGTCCCTGAAATCGAGATTGGCGAGCCATTGAAGCAGGCCCGTTTCGATGTTGATGTCAGTAAAGCATTGTCGAGCTGAAACGGGCTTGAACGGCGCGTTCATCTGCAGTTCAGAGGCGGCCGCTGGGTTGCAAATCACTTGCGATACGGCCTCATCCATGACAAAAGGCGTCGAAACAACGAGCCGGCTTGGTAATGACGACAGCCTTCTATCCTGGGTCCTTCGACCCGATGACCAACGGACATCTGGATGTCCTCGTGCAGGCGTTGAACGTCGCCGCCAAGGTGATCGTCGCGATTGGCATTCACCCCGGCAAGAAGCCGCTTTTCTCCTTCGAGGAGCGGGCGGAGCTCATCCGCAGATCGCTCGGTGAGGCTCTGTCGCAAAAGGCGGGCGATATTTCCGTCGTCGCTTTCGACAATCTGGTCGTCGATGCCGCCCGCGCCCATGGCGCGACCTTGCTGGTGCGTGGCCTGCGCGATGGCACCGATCTCGATTATGAAATGCAGATGGCTGGCATGAACAGGCAGATGGCGCCGGATATCCAGACGCTGTTTCTGCCAGCCGGTACGGCCTCTCGGCCTATAACCGCCACATTGGTGCGGCAGATCGCATCCATGGGTGGCGATGTCAGCGCCTTCGTGCCGTCAGCGGTTCTGGAAGCGCTGAACGGCAAACTCAAAAATAAGGCCAGCGGCAACAGCTGAGCCGAAATACAATCCCGAACGGAGCATCCATGAAACTCTTTCATATTGCATTGGCAGGATTCCTGAGCCTTGCCGCCTTCGCAGGCAGCGCGTTCTCGGCCGCAGCCGCAGATCTTTTGACCATCCAGCTCAAGGACGGCCCGGTGGTCATCCAGTTGATGCCGGAAGTTGCTCCGAAGCATGTCGCGCAGATCGAAGCGCTGGCGAAGAAGGGTGCCTACGACAACGTCGTATTCCATCGCGTCATCGATGGCTTCATGGCCCAGACGGGCGACGTGCAGTATGGCAATGCCTCCAAGGGGTATGATCCGAACAAGGCCGGCACCGGCGGTTCCGATCTGCCGAACCTTCCGGCAGAATTCTCCAAGGTTCCGTTCACGCGCGGCACCGTCGGCATGGCGCGCGCCCAGGACCCGAATTCTGCCAATTCGCAGTTCTTCATCATGTTCGCCAATGGCGATTTCCTGAACGGCCAGTACACGGTCGTCGGCAAAGTCATCTCGGGCATGGAGCTCGTCGACAAGATCAAGCGCGGCGAAGGCCAGAACGGCGAAGTGAGCAACCCCGACAAGATGATCAAGGTTACTGTCACCAAGAAGTGATTTCACGGGCGTGATTCCAAAAGGCGCGGCGCGGCTTTTGGACGAGATCGCGCCAAGGCAAGCTGCATGATCCAGTTATGATCATGCGCAAACAGAGAGAACAAGGAAACGAACATGGCTGAGATCAAGGATCCAGAAAACACCCTCATCCTGGAAACCACCAAGGGCCAGGTTGTCATTCAGCTTCTGCCGCAGGTTGCTCCCGAGCATGTCGCCCGCATCAAGGAACTTGCGCGCGAAAAGGCGTATGATGGCGTCGTCTTCCATCGTGTCATCGATGGCTTCATGGCCCAGACCGGCGACGTGCAGTTCGGCAAGCAGGGCAGCGAAACCTTCAATCCCGGCCGTGCCGGCATGGGCGGCTCTTCCAAGCCGGATTTGAAGGCCGAGTTCTCCGCGACGTCGCATATTCGCGGCACCTGCTCAATGGCCCGTTCGCAGAACCCGAACTCGGCCAATTCCCAGTTCTTCATCTGCTTCGCGGATGCTCCCTGGCTGAACAAGCAGTACTCCGTCTGGGGTCAGGTCATCTCCGGCATGGAATTCGTCGACCAGATCAAGCGCGGTGAGCCGGTAAAGGATCCGGATTCGATCGTATCCGCGCGGGTTGCCGCCGACGTCTGATCGTGATTATTCCTGAAACCCGCCTCTTGCGCCGCTAGCGTGAGGGGCGGGTTTCGCTTTGCCTGAATGAACTGCCTGGACCAATTGAATGCGTGTTGACCTTTTCGATTTCGATCTGCCGGAGGAGCGTATCGCGCTCAGGCCCGCCGAGCCGCGCGATAGCGCGCGCCTGCTCGTCGTCGATCCAAACGATGGTGCCAACACGCTGAGCGACCATCAGGTGCGGGATTTGCCATCTTTCCTGCGCCCCGGCGATGCCATGGTCTTTAACGATACAAAGGTGATACCGGCGCAGCTGGAAGGCATTCGTCATCGCGAAGGCGCCCCTGGCCAGCAGGTCTCGGCCACCTTGCACATGCGTGCCGCGCCGGATTGCTGGAAGGCCTTTGCCAGGCCCGGAAAGCGCATCAAGATCGGTGACCGCATCCAGTTCGGTCATGGCGAAAATGTCTGCGTTCTGGGCTCGCTCGATGCGACTGTCGAGGAGAAGGGCGAGGGCGGCGAAATTACTCTGCGGTTCGATCTATCCGGCCCAGCGTTGGACGAAGCGATCGCCGCGGTCGGGCATATTCCCCTGCCACCTTATATCGCAGCGAAGCGTCCCGAAGACGAGCGCGATCGCGCCGATTACCAGACGATTTACGCGCGTGAAGAAGGCGCCGTCGCGGCACCTACCGCTGGCCTGCATTTCACGCCATCCCTGTTTGCTGCACTCGATGCCATTGATGTCGAGCGGCATTTCGTGACGCTGCATGTCGGAGCCGGTACCTTCCTGCCCGTCAAAGCCGACGATACCGACGATCACAAGATGCATTTCGAGATCGGCTATGTCGATGCCGCCACTGCCGCAAGGCTCAATGCCGTCAAGGCGAGGGGCGGGCGCATCGTCTGTGTCGGAACCACGTCGCTGCGATTGATCGAAAGTGCCGCCGCAGACGACGGCGCCATCCAGCCCTGGCAGGGTGCTACGGGCATATTCATCACGCCCGGCTATCGCTTCAAAGCCGTCGACATGCTGATGACCAATTTCCACCTGCCGCGCTCGACCTTGTTCATGCTCGTATCGGCCTTTGCCGGCCTCGATACGATGCGCGCGGCCTATACACATGCTATCGAGACGGGCTATCGCTTCTATTCCTACGGCGATGGCAGCCTGCTCCACCGGAAAGACTAGGACGAAATGAGCGAGAGCTTTCAGTTTCAATTGAAGAAGACCGATGGCGGCGCGCGCCTCGGCGAAGTTTCCATGCCGCGCGGCACGATCCGCACGCCGGCATTCATGCCCGTCGGCACGGTCGGCACCGTCAAGGCGATGTATCTCGACCAGGTGCGCGAAAGCGGCGCCGATATCATCCTCGGCAATACCTATCATCTGATGCTGCGCCCGACTGCCGAGCGCGTCGCCCGCCTCGGCGGCTTGCATCAGCTGATCCGCTGGCCACATCCGATCCTCACCGATTCCGGCGGATTCCAGGTGATGTCGCTTTCGGGCCTGCGCAAGCTGGATGAGCAGGGCGTTACCTTCAAGTCGCATGTCGACGGCAGCCTGCATCATATGTCGCCCGAGCGGTCGATCGAGATCCAAGGCCTGCTCGATTCCGATATCCAGATGCAGCTCGACGAATGCGTCGCTCTGCCGGCAACGCCGAAGGAGATCGAGCGTGCCATGGAAATGTCGCTGCGCTGGGCGGAGCGCTGCAAGGTCGCCTTCGGCAACCAGCCCGGCAAAGCGATGTTCGGCATCGTCCAGGGCGGCGATGTGCCGGAGCTTCGCGTCCGGTCGGCTCAGGCGCTGAGCGGCATGGATCTGAAGGGCTATGCGGTCGGTGGCCTTGCCGTCGGCGAGCCGCAGGAAGTCATGCTGCGCATGCTTGAGATCACGCTTCCGGAACTGCCGGTAGATAAACCGCGCTATCTGATGGGTGTCGGCACACCGGACGACATCCTCAAATCCGTCGCTCGCGGCATCGATATGTTCGATTGCGTGATGCCGACCCGCTCGGGCCGTCACGGACTGGCCTTTACCCGTCGCGGCAAGGTCAATATCCGCAATGCCCGCCATGCCGAAGACATGCGCCCGCTCGACGAGCAGTCGAACTGCCCGGCCTCGCGGGATTATTCCCGCGCCTACCTGCACCATCTTGTCCGCGCCAACGAAGCGCTCGGCGGCATGCTGCTCTCCTGGCACAATCTTGCCTACTATCAGGAACTGATGCAGGGCATCCGCCAGTCCATCGCCGAAGGCCGCTTTGCCGATTTCATGGCTGAAACGATGGAGAACTGGGCGAGGGGCGATCTCGAACCGGCGTGATCCAGCTACGCTGAGGATACGCTACGCGATCTTGCTCCTCTGGCGATTTCGCGCTAACAGAAGCCTGTCGAAAAAGGCAGGGTTGGTTTCGGTAGGCCCAACCCCTTCCAGCCTGGAAGCACTGCTCCTTGCCATTGGTGATGAGAGCCCGCGACGCGGAACTTGACCATTGTGGTCGAGTGTCCCGCGTTGGCGTGGGCCGGATCGACCGACATGTCTCCGCGGGAAAGCCTTTTGGAGCTGTCATGAGACTGAACCACCTGGATCTGTATGTTCCCGATGTCGCCGCGACGCGGGATTTCTTTATTTCCGTTTTTGGCCTGAGGGAGGTGGAAACGCGAGGCGCAAATGGCCTTGCCATCCTTCGCGATGATGCCGGGCTTGAACTTGTCATCAGTCGGCCTGTCGAGAAGTTCGGCGGCGCCGATGGCGTTTCCGTCGGTTGCAATACCTATCATATCGGCTTCATGCAGCCCTCTCGAGAAGCCGTCGATCTGTTGTTCGAACGGGCGAAATCGAGCGGCTGCGAGATCTGGAAACCACCTTCGGCCATACGTGGCAATTGGTCGTTTTATTGTTTCGCGCCGGGGCGAATCCTCGTCGAGGTCGGCTGGCGCATGGAGCTTGCTCTGTTGGTAAATCATTTATTATCGATTGATTGCTATCCTTAACAAACATCATTTTGAGCCGGCTGGAACGGGCTTGCTTTGGGCAATTTCCGTTTCCGGCCATGTTTCAAAGTGAGCTCGACGACAATAAAGCATTGGGAAAAATAGCGAATCGGAATAAACGGTCCATCCGCCTTTGAAAAACGTCATTGGCTGATTTGATTGCGTGGCTGCTTGGAATTTTGAAAAAATCCGGCTAAAACGCATTCTCTTAATCGATAAGGGCTGTACTACCGAAAATAGGAGGCACTTGCCGTTGAGGGCGCAACGCAAATTCGGGGCATGTCTTTCGGGACTATTGGTTGTCGGCCTAGCCGCTACCAGCTGCACGACGACGCAGAAGACAACAGCTACCCCCAGCAATACCACCAAGCCCATTCGTGGCGCGAAGGTTACCTATAATTACACGATGAAGGACAAGGACTGTCTCGAACGTGCAATGTACTTCGAATCGGAGCGGTCCGACCCGAGTGGTTACATGGCAGTCGGTACGGTCGTGATGAACAGGCTGACCTCCGGGGCCTATCCGCCCACGATCTGCGGCGTAGTTGCCCAGGAAAAGCAGTTCGCGCCAGGCGTGATGACCAGGGAAGTCAAGGATCAGGCAAAGCCAGATCTCGAAGTTGCTGCCTCGAAGATCCTGCGCGGCGAACGGCATCCCCAGGTGAAGGACGCGATGTTCTTTCATACTGAGGGCCTGAGATTCCCGTACGACAATATGCACTACGTCGCTTATGCCGGCGGTAACGCGTTCTATGAGAAGCGTGGTCGCGATGGCGAATTGCAGACGCCTGCGCCGCTTCCGGCTTACGAGGTTGCGATGAATTATGTGCCCACGCAGGGCGCGCCGCAATCTCCGTTTGTGCTGCCGGAAACGCAGCCGGCGTCCACGACGTCTGCCGTTGCGGCATTTACGCCGGTCTCGAACCCGATGGTGACCATGCCGCAGAGCGCCATCGTTATCCCAACTGCAGTTCCGATCCCGACGCCCGCGCCTACGGACATGGCAATTTCAGGACCACTTCCGAACGGCGAGACCACGTACACGAATACGCCTATGCCGGCTTCAACGGTCGTCATCCCGCAGCCACGGCCGGAATTCGACGGCAATACGTCTGCAGGAAATCCGCTTAGAATTCGCGGTTAATAAGATCCGGCCTAAGCCCTATGACAGCGCGTCTCTCCTTTGAGACGCGCTGTTTGCGTTTGGGGGGTGAGCAATATGCCTCAGATACCCTCGCTCGCCGTTTTGGCAAGAATTTGCACGCCGTTGATCTTATAGCTGCCGTCGGGCTGGCGGGTGATTTGATAGATCGCTGTCCAGTCCTTGTCATCGGTGCCGGTGATCAGCACCTCCTGATAGACGACGGCACCGTTGTCGATCGCTCGGCTCTTGCCGAAGGCGTAGTTGCCCGGGTGGTAGACCGGCAGATAGTTCTTCCTCACCATGGCGAAGAAGCTGTCCTTATCCGGGAAGAGCGCCTTGATGCCGGGTGCGGCGAAGGAATAGGCGGTCGCCGCATCATCCTGCAGAAAAGCCTCGATTTGTTGCTCAATGAGGCTCTGTGCCGTTTGCACCGGATCTTCCGCGTAAGCGACCGGCATAAAGGCAAAGCAGCAGAGAAAAACGGCGAAAGAAAAAGCGCGCATGTGCATCCTCAGCCATGTGAGAAGAGCTTAGCGCGCTTTGATCTCAAGCAGAAGCGATTACTGCCAGCGGCGGAAGAGGGCGCTGGCGTTGACGCCGCCAAAGCCGAAACCATTGGAGATCGCATAGTCCATGGCCATCGGTCGCGCGGTGCTACCGACGATGTCGATGCCTTCCGCCGCCGGATCCGGATCCTGTAGATTACGGGTCGGCGGCGCTATCTGGTCTCGCAGAGCCATAATCGTGAAGATCGCTTCCATGCCGCCAGCGGCGCCCAGAAGATGGCCGGTCGCCGCCTTCGTACCGCTGACGGCAACCGCACCGTCACGGCCGAAGACGGTTTTGATGGCTTCCATCTCGCCTCGGTCGCCGACCTGGGTCGATGTCGCATGCGCATTCAGATGCTTGACCTCCGCCGGCGAAATGCGAGCCTGGGAAAGTGCCGCAAGCATGGCCCGGCGCGCACCATCGCCATCTTCCGGCCCTGCCGTCATGTGATAGGCATCGGCGGCAGTGCCATAACCGACAAGCTCGGCCAGCGGCGTGGCGCCACGCGCAAGGGCGTGCTCCAAGGTCTCGATGACAAGCATGCCGGCACCTTCACCCATGACGAAGCCGTCACGCCCGCTGTCGAATGGGCGGGAGGCTTCTTCCGGGCGGTTGCTGAAGCCGGTCGAGAGAGCACGCGCTGCAGCGAAGCCGCCAAGGCTCACTTTGTCGATGCAGGCTTCGGCACCGCCGCAGATGGCGACATCGGCCTCTCCGGAGCGGATCAGCCGCGCGGCATCGCCGATCGCCTGCACGCTGGCCGCACAGGCGGTGACTGGCGCACCGAGCGGCCCCTTGAAGCCATAGCGGATACTCACCTGGCCAGCGGCGAGGTTGACGAGGAAGGAGGGGATGGTGAAGGGTGACAAACGCCGCACGCCTTTCGTTTCCGCCGTGCGAACCGCATCAGCGATGGCGGGAAAGCCACCGACGCCCGATGCAATGATCGTGGCCGTCCGTTCCAGAGCGCCGACGTCAGTCGGTTGCCAGCCGGCCTGCAGGATTGCCTCTTCGGCGGCCGCCATGGCAAATTGGATGAACCGGTCCATCTTTTTCTGGTCTTTGACCGGCACATAGCGGTCGGCGTCGAAGCCGGCTTCGAGGTCCTCCGATATATCGGGAACAACACCACCGATCTTGGCGGTGAGATCACCTACCATTTCCTCAGGCAGCAGCCTGAGGCCGGAACGCCCCTCGACCAGCCGCTTCCAGCTTGCATTGACACCCACGCCCAGGGGAGAAACCAGTCCCATGCCGGTGACGACGATACGATCCATGTCTTGCTCCTATTCTGTCAGGCGTCGAAGCCCAGAAACCATGCTTTCATCTGGGCTATGCGTTCATGAACGGTGTCATCGGCCGCAGGCCCGGGCACAAGCATCGTGTCTTCGGGCTGGAAGGTGCGGCCGGTGACGCGGTCGATGAGAAGCGGGTCGCGATCCTCACCGGTATTGGCGTCGACGAGGCGCATTGCGACTTCTTCGGTAGGCAAGTGCCGATTGCCCCAGGTGAAGAGCGCCATCAGCACGGGGAAGAAATCCCGGCCCTTCTCGGTCAGCACATATTCGTAGCGCGGCGGCCGCTCTTGATAGAGTCGCCGCTCGAACAGACCTTCGTCTGTGAGATGCTTGAGGCGCCGCGTCAGGATGTTCGGTGCAACGCCGAGATTTTTCTGGAATTCGTCGAACCGGCGCAATCCCTGCAGCGCATCACGCAGGATCAGGATGCTCCACCAGTCGCCTACGCTTTCAAGCGCACGGGCGGCGGGGCATTTGAAATTGCTGAAGCTGGTTCTCTGCATGGGCGAGGCAGATAGCATGAGTAACTATCATGATGCAAGTTACTATCGCGAAGCTAGATTTGCTCGAAGCAGGAACTCAATCTGCTGGCGCGCGAAGCTAGATGGGAATGAGCGAAATGCGCCTGGCTGTGGCCAGGCCGCGGGTTTTCAGTACGGAGGTGCCTTACGGGCGCGCTGCTGTTTTGCTGCCTCGGTCCACCAGGTGAGGTCGTCGGCAAAACGGGGAAAAGCTCTTGCCAGCGCATCGCCTCCGCTCCCGGTGGGTCTGCCGTCAGCGTCCAATGCTGCCGATATGTTGGCGACGGCAAGCGTGCTTGAGATGACGACCATTCCCATCTCTGAAAGAGTGCCATGCCAGGCAGGCGCCGCATGTGCGCCGGAGAGGCGGCCGCCGGAGTAGCTGGCAATCGCCGCCGGGCGCCAGAACCATTCTTCCAGATAATGATCGGTCAGGTTCTTCAGGCCGGGCTGCATACCCCAATTGTATTCGCCGGTGACGAAAACGAAGGCATCGGCGGCTCGAATTTTTGCGGCAAGCCTCTCCATTGCCGGAGGAGCAGATCCTTTGGGATATTCCTTATACATTCGATCGAGCATCGGCAGTCCAACCGCCTGCGCATCGATGAGCTCCACGTCGTTTCCACGCTCAATCAGGCCCGCTACGATAAAATTCGCGAGCCGGATGCCGACGCGATCCGAGCGGTAGGAACCGTAGAGAACCAGAATACTGTCGGCCATTATTGATTATGTCCTCACAGTCTTGTGCGGCATGTCTGGAGCGGTTCAGCTCTTTATGGAGTCTTTGAACTGCTCTACCTCATTGTTTCCACGCAATTCTTGACGAAAATCGCTACGCACTTTTCCGGGAATTGCTTTAGGTTCGCGACTCCACCGGTACCGAAGCGGAGACTTCCTCCTCCGGAATATCGTCGAAGGACGCATAATTGAGGTTATAGAGCTTCGAGTAAAGCTTGCCGTTTGCCATCAGCTGATTGTGGTTGCCGCTTTCAAGCAACTGGCCGTTTTGCAACACGATAATGCGGTCGGCCTCGCGGATGGTGGCCAGACGATGGGCGATGACGAGACCGGTGCGGCCTTCGAGCAGCTTCACCAACGCTTTCTGGATCAGCATTTCGGTGTAGCTGTCGATATTCGCCGTCGCTTCGTCGAGCACGAGGATCTTGGCGTCGGCAACAAGGGCACGGGCGAAGCTGACGAGCTGGCGCTGGCCGAGTGAAAGACCGCCGCCGCGCTCGCCGAGAACGGAGTCGTAGCCATCCGGAAGGCGCATGATGAACTCATGCGCGCCGACCGCTTTAGCGGCCTCGATGACCTCTTCGCGTGTCGCCTCCGTCTTGTTGTAGCGGATGTTCTCCAGCACCGTACCGGTGAAGAGGAACGGCTCCTGTAGCACCATGGCGATCTGGCGTCCGAGCGAATCCTGTGTAAGGGAGCGCACGTCATGGCCACCGACCAATACCTGACCATGCTGCACATCATAGAAGCGATGGATGAGCGCCATCGAGCTCGACTTGCCCGAGCCCGTTGGCCCGATCAGCGCTACTGTTTCTCCCGGATTAACCCTGAAGCTCACATTCTTCAGCACGGGATGCTTGGGATTATAGCCGAAGATCACATCGCGGAATTCCACCGAGCCGTCCATATCCGGCGACAGCTCGATCGCATCGGGCGCATCCTTGATGTCGACTGGAACATCGAGCACCTCGGTCAGCCGCTGGCCGGACGCCATGGCGCGCTGCATGACCGAATATTGCATGGTCAGCGAACGGATCGGGTCGAAGAAGCGCTGAATGTAGAACAGGAAGGCGACCATGATGCCGACATCGAGCTTGTGGTTCAGCACCATCGAGCCGCCGACGATGATGACGATCGCCATGGCCATGCCAGTCAGCGTGTCGACGATCGGCACCATGACCTGGGCATAGCGGGCCGCCGTCAGGTGCGTCTGAAGGTTCGCATGGGCCTTGTCGTCGAAAAGCGAGAAGTTCACGCTCTGCCGATGCATGCCCTGGACGGCGCGCACCCCATGGATCGCTTCCGCCAGTGCGCCATTGGTAACGGAGTTGGTCTCATGCGCGTTCATGAAGGCGACACGCGCCTTCGGCAGCCAGAACAGCCGCACGATGAAAAGGATCGGCATGACGGAAAGCGTCAGCAGGCCGAGCCGGAAATCCAGCGACAGCATGACGATGACGATGCCGAAGAGCAGGGCAATGTCACCGACGGAAAGCACTGAAGTTTCAAGGAATTCCTGCATGGAGTTAACGTCGCCCTGCAGGCGCGACATCAGGCGACCGACTTCCGTTTTATCCATGAAGGATAGCGAGACCCGCTGCAGATGCGCAAACATCGCCCGGCGAATGTCGAACAGCACTTCCTCGGCGACCTGGCCGACATAGGTTTCCTGCACATAGCTTGCTCCGTAATTGACGAGGATGGCCGCCGTGAAAACTCCCAGAGACAACCAGAGTGCGGAATAATCTATGGCTCCGGGCGCCATCGCACTGTCGATCGCATGGCGGATGACGAGCGGTATGACGATTTGCGATGCGGTGAAGAGCAGAACGGCCGCAACGGAGATGTAGATCTGCCGCCGATAGGGGCTGACGAAGGCCCAGATGCGGCGGATGATCTTGCTGTCGAAGACCTTGCCGAATATCTCCTCTTCGACGCGATGGGACCCGACCACGGCACGGGGAGGGCGACGACCATCCTCGCGCACATCGTTGCGCTCGGTTTCGATGGTTTCCGACATTGTCATACCTCCCTTTTCGCCCTTTCGAGCGTGCCGCCCGACGTCTTGACGACATCATCCTCAGGGCGAACCTGCAGATCGTAGAGCGCCTTGTACCGCCCACCTGCGGCCAGGAGCTGCTCGTGCGTGCCGCGCTCGACAATCGCGCCATCCTCGATGAACAGGATCTGGTCGGCATGCATCAGCGAACTCAGCCTGTGCGCGACGATCAGTGTTACTCGGTCCCGGGCGAAACGCTTCATGGCGCTGCGGATGCGCTGCTCCGTTGCGGCGTCAATCGCGGCGGTGGAATCGTCGAAGACCATCACGGCCGGCTTCAGCATCAATGTCCGGGCGATCGTCAGGCGCTGACGTTGCCCGCCGGACAGCGACACGCCGCGCTCGCCAACGATTGTCGTGTAGCCGGCTGGCAGGCCGAGGATGTAATTGTGCAACTGCGCCGACTCTGCGGCGCGCTCTATGCGGGTTTCCTTCGCCCAGGGGTCGCCATAGGCGATGTTGTTCTCGATGCTGGTCGTGAACAGGAAGGAATCCTGCTGTACGACGGCAACGTTCTGCCGCAGCGATTGCAACGTCGCCTTGCGGATATCCTGGCCGTCAAGCGTGATCCGCCCGGCCGTGACGTCGTAAAAGCGTGGAATGAGATGGGCAATGGTGGACTTGCCGCTGCCGGGCGGACCAACAATGCCGACCGTCTCCCCGCGCTTTGCCTCGAAACAGATATTCTTCAGCACCGGCCGCATTTCCGAACCTGGATAGCTGAAGTCGACATTCTCAAAACGGAGCGTGCCTTCGGTCACGACGAGCGGCTTGGCGTCCGGCGCATCTTTGATGGGAATATCGAGATCGAGGAGCTCAAACAGGCGCGAACCGCAGGTCGAGGCACGTGCGAAAGCATTCACCATCAGGCCGAGCTGGCGCACCGGCATCTGCAGGATGGTCATGAAGGTCAGGAAGGAAGCCAGCGTGCCCACGCTGATCTCCCCATTGATGACCTTCAGGCCGCCGAGCCAAAGCACCAGACCCATGGACACGAAGAAGGAGAGATTCATGGCGCTGGTATTGACGACGCGGATGCCGACGCGCTTGTGGGCAAGTGAAAGCGCATTGTGCGAGGCCCGGTCGAACTTCATGAGTTCGTGTGCCTGCGCGGCGAAGGCGCGCACCACGCGGATGCCACCGAGATTTTCCTCCATCACGCGCGTCAGCACCGAGAGGCGCTCCTGCA
Organism: Rhizobium sp. ERR 1071; assembly: GCF_007828675.1. Taxonomy (NCBI): domain Bacteria; kingdom Pseudomonadati; phylum Pseudomonadota; class Alphaproteobacteria; order Hyphomicrobiales; family Rhizobiaceae; genus Rhizobium; species Rhizobium sp. ERR 1071. The sequence continues at coordinate 341,353 of NZ_VITM01000001.1, read as the reverse complement.
GATCGAGCCACGTCGAACGCAACCGCAACTGCGTGACGGAAGAGCGCCACGCCACGAAAGGCACGAAGCTCAGGGCCAGGAGACCGAGCGCGACATCGGTCGATAGCAGCATATAGGCGCCGACGCCGATCAGCATGGTCAGTAGCACCATGCGCACCAGGGCGGTCGAGAAATACATGCGCACGCCTTCGAGATCGAGCAGGCCGACTGTGATGAGATCGCCAGAATGGGCCTTGTCGTGGAAGCTGAAGGAGAGCTGCTGGATCTTCTCATAGCAGGCGAGCCGAAGCTCATAGCCCATATGGTGGCCGACGGCTTCGCTATAGTAGTTCTGCACCATCGTGAACAGGCCGCGCAGAATGCTGATGACCAGCAGCAGCAACGCAGTCGTCAGCAGTGCATTTTCTGCGATCTGGCCGGCGGCACCGCCGGCAACCGCCGTCTGCGTCTGATCGACGGCACGGCCCAAGAGGCGGGGGATCGTCAGCTGCAACGTTGCAGCCACAAAAGTCGCCCCAATGGCGAAGCTTGTCTGCCAGGGATGGCGCAGCGTCATGTGGGTGATCCGGACGATCGTCGACAGGCCTTGGCCCCAACCGACCGCATTGACATGCGCACGCGAAACCAGTGGCTTCGCGGCGCTTCTTGATGAATCGCTGCTCACGCTTTTATCCAGGCATAATTAAACGAGGCGGGCCCGCAGACGGGTTCGTATCTCAAGGAAAATATTGATAGGATGAATTTTGCCGATTCCGTGGCGGCGTTCAAGAGTCAATCGGTCACAAGTCCAACGCGAGCGTTAGATTGCGTGTTTAAAAAATAATCGATCACATGTCGGGATCGAAACCGATGAGACGTCCTCTGGGCACCGTGCCAGAAAAGGAGGATATCATGCGCAAAGTTATAGCGGCAACATTCATCAGTCTCGACGGCGTCATGCAGGCACCCGGCGGTCCGGACGAGGATCCGACCGGCGGTTTTGAGTATGGTGGCTGGGTATTCCCTCACGCCGACGAGGAAACTGGTAAGGCGCTCTTCGAACTGTTCGAAAAGCCGTTCGATCTGCTGCTCGGACGCAAGACCTACGATATCTTCTCGGCCTTTTGGCCCTATGTCGGCGACGACGATCCAATCGGCCAGCGATTCAACAGCGTTGTCAAATACGTCGCAACGCGTGGCGATGCCGAGCTGAAATGGAACAAGAGCCAGTCGCTCGGCAAGGATGTCGTGGCGGCGATCAAGGGGTTGAAAGCAGGCGAGGGACCGGATCTTCTCATTCAGGGCAGTGGCGACCTTATTCAGACCCTACTGCGTCACAGGCTGATCGACGAATTCAAGCTGGTAATCTTTCCGGTCGTGCTGGGCGGCGGCAAGAAGCTGTTCGCCGGCGGAGCGGTTCCTGCCGCAATGAAACTGTTGCGCACCCAGTCTTCCTCTAACGGCGTCATCTTTGCGACCTATCAGCCGGATGGTCCGGTAAAGACCGGCTCCTTCGTCGGGCCGAATCCGTCCGAAGAGGAGATCGAGCGCCGCAAGCGGCTCCAATAATCGACCTGGCCGCGGCTAGGTGTTCGACGAGCGCCCAGCCGCAGTCATACCATGTGTTCCATTGCCTGAATTTCACGCAGCGATTTCATGATCTCGCGAAGGCCCTTGGTGAGATGCTTGTCCCGGCGCAGGACTATCCCGAGCTGCCGTACCAGTCTCGGCCTGAGCGGTGACGTCACCAGAAGATCGGACTTGTCGCGTCTCAGCGCCATGTCCGGGAGGATGGACCATCCGAGACCCGCGGCGACCAGCTCTTTGATGGCTTCGACGCTACCGAACTCCATGGCCGGTTCCGGGCGGACGCCGCCTGCCTCGAACCATTCGTTCGTCGCGCGACGTGTGTTGCCGCCTTCGTAGAGCAACAGAGTCCTGTCTTTCATGAATTCCACATCCGGCCCGCCATCCGGCATTGGGCTTCCTTTGGGGGCGACGGCCAAAAGCTCGTCCTCATGGAATGCTTCGACCTCGAGAGAACGGCCGACGGCGGGCAGGGCCACCACTGCGAGATCCAGCGCATTGGCTTCGAGATCCCGCAGAATCTCGTCGATATTACCGATGCGTACGATGATCTCGAGATCAGGCATGCGTTTCTTTGCCATGGCGATGGCGCGCGGCAAGAGATGAATTGAGGCCGTGCCGCCGCTACCGATCCGCACACGGCCGATCGATCCCTCACGAAAGGGCGTCATCGCCTCCTCCGCCACAGAGCAGGCTTCGATGATGCGCCGCGCATGCGGCAGCAGATCAAGTCCGGCCGGCGAGGGCTGCGCCCGTCGTCCCACGCGCTCGATCAACTTCACGCCGAGCCGTTGTTCCAGCAGCTTCACCTGCAGGCTGACGGCTGGTTGCGTCAGCCCGACCTTATCGGCGGCAGCCGTGAAACTGCCGAGATCGACGACACTGACAAAGGCGGCCAGCTGATCCAGATTGAGCAATAGAAAAATTCCTTATGGATTGTATAAATACCATAAGCTTCATTCATTGCTTACGCCAGTGCATCCTGAGGCCATGTTGATACGAGCCCCGAGGAGCATGAAAATGACCACCGACGTCGATAGCTCGATGCCTGCAGCGACAGGCGCAGGTCGTGGTCCGCGAAGGCGTGGAATTTTGCGAAGGGCGCTGGCGAAGTTTCTGGTCTATCTCGAAAAGCGTGAAACGAGGTGGGACCTGCGTGATCTTACTGACGATCAGCTTCGCGATATCGGCATGACGCGCGCCGAAGCGCGTGCCGAGGTCAATAAGTCCTGGTTTTGGGGATGAGGCAAGTCGCTCAAAGCGCGCGAGCCATCGGGCCGAACGCCTTAAATAGCGTCGCGATTCTCACTGTGTTTGGCACGTTCATCGCTGCAATCAGGCCGGCATAATCCTTATTCGCGGCGCGAAATCGTAACTCATTCCGGCGCAATCAACCGCTTGTGATCCGGCCAACCAATATTGAAAGCCAACCAATATTGAAAAGAGCAGGGGGGTATTGCTGCCTAACCCTTTTTTCATGGCGCCGTTCTTTTTTCCGCCATAGATTTGCCCGATCCATCGCCTTCGAAAAACGGCGAATATTCATTTTCGATCGCCCGCGCCCCGTCACAGATTTCACTCACAGGAAACGCAGACAAACCATGCTCAAGAAGACCTCCATGTTGCTCGCCGCAGCAATTTCGACCGCGTCGCTCCTCGGCGCAGCTTCGTTGGCGCAGGCCGGGCAGGCGAGTTATGTGGTGGATGTGCATAGCGGCCAGGTACTGGAGGCATCGAACGAGAACGAGCTGAATTTCCCGGCATCGCTCACCAAGATGATGACGCTCTATCTCACTTTTGAAGCACTGCATGCCGGTCATCTGAAATGGGATCAGAAATTGACCATGTCGGAGAATGCCGAGAGCAAGGAACCGTTCAAATTCGCCATTGGCGCAGGTCGCAAGGTCACTGTACGCGAAGCTGTCGAGGGCATCATCGTGCTGTCCGCCAACGATGCAGCGGTTGCGATCGGCGAGCAGCTTGGCGGTTCCGAGGATAATTTCGGCAAGATGATGACTGCAAAGGCGCATCAGCTCGGCATGAGCAATACGGTGTTCAAGAATCCTTCGGGCCTGCCGGACCCGGAGCAGGTCACGACGGCCCGTGACATGGCAACCCTCGGCGTTGCGCTGATGCGTGAGTTCCCGGAAGAGTTCAAGCTCTTCTCAATGCGCGGCATCAAATTCCGCGGCATGAAGCTGCGCGGCCACAACAACCTCATGTATCGCTACGCTGGAGCCGACGGCATCAAGACCGGCTATACCGATGCCTCCGGCTACAATCTCGTGACCTCGGCGGCGAAGAACGGCCGCCGTGTTGTCGGCGTGGTAATGGGTGAGAAGACCGCTGAAATTCGCGACAACAAGATGGCAAGCCTTCTGGATACGTATCTGGCCCCTGTGGCGACAACAGCCACGGTGTCGACCGGAACTCCCAAGCAAAGCTCTGCCAACTGAGTTCGGCCTGATTTCAGAATCCAGCCAGCCATTCATCTTTGGGTGGCCACCAAGAGGGTGGCTCCGCTGAGAAGCCGATCCTGCCGCATCGCGCCTGTCGCGGAGGGCAGGGATCGCGTTTCTTCGTGCAAACGTGCGATGAAAATCCCGACTACTACTCGCTGAGAGGGCTCTCTCGTGGCGAATAATCAAGTAGCGATTGCCGAACTGGCGGGCTGCCCTATGTCTACAGCGGAAGTTGCTCGTTCGCTGCGCTTATCATGTTCTGGTAGGAAACAGCGCCGAACTGCGAATTCGCGTAGGCGGAGATATCTGGTTTCAGTTTGTTATTCTCCGTAAATGAAGGATCCATCATGGGCCGCGACCGGTCTGATGCTCCTTGCAATATAGATTTCGCAAACATTTCAACGCATTAGGTCAAGTTGGGAGGACCGGGATGACGTATGATGCACGTTTGGCGCGTGAGCGCGACTTTCATAATGAACGCTTCGGTGCAGTGGAGGAGCGCAAGGAGGACTCGTTCTATTTCGCGGTAAAGCCCGCCGTGGATGCCTATTGGCGGCTGGTGAGGGCGGCCTGTCCCGAACAGGACGTGCTCGAATACGGATGCTCAAACGGCATGAGCAGCATTGGTCTTGCACACTCCGCCAGGTGGATTACCGGGATCGACATTTCGGATGTCGCCATTCAGCAGGCCACGAACACGGCGGCTCTCCGTGGGATCGAGAACGTGACGTTCCAGGTCGATAATGCAGAGGATATGAATTTGCCGTCAGCGAGCTTTGACGTCGTTTTCGGCAGCGGCATCCTCCACCACCTCGTCCTGGATAAATCGCTGAGCGAGATCCGGCGCGTGCTGCGACCCGACGGCAAAGCTTTCTTCTTCGAGCCGCTCGGCCACAATCCCGTGATCAATCTCTATCGCAACCGGACGCCAGAGGCTCGTACTGTCGATGAGCATCCGCTTTTGAAATCGGACTTCGAGGTCGTGCGCAAATATTTCTCGAAGTGCGATCTGGAATTCTTCGGGCTCGCTGCACTCGCGTCCATTCCGTTTCGCAAGAGCCCGTTCGGCGCCGCGGTTCGGGGCACCGGCAAGCGGATCGATAATCTGCTGCTGAAAATCCCGGGTGTCAGATGGCAAGCCTGGATCGTCGTCATGGCTTTGGAAGCATGACGGGCCTGCCGGGCCATTGAAGTTCAGCCAGCCATAATGGCGAGGAAGCTACCGAGATGCATCGGGCCGACGCTGAAGGATAAGCGCTGTTATCCACATCGACGTGGGGGCGGGTATGCTCTCACGTCTTCCTTGCGAGTGACAACCCATTGGTATCATTCGCAAGTCGCACTTCATCCTTGAACCCACCCCGGCTACAAGCAAACATCAGATAAGATAGATTATGGAACTAAAGCGGGTATCGATATGGCGATGGTGCAGACGCTTTTGGCTTTTATTCCAGATGGTTGGCCAGATTTTCGAGCGTCGATTTCAATCCCTCGTCATGATCTTCTCTGCGAATGCCGTGCGGCACGTCCTCACAAATTATGGTGACCCTTGTGCCGGTTGGAACCTCTGTCAAGGACCAGGTCATGGTCATCGTTCCGCCGAATGCGGCGTCATCGGATTCGAAATCTACCGCCTGAACGATGCGTTCATCCGCCATGATCTCGAGGAATCGACCGGAAACAATGTCGGTATGCTCAGAAGATTTTCCAGGCGTTGGATGATCCAGTGCGTCATAGGATAGCGCCATTCGATAACGGCCGCCTTTATGCGGTTCGAAGACGTGGATGCTGCATGTCATGCCTTTCGGCGGAAGCCATGAGGCCAATGCTTCGGGATCGAGGAATGCTTTGAAGATCGCGTGTGGCGTCGAGCGAATTATCCGGGAAGCCGTATCGATCCTTCTGCTGTCTGAAGCCTTGCTCATCGCATCCTCCCCGTCGCACCGCAGCGATCCCATGCAATCTCTGCCGGCGCCGGCTGCATTCGCTATTCTTAGCTCGCCTTGATGCGGATCACCTTGGCCGCAATCTTTTCGGCCAGCGTCGTTGGATTGCAGGAGAAAATGCTGTCCGGGCGCCCGGCTGCGCACCAGACCTGATCGTAAGCCAAAAGGCTTTCATCGATGAAAACAGGCAGATCGACCAGATGGCCGATTGGCGCAACGCCGCCGATGGCGAAACCGGTCTCATCGCGCACGCGATCGATATCGGCACGCTTCAATCGAATTCCATAAGCTGTTGCAATATATGCCGTATCGGCGTTATGGGCGCCTGAAACCAGAAGCAGCGTCAGCGCGTGCGTATCGGCATTGACGAAGACCAGCGATTTGACAATCTGGCCAACGGCGCATCCTGCAGCCTTGGCAGCCTCTTCGGCGGTTCGTGTCGATTGCTCCATGCGCTTGATCGAGATGTCGAGCCCCAGCGCGCGCGCCGCAAGTTCGACGCGCTCCAGGCTGGAAAGCTTCTTGATATCTTCGCTCATAGCTCGTCATCCTCCACGTCGAGTTCGATCTGCATTTGATCGTAGGCCGGCTCGACATGATCGGGCGTTTCAGCCAGCACGGTTTCATAATCGAGCGGCGTATGCATGTGGGTCAAGATGGCATGTTTCGGCGCCAGGCGTTCGATCCATTCGAGCGACTGTTCCAACGACAGATGACTTGGATGAGGCCGATACTGCAACGCGTCGATGATCAGGATGTCTAGGTTTTGAACCTTTTCTATCGATTCCGGCGGGAAATCACTGATATCGCTGCAATAAGCGAGTTTACCGATACGGAAGCCCAGCGAATGGATATCACCATGTATCTGCTTGTGCGGCCAGAAGCGGATCGGACCGCCTGCCCCATCGATCACGAAACTTTTCTCGAGATTTTCGATCAGCACCGGCCGCACGATCGGCGGATAGCTGCTGCCGGGTGGTGTTTCCAGGCAGTAGCGAAAGCCTTCGCGAATGCGATCCATGGTCGGCGGATCGGCATAGATCGGGATGCGCTCGTTTGAAATATGGAAGTAGCCGCGCAGATCGTCGATGCCGTGAATATGGTCGGCATGGGCGTGGGTATAGAGCACGGCGTCGATGAAGCTGACGCCGGCATGGATCATCTGCTCTCGGAAATCCGGACCGGTATCGATGACGACCGTGGTGATGCCGCCATCCGGCGCGATCTGCTCGATGAGAAAGGCGGCACGTGTCCGTCGATTCTTTGCATTTTTCGGATCGCAGGCACCCCAGTCGCCGGTAATACGCGGAACGCCCGGCGACGATGAACAGCCCAAAATGGTGAAGCGCCGCCGGTATGTCACGACGTCAGACCCTCGTCATTTTGGAGAAGCAGCGGAAGGCGTTCGCTGTGGTGATTTCGGCGATATCAGCCATGCTGACGCCGATCGTGTCGGCCAGCACCTCGGCCGTGTTGACGACATAGGACGGTTCATTACGCTTGCCGCGCCAGCGCTTCGGCGCGAGATAAGGCGCGTCGGTCTCGACCAGCAGCCGGTCGTGCGGGATCGTTTTGGCAATCTCGCGCAACTCTTCCGATTTCGGGAAGGTCAGGATGCCGGAGAAGGAGATATAGCCGCCAAGCTCCACGCCGGTCTGGGCAAGGGCAGGGCCGGCGGAGAAGCAGTGGAGGATAAAGGGGAAAGCCCCCTTCCCTGTTTCCTCCGTCAGGATCGCGGCCATGTCCTCATCGGCGCTGCGGCTGTGAATGACGAGCGGCAGCTGTGTTTCGCGAGCGGCAGCGATATGGCGCAGGAAGCCGGTCTTCTGGTCTTCCGGCTTGACGGTATCGTAGAAGTAATCGAGACCCGCCTCGCCGATCGCGACGATCTTCTCGTGCTGATTTGCTAGCCGCACGAGGTCTTCCGTCTGGATGTCCAACTCCTGGTCGGCGCTGTTCGGATGGGTGCCGACGGAGCAAAAAACCGACGGATAACGCTCGGTGAGCGCAAGCAATCCGTCGAGCTTCCTGACCTTTGTCGAAATGGTGACCATCTGCTTGACGCCTACCTCGTGAGCGCGGGCGACGATCGCGTCGCGCTCCTCTTCGAAATCGGCAAAATCCAGATGGCAATGCGTATCGATCAGCATGGAGAACCTTATTCGGCGGTCGGCGCGACATAGCGCGGGAAGACCGGCTTCGGGGCTTCCAGCGGCGTTCCGGCAACGAGGCGGCCCGCCTCGCCGAGCGCCGCGAAATCACGCTTGTCGGATGGGATGGCAATAAGATCCAGGAGCTTGCCCGAGGATTCCGGCATGAAGGGTTGCAGCAGAATGCTGATCTGGCGCACGACGTCGGCCGTGACGTAGAGCACGGTCGCCATGCGGGCAGGATCGGTCTTCTTCAGCGCCCAGGGCTCCTGGCTCGCGAAATAGCGGTCCGTCTCGGAAACGACAGCGATGATGGACGCAAGAGCACGATGAATGAGCTGCTTGCCCATGTCTTCGCGGGTCGAAGCGAGCAAGGCGTCGGCCTGTGCGAGCAGCGCCTTGTCCTCGTCCGTCAGCGGTCCACATTCCGGGATCTTGCCGTCGCAGTTCTTGACGATCATCGACAGAGAACGGCTGGCGAGGTTGCCGATGCCGTTGGCGAGATCGGAATTGATGCGCGTGCCGATCGCCTCTTCGCTATAGCTGCCGTCCTGGCCGAAGGAGACTTCGCGCAGGAAGAAGTAGCGCACCTGGTCGAGGCCGAAATGGTTCACGAGATTGACCGGATCGACGACGTTACCGAGCGACTTCGACATCTTCTCGCCCTTGTTGAGCAGGAAGCCGTGGGCATAGACGCGCTTCGGCAGGGGCAGCTTCGCCGACATCAGGAAGGCCGGCCAGTAGACCGCGTGGAAGCGAATGATGTCCTTGCCGATGACATGCAGGTCGGCCGGCCAGTATTTCGCCCGCGGATTGTTCCGATCTTCGATGTAGCCGGTCGCTGTGATGTAGTTCGTCAGAGCGTCGACCCAGACATACATGACATGCGACGGGTCGTTCGGCACCTTGATGCCCCAGTCGAAGGTCGTGCGCGAGATCGACAGATCCTTGAGGCCGGATTTGACGAAGGAAATGACTTCGTTGCGGCGCTCGGACGGACCGATGAAATCCGGATTTTCCTCGTAGTGCTTCAGCAGCCGGTCCTGGTATTCGGAGAGCTTGAAGAAGTAGCTTGCCTCCTCCACCCACTCGACTGGCGTGCCCTGCGGTCCGTAGCGCACGCCGTCGGCGCGCAGTTCGGTTTCGTTTTCCTGGTAATAGGCTTCGTCGCGCACCGAATACCAGCCGGCATAGGAATCCTTGTAGATGTCGCCGGCATCGGCCATCAGGTTCCAGATGTTCTGCGAGGTCTCATGGTGGCGCGGCTGCGTCGTGCGAATGAAGTCGTCATTCGACGCGTTCAGCAGCTTCCCCATCGCCTGGAATTCATCGGAATTGCGGTTGGCGAGCTGCTGCGGGTCCATGCCTTCGGCCCGCGCCGTCTGCTGCATCTTCTGGCCATGTTCGTCCGTACCCGTCAGGAAGAAGACGTCGCGGCCATCGAGGCGCTGGAATCGCGCCAGCGCGTCGGTGGCGATCAGCTCATAGGCATGGCCGATATGTGGCTTGCCGTTGGGATAGGCGATCGCGGTGGTGATGTAGAACGGAGTTTTTTCGGTCATGTGAGGCAATGGCCCGCTTTTACTGTTACGTCGCTGTTATTCTTGCTCCGCTCGCTTTAGCGCATGTTTGTCATGAGCGAAACACCAAGTTTCGCGCCCGCAGCATTCGGAACTTCGGGATGGTGCCTTGCTTGACTCGGCTCCGCCTCGCCTTTACCCCTTCCGAAGAGTGGAGCGCAGGACAGAAGTGGCCGTGGATTTCATCATTTTATGTATTGGTCTGCCTAACGGCTTCAAGAGGCCGTGATATTGAGTTTGATTGATTCCTTTCAGCCGCTCTATTCCTTTTCCGGCTTTTTCGTCGGCATGCTTGTAGGCATTACAGGGGTCGGCGGCGGTTCGCTGATGACCCCCCTGCTCGTGCTTCTCTTCGGCGTCCATCCGGCAACGGCCGTTGGCACGGATCTGCTCTATGCCGCAATCACCAAGACCGCGGGAACGGCCGTGCACGGCATGCATGGGCGGGTCAATTGGAAGGTCGTGAGCCTTCTGGCGTCAGGCAGCGTGCCGGCGGCGCTCGCCATGCTCTGGATCATGGCCGGCGTCAACCGCGAGAGCCCCGCCGTTGCTCATACCATCACGCTGTCCTTGGGCTGCCTGCTGCTTTTGACGGCTCTGATGCTGATTTTTCGTAGCCAGATCATTGAGGCCATCCGCAAATGGCGCGGCGAACGCGGAACGATATCACCACGCAATATCGCTCTGTTGACCGTCATACTCGGCCTTATACTTGGCATTCTCGTCACCATGACCTCGGTCGGCGCGGGTGCGCTCGGTGTCACAGTCCTGCTGGTGCTCTATCCCCAGACGGACGTGCGCGAAATCGTCGGCTCCGATATCGTCCACGCAGTGCCGCTGACCCTGATCGGCGGCATGGGATATTGGCTTATCGGCGAGATCAACTGGACGATGCTGTTCGCCCTTCTGATAGGGTCGATCCCGGGCATCGTCGCAGGCAGTCTGCTGGCGCCGCGCCTGCATGAGCGGTCCGTGCGCATCATCCTTGCCGTCACGCTGGCGATCGTCGCCTGGAAGCTGATCTTTCCCTGAGACATTTGAAAATAAATGCGCAATAGGGTTTGGGGGCACGTTCGACGGCTGGCGCCGGCGAGGACTTTTTTTACTGACGTTCAGCCATGCTATAGAATTCCACATGACGAGATGCCGGTACGTATCCCGGCAATGGGTGAATGGCGGTGCCGATGGCTGAACCTCTTAGAAGACGTCTGACAGCGATCATGGCGACGGACATCGTCGGATACTCCCGGCTGATGGAAGCTGATGAGGAACAGACGCTTGCGAGCTTGCGGCGGTTGCACGATGTGATCCTCGGTCCTCAAATCCGCAAGCATGGCGGGCGTGTGATCAAGTTTATGGGCGACGGTCTCCTTTCCGTCTTTGATGGCGCGAACGACGTGGCCTCGTGTGCGCTGGAAATCCAGCATTGTCTCGGAACCGACGTGGCGCCGAAAGTCGGTGATGAGCGGATTCGCTTGAGGATCGGAATCAACCTTGCGGAAGTCGTCGTGACCGATGACGACATTTTCGGCGACGGTGTGAACGTGGCCGCGCGTCTCGAGCGCCAGGCACCACCAGGCGGCATCTGCCTTGGCGATGCGGCCTACGTCCATCTGAAACCAAGCACTCGGGCTCTTTTCAAAAACGGTGGCGAGGTTCGGCTCAAGAATATCACCAAGCTTGTCAGGGCCTGGTACTGGCCCGAAGCGCCGGCGCCGATAGTGGCCGACAAGACGGCAGTCGCCGTATTGCCTTTTCGAAACATGGAAGGAGGAGCCGAGCAATCATTCTTCTGCGACGGCTTCACCGAGGACATCATCGGAAGTCTGGCCAGGTTTCGGCGCTTGTCGGTGATTGCGGCGTCATCTTCTTTTGCCTTTCGTGATCTGTTGGCGAACCCGGCCGAGATCGGCGGCAAGCTGGGGGCGAGCTATGTTGTGACGGGCGATCTGAGACGTTCGGAGCGCGCATTAAGAGCCAGGATCCAACTGATAGAAACGTCAACCGGGAGGCTCATATGGTCGGAAAAATACGACCGGCGTGATACTGATATTTTTGAAGTCCAGGACGAAATCGTGCGAATGATCGCCTCCAATCTCGTAGGGCAGATCGATACGGCGGACTATCAACAATCATTTCGTAAGCCTCCCGACAATCTCGCCGCCTACGAATTCTATCTGCGCGGCCTCGTCTACCTCAGGGGGTATGAACCCGACGATAACATCAAGGCATGTGAAATGTTCGAGGCTGCGCTGGCGCGTGATCAGGGCTTTGCCCTCGCTCACGCCCACCTCGCTTTTTCCCGGCTTGCCACACACGGATATGCCAAGGCTCCCGTCTCGGTGCTCCAGGAATGCAACGCGCTCGCGAGAAAGGCGATCTCTTTGGATGAAGGAGAGGCGGGGTGTCATCGAGCATTGGCCTTGGCTTATTTCTATTCAAAGGATTTCGAAGGAGCCGAGCGTGAGCTTCGACGCGCATGCATGCTCAACCCAAGTGATGCGAACGCGATCGTCCAACTGGGCGGACTGCTGGCGAGACGGAACCGGATCGACGAGGCGATGCAATGGATAGAGGAAGGAATGCGGCTGAATCCCTTTCCTCCGCATTGGTACTATGCGGTCCTCGGAAACGCACTTTATCTCAAAGGTGACTATGACGAAGCGCTGGCGGCATTCCGTCGGCTTCCGAACCCTGGAAAATTTACCCGAGCGCGGGTTGTCGCCTGCCTCAACAAGGCGGGACGGCTAAACGATGCAGTCGCCGAAGCGAGGGACCTTTTGGCCATCCATCCTGATTTCACGGTAAGCGATTTTCTGGCTCATGGGATCGTAGTGGAGAGCGAGCAGCAGCGCGAGCTGTTTCGGGGTGGCCTGGATCAGGTCGGACTTTCAGACTAGGGCGGTTCAGCGTTTCACGGTTTTCCGTCGGGAATTGCGTAATCGATCTATGCCGAGAGCTGCTGCTTGAGCTCACCGAGGATCGTGATCAGCGTCTGCTTGCGATCGAGGTTGTAAGCCTGCGACACGTTGAGCCGCTCAGTGGTCTCGGAGTGCAGCCGAGCCAGCCTCTCGGCCGTGGAAATGGAGCCGCCAAGCGCGGCAGCGCGAGCCCGATCGATGATGTCATCGCCGATATGCGACAGGAAGAAGCCAAAGATCGTGTCGCTGTCCTTTCCGGAAAGCGCATCGGCGAGGCGGTGCATCGCCTTGCGAGCCGCCGGCCCATCGGCCGAAAGCACCTGCCGATAGGCCTCGATGATCTCGCCGCCGCCGTAGTTCAGGAGCTTGAGCGCTTCGCTGACGCTACCCTTGGCAGCGGAGAGCAATTCACTCCCCTGCCCGGCCGGCACGCCAAGATTTTCGAGTGCCTTGCGCAAGGCATCATTGCCGAGCGGCGCAAGTTTCAAAGGCAGGCAGCGTGAGCGGATCGTCGGCAGAAGCCGGCCCGGTGCATGCGAAAGCACGAGGAACAAAGCACGCTTCGGCGGTTCCTCGAGGATTTTCAGGATGGCGTTGGCCGCACTGCGGTTGAGATCGTCAGCCGGATCAATGATGACGATACGCCAGTTGCCGGTGCCCGAGGTTTGCGAAAAGAACTTTCCGGCGCGGCGCACTTCGTCGACGGTGATCGCGGATTTCATCTTGCCGGTCTTGTCGTCGACCGGCCGGCTCAAATGCAGCAGATTGTGCGATGCTCCGCCGGAAATCTGCCTGGAGACGACCGATCCCGGATCGGGATCGCCGATCGTCTCCGGCGCGGATGCCGGATCGGGATGAGAGAGGACGTGATTGGCGAAACGGAAGGCGAGCGTCGCCTTGCCGATACCCTCGGGCCCCTCGATCAGCAAGGCGTGGTGGCCCTTGCCGGATCGATAGGATTGGGCGAGGAAGGCCTCCGCCTGCTCATGGCCAAAGAGTTTCACATTGTCCTGCGGAGGAATGGCGCCGTCGAGGACGCCCGGACGTTCATCGCTCATTGCGCCGCTTCCGATCCTGCGGCGATATTCACTGCACCGAGCCGCTTGTCGACGATCTCGGCGATTTCAGCGGCGATCTCATCTTCCGACCTCTGAGCATCGATGACGTGACAACGCTCGGGCTCGCGGGCGGCGATATCGAGGAACGCCTCGCGGCGCTTCTCGTGGGTCTGCATCTCTTCCTTCTCGAAGCGATCGGGTGCGGTTACGGCGGAGGCGCGCTTGCGCGCGCGCGCCAGACCGACTTCGGCGGGAATGTCGAGAATCAGCGTGCAATGCGGAATGACGCCGTTGACGGCAACCCTCTGCAGAGCCTCGATATAGTCAGGCTCGAGATTACCCGTTACGCCCTGATAGACGCGCGAGGAATCCATGAACCGATCGCAAAGGACGATGGTGCCGCGCGAAAGTGCCGGGCGAATGACGTCCTCGACATGATCGTTGCGGGCAGCAGCGAACAGAATCGCCTCCATGCGCGTACCGAACATTTCCGCAGCACCTGAAAGCAGCACATGCCGCACCGCTTCCGCTCCGGGCGAGCCCCCGGGTTCGCGCGTTACCAGAACCTCATGGCCACGCTCGCGCAACCGTTCAGCCAGGCGGCGAATCTGGGTGGACTTGCCGGCCCCCTCGCCGCCTTCGAAGCTTACGAATAATCCGTTTGCATCAGCCAATGATCATGTCCTGCACTTTTCGCGTGCCATTCGTGCGGCGTGCGATACGCATCCTGTTTAACCCAAGACATGTCCAGGTGGAACCGTGCACGTCCCGGTCTCCGCCACTCTATATGGGGTGTGAACAGAGATTTCGCGAGCCTTGCGGCCCACTCAGGTCGGCAAAGGCTTGTCCCACAGCCAGGAGAACAGCAGTGATTCCGTCAGTTCCATGAGGGCATCGAAGGCGCGGCGACCCAATGTGCCCTGCCCGACCGATTCTTTCGTGTAGAGTGGCAGCTCCCGCACCAAACGCGCACCCAGGAACACGCGAAGGGTGCCGGCTTCGTAACCCGCAGCAACCGGCGCCGTCAGCGGCCAGCGATAGACGATGCGGGCGGATAATCGATCCGGCGTGTCCACAGGGACGTAGACATCGACGGGTATCTTAGTTCGCAGGCCGACGGTCGATGCGGCACCGCCATAGACGCTGGCATCGCCGATCACTTCGCCATCGGCAAAGATGCGTTGGCTCTTGAAATTGCTGAGCCCCCATTCGAGGACGCGTCGCGTCTCCTCGATGCGTTCCTTGTCGCTCTTCAGCCCGCCAAGCGCCAGAAACAAGCGGCGTCCATCCCGCTGAATGGAGGCGACGATTGAAAAGCCTTCGCTTTCGGCAAAGCCGAGCCCCAGGCCATCTACACCGATATTGAGCAGAAGCATCGGGTTCTTGTTGCGCTGGTAGATCTTATTCCAGGTGAAGTCGGCCTGCCCGAAATATTTGTAAAGATCCGGGTGCTTCTCCTGCAGGTCCTGCGCCAGCATGACCATCTCCCGCGCGGAAACCCTGCCGCCGCCATTGGGGTCGTTGGCATCGGGCAGTCCGGTCGAATTGGTAAAGGTCGACCGCGACATGCCGATCTCGCGGGCACGCGCCGTCATGCGCCGCGCGAATTCGCGTTCGTTAATCGACATACCCTCGGCCAGAACGATGCAGGCGTCGTTCGCCTGCTGTACGGCTATACCCTGGATCAGATCGCCGACGCGGATACGCGATTTCAGGGCTGCGAACATTGTCGATGCACGCGAGGGAGCGCCGCCGGTGCGCCAGGCATTTTCCGAGACGGGATATTCCGTGTCGAGGTTGATCTCCCCTCGCCCGATCGCGTCGAAAACGACATCCAGCGTCATCAGTTTCGCAAGCGACGCCGGCGAAATCAGCTGATCCTCGTTCTTGGCAAGCAGGATAGTGCCGGTCGAGGCTTCAATCATGAATGCCTGCGCGGCTTTCGTGTCGAAAGCGCCCGGTGCGGCCGGCTGCGCGACGGCCGTGACATTCGCGAAACCGAGGAGAAAAAGGAACAAAAGAATCAAGCGCTTTGGCATATCGTCCCCTTCATCCGACCATCGGCACGATTATTTTAGTGACGGGTTAAGATTCAGGCAATGACGCCGATCAATCGACCTGCGTCGTACCCTGATGCTGGCGGCGATAGGACGAGAGAATCGATTCCTGCGTGAGGCCGTCGTTGCGAACCATGACGGCATCGAAAGCGAGGTCGACATAAACTGTTTTAACCGGCGCTTCCTGATATCCGGCAGCCATGGAGCCAAGGGACTGGTCCTTCTGGCTTGCCAGACGCGGAGAGAAATCCGGCCGCTCGCGGGGGATCGGGCCGATCCGCGGAAGCACGATCATGATCGGGTCCGCCGCTTCCGCCGCAGGCATCGCTCCGCCATTCCACGTCATCGGCGGCGGGTCGTTGCGCTTGGTGGCGTTGTAACCGCCATCCGGGGTGGAGTCGGCGAAGGCCGTTGCTGAATAGGGCGACTGGCGCGGGACGGGTGCAATCGCCGGCGCGGCATCAAAGCTGCGCACCTCGCGGCTGGCGCGCGTCGGTGTTGGGGTATATGAATCCGGCAGCTGATCGGCAGTCATCCGGCCGGCAGAGGCCACCATCACGCCGGTTGCGATCTGGCCGCCTGGGTTGATGCCCGGCAGACGCGAACCCTTCGGAATATAGGAAGCCATGAGATAGGGTTCGTCATGACCGTCCATGCGGGCGCGGCCGACATATTGCACGCGCACATTGCCCGTGCCGCTATGCTGAAGATCGAGCATCTGTGCCGTCTTGTTCGAAAGATCGATGATGCGGCCGGGATGGTATGGGCCGCGATCGTTGACGCGAACGATGATGGAGGAGCCGGTCTCGACGTTGGTGACGCGGGCATAGCTTGGCAGCGGGAAAGTCGGATGGGCGGCAGTCAGCGACTGCTGATCGTAGACTTCACCGTTGGCGGTGAGACGACCGTGAAAAGCCGAGCCGTACCATGAAGCGATGCCGACCTTGTTATAGCCGAAATCTTCCTTGGGGTAATACCACTTGCCCTTCACCTGATAGGGATTGCCGACCATGAAGCGGCCGCCGCCCTTCGGCACCGGTCCGCTATTCACGACGCGAGGGCTCGCCTTCACGCCATATTCCTTCTCGGAGAAATATTCCTTGCCGTGCTTGCGTGTCGAAGCAACCTTCTGAGACGTCCCGCAGGCCGTAATGGTTGCGCACATCAGTGAGAGAGCAAACCAACGCATGGCCGTTGTGTATGTCACCGCCCGATTTTCGAATGTCATCTGTCCCAAGCCGCTACTCATTACTTTGACGGAGGTCTGCTACCGGTAATCCCTCGCTCCGGTATCCTGCTACGCTCCAATCACCTAACGGTGCTTTAATCATGATTGCACTTTGTCCATTTTGCGATGCAAATTGAGCGCACCGAAGAATTTCCGAAGATCATGGTTAACGCTCAGTAAAGCGCTACCGGCCGCAAGTCGTGTCGATCACATCCATCCCGCGACGGTAACGGTCTGCTTTCTGAACGCCACCAGTCGTGCCGGACTGCAACAGATGCACTCGGTTTGTCATTGTGCTGGGATTGCGAAGGAGAGATTTGGCGCAGTTTTCTCAGGCTGCTGTATCAAGATGCATCAATAGTTTGTCGTGATAGATGTCGCCGATTCTAACGCGCCGATAATGTGCTGCAGTTTGTCCGGGTTGCGGGTGCAATAGATGGCGACGATTTTTTCCCGTTCGACCTGCAGCGCGGTGGTCTGTACGACACTGTCGCCTTCTATTGTCACGAAGCCCGGCAAGCCATCGATGACGGCATAGTGGATCAGTTGCGAGGGATGTGCGCGGAAAATTCGCGCCAGTCGCTCATGAAGCCGCATGGTGGCAGAAAGCCCGATGTGTGGTCGCTGCGATGTCGGCACCTTGCCGCCGCCGTCGGCATAGACAACGACATCCTCTGAAAGCAGAGCCTGAAGGGAGGCCATGTCTCCCGTTCTCGACGCCGTGAAGAAAGCCTCGGCAAGCTTGAGCCCTTCTTCCTTCCCGACCGCAAAACGCGGCCGGGCCTCGGTGACATGTGCCCTCGCCCGGCTGGCAAGCTTGCGACAGGCGGCCGCCTCACGACCAATTGCCGACGAGATCTCATCGAAACTCATGCCGAACACGTCATGCAGAAGAAAGGCGGCTCGCTCCAGCGGCGAAAGACGCTCCAAGGCCAGCATCAGCGGCATGGTTATATCGTCAGCGGCATCGCCGTCTTCCGGATCGAAAATCGGCTCGGGCAGCCAGGAACCCACATAGGACTCCCGGCGACGACGGGCCGATTTCAGCTCGTTCAGACAAAGCCGGGTGACGACTGTCCGCAGGAATGCCGCCGGTTCGCGAATGGAAGCGCGATCGGTCGCCAGCCAGCGCAGCCAGCTATCCTGCACGATATCCTCGGCATCCGTGACCGATCCGAGCATTCTGTAGGCGAGCCTGACAAGGCGCGGACGCAGCTCAGCGAAGATCGGATCGGACGGCGCCTCATTCATTGGCTGCGAACTCGCGCGCAAATGGATTGACCTCGCGGCCACGAGCGAACTGCAGCGCCGTCAGCGCTACCCGACGGCCAAGATGGCGTGCGGTCGCGAGATCGGATGCCGGTGGCGCCGTCTCCGGGCCTTCGTCTGTATTGGCCTGCGCCGCTGCACCAAGCCAGAAGCCGAGGCGGTTCATGTCTTCTTCCGAACCTGTCGAAGAGCAGTTGGCCGGCGGCAGATCGAGACCGACCCAATGCATTCCGTGCTGGGCTGCGAAGATCACCATCTGCATCAGCGTCGAAAGCTTGTCACCGGATCGTGACCCAGAGGTAGTGAAACCGGCTGCAATCTTGTCCCTCCACAAATAGCCCCTCGCAAGAACTGTCTTCGACGTCGCCTCCTGAAACGCTTTGAATGGTGCAGAAACTGCGCCCATATAGGTCGGGGAGCCAAAGATGATCGCGTGCGCCGCATTGAGATCACTCCAGTGGCGCTCCACCCCATCTACGGTCAACAGCATAGCCTCCGCGCCATCAACCTCTTCGACCCCCGCCCTGACGGCCTCGGCTTGTCGGCCGGTATGTCCGTAGCCGCTATGATACACGATTGCGATGCTCTGCCGGATCATTGTCATCTCCTTCGAAATTGGTGTTGTGAAGGGCATGACAAGGCAAGGATTCTTAATGTGACACGTCGCGCTTCATTTTCGATGGCAATCTGCGTGACTAAGAATATCAAGAATGGCTAATATGGTGTGTATGGGATGGGAGAGCCATCGGCCATAAAATCTAATGATTTCATATGGATATGGCGGAAGAGGTGTCCGTAGAATTGCACGCTCTAAATACTTGAGATTAATTTGTAACGTATCGGGGACGTTTCGTAAGATACCCGCTAAAGTACCCGCTTTTTCGTGTCTTTTTCCCCCGCTTAATTTTTACCCATTTTCTCCGCTGCGTCCTCATAGGATGTGAGTGAGGGGCTAACCGGGCAGCGCTGTGCAGGTGTCACCGCACGTATGTGCACGGATAATGCACGGATAATCAAGTGTGCATCCGTGCAGTATCAAAAGTTGCAAATACAAATGGAAATGGTTGTATCCACCAAAGCAAAAGCCGCCACGCTCGCAACGTGACGGCCTCAAAATAAAACCGCCAAAATGGCGGTTTTTGCTTGTCATGCCGCCAAAATGGCGGTATACAGAATTCACCGAAGCAATCCTGCTTCGGCAACCAGACTGGAGGCTACCATGAGCGTTAAGCTCACCCTTCAAGTCCGGTTCGGCAAGTGGAGAGTGACAATCTCCATAGGCCGATAACTGGGGGCCGGGAGGAGCTGCAACTCCTTCCGGTTCCCAATATATCAAATCGAAAGGGGTAGTTCAATGAATCCGATGACGCTCCTGCAGTATAGGCAGCTTGCCAAAGTGACAAAACCTGTCATGGCGATGCATATGGGGATACCACTTAGCACATATGAGAAGATCGAATCCGGACAGTCGGAGTTTCGGAAAATCCATGCCAATGCGGCGAGATGGGCGCTGATAGAGCTTGCCGTCGCCTATAGTGATGCATCTATGCTGCCGACAGGGATCGCTGGTCTGATCAGCGATGCGCATTCTTTGCTGGACAATAAAAAAGGCGACCAATAGGCCGCCTCTCATCACGCTGCGCGAATAAATACCGTCATCTCTCGCCTGACAGGATCTCTACCCTCCCGCTCAACGAGCACGCCATCTTTCAAGAGCTGGAACAAGCGGCCCCACTAGTTGCTCGGGCCCCCTTCCCGGCATACGAGGCGGGTGTGGCCGCGCCCAGATTGTCGCGCCAAATTCACAGTCTCGCGCTAGCAAAAGGAACCCCTCTCGCCGGAGCGCCCCGCCATGACAACACCGGACAGCGATAAGAATTTTGACATCAGCCGCCGTAGGCTCCTTGCCGCTGCCGGGATCGGCACCGGCGTGCTGCTGACAGCCTCGTTTGCCAGTGCTGAGGAGATTGCGCCGGCACCGACCGCAATTGGCTTGACGAAGCCGGTGATGACGCCACCCGTGGCGGGGCTCCATCTTCAGTTCGGCGCCGACGCTTCTGCTGAAATGGTGGTGTCCTGGCACACGCTGCAACCGGTGAAGCGGCCGCGCGTGCTCATCGGCCGTCTAGACGGCAAGCTTGAGCAGACGGTGGCTGCGGACGAAGTAAACTATGTCGACGCCAAGTCCAACCAGACCGTCTATGCCTATCATGCCAAGGTCGGCGGGTTGGATGCAGATGCCTCCTATCTTTATGCGGCGCTCCATGAAGGTGCAGAGCCGCAATTCGGTACGTTCCGCACATCTCCGCGCGGGCGCCAGCCCCTCCGCTTTACCAGTTTCGGCGATCAGGGCACCCCACCCTTGGGAGGATATTTGACCCACCGGCCGGTGTGACGCTGCAGGGCACCACCTACATCAACGACAATCTCGGCTCGCCCGCGGCTGGTGACACCACGCTAGGCGTCGAGCGGCTGCGTCCACTCTTTCACCTCTTCAATGGGGACTTGTGCTACGCCAATCTCGCCCATGACCGCGTGCGTACATGGTGGGATTTTTGGAACAACAACACCCGCAGCGCCCGCAACCGCCCCTGGATGCCGTCCCCTGGCAATCACGAGAACGAGCTCGGAAACGGCCCGATCGGCTACAGGGCTTACCAGACGTATTTCTCCCTGCCAGCCGCCGATGGCCAGACTGATGTGACACATGGGCTTTGGTACAGCTTCACCGCCGGCTCGGTGCGGGTGGTTGCCATCGCCAATGATGACGTCGTCTATCAGGATGGTGGCGATTCCTATGTCCGCGGCTATTCCAACGGCGCCCAGAAGGCATGGCTGGAGAAGGAGCTCGCCGCCGCCCGCGCCGACAAGTCGATCGATTGGGTGGTGGTATGCATGCATCAGGTTGCGATCTCCACCGCCGACAAGTTTAACGGCGCTGATCTCGGCATTCGCCAGGAATGGCTGCCGCTGTTCGACAAATATGGCGTGGACCTGGTGGTGTGCGGTCATGAGCACCATTACGAACGCTCTCACCCCATCCGAGGCCAGCAAAATAACGACACGCTGACACCAATCCCAGTGGGAACCGCTACCGACGTGATCGATACCACCAAGGGCACGGTGCATATGGTGATCGGTGGTGGCGGCACCTCGGTGCCTTCGAATGAGCTCTTCTTCAACCCGCCCTGCTGTCGCGTCATCATGCGGGTCGGCGATCTAAACCCCGCCACCCACAAGCGTCCGCCAGTCTATGTCGTCGAAGAGGCGCCGTGGTCGGCTGTGCGAAATGCCGCCCATTCCTACGGCTTCGCTGCGTTCGACCTCGACCCCGGCGCGCATCCGGGTGACTTCACGACGATCACCGTGACATACTACGACGTGGTCGGCCCCGATGGTCAGATCGCGCCCTTCGAAAGCTTCACTCTGCGCCGCCCCAGGCGGGATTAAAACGCAGCCCTGACCAACGACGTGAAGCGATAGTGTCTCCTACGGTCGCGGCTGTAAGTTTTCGGTTGCCCGCAGAGCTTCGAGCGCGCAGATTGCGATCCTATACGGAGTATACTGAAGCCCATTTGGATAGCTCTGTTGAGGCAACCACTCAGTTTTCCGCGGACCTACGCGTTGGATATGTTGCTGATCACGACGAGCTACCCTGTTTTGCGACGCATGAAACAATCGCAGCGCCTGATGTAGTCGAGCCTTTGGCGGTTAGAAGATGAGGCTTGTCCGCAATGCCGTCATCAATTGCAATCTGCTTTTTCGCTGAAGCGAACGCATCAACGAATTGCTTCGCCTGGTCGCCTTCCAAGGTCACTTCGGATGCAGCCAGATTGTCGCCGACCGATCCGGTATCACCCTCGGCAGTGAATAGAAGCTTCCCGTCAAATGCAAATTTTAGTGTAGGCTTAAAGTCTTTCAGGCGCTTATCGTAAGCAAATCCAGGAATTGCGCGAACTCTCACCCCTTTCGTGGCGCTATCGCATAGAACGAGAACGCCAGACCGAAACGTGGTCATAAAGTTCACCGAGACACTTTCACCGCCCGAGAACGGGTCAGATTCCTTATCCACGGACCAGCTTTGAAAACCCGCCTGGCTTGGGAACGTTGTTGTAAGAATTGCAGCTGCGGCCAGCGAAAGAATACGAAACATCAAGCCCCCTTTTTTCTGATGCACGTATATATTGCGCCATCTGATCCGGATAAATCAACCATGAATGGGCTAAAGTTTTGACGGCTACCACGTCATTTGCTTTCCGAAAGTCGAGGAAACAGTCGCTGAATGTGTCGGTTATGATGTTGGCGACTTGCGTGCAGAACCGCCTGCTAGCTTTTCTCTGGCCACTGAAGATTGCGGATGGCCATGATACGTCCGCCCTCTCGGAATTTGTTCATTACCTTGGCGAGCTCTGGCGCAAGCTTGCGATCTTCGTCACGCATGAGCCCGACCGGCTTAACGTACAGGTCGCTACGATGGATCATAAGCCTGCGTAGCGGAAGCCAACCAGACTGGCCTAAATTGCCGACCAGAGCGCGCCGCAAGGCATTAGTGGCAATATCCACCAATTCCAACCCAGCCTCTGGGTCGCTGGAGAATCGGAAGCTCTCTCCGTACATCAACTGAAGATTGACACCAGCACCTCGTGTGCGATCTCCGGGTGGGACTTTATCGCGAAGATACTCTGGTACTTCAGCAATGAAAAAGCGCTCGAAATGCCGATAGTCGCCACCAGGCAACAGGTCGGCCGGTCTCTCAATCGACATCGCCTGAAGCCAGACCATAAGGGTTTTGTACCACCA
Source organism: Rhizobium sp. ERR 1071 (assembly GCF_007828675.1). NCBI lineage: Bacteria > Pseudomonadati > Pseudomonadota > Alphaproteobacteria > Hyphomicrobiales > Rhizobiaceae > Rhizobium > Rhizobium sp. ERR 1071. The sequence continues at coordinate 318,316 of NZ_VITM01000001.1, read as the reverse complement.
GTCTTCCCAATCAGTCACCGCAGCTGGGTGCTTTGCGTCCACTACCCAATGAAACTCGGCAAGCTCTTTTGGGAATCGTTGACAGTGATAGAGGATCATCTCCTGCATGACCCGAAACAGCAGGTCAGTCATTACCACAGACTGCACATATAGCTGATCAGGGAAGCCGGCCATTCGCGCTTGCAAGGCAGCAACTCCGTCGCGCAGTTCCTGCGTGTGTCCGTTCGTAAGATTCGCTGATAGGCTTGCGCTGCGGCCATCCCTATGAGCGGTAATGTCATCGGCGTTATGGACTCCCAGATCAATCATCGAAGCACAGAAAATCGCGTCATTCTTGCGCAGTAATTCCACTACGGCAGCGACCTGCATTTCATTGAGAAGGCTTCCCTTCACCTCGCCGTTGCGCTTTGGGAAGTTGGTTCGCAATTGCTGATATCTATTGAATAGCTTTGGCAAGCTATATGAGGTGAGGATAAGAGCACCAATGGCCGAAACCGCAGGTTTGCCCGAGCCAACGCCAGCGAATGTACCGGATTCGTCGATGAAGATATGCAAAGCGATCTCCCCGCTTGATGAATAGCTGATTCGAGGTTGTTCATACCATGCTGTCCCACGGTGATGCCCCCCCTCAGGCACGCGCCAGCCGCTGGCTCGAGGAGGCACCGGCGGCGTTCGCCTAATCGGTTAGCATGAGCCAATGCGTCCGCACTCGCCTGCCATCTATTCTGCTGGAACATCCCTCCCCCACGCGTGTTCTCCTTCCTCACAAGAAGGAGGAATATCATGACCGACGAACTAAGTGCAGGCTTCACAGGGACACCCGCAGATCCGCCCACTGGCGCGCGGAAGGTCGCAAAGGATGCCAAGGACGCCGTTGTGCGTGAGAGCACCGCCGTCGCCGCAGGCGCTGCTGAGCATCCGCACACCGCGACCGGCATTGTTCTAACGATCGGCGCCATCGCTTTCGCTATTGGCTACGTCATGGGCCGCGATGCGGCGACAAATGATTCTCGCTGGTGGTGACGCGACTGGCGGGGTGCACCAGACGCCGGCTGCGGCGCGAAACATTTTGCGAACTCGTTGATCTCGCCCCGCTTGAAAGAGCGGTAGGTCAACCAGTCAACTTCGCCCCGGCCGTCATTACACGCCTTGCATGCCATGGCTAGATTATCGGGGTGGTTAGATCCACCATCCGCGCGGCGCCGCAAGTGCTCGATCGTGGCAGCGTCAGGTCTCTGCTGATCACGCCAGCGATAGGAAAGAATGACATGCCGGTCGCAATAGCAGCATTTTCCTTCCTGCTTTGCGAAGAGCGTGAGCAAATAGCGTCGTTTCAAAACCGTCTTCATTTCGCAACGGTAACACACGTCGACGAAAAAACCGCCGGCTGGTGAGACCGGCGGCGCGCTTTGTGGTGGCGGGGGTAATTGGTGGCCCGCCGCCGACATGCGGCGATAGCGACGGGCCGGCGCCCAGGGCAAGGCGCAAAGGATGCGGGCGTACGGATCACGCGCCGCAAAAAAAGAAATCAATGAATATGCTTGAGAGACCGACCTAATACGTACCGCCGCTCCGGTGCAGCGGTCACAGGAATGATGGTGTAAATTTCTACGCCCATTATCGTGCGGTGGCGGTCGATCACGAGTGCGCGCTCGCCACGGTATTCTACAAAACTATTTAATTTATATGTCCAATCAGCGATGTAGACGCGGCGTCGTCTGCCGATCAGTCCGCGCGGCAATAGGGTTCTTTCTGTATGCGTATGCGTATCCACGGTATCGCTCCTCGTTGCGTTCGTGACAGTCATTTGTTACAACACGATATAAAATACATCGAGTTGACCATAAGTCAATAACTTTTGCATCGGATTATAAAAAATGTCCATTTCTGCCGCACAATGCCGAGCCGCTCGCGCGCTCCTGGCTTGGTCTCAGGGTGATCTTTGTGCGGCCGCCGACGTGGGCCGCGCGACGTTGGCTAACTTCGAACTCGAAAAAAGCACGCCATATGTCCGGACGCTGCGTGATATTCGTGCCGCCCTCGAAAACGCTGGCGTGACGTTCCTCGAGGCCGGCGGCATCGCAAGCGGCCCCGGCGTGTCGCTGCATAAGCCGAATGGTGGAGCTATCGACGTGGACGACAGCGAACTCGTTCAATATCGCGAAAACCTGGAGAACGACGCGCCGCCCGGCGCGGGCGGATGACACGCGAGAGCCGCCGACATGTCGAAAATCAACCATCTGATAGCATCAGAAAAAACCGTCTGCGACCGATACGAAAGGGGTCTCATATAGCGAGAGACCGTGCGCGAGTGGATCTTGCGTCTGGGCATCTAACCAGCGCGATATGGCGATCGTTTGCGGATAGCGCGGGAATGGTTCATAGCTGATCCAGCAAGCGAAGTGCCGACCAATATAAGGCAAGTCGACATTGAGAAGCTGAAGGCAATCTTTTCTCATTGATCAGTCGGACTTGATTGTAATCGCCGATACTATACAGACCAGCGAAGGACGCGACTGCCGTTAGTTTAGAACGGGGTCGGGTGGCCGATTGACGTCACGCTGCTGCCACGAGATCACGTGGCCGTCCTCTCACTCTGTCATCGTATACCTCTTGACGCGCCCGCTTTTCGACATACCTTCCAGATGCGGCCCACCAATCCGCGCCTGGGTTTCCCGCCCACCACCACGAAAGAGGATTCGAATCGCTTTCCGGCATTCGTGCCGGCCGGCGATTGTTTTTTCTGGTATCGGAGGTGTTTGGTGGTCCTCAAGCTTATCAAAAGAAAAGACTCACCGAACTGGTGGCTCCGCGGAACCATACGGGGCATTTCTGTCTGCGAAAACACCCGAATTGCCGATCGGGAGACCGCCGAACTTATCCTCACCGTTCGAAGCAAAGAGGTGCTCGACGAGAGCATATTCGGACGGAAGGTCAACGCCACGTTTGATCAGGCGGCAGAATCTTACCTAAAGGGCGGTGGATCGACCAGGTTCCTATCGCTTCTCAGTAAACAACTCGGCAAGAAGCATCTTCGCAAAATCCGCCAAAACGACCTCGATGATGCGGCACACAAGATTTTTCCAACAGCACGGCCAGAGACACGCAACCGTCAGTGTTACACGCCGTTCATTGCGGTATGGAACCATGCCGTGAGGAATGGCTGGGCTGACGTTCGGCAATGGTCGCGACCCCGCAAACCGAAAGGAACGGCACGTCACCGAGAAGAGACCCGGAGCGGCACTCGCCCGGTGCCCTATGATCGAGCAGCACAGTTCGTCGCTGCCATGTCGCCTGCCCCGGCAATGGCTATGACCGCGCTGTTTTACACCGGTATGCGGCCGATCGAACTCTTCACGTTGGAAATGAAAGACGTCGATGTCGCCGGACGATGGATCGTTATCCGCAACAGCAAATCCGGCGAACCTCGGGGCGTGCCCATGCATGAGTTTATCGCTCCGTTATTCGAGTCCCTCTTGGCTCGGAAAGATCGTATGCAGCAGGTGTTTCGGACCTTCAAAGGGCAGGCCTATACGATCTCTGCGGAATGGGGCGGTCAACTCAGCAATGGAATAGTTGGAGCGCGAAAGCGCCTCGCTCGGAAGGGAGTCGATATAACCGACGTGTCTCCGTATACCGGCCGCCATTCCTGCTCGACGGAGCTTGTCATCGCTGGCGTTCATCCGCATATCAAGGATCAGATCCTCGGGCACGCCGTGGATAGCATGTCCCGTCACTATACCAACGTGCCGCAAGCGCCGCTTATCGAGGCCATCAACAAGCTGCCGGTGCCCGACACGTGGCGCGCGCTGCCATGGTGGACCGATCCGCTGGCCCACAGTCGGCAACATGTAAAGTGGGGGGCGAAATAGATGACCGACCCGCTTTCAAAGCTCCCCATGTTCGCCACGGACCGGGAAATCGCAATTGCCATCGTCGGCAAGGAACGAGCCGCCATGTTTATAAAGGCTGTCATCCCTCAGCTGGAGCGCAAGGGATTTCCGCGGATCGATCCGCTCCATGATGGCCGCCCGGTTCCGCTGATCAGGAAATTCTATGATGGATATTTCGGAATCACCGCCGGCTTTGCCGCAGTAGCGCCAGATGGAGAAGAAAACTTGGGCGTGTGGAAGCGCGGAAGTCGCAGATCCAATGATCGAAAGCCCCAATTGGGCTTGGACGGCAGGAGCCAAAAAATCCTTTTGTACATGATCGCTCATCCAGACGCTCGAACTCATGTTGCCATCCCTGACGCAGGCATAACCACAATGAACAGGCTGGCCGAAAAAGGCGCCATAGTTGCCGGGAAGAAAGATGGCGGCGGTGATATCGTCTGGTCGGTTACAGACGCCGGCATCGAAGAAGCGAAGCGCATCGAGTTCTGGCACCATGGGAAGTCGCTATGAAAAACGAAGCCTGGATTCAAAAGTCGGCGCAATACTATGTCCGCTTCACTGAGCCGCTCGATCCCGATCGCGGCTGGTGCCGTGAGGACGTGCAATTGGCGTTCATGGCTGGAGCTCGTGAACAACCTATTCGCCGGCTACTCACTATCGACGAAGTCGCCGAGCTTCTGGCAACCTCCGTTTCGACGATCCGCGATCTGATCCGCCATGGTGAACTTGTTTATGTGAAAGTTGGACGAGGCACAGAACGAAATCATGTGGCGATCGCGCCCGAAGAAATAGAGAGCTTCCTAAAGCGCCACTCCAAACGAGATTTCACCTCGAGCGGACCGTCTACCGCGCGGCAATCGACCCGTAAAACGAAGCTGCAGCTGTCAATCGAGCGGGCGACTGCCAAGGAGGGTAATTTTTTGACTCAGTTCCCCGCGCGGCTGGCCGAGGCGAAGGCGAGGAAAAGAAAATGACAGACGGTAACTCCCCTCGCCTCATTGGGCGCAGGGATGCCGCAGCTTACTGCGGCATTGCCGAATCGACGTTCTCTCTCTGGGTGGCGACACACAAGATGCCTCAGTGCATCCCCGGAACTCGCAAGTGGGATCGCAGGGCAATCGATGCGAAGCTTGACGAAATTAGCGGACTTGGCGTGAATAACATATCAGTGGAGACAGATCTGCAGAAATGGAGGCGCGAGCGTGACGCGCGCAAAGCTCAAAGGGCTGGCTAAGGTCAAGAAGGCCTTAGCCACAGGCAGGACGATCTACTACTGCTATGCTTGGCGGGGCGGCCCGCTTCTCAAACATAAGAACGGCTCGCCTATTCAGCCTGGCGACCCTCTCCTAGCTCGGGCATTTGCTGATGCTACCAAGGACCGACACATAGATCCTTCAGAGACGATGGCCAAGCTGATTACAGAATACCGAGCGTCGTCTGATTTCCTCGGAAAAGTCGAGAAGACACGTCGAGAATATGACCGGTATCTCGACATGATCCGCGAAGAGTTCGGCACCATGTCGTTTGCAGCACTGCAGGACAAGGAAGCTCGTAGAGACTTCAAGGATTGGCGTGACACGATGGCCGACCGTCCACGCACCGCCGATTATGCCTGGACAACACTGGCTCGCGTTCTGTCTTTCGCAAAGGACCGTGGCCGTGTCACAGTCAATGTATGTGAGCGCGGCGGTAGGCTCTATTCCGCCGATCGTACAGATAAAATCTGGAGAGACGAGCAGCTGGAGAAGCTTTTTTCGGTCGCTCCAGCTGAGATTAAGGCGGCTGTTGTTTTTGCGTTGTGGACTGGCCAACGCCAAAGCGACCTGCTGAAAGCTGAGTGGACGAATTACGACGGCCAGGCACTGCGTGTCCGCCAAGGCAAGACAGGCGCACGCGTGGCTGTACCCATAGCGGCCGCAGTTCGAACGATGCTAGCCTCGATGCCCAAGAAGGCAATTACCATACTGACCAACACTCGCGGAAAGCCGTGGACTAGCGATGGTTTCAGGACGTCGTGGGGAAAGGCGTGCGATACTGCCGGGATTACCGGCCTGACTTTTCATGATCTGCGCGGAACGGCAGTAACTAGACTGGCTTTGTCCGGATGCAGCACGGCACAGATCGCTTCGATATCGGGACATAGTCTTAAAGATGTAGAGCAGATTTTGGACGCTCATTACCTCGGCGGCAAAATAGAACTGGCAGAACAGGCAATCTTGAAGCTTGAGCAGCACGTTTCTTGGTGAACTCTTCTGGCTCCTCCTACGACAATCTCACCGCTTTTCAGCAGAGCAATAAGACGCCAACGCCGGAACAAAGAAAGAACAAAATAGCGCTAGCGATTTCTTTGTGGATGAACTGAACTCAGACGTCGCTCAAGCGCGCTTTTCCAACCGATATTCGCCATATTGTCCAAACAGCCAAGGAAACGACGCGCTGACAACGCTTCAATGTCGCTCCTGGCTGTTGGCGCTATACCCGCCGGAAGGGGAGTAGTTACCGCTACTCCCCTTCATCGCGGTAAAGTTACCCTGCTACAAGAAAACTAGTGGCGCAATGCCAAAGTGCAAGTTATCCAAAGTCGCGGATTTTCATCCGCATGGAGGTTTCCCCGTGCCGCATAGAAAATGGAGCCAGGCGGTCACGATCGCTCTTGAGAGCCCCGACGAGTGGGTTGTTATCGATACGACCCAAGCCGCCAGTTGGGCACTTATCGAGGATTGGCCGCTTGAGGAGGCGCCCGCATTGGATCGAGCCTTGTCCGTGTGCGCCGATGTGATCAGCGGCAAGCGAAGCCCCGAGGATGCTCGCCGGGCGTTCATCGATGCGGTCAATGAAGCCCATATTCCAATGAAGGAAGGGTGAGTTCGTGTGGCGTCTTGGGTTCTGTGTGGCCTCGGCACGTTGCTGAGGCATCCCTCGCCTTAGTGAGAAACTTTTTGCCACTATTCGTTTCATCCCAAATCTGCTGCCGTTCGATGTCTTAATTCAAATATGGCTCTGCAGCTATTGGGCGAATTCTTACGCTCGACATTCGCCCTCTGTTCGGTAATGATCGCCGAATTGAGGACTTAAGCCGTGTTTAGTATTCGAGTGTTCCTAATCGGAATGGCCTTTCTTCTTTGGGCGGTGAATGCGCGAGCAGAAGACAGCATCGCGCCATTTTCGGTGTCGCCTGTTTGGCCGCTAGCAATCCGCTTGGACGGCCCGATCGATGGCCGCTCGGCCCTCACGTTTCGACGAGTGCTGGCAGCCAACCCGAGCCTAAAAATCCTGGTTCTGAACAGCCCAGGCGGCGATGTCCAGAACGGACTGCTGATTGCGGACGATGTCTATACGAAGGGCATGAGCACTGTCATTCCCGCTGATTCCGCATGTGCCTCGGCTTGCGCCTACGTCTTTTTTGCCGGCCGTAACCGCATCGTGCAAGGTAGGCTCGGCGTGCACCAGATCAGCGGCAACGTCGGTCTCGGTGATGCGCAGTTAAATATCTCCGATATTCTCGACACGTTGAACAAATACGGCGTCGATCAGCGCATATTCCCGATCATGTTCCGCACGGCGCCCGATGACATCCATTTTTTCAGCACTGATGAGATCAAGCAATTCGGGATTGAGCATCTCTCACCGGATTCGCAAGGCAGCCAGATTTCATCGACACCTGCCACCACGCCGACGATCCAATCCGCCCCCACATCGATAAGCGGCATGCGGGACGAAGAGGCGCAGGCCAGAAACTTTGTTGCCGAACTGGTGAATTCCGGGAGCCTGCCGGCCAATCAGGCAATTGCCTTTGCCTCGAATGTCTATGCCGGCGAAGTCCGCTTTTACGGCAAACAGAGAAGCTTAGACGAAATACTTGATGACAAGCGCAAGTTCTTCGAGCGCTGGCCGAGCAGAATGTACCGGCTGAGGCCGGAAAGCCTCGTGACCGCATGCGACGCTGATCTTTGCCGGGTAACGGGCGATTTCGACTGGTATGTGAGCAGCCCGCAACGAGCAAAGAGCCTCAGCGGCACGGCTGCATTTTTCTACTCACTCAGCATGAATGGCCGCATTCAAGTCGTGGCCGAGGATGGTAAGGCTCGAAAATGATCGCCGACACAATGATTTATCGACATTTTCTAATATAATGGAGACAGGCATGAAACGTTTGATTGCTATCGCCGCCTTGGCGGTAATGGCCTTTTCGACAACCGCCGAAGCCAGATATGATCGCCGGCCATATAATGGCTTTGCCACGGGCCACTGCAAGCGTGCCAGCTGTTACGCGAAGCACCCCGGCGGGACCTATCGCTACCCATATCATTACGGACACAGGCGTCATTAGGTGTCGAGTTTAAGCGTCTGTAGTCACAAGGCGAGTTATCGCCATCGACATTCGCGCCGAATCCACCAAAAAATGATTTCGAGCATGGAGAGCTTGCAATGCGGAAGCCGCAGCGGCCGGCGATAAGGACGCGAAGAAAGCCTCGTAAAAAGAACGCCTCTCGCCTAACACCCCCGACGTGGATCTACTTCGCTGCGGTCATTGCCATTCCAGCGACTATAGAGTTCCTTATCCCTAGACCTTGGGCCCATTTTCCCTGGGTCGTCGGCCCAATTGCCTGGCTGGTGACAATTGTGGCCATGATCTCTTTCCTTTGGTCTTTGGTTACTCGCAAGGGGCTAACCTTAGGATCTGCAGGCAGTTGCATGGCTCTCGCGGCCTTCATCGTTGCCGGCGCGGTATACTTACTGGCGCCTTCAATAGCGTTTTTATTCACGCTGTTGGCCTCGCAAGTCATAGCGACAATCATCTTCATCGTGTTGGCTTTTACCTTACGGAGGCTTCAAATTGGCGCGGATCCGCTACGCCACATGGAAATTCGTTCTCTGACCCTTAACCTGGAAGCGGGCCGCCAATGGCTGCGGCACGCTCTGCCGGCTCTGGTTTTATGGGATGGTCTAACGCTTATTTTTCTCCGGACGGGGTGCAAGGATCTCACCATAGCGACAGACGTTCGCAGGTGCATGGATGGCGAAGTCGTAATGGGAGTCCATGGACCCTTTTCAAACATCTACTACGCGGCATACTTCGGGATGATGGCTTTCGCGGCACCGGTTTTGGCTGTCTTGCAAGCACTATGGCACCGCGTAAAGCGTCCGAGTGACAAAGAAGGGTTGTCGCGGTAAACGAAAATGGCACGACGGTGCAACCGCCTCCCAAAATCGATCAGTCGGACGGTATGCCCTCGAAAGCTCTCGACACCTTCAGCCGACTATCCCAATTCGCAATGAACTGACGGGCAATCTCAGCACTATCCGTGAATGTCACGTTCTCCGCATTCCGCTTCTGCGCCGCAGCGGTGTAGTTGTATGAGCCGCCGACGGTCAGATGGCCGTCGATGACAATGATCTTGTTATGGGCGATCGCCGGCTCGAAATCGATCCAGACCGGCACGCCAGCCGCCTCGAGCAGCGTCGCGCCCGAATATTTCCGCTCATTAGTCTTGTCGAGGATCGCCAGAACTTCAACGCCCCTGCCCGCGGCGCGCTGCAGCGCGTGGATGATCGGAAGTGACGTGAAGCCATAGGCCTGAACGCGGATAGATGAACGGGCTCGGTCGATCGCCTCGATGATCTTGCCCTCACACTGTTCGCCGGGCGTGAAGCAGACGGAGATTTTCGCCCCAACCGGTTGGCCGGCATAAACCGGGCTTATGAACACAAGGGCGGCAGTCGTGGCGACGATGATTCTCATCTCTTTTCCATAGCATACCGGGACATTTCACTCGTCCCCTCAATTTCGAGGATTCCCGACCAGCCTATAGGGGCATATACCTATGGGAGCAAACTGACGGGGAGACACGCATGTATGGCCCTGACGATGAAGCCAAACATTTGCTGGAAACGCTACTGTTCACCTTCAAAATGATCCTCGACAATGAGGAACATCGGCAGCGGATCGCCCAAGGTTTTCTGGATGCGAAACAGCTGATCGCTACGGACTATCGCGAAGAGCACAGAGCTCGCCCGGCCGTCGAGGCATGCCTCAAGAAATTTGCCGCCCTTAAGGCTAAGGAAGATTTTGCCGCAATGGGATGGATGTTGGCGGCAATCCAGGAGCGCTTGACCGAGGAGAACCTGCCAGAATGGGAAAAGCTCGAAAAGCTAGCAGACAAGGCGGTGTCATTTCTGCCCGTGAAGAAGCATCCCATTCAGTAACCCCAGCATAACAGCCAACCTCGTGAGCCCTCAATAGTGAGAACTCGTCGGCATGAGCGTGCGCCGGCTTACCGAGATGAGGATTATTCGCAGACCGGTGTGGAAAGAGGTGAAACTCCAGCACACTCCGCTCGACTTTTGCGTGCAGCCGTACAAGATGCCCTCACTGGAACGGTAGGAGATGAGGGCTTCGTGACAACAATGACACATCCAGCAAAGCGCAAGTACTGGGACATAGGAATTTGGGCAGCACTATTCACAGGCATCGGAGTGTTATTCTCTGGATGCGCGGCGGCTGCAGATTCGGTCACCGCCAGATCCGGTGAAAGAACTCTCATCGGCATGGCTATGGCCATCGATAAAAGCTGCACATCAGCAACAGCCACCTTTATTTATCCGGAGACCCCGGGCTATCCCGCCCACGGCCAAGTTAGCTACAAATTGGCTAACGGCCATTTCAAAAAAGATACCTCCTATGTCTGCGCTGGCAAAACGACGAGAGGCGTTGCCGTAATTTACCGATCCGATCCGGGCTTCGTCGGAACCGACAGGGTCACCGTTCGAACCTTCGATCACTCAGAGCACGTCATAAACATCACGGTCGTGAAACAATCATCGCCGCTGGCGCGCTCTTCGAAACTTAGAGGTCTATAGGGTTCAGGGCCCTTCTCTCGGTCATGCGGCTGATGTTCATTACCCGCATGATTATCCTGTTTGACGCGTGCGTCTATGATGGCGAAAGTGCCATCGTAATCTTCGACCAAGGCATAGCGTTCTCTCATACCTCACGATAACACGCTTTCGCAGCGAATCCAGAAGTGCAGTCCCAGGGCTTCCCTACCGCAGGCCGGCGCCAAGGCGAGCGCTTGACTCTTTCCCAAAATGAGAACATTTATAGAACAAATTGAGGAAGACGCCATGAGTACCGCCGAGAAATTCATTGTCCTGCCGTATCGCAAGAACCGTGGCAACCTTGTGCCCGGCGAGATGCGCCAGGCGACCAGCATTCCCTCCGCAGAGAAGATCGCGGCCTCCATGGCTTCCCGATTTGTTGGCGTTGCCGCTTATGCGGTCATGGTGGACGAGGAGACTGGCGACATGTCGTCTCCCCGCCTGCTGGCGAAGCACGGCGAAGTCGCCGACCTGAACGCCGCCTGAGATAGACCGATATTTTCAATGTTGAACCGCCGCAGTGATGTGGCGGAATGAGGACGTGTGACTATGAATGCCCAGCCGATCGCCATTGAAGAAGCCGAACTCGATCCCGTCGAGGCGGCGCTTGCCCTCTATGATGGCGATGCCCGTGCAACGATCGCCGCCGCTCTGGAGATGCTGCAATTCGTCCGTGCTCAATTGGCCTTGACGGAAGCGGCCATGTGCCACGGCTTTACCCGAGGCTTCAGGCCGGCTTACGAGCCAATGCCCCATCACGAACCAACCTGAACCTGACAAACCGCTTGGCGTCATGCCCGCGGCATTTGGAGGATTAGAGCATGTATTTGCGAGAGAGATATTTCCGCGAAATCGAAGCGTGGCCGACCGTCGATCTGTGCGACGGCTACTTTACTATCCTGCGCCCGCAAACAGAAGAAGAAGCGCTTCCGCTTCTGCGACAGGAAGTGTTCCGGCTACAGTCCGCCAACAAGTTTGAATATTTCTACATGGGAGAAGAGATGTTCAACGGCGTCGTCAACACTGGCCCGTCGAAAAATTGGCTCGAAGTCGCCTGGTGCGAGGCAGCCGGCCTTGCTGGCATTCTTTACAACGGCGAAGGCATTCCATCCCGAGTGCAATGGTTCGATGGCAGAACGCCGTCAGAGGCTATCGATCAGTGGTGCAACGAATTTGTGGTTCCCTGGACCGAAACCTATGGCAGCGACGATGACGAGCCTTCTGCCGCGTAAATGCCCGAGAAGGCCCCGAGCCGAATGGACGTGCTTTCGGCGCCCACGCTGCGCGAATACGCGAACGGCTCGCACTTCGTCAAAATCACCTGTGAGTTTTGCCGGGTAAAGCGCTTCTATGAACCGGTGGATCTGCTGCAGCTGTGCGGAAACATTTCGGTTCGGCAAATCGCAAAGCAGTTCCGGTGCGAGAAGTGCGAGCGGAAGGATTACTTGACCGTCGACCTGGTGAACCCTTCTGCAGCGGAGCGCGTCGGCATGAATGTCCGTCGGCTTACCGAGATCAGGATTATTCGCAAGCCGATTTGGAAAGATATAAAACTCTGAGGTGGATCGATGGATCGCAGGATGAGGTTGACGAGAGCCAGGCTGGACAAAGGATGGCCGTATCAGCTCATGGTTTTCACCGAAGACATGACCTTTCGCGAACTCGGCCCCCTTCACGATACCGTCCGCCAGATTGACCCTTCCTACAAGACGAAGCATGCGCGGTATTGCGGCGCCTCCTATCAAGTGCTTTGCTTCAAGGAAGAGGCGACAATGTGTGATGTGCAACGGCTGATAGGCGGCCGGATCGTGCACCCAAGCGATTTTTCCAGGTCCGGCGAATGGAACGGCAGAGGATCAAATGTGCAATCTCTACAACGTTACGACCAATCAGGAAGCGATACGACATTTTACCCGCGCGATGATCGACAGCATCGGCAACCTTGAGCCGGAGCTTGATCTCTATCCAGATCAGATGGGGCCGATTGTCCGAAACACGCCGGCCGGCCGCGAGCTGGTCAAGGTTCGCTGGGGATTGCCATCCTCACAGAAAGCGCAATTGGACGCTGCCACGAAGCGCGCGGACAAGCTTCGCGCCAAGGGTAAGGAAGTGAACTTTGACGAGCTGCTGAGAATGGAGCCGGACGGTGGAACGACGAACGTCCGCAACACCTCCAGCAAGCATTGGGCTAGATGGCTTGGCGTCGAGAACCGCTGTCTTGTGCCGTTCACGCGATTTGCCGAACCAGATCCAGCAAGCAAGGTCGAAGGAGGACGGACGCCGAATGCTTGGTTTGCAGGCAGCGTGGATGAGCCGCTGATGTTCTTTGCGGGCCTATGGGTGCCGCAATGGCGATCGGTGCGGAAGGTAAAGGAGGGAGAGATCACGGTCGACCTCTATGGCTTCCTGACGACCGAACCGAACGGGGTCGTCGCGCCTATCCATCAGAAGGCGATGCCCGCCATTCTTCGCAATCAGGATGAGGTCGAGACCTGGCTTACGGCGCCGTGGGCGGAAGCGAAGGCGCTTCAGCGGCCGTTGCCAGATGATAAGCTGGTGCTGTTGCCGGCGAGGAAAACTACGGGAGATGAAAAATGATCGAGAGCCGCGTCAAGAAGATGGAACAGACGATCATAGAGCTAGATGCTCGTTGCCTGATGCATGATTTTCTCATTGCGCATCTGCTTGGCAGAATGGGGTCGACAACGGCGGGCCTGCGCGGCTTTACGAACGCCGTGATACAGCAGGTCGGGCTTGATCTTCGCGACAATGGGATGCGCGCGCTCGGAACACCGGATGCGCAGCGCTTCGCTGATGCGCTGAAGACGTTGGGGTATTTCTCGGATTCCTTGTTGGGCGCCATGGAGAAGGCACCGAAAGAGGAGTTGAATTGACATGAGCGAAGAGCCCGACCGCCCGACGAAATTCCTGCCGACCTCGACGGGTCTCGCGGTCTACAGGGTATTCCTAGTATCGATCTGCGTCGTCTCACTGGCGATTTGGACAGTGACAATAAAAATCTTTGGCATCATTTTTGTGCTTTGCCTGCTTGGAGCTTTTAACGAGTTCATCGCCGACCCGCATGTAAAGCTCCGTGCATCTAACAGATATATAGCTCCCTACAGACTTTTCCTGTTCATTTGGAACGGCTTCAGATCTAACAAGGGCTAGAGCTTCCAATGCCTAATGAAGAACTCGAACGCCCGATGGATACCGTCCATGTCAACCACTGGTGCGAGCATTCTGGCTGCAAGGCTTGGGGCAGCTTCGGTTTTGACATCGGGGAAGGCAAGACGAAATGGTTTTGCTATGAGCACCGTTGGTTGGAGTATCGTCAGCCGCGATATGGTCACCGTCCCATTGGCTGACCATGGCGCCATCCCCAAAGCTTCAGCCAGTGACTTACGATTGCGGAGGCAGGCCGCTCGCCCAGACGATAAGTGATCCAGCAGATCTCCTGAACAGAACAAAGAGGCCGCCAACCCCGGCACCGAGAAGTTTGATCCGGCGCAACTAAAAAGGGCTGGCTCGACTTCCTCGTGGTTATCCGCGTCGATTTTCTGGAGCGCCCTCACCTCGTCGATGCTCTGCTCCACGCACGCCGTAGCGGATGAAGGATCGGCAATTTTCGATTGCGCGATCCTCCGGAAGGAGTAAATCTGACACTTAGATCCGGAGCTGATAAATGGGAAAAAACAGAGATATTCAAGCGCTGCGAGGCATTGCAGTGCTAATGGTATTTCTGCAGCACTATCGCAGCCGACTCCCGACCCCAGAGTGGTATCATGGCATATTTAGCTATGCGGGCTTCTGGGGTGGCGTTGATTTGTTTTTCGTCATATCCGGCTTTGTAATTGCTCGGTCGCTCATTAACCGAGGCGACTGGGGTCCGGGCCGAAAATTATCCCGCTCGTCACTGAAGGACTTTTTTGTCCGGCGCTTCAACAGGCTGGCGCCAGCGGCATGGTTCTGGATCGCATTTTCAACCATACTATCATTGAGCACGGTAAGCATGTCGTATGCCGGCACACTTGGGACAGCAATCATCAGTGCCGCGACGGCCCTGACGGCCACCTCAAACTTGTACTGGTCAAGTTGTATTGTTGCGCATAAAGTCGGAACCGCCTGCATGAATCCGGATTTCAACGGTGTATTCTGGAGCTTATCTCTAGAAGAGCAATTCTACTTCCTGTTTGCGATACTTTCATTCTTTTTTGCGTATTGGCGCCTATCGAGGATTTTCCTAATTTTTCTACTTTTTTCCATTTCCGCAAATTATTTTCTTATTGATGGTGCATTTTCGCTTGCCTGGGCTCTGCGCCCTCAAGGCTTGATCATCGGAGTGCTATTGGCAATCCACCACGACCGCGTGGGCGTCCTCATCGCGCAGCTCTCCAAGTCGATCCGGATTTTGATTTGCGTACTCGCAATCACGCTAATTTGCGTACTCTCCGCACAGATGGACCTCAAATGGTCAGTCCCTATATTGGCGATCGCGTCCGCTACAGCGGTTTCTGTTTCACTACCTGACAGAGGAATATCCGAAGGGCGTATCGGATCGCTTCTGCAATGGGTAGGAAACAGATCCTATTCTCTTTACCTCTGCCATTTGCCGATTATCATCGTTGTTCGTGAGGTATCCTTCCGAGTTGCGGGAGAGCGATCCGTAAGTTCGCAGTCATCTGTGGTGTTCGCAATAGCATTCGCTGCCACATTGGCCGCGGCACTTTTTGCTGCACATATAAGCTATAAGCATATCGAAAATAATCAGCGCATCAAAATCGGTAGGACTTCTCGTCCAGCGACAGCGTAGTCACATCGGTCTGCCTCGCATTGGAGGCAATTTTTTCTGTTTGGCGACTTCCAAATCCAAAACGCAGCTGCTGCCCGCTCGTCGAGTTTGTCACCAAGGGGTGATGTAACAACTTGTCTATGTCTGTTCGGCTGAGCGAAGGGCAACGCGCTTAAGAAACGCCAAGTTTCTAAACAAAAAAAGCCCCTACCCGGCGAAGGATAGGGGCTGGTGTCAGCTCGAGCGGGGCACGCGTGCCGGCTTACTCTGGTTCTCGACGATGCGATCGACACGGAGCGTCATATTCTCGACGGCCGCCTTCACGTCGCCGATTGCGCCCATGATTTGGTCCGTCGTCTCACGCAGTCCCTGCTTGGTGATGTAGGTTTCGGCGGTGTGCAGCTTGTGGGCGGCGAGCTCACGCTCGACCCCTTCAGCCTTCTTTTTTGCAGCGTCGATCTTGCCTTCGACCTTCCACCAGACCATAAGGATAAAACCCAGAAGCGCCACGATCTGCCCAATATTGGTCAGTAGCTCCGTCGTCATTTCTGCCCTGCCAGTCTGCTATCTCTTTCAGCATAAAAATCCCGCAGAGCGGCTTTGCCCTTCCTGCAGGTGATCAGGGACTGTCTGTCCTTGATCCAAAATGTTTCCGCCTGTTCCTGCGTCAATGCGCCAGAGCCGATGTTGACCGGGGCGTCGCAATCCTTCGTGAGTGCCGAATCGGGCTTCGCCAACTGCGGCGCCGGTGGCGGGCTAACGTACCTTGTTGATGCGCTGCACGCCGGAAGCGCCAATAGCAGGCTTGCCAGCGTCAGGGTCTTGATGAGCTTCACGCTGGAGCTCCTCTATCTGAGTTTGAAGTGCGTCGGCGTCGGCCTGCATCTGCGCGATGCGCTGGGCTTCTGCCTGTTTTGCGGCGTTGTTGGCGGCGTTCTGGCGCTCGATCTCTGCGGCGCGCGCCGTGGCCGCTTCAGCCTTCATCTGCTCAATCTGAGCAGTGTAGGTCATGGCGGCGCGCTGATAACCGCGGTGATCGGCGACGAAATAGACGCCGGTGAGCGCCAGAACGGCCACGAGCGCGCCGGCAAGCCAGCGGCCGATTGGTGTTGCAAGAATTGCGATCATGTTGGCTGCCCCGTTGGGTTCGGCTGGCCTGCAGTATCCGGGGCCGAGGGCTGCTTTGCCTTGTTCTTGTCGTCTGCGATTGAGCCGAAGACGTAGGAGGCAAAGATCAGGCCGATAAGGCCGTTCAAATTGATGAAGGCGGTATCGAGCAGCGGATTTGTCTGGACATGGAACATGGCCCATCCGATGATCGCGCTCATGGCAAGGCCGGACCAGATCAGCGAGATAAAGATGATTCGACGTCGGGCCGCCCAATCACCGGACGCCTTGTGGTCCATGAAGAACTTGGAGATCATTCCAGGCCCTGCCATCATTGCGCTCCTTCGATTGCCGCAAGAAATTTCTTTGCGTAGCCGGCAATGTCGGCCGCACGGTCAGTGCCATTGATGATCTGACGTGCGCCGAGCCAGTCAGTCACGGTGGCATTGAAGAAGTCGGACAGCTTCTTGCCGGTGAATCGGCCGTTGGTCATGCCGTCAAAGAGGATCTCGACAGCCTTGGTAGGATCGAGCGCCTGATCTGGATTGTCGCCAATGCCGTATTTGGCGTAGTTGTCGTGTCCGGTGATCTGCACAAGGCCGCGGCCTCGATATTTCCAGCCGTCACCACTGGCCTCGTTGCCGTTGCCCATGCGGTTTGCGTAGGCGCGGTTTGCGATGCGCTGCGGCTGCCGTGCGTAAGCCACCGCTTGATAGGCGGTGAAATATTTCGGGAACGTGGCGCGCAGGCCGGATGCTGAATAGTTGAGATTTTCCGAGATCGGGCACATGGTGTTGTCCGCCTCGTGGAAAACTGTCGCCAGCATATAGGCGAGCCAGCGCGTATCGAACGGCTTGGCCTGCCAGGCATCAATGATGGCCTCCATGCCGTTGACCTGGTTCGTCGACAGCCGCCCGCCGAACAACGACGTGCGCACCGCCGCGAAGAATTTCGCGTGGTCCATTATAGACTCCAATGGAAAAAGGCGGCCTAAACAGCCTTGCAGTTATTAGGCCGGAACCGGGAACGAATAGCCCGCTATGGCTTCCTTGCCGCGCGATGCGACGGCATAGAGCGTTCCGTTGTATTGCAGCAGGCTTGGATAGCCGTAGGCGCCGTATTTCGACCTGCCGGGATAGATGACGGCATATGGTGCCGTCGCCACGTCATAGCGCTTGCTGAAGCTCGCCCCGTCTGTAGAAAGCCAGAGCGAGAGATAGTCGCGGTTGCCGATCGGCGGATTTCCCAGCACATAATACCGGCCGTCCGCCAGTCTTCCGGCGTCGAATTTCGATGTGCCGTGTCCGAAGTTCGTGCGGCCGGGCTGCGACCATGTGAGGCCGTTATCGAAGCTCCGTGTCATCCAGAGATAGTTTTCCGTCGAGCGGAGAAGCATCCGAATTTCGCCGGAGGGAAGCTGGTAGAAATCCCCCTCGCAAAGCGTCTGATCCCAAGCCTTGATCGCCTGCGCCTCAAGGATAGTGGATGCATCATCGCTCGGTATTGATGGGCAAATACCGGCGATCTGCCAGCCGCTAAGACCGTCGCTTTGATCGGTCCACGGGAACGTCGCATGCCCCGCCATCACCAGCCGACCGCTCGCCAACTGTTTCGGCTGCCGGTTGGGCTGCATGTTCGGGCCGAGCTCGACCGGCGCAGTCCATGAAATGCCGTCCGTGGTCGATATCCAGTAGGTCTTGACATAGAGATATCCGACATCGCCAGCCGGCGGCGCCCCATTGGTCAGGACACGAGGATCATATTCGAAGACCGAACAGAGCGCGTAGAGCGTCGATCCGACCTGCCTGAACCCGGCCGAGATCAAAACCTTCTGCGTGAAGTATCCGTTTTGCGGCCCGATCATGACTGCATCGGACCAGTTGGCGAAATCTGCGCTCTTGCGGATATAGACCCGCTGCCCTGGATAGGCTTCCCCGTTGGGTCCATTCGCGAACATGACGAAGAAGTTGTTGGCAAATCGGGTCACGAAGGGCGCGTGCGAATATCCCCAAGCCGCTGACACCGGCGCATAGATAGTCGTCTGTGTCGGCGTGAGGGCGGAAACGGTCGCTCCCGCATTCGTGACCGCGAGCGTCTCAGCCCATGCGGCCATGATCAGAGATCCGCGCTCAGAAATGCATTGAATTGGGCTGCGGCAAATCCCGTCGCCGTGACCGTTACCTGAAGCCGCAAAGGTTGCTGCGGAATGGCAAGGTTGCCGATATAGAGCGACGACGAGTTATTGAAGAAATCGGCCGTTGTGGTCACAATCGGCGCAGCTCGCATCAAAACCGGGATGGTGAACGAATTCCCGATATAGCTGCCGGCCAGACCGTAGCCCTCAAGCCAAAGGCTATTCATCACCAGATACCGGCGCCGGCATTCGAGATCGAGAACGCCGGGAGCCAGCGGATTGAACGGATCAGGATTTGCCGTCTGATCTCCTGCGGAAAGGGAAACCCTGCCAAGCGAGATCGAACCGCTCTGTTGCCCAAGGTTGGCTGTCCTGAGGTTGAAATTCGTGCCCGCATCAAACCAGAACAGCACTTCGAGAAAACTGTCCTCATTCGTGCCGAGATACTTTCCAGCGATGGATGGCACGCTAAAGAGCACGTCATAGCGATTCATGCCGCCTGGAGCGATCGAAACCTTCTGCGCGCCAATTCCGGTCACGGTGACGTCAGGACTGCCGCCGGTTCCAAAGTTCTGAACGAGTTCAACTGCAATTGGCCGCTGGATGTCTGCTTGGGCATAGAAAGTCAGCGTCGCCTGCTGGCCCTGAAAATTCCGCACGTTCTCGATACGGAATGATTTCCGCACAAAGTTCATCGCCCCGCTGAGACTGTTGAACGTCGTCAGGGAGTAATATCGGGGATTCCCAGGTACGCCGGCCTGACCCGCTGGATACATCTGCTGACTGTGCGTCTTCGTCGAGCCGTTATTGTCGTTCAGCCACGCGTCGTCAGATCCATATCCAGAGCCTGTCTGCGACGTTCCGCGCTGCCATTTATCGAAATTGCCGTTGAAAATCGGGCAATCGCCGTTGCTCGATGCTGTGGACATCGTTTTTCCCAATCATTTTTTGTCGTTAAACTTAGCGGACGCGCCTTGCCCTTATCGAACCATCGGCCGTCATCGTCGAAGTGCCGAAGATTGACAGAGCGAAACAATACGTCGTGGTGGTTGTCGAAAGGCTGATCCGAGTGACTGGCGTACTGATGATCTGCTGCGAACCCGTTGGGAAGTTGTTATTCAGCACCGTCGCCTGCGGATAGCCCGGATAGGTCGCAGACGCTGTCGTCACTGCAGCTTGGATTGATGACACCGTAGTGCTGCCGGCCGGATTGAATCTTACAATACATTGAACGTCCCAATCGCCAGCCGCCAGCGAAGTGCTCGTGGCGTTAGCACCGGTGTTCGACGTCAAAGACGAACCGGTTGACTGGTTAAAAACGTACTCCCCGATATTCCCCGCAGCCGCATTGTCATTGGTTGCGGTGGCAAGATACTGCCCCTGCCCGATCGAGGTGGAAGAAGTGGTCGTCAGGGTCGAATTATTGGCCGGCGTGAATGTCGAGGCCGTCGCTGGGGCGGTGATTGCGAGTTTGTTGACGGATGTTGCGGTTGTGGCGCCGAGGCTGGTTGCGCCAGTCACGGAGAGCCCGTCATTGATGCTGGTTAAGCCGGTGGCGCGATTGATGTTTAGTGGACTATCAATTGATGAACCTGTGTCACCAAACCTAGTGATAACAAAGTTTGAACCTGCATTAGAGCCGCTTTCTGAAGAATTATCTCCAAGAAGAATCTGCCAGCGCAGAGAACCGCTCTTTTGCCCCCGCAAGATGCTAGAAGCACCGTTGGCAGCATTTAAATACAGCTGAGCATTGCCTGCTGTATTCAAGATTGTTTGGTCCGCCGACCAAATATTCGCCCCATCAAGGAAACCGAGCACATGGCCTGAGGTGCCGGTGTTGGCCGAAATTGCCGTGCCGACAGAGGTTTGGCCGGTACCGCCGGAGGTCACTGGAAGTGGTTGAGAGAGGGAAACAACGCCGGTCGAGCGGTTAATCTTGAAAGGGATATCGATCCAAGTCCCGTTGTCCGCATAGCGGTCAATGACAAAATCACCACCCACATTGCTTCCGGCTTCGCTCCCGGCATTGGGCATGATTATATCCCAACGCGCAACGCCATTTCGTTGTCCGACAATTTGACCAGCAACAGAAGTATTTAGTGCATTGAGGACAAGCTGTGCCCATCCACCGCCACTATTGCTATTGATCGTCTGTCCGTTGGACCAAGTATTAAATCCATCCAAAAACGGAAGGTTATGCCCGCTCGTGCCAGTATTCTGGGTGGCGGCAGTGCCGAGCGTCCCGCAATCGTTGATCAGATTGGCTGTCGTGCCCCAGCAGACAATATTACCTGCTGTCGGCGACGGCGAACCGGGCTTGATAAAGTCAGTGACCGGCTCGCGTCCCGCGTGCCCGGTACTGTCGTGACCGAGCACATGCGAAAGCGTCCGAACAGGCAATTGATCGATTGCGACTGTCGACTGCGCATGGGCGCCGGTGGCCATCGCAAAGATGGCCACGACAACAGACAATGCAATGGAGAGTTTACGCATACTGGCCTCCCGTAGAGGTCGTCCCGGCAACAGATCCAGGGAAATAATTCGCCCCCTGCCCTGATGAGTTGATGATACCGTTGAGCGTAGCGGTGTAGCGTGCCCCAGTGGCAGAACCAGACATGGCTGTCGTCGGCTGGCAAGTGATCGTGCCGCCCATCGTTGCGTAGGCGACGGCCTGCGCAAAAGACGGTGTGCCGTTGAAAGTGATCGTTCCGGTACTGAAGACGATGCTGCCACTCGTAGCCTGCCAGCAGAAGCCACATCCACTTGCGATAACGATGCCCGTGCCGATATTGGCTGTCGCGCCAGACGATACGAAGACGTGCGACTGCGTGGTATTCGAACCACTCGCCTGGAATGTGACAAAACCGAAGCTGCCGACAGATCCAGAAGTGAATGAGGTTGTGTGTGCCGACGTATTGTTGTTTAGGAGTGTGACTCCGGAGAATCCCAATGATGCGCCACCGGCACCACCGATCATCGCACCGGCACCGGCGCCTGAGATTACGTAGTTCGCTTGAGCACTTGCGTCACCCACTATGTTGATCGTACCGGCGTATCCAGTCACGATACCTGGAGATGCATAGGTTCCGGGCACGCCGAGCTTGATGCCAACGCCACCGCTCGAAAGCACATATTTCTGTTTGATGTAGTTGATCGCACCCGAGATCGTTACGAAGGCGTGTCCAGCATCGTTCGCGCTGCCGTCGTTCGAATCATTTCCATCGGGACGCACGTAGATTGTGGTTCCCGCAGCAGGAAAAAGCGGAACTTCGCTATAGGCGATCCCGACAAAGAGCCACGCAGTGCCGGCATATTTAAGCTTAATAATTGAACCCGGAGGCAAATCGCCTTTTGATAAAGCGCCGCCACGCAGAGTCTTGATCGGAAGCGCACCAAAACCGTTAAGATTAAGAGTGACAGAACCAGTGTTGGCCGTCGCTATTTGGAGGTCTACCTCCATTCCGACCATCAACGCGACTGGCGCAGGCGTCAGTGTCGCCGTGAGCGCATTTGCCGTGCCCCCGGCAACAGCGAAATTAAACTGACCGGCCTGAATGGCCTGCGCAACTTGCGTCAAGTCGCTGCCGTTAGGCGTCAGGCCAGCAAGCGTAATAACCGAAACGATTTCACGTTGTGGATTTTCGACCGCTCCGGCCGGGATGATAGAACCCTGAATACCAGCCGAGGGATTGCCGTTTACATAGGGCGCGTTCGGGTTCGATGGTTGATCGTAGGGCTGAACATATTGCATCAAAAAATACCCAATAAAAAAGGCCCACGGAGGAGCCTTTTGTTGGAAAGAGATGGCGTGATCGCTGGATGGCGGCGCATTCAGATGAGCCGGCCTTTCCTGCGAGATGCGGCGGCCCTACATGGTTCCGACGAGATAGTTTCCGTCGCTGTCTGTGAGGATCGTGCCGTTGCTGTCGGTGAGAATCGAAATAAGGGAATAATTGAACGTGACTTCGGTCTGCGCTGGTTTCCAGCGCCGAATGACACACTCCAGGTCCGTGGAAAGCGCTATGGTCAACATGTGATCAACGCCGACCTCGCCGCCGCCAAGACCAGTTCGGAACCACGATTCTCGATTGATCGTGATGTTTACGGTCCACTGATACCGAATATCTGTCGGCCCGAGCATCCAGCGGTAATCGCTATATATCTCACCAGTGCGCGTGTCGCCGCACCGGCTGACCCCGGTCATGTAAGGGGAGTATTCTTGAATTGTGACCGTGTATCCCAAGCTTTGGGCCACTTGGGTAAAATACGGTATCGACTGTCCGCCGGCCGCCGTCATTTTCTGAACGAGGGCGTTTCTTCTGTCAGACAGTGTTATGGCTTCAGCGACGCATGGATCTGGAAGCCCCCACGCCGTTTCCCACGAGTCGAGCATTTCAGTGGTCGTGCGCGGGTCGCTTTCGATCTCCAAAAGATCAGCGGCCCTTCCGTCGACATAGGCCCAATTGCTGGCAAGACCGCTCAAGACTTTCATCAGCATGGCATCAGGTTCACGTGGCCATGCCGGACCCGTTGGCAGATTATCCGCCATTGCCTGCTGATAGTCGGACTGTGTGCGCCTGACGTGGGTGTCCGCTGCGATTACATCAGGCATAGGTTATCGTTCCCAGTACCGCCATGCACCCGTTGTTCGGCATGGCCTGGTCGGTCATGGTCAACGTGAAGCTGTCCACCTCCGACGCACCAAGAATCGCGTCTGACACCCAGGCCGCATAGATTGTCTGCGCCGGCTGCGAAACGCCATTTAGCGAGCAGGCCGGCTTCGCTCTGTCAGCCAGCATGACCGTGACTGCATTCGCGATTGCTGCGCGGGTGGAGGTGCTATCCTGCTCCAGGTTCGTGATGGTGAAATTGATGGGATAGAGCGTCGGCGCCAGGACGAAGAGATCCTTCGTGGTAACTGGCCGCACCGTATCGAGATATGCTTTTACCGTTGCGATGTCGTCTGAGGTCGGCAAACCGTTATTCGACGAGCGCAGATCATCCATCATGAATCGCACGGTGATCGTGCCATCGCCCATCTCGAGCGGCGAGCACCATGCACGTGTGACGCCGGGCACCTCGAGCGTCCAGGCCACATAGTCGTCAGCATCGCCGCCCTGCGGCGGCTTCTGAATTCTATCCAGAATGCGATTTCTGAGGGAACTGTTGCTTTCCGCGTCTGTGCCCCCGGTCAGCGAAACCACAGTTGCTGTGCCGTCGACACCGGAAAGGGCTGTCGTGATCGACAATGACGTGCCCGCATCGAGATTTCCGTTGGTGCCGGCTGTCTGGGCCTCAATATTCCCTGCCGTGGTGCCAGCGCCGAGCGTAATGTCGGCAGTCGTTTGAAACGTCGTTGCACCATTGCTGAGTTCCGTTCCGGCGGCAATCGTTGTTCCGGCCGTGCCGGTAAAAGTTGCCGTGCCACTGGAATATGTTGCCTGCTTCCGGCCGTTCTTCAGCCAGATAGCCGCATGCCGATCGAGCCATTCTTTTTCTGCTGTGTCCGGCAAGAGCTGTTTTGAAAGCCAGTCGAGATACTGCAGCGTCAGGTGCGCCATGGCGCTATTGCCGTCCGTCATGATACGGAGCGGACTATTCGGGATGATCGAGCCGAGCTGAGTTGCCGAAATCATCTGGTCGCGACCGCGCTTTCGCAGGGTCGCCAGATCAGGGGTAGACCAAGTCAAGATATGTCATCCCATAAATCTTGGAATTGCAAAGAGACTAGGGATTTATTGCCCCTATACAGCACGATCGAAGCAGCGATGCTTGTATCGTCGTAGCGCTGTACATCTACTTCCAATTTCGTTGCTATTTTTCGATCGAGAAACGGCTGCAAGCACTCTGTGAGATATGTCTTAGCGCGAGCTACCGTTGCGCCGTACTTGTAATTTTCGTCGGTGATCTTCGCACGAGCCAGCAACCACAGGCGGCTACCAACTGGCCACCCAGCCCATATCTCTTCGGCGTCGGTATCTCCCCACCACCCTCTCAAGTCCGTGTCGCCATCAACTGGCAACTCGTCATCGGCATTGGCGCGGCGATCTGTGCCAATGGCCATGAGAACAGCTGAAACAAGATCGTGAGTGCTGTCGAGCGTGTTTTGATCAGTGGTTAGCCAATCGAGAGAAATGGCTTCCGCCCCCTGGCCGGTGGCAAGTCGAATATTGCTCACGCCGGCGCCCCCGTATTGCTTCCGCCAGATGTGACACCGGTATGAACGTGATCGACGCCGATGTTTTTGCCGTCATGGGTAACGGTGCCGCCCTGGATCGCCACGCCGGCTGGGGAGATCGTCATGGTGACACCCCCGGCTGTTATCGTGAGTGGGTTTCCGGCGGTGTTTATGTTGATGCCAGAGGCAGAAAGGTGAACTTCGGAACCATTGAAGTGGTAGAGAGTCACATCCCCGGCCGGGCGGCCTTTGGGTCGCGTGCGGCGATCGCCAAAAGCCAAAACGACTGGGTGCGACCTGCTGCCGCCGACAAAGCCAATGATGGCCTCCGCGCTGCCGTCGCTACCGCTTGCCGCCGGCACTGCAGTGAGGCCATAACTTTCGAAATGCTCGACATCTGAAAGGCTTTCCTCTTGTAGACCCACGATGTCGAGCGTGCGCAACTTTCCACCGTCCTTGGTGGATTTGATGCTTCCGCGTGCAATTGTCATGAAATTCTCGCGTGTGCGCTAAAATATGACTTCCTGTCCCTTTGGACCATCTGTCGTGGGCGGCGTCGGGGTAATTGGCGTCGAGGTTGCCTTTTGCGCGTCGGTCTGCTCTGGCTTGGAATTTTCCACGCTGCCAGGCGCCGTAAGCCACTTTTGAGCAATAAGCGTTGTGCGCGTCCCGCCTTGGTCTTGCGTGAAAGTCACCTCGGCGATCTGCAAATCGGAAGTCTTCAGCATCAGCATCGGAGAATCGATAGATATGAAGTCGAATACCTCTGGCAGGCTCCCTGAGGACAATAGCCATCCTTGATAGACAATGCGGACGGTGACCTGCTGGCTTAAGGAGAGCAGCTGGCTATAGCCGGCAGCCTGCTTCAGGTCGTCGTTGTCCGCCGGAATGTCGGCCCTCATGCGCTTGTATGTGGTGAAATTCGGGCCCTTGGCATCAGCCTTGCCATAGTAAGCGCCGCGGTTCTGTGCAGGCGTGCTGTTGTCGCTACCGCGCTGTTGTCCCACAACCTCTACGGTTGTATCTGGTGGGTTGTGAGCCAAACAGCTGGCGGCAAGAATATTACGCCCCTCCACGAATTCAGCAGCCGGCTCTTTATCAGCGGCACCCTGTGCAACCAGATTCCCATTTTTGTCGTCGCGAAGCCAAATGCCCCTATATTTCGACAACCGGGACAAGAGCGTGAAAGGCGTTTCATCCGGCTCGATATTAACTTGCCTAAACGGCTTGTCCCATCCTGCCGGTGGTTTGATCGCCTTCAAGACTACGTCAACGGGTGCCAGTACCTTGTTCGCGATCGCCTGGAAGCTGTAGTTCTTGAACTCGCCGTCCTTGAGAGGGATGGATTGCCTGACCGCCCTCTGTACCTGCGATGCAAATGTCAGTCGCACTGAATGGTTGTTGGCGTCATAGGCAACCTGTCGCTCATGAATGTGACCGGAGGCGAATAGCTGACCAGCGAGCTTAACCGTTGCGGCGTCGCCGGGCTTGATCTGCAGCGACTGCCCGACAGCCCCGTTGGCGCCAACGTTTTCGGTCACGCTGATGGTAACCATGCGCACGACTGGGTTGCTGCTGGCGGTCGCCGTCACTGAGTCCCAATCACGGAAAATCTTCCCATTGATCGTGACTTCGCACGTCTCTTCGATTTTGGGCAAAACGGATTACTCCGTGAGAGCCCTGATGCTGGCCGGCATGAATGCCGGATGGACTGGGCTGTTTTCATTGATGATTTCGTCGGCGCGGGCGGCGTCGCCGTACAAGACGTTCGCCAGGGTCAGCGCCGTGCGGCGCTTGCCGAATGTATAGGTGGCCAGTTTCGGAAGCTGGCTGGCACGCTGCGAAAGGTCATAGGCAACGGCGCCGTGCAGCGCGAGAAAAGCCTGGTAGACGGCGGATTCGAGATTGTCGGCGGCGTAGTCTTCGATTGCCTCAAGGTCATCGACCATGCGGGCAAGGATTGCCTCAGCCTCGCTTCGGCTGGTCAGGACGGCATTCGAGACCGCCCTACTCTCTTCCGCAATGCACATCCTGAGCAGCATCTGGCGCATGGTAATGCCAGCAGCATAGCTCGGCGTGAGGGCCGATATGGTCGATCGGATTCCGTAGAACTGATCTGCCGTGACACCGGCTGCCGTTGCGGCTGTAAAGCAAGCAAGCGCCGTCGAGCCGATCGATCCGGCCTGTAGCAGCGACTTCGCATCCATACTCAGCGTTGTGCACGCCCTATCGAGAGCCGCGCCTTCTTCCGTTGTGCCGGATGCCAGTGACGACAGGTTGGCCGCCGTGGCCTGCAATATCGAAACGGCTTCGTTTAATTCGGTTCGCGTCACGCTACTATCGCACTATCTGCGGCAGTCGCTGCGGCATTTCCAGCGCTGTCGGCCGCGTTAGAGGTGGCTGATTGGGTATCTGCGGCTGCTGGCGTATAAGGGCTTTTTCCAGCCTCGACCAACAGGATTTCGAAGCGGGCCATGCCGCCCTCTTCGCGGCTTTCCGAAACGCTATATCCCTCACAAACAACATTCATCGTACCCATGGTCGGATGAATGAGCGTGCCGCCGCCCTCGGTATCCAGGGCTTCGCTGAGCAAGTCACGGAAGATGAAATAATCATCACCAATGACATAAGCCGAGATTGAAAACTTCCGCGCGCGACGCCCCATGTCTTCGGTGTATGGGTCATCGCGCTTGGCATATTCATGCGTTACAGCGCGACGCCCACCGGCCTTGGAGCCTCCCTCCACATGGAACGGAGCGCCACGGAACGACGCCGGAAGCAGCAACTGCTTCCAGAGTGGAGAAGCCATATTGTTTCCTTACGTGGCTGGATCTCACATCGAAACAGACTTGCCGCGGTCGATCTTCAGATCCTGAAATAGATCACTGTCACTGCGCTTGACGGTGACCGGGTGATCCTTGCTGTGGACGTGAATATCGACTTTGCCGTTTTGCGGTGGCGAACTCGGCGCCGCGGCGCCCTGCAGACCAGCTTTCACTGCTGCTTTCGATGCAGATTTGCGTTCAGGCTCCCGCTGACTTTCCAAGGCTTTGCGAAGCGCGTTCGCAATCGCGGCACGGTTGTTGAACTGACGTGGGCCTTGATCTAGTGGGCGCTCATATTCTTTAATGGCAACACGAAGGACTTCCTGAGGATTTTTGGCCTTTACGACCCTATCCCAGATGCCCATTTTCTTCATTTCCCAGATCATGGCCTTGGTCTGGTCTGCCATGCCGGCGCTTCTTACATCAATGCCGGTGCCTTTGAAGATGTCCTTCACCCGCGGCATATGCCATTGCACAGATCCAAATGCAGTCGCTCGGCCGCCGATGAAGTCGCCGCGCTGAGCGCTACCGTACCCAGATTCCGCGCCCATCGTGGCGCCAGCCCATACAACGGCGTTCTCATGAGGCATGCCGGCCGCCTTGAGGCTATCGACGATGTCTTTTGCGCGCTGCGCCTTACTTCCAGTGGGTATTGGCCCAATTCCTGCGCCGCTGACATCAAGGCTTCCACCTTTGCCGCCGCCGCCGAAAACAGCCTTACCACCCCCTCCATAGCTTCCACCGCCGCCCCACGAAACGTTCTGGACACCGTTTGTTCCGCCCTTGCCAGTGCTAGCACTATTTCCCAGATAGCTCTGGGTAAAGGCAATCATGCCGAGCTCGACGCCCTTGGCAAGAGTTGCGATCGTCTCATTGTTCCGAGCCGCAGAAGCCCCAATGAGGGCGGCTTGCATGCCTGGATGATAGGCCGCTGGATGATAAAGCCCATTGCGCTCACGAACTAGCGAAGGGTCTCGAGTCGTCTGATCCGGCTTGGGTTCCGCTCTTTGAATTGGTTGATCCGGCTTTAGGTCGACACCTTGATCTGGCCGAACCACCTTCGGGGCGATACTTTGGATTGGCTGATCGGATTTTCGGTCCATGCCTCGATTTGGCTGAACCGCGTCGCCGGAGCCATCGACGCTGGATTTCTTGGAGCCAGGCAATGGCGCCCAGAAGGGAACATCCTGATCAGACCCAGATTTACCCGATCCAGGTTGGCCGGAACCAGATTCATAACCAGAATTCCACCATTGGAGCAGCTTGTCAGCTGGACTGCCCTTCACAATGCCGTTGCTAGATTCACCGGTGTCGCCGAACGGGTTTTTGAACCCGCTAGCCCAATCTGCTATGCTTTTGATGTCATCGAACAGATCATGAAAATTCTTGGCGGTTCCGGCCCAGTCGATCTGCTTTACAATGTCAACGACATCATGGAAAAAAATCTTAACGTCGCCGACATGCGCATCGGAGAAGTCCTTAAAAGCGTCGGCCGCCGCGATAATTTGAGGCGCGAGTTCGCCGCCGACCGAGTTCTTCAAATTCTCGAATGTGGCGCTCAGATGCGAAATAGCATCCTGGAAAGCCTCAGCCTTCTTCGTATCCTCCTCTGAAGGCACATAGGTATTCTTGCCTGCGGAATCCATGCGCTTTTTGAGCGACTCAATGCCGTTCGCGCCGAACTCGGCAAACTCCTCAGTACCAAAAAACAGTCCAGACAATGCGCGCCGCTGCTGCGCATTTTTCTGCATGGCGAGGTAATTCAGCTCCTTCTGAACCACCTCATCATTCGACTTTGTATTCGCCAAATCCTCGGCGATGCTTTTACCACCGCGAAGGCCGGCGATGGCACCGTAGTTCCCCTGTCGAAGACGCATGTCATCGGCATTGCGCGCGGCGAACGACAATCCCGATGCAATGGAGTCAGGATCGATCGCAAGGCCGTCTGAAACCTGCTGCATTTTCTGCAGCGTGGTGACAGCAATGCCTGTCTCATGCGAGAACTTCCGCATGCGCACGGCATTATCAGCGAACGAGCGAACGGCAGTTCCGACCGCTGCCAGAGCACCGGCAGCGGTGAATGCTCCGGCGCCAATGGCGCCCAGCCCAAGGCCAGACGTCAAGCCGCCAAAGCCATTCGTGACCGCTTTACCCAGGGCATCGGCCTCTTTGCGCAAGCTTTCTAGCTGCTTACCGACCTGCTTCATGCCGTCTGGAGCTTTGACGTCCTTCAGGCGGCTCACGAGGTTCTTCAGAGGCGTGGAAAAGCCGTCGATGACCTTTGCCGGAAGTATCAAGGGCTCAGTCATCGCGTGTACTCTCCAGATATTTCAAGGTGTAGCTGTGCAATTCCGCCAACTCATGGTGCGGGCGAGCCAAAAAATCGAACGGGTTGACGTGGAACGTCATTGCCAGATCGATAGCCATGTTGACGGAATCGTCGGCTACACCGGCATGAAAAAACCCGTCAGTTGCCACCCGAGGCTAATCAGATCCTTCGGCTTGAGCTTTGCCACCGCAGATGGCGGCACGCCTGCAAGGCGACTGATCATTGATGCCATGCGCGCGTCATCGATCAAGACGCGCGGGGGATCGCTGATGGGGTCGAACTGAACAGGATTCCCGACTGCGATGACATCTGCGCCGGTCGGCTCTCGGAGCGTGAATTCCTTTACCTGCTCGCCGTGCGCCTCGATCTCATAATCGAAGGGGAATTTGAGTTTTCCGTTTTCCCAACCAGCCATTCATTACGTCCCTTCTACGCAGGAAACGCCTTCAAAGCGGATCTTCACTTTGCCATCGACCGTTTCCATCGGAAGATCACCAGCCTGCCACGCGTTTTTCAGCGTGTAGGTGCGACCGTTGGCGATCTCGGCCGTGACGGTTGCTGCAGTGATCCCCTTGACGTCTGAAACCCGCCAGTCATCGGTTAGGGTGAAATCGCCCTCGATGTAAGGAACGACTGGCATTTCGGAATAGCCGTGCACGTAATCCTGGCCGGCGATGCCCGTCCTCGTTACCGAGGACGGCATGATCACCATATTCCCGCGCAACGGGTATTGCTTGCCGTCTACTTTGACGTAGGCGGTGCCTGCGGCTCTAAGTGCCATCTTTTATAGTCCTTTAGGAAGCGCTGGAATATTGCAGCCTGAACTGCGCGAGCACTGCGAAGATTCGCAGGCCATTGATGATGTCCGGCGGATAGAGAACGTCGACGCGATCCGGATTGGTGCTGTTGCGTTCCACCACGAGATTGGAAGCGAATGCGTCCAGGTTTTCCACCAGGCCGTCGTACTCCATGTCAGAATATTCCGACACGAGCTCGGCTTTGATGATCTTCGGTGTGATGATCGCTTGACCGGACGCAAAGACAGTGCCGTCGTTCGCCAGCTTATGGCGCGGGTACTTTGACGTGATTGCACCCTTCAGTCGGCGGAATATCTCCGCCAGAGTGTAAAGCGTCGTTGCAAGCGCATAAGCATTGTCGGCCTGGCCGTAGCTGTTCTGCTGATACCGCATGGCCTCGCGTATGATCGCCGGATAGCCGTTCGGATTGACCTTCTGAATTGCAATGCCAACCGAAACCAGATTATTCATCTGGGCAACGGTAAATCGCTGCTCGGATGGCGCCGGCAGCACACCGGTCATTTCGAGCGTCTGCAGAGGACGTGCCGGATCGTTTGCCAAGCCGCGGATAGCCGCAGACGTATAGGCCGCAGTCCAATCCCAAACCGGCGACGGCGAGGCAGGCTCAACGGCCAGAACGCTTTCGACGGCCGAATTGCCCGTTGGACCCCACGTCATCAGATTGCTATAGGTGTCGCGGCGAGCGCTCCAGACGGCGCCGTAAAGCTCTCGCATCCATCCCCAGCGTCCAGTGTCGCCAAAGCCATATTCGATGTCGAACAGATCGAGCGTGCCAGAATCGGTATAAGGCAGACCAACGAAGTCATATTGCGTTTCGCCGAGGGCAATAATCGCATCTTCGAAATTCGGAACGCCGGCGCCGTTGGTGGCAACGGTATGAACAAGCGTGATGCCGGCGGGGAGCGCCTGGCCGCCATTTGAACCGAGATAGGTGTCAGTGATGACAATATCGTTGCCGGTGGCACCCTTCCATTGGCACGTGTAGGTCACAACGCCGGATACAGCCGCAGCGGTCGACGGAAGAGTCGTCATGGCATTGACAGCCGCAGCGATATTCGTTGCGATCGCAGCGGCAGCATCGCCAGCCTTCACACCGACGTTGACAAGCTGGCCGGCAACATAGAGCGAGATAACGCCAGATTCCGTTGCTGTGCCAGTGACAGTCGTCGTCTGCGATGCCGCAACACCGCCCGTGGGATCATCAACCGCCATGCAATAGAGAAGCGCCGCAGGATAGACCTTGAAAAGGCGATAAACCATGCGCTCAAGCATAGAGCCTTCACCAAAGAGTCTTTTCGCAACGGCAACCGAGCCGATGGCATAGACCTTGTTCGACACGGCATTGCCGGCGGCAAGCTTCTGTCCGATGAAAATTGCCGGATGAGTGGTGGTGCTACCGGTGCCGGCCTGCGAAGAATCGACCTCTGCATAGAACAGAGGGACATTCCAGGAGGAAGGGAATGAATTGAAAGAAACAGACATTAAGAATTATCCGTTTTCGCGCTGCTGCTCGACGTCTTGCTAGGCGCCGGCACGTTCTTTGCGATTGCTCCATCCCTGATCAGGCGGAACGTGAATTGGTCTGCGAGCCATTCGGCGCCGCCATCGGGGAGGCTGCCGGAGACAGGATGGCTCAGCTTCGCACCCGGCTGTGCGGGAACGACAAAAACCGTTTTGCTCATGTGGTTGGTGATCTTCTTCGTTAGGACGCTGGGATAGTCCACGTCCTGTTGAACGTGTCCGCCGTATCGTCATTGTTCGGCTTCGCCGTGACGCTCAGTGTCGCGAAATTGTCGGGAATGACCGGATCATAAATCCAGCGGTAGAAGAACTGGAACTCAAGCTGCAGCTCGAGAAAGTAGGACTCGCCGTCCTTCTCGTAGATACGGCGGCGGCGCATGCCATTGATCGATTCAAAACGAAAGCTCTCGTCTGTGCCAAAACCAACAAATGTCGGGTCGGTCAAAAGCGTCGTTTCGATCGCGTCGATGTCAGAATCAATCATTCCGTCAATCACGGACGGATCGTCAAAGCCGCGCGAGACGGCGACAATGATTGTCGCGGTAACACCGAATTTCGGCGGCCCGGTGTTTGCATCGCCATCCGGATCGAGGCGCTCATCGGCAATGAAAATCGAAAGCGCCGGCAGATCATCGACCGATAGCGTCGGCGTGCCTTGCTTGCGGATCGTCGTGTAACCAGTCAGCGTTGACAGGCGGTCGTAGATCGCCTCTCTGATAGCCGTTGTATGGCTGGTCATCGGACCTCTTTCAACCTCAGCTCCGCACCGCCCTGCCCATCAGGGAATGATGCGTCGACTTTGTAGGTCTTGCCGTTGAGAGCGATCTTGTCACCCTCGCGAGGCGGCACCGTGAATTCGCTCAGGCGAATTCCGAGCGTCACATTCGTCGATGCCATCTCCGAGCCGTCAGCCATCATTACGATTGCCTCAGACCGGTCATAGACACCGGTGGCGGCATATGGCTGAGCGCTCGGCTGGGATTTGAGAGGCGTGACTGTAACAGTCACGCCGAAAGCCGCCATGCATGGCGACAAGACAAGGTTGTCAAAATCCATGGCGGCCTGACTGCTTAGCTTGCGGTGCCCGTGTACAGGACTTCCGGACGCGTGCAGATGAACAGCGGGTAGCTGTAGATCTCGAACTTCGTCCAGGCATTGCGGTCACGATCCGGAATCGTCAGAGCGTACTGCTCCTGGCCGAACGTGTTGATCCACGGTTCGAATTCCGCCGGGCCATAGGCAACCTGGAACAGGTCACGCACACCGACCGGGAAGAAGATCGCAGCGTTGTCGCCAACCGCGATCGTCGACTTGTCGTCGGTGCCGCGGTAGTTGTGGAAGTAGATGCCGCCGAAATAGAAGGCATCGAACACGCTCGCCTGCGTCGCGCGCAGACCTTCTGCTGCCTGCCAGTTCTTGTAGGTCAGCTCGACTGACGGATGCTTGACCAGGGCGTCAAAGAACGCATCGCCGACAAGCGCATGCACCGTCGTGCTCTTGGTGAAGCCGCCCTTCGATGCGCGCGCCATGCCGCGAGCGATCTTCTTACAAAGGTCGTTCACGTTGATGGTCGCATCGGAGAAGGCGAAGGCAACGGGCGTATTCGGCGAGATGCCCCACTCGGCAAACCAGTCGATGAGTACGCTACCGTCCGAATCCAGCCACTTGCCCTGCAGCGCACCGAGGCGTGCATATTCGGCCGTGATGTCGAAGTCGTCCTTGAGACGCGACAGACGGCGGGCCGCTTCGGCCTGAACCTGCATCAGCTCCGTTTCCGTACCGAATTGACGGATGCCGTTCAGCTGCTCAGCATAGAGCGTAAAGGACTTCGCCCATCGCCGGGTGCTGAAATTGCGGATATCGCGCTTGTCATCCTGCAGCTGCGTCGGCGGCGCACCGATCTGCGACGTCGGGATCAGCTGCATGAAGCCGTCGCGCTTTTCGATCGCGATGCTTCGGGTGTTGGTCGGAACGGGCTCGAAAATATTGAGCTCGTTCAGGAACTGCGGCTTGTAAGGGATTTTTTCAAGCGCAGTGGTCAGCGATACGGTGTGAAACGCATCGCTGTTAAAAATGTCCATGCTTGCCATTAGATAAAGTATTCCTTTAGCGAACGGAAATGCCGAGGGCTGCGAGTTCCGCGTTCTGGGCGGCAATCAGCGTCGGAGTGTTGACCGAAGGATCGCGCGTGAGGTGCTTCCCGTTCACTTCGCAGGTGCGGGTGAAGGCGGTCACCGGTTCGTCGGCACTTGTCGCATCGACGCGATAGCCGGTGATGGCAGCCGCGATCTGCGAGCCGTCAGTTGCCGTGGCGGCTGAAGGCAGGTACTTGCCGGTGGCCGTGACCTTGCCGACAACGGTGCCCGGCTGAACAACGCCGGCGCCGGAAGCGATCACGATAACGTCGCGCGAGATATAGCCCGGCGCTTCGGTAACCAGGAACTCAAGGCTCCATGGCTGCTGGGTAAAAGTGGTCATGTCTGAAATTCCTTAGCGCTTGCTGAGCTTTGCAACGGCGGCATCCCAGCCCTTGGCGACGTCTTCGGCCTTGGTTCGAACGACGGCACCGCGAGCGTTGCTCGTGCGGCCTTCATTCTCTGCTCGCGCCTTGAGAAGGCGGCGGCGCACATCTGCCAGCGGGACGGCCTTGGTGAGGAAGCCGGCAGTCAGGTCGTCGCGCCCGGCGAGCGCACACAGATCGGCAACGCGGCGAGCATAGGACAGACCCTTGGCGCTGGCTCGCGCCTTGCGGGCGGTCGGCTCGTCGTCATCTTCCTTGTTGTCGTCGTCCTCGTCGGCATCGGCGCGCTTGTCGTCGTCATCGTCGACGTCGGCCTTCATGTCGTCGTCATCGTCGTCGGCGCTGAGATCGTTGTCGTCGTCCGCGCGGGCCTTGCGTGCTTTGCGAGCGCGGCGGGCATCGGACGGCTTGTCGTCGTTTTCGTCGCCGTCTTCGGCGTAACCATCGTCTTCGGCCTTCGCCAGGATGGCAGAGAGCGCATCAAGCTTTGCCGACAGAGCGGCAATCGCCGCTTCGGTCTTGTTCTTTCTTGGCGTTACAGCCATAGCAATTCCTTTATGCATGGCAGTTTCAACTGCCGCGCGTAAATGTTGTGGAACGAGTTTGAGGTTGATCGACGCCTGCGAGGGATCGATGACCTCGTCGCATAGGCCGAATTCAACGGCTTCCTGGGCACTCAAGAGGCGGTTCTCTTTCATAAGAGCGAGAACATCTTCCTCGGATTGCCCGGTTTTCCTTGCGTATGCCTCAACGTAGCGATCGGTCAGCCTTTGCAGATCTTCCGAAGCAATCCTGAGTTCATCCGCCGTCCCGCCTGCGCCGGCGCTGTACGGCTCATGAATCAACATGAAACCGTTGCTGGCGATCTCGACGCGATCCGCAGCCATCGCAATGAGCGTGGCAGCACTTGCTGCCAGACCTTCAATGCGCGCCGTGATCTGCGCCTGGGACATCGACAGGATCGTAAAAATCGCCTCGGCCGTGAACACGTCACCGCCCGGCGAATTGATCCTGACGAGCACCTCGGCAGGATTGCCGAGAGCTTTGAATTCGGCGTCGAACCATTGGGCGGTGATACCCTCCCCGGTCTCATCGGCGCCGATGCCGCTGAACAGGCAGATCTCAGCGGGCGACGGCGCCATGGCCATCACCCTCTTGTGTCGGGTCATCTGGTAGCCTGCCCTTCGAGTTGTTCTTGTCTGGATTCGGCCGCGTCCGGATCGCTGTCGTCTGCCGGCGGCGTCTTGGACAAGGACTGTCCAAGCGGGCTATCGGTCAGCAGGATCTCGAGATCGCGAACGCGCTTCTGATCGGCTGCAATGCGGCGATCGGTTTCCTCAGGATCGTAACCGAGCTCCTCGATCACATCGCTGCGAGCCTTGAAACCGTTATCGACAAGAAGCTTTTCTGCCTGGCCGTCCTTCAGTGGGTCTATCCAATCGAACCGCGGCGGAATCCATTTGACCTTCAGGTATTTCCGGCGCTTCGCCAGAAAGTCCGGAATATCGATTTCGCCGCTGATCACGGCGTCCGTCAGCCACCTCGCCCAAACCGGGCGACACATCTGAAACACCATGCAGCTATGTTGAAGCTGCGTCAGTCGATTGCGGAACTCGACAAGAGCTTGCCGGGACGACGAGTAGTTCGTCTTAGCGTTGTCACCGGTCGTTGACGTATAGGGCACGCCCATACCCGTCGAAGCTGCCAGAAGATTTCGATACTGAAACGGCTCGTATGAGTTGCCGGCTTCGGCCGGATCGCTGAACTTGATGTCCTCGCCTGGCAATAGGCTCTGGATCGTGCCTGGCTCCAGGACCGGAAACGGCCCATTGTCCGCGCTCGGCGTGGTGTCGTCATCGTCATCATAGTCGAACATGGCGTCCGGCGCCGCGCTCGTGACGAAGCCAGCATACATCGCGGCAAGCTTTTTGCGCTCGAGCTCTGCGTCGTCGTACTGGTCGACGAGGAACAGCTTCACGATCGATGGTGTGATCCACGGAACGCCGCGCATCTGCCCAGGTCGAAGCGGTCGATAGATGTGCAAGACCTCGTCGGCCGGCACCCTGACATAGGTCAGCGGGTGGACGCGGTAGTAAGGGTCTCCGGGATAAACCGAATAGAACCAATAGGCTACCCGGCGATCGTTGCCGTCAAGCTCGATGCCGTTGATGATCTGGTTGCCATCGTCGGCCATGTGGTTCTTGTTGTACGCGAGCATCTCGCTTTCGAGCAGCTGCAGTTGTAGCGGCACGCCAGGCATGTTGTTGCTGCCGGATCGAAAGCGAATGAAGCATTCACCGGCCTCAAACAGTGCGCGGGCTACAAGCGCCTGCAGACCATAGAAATCCGTCTGCCCGGTAAAGTCCGCCTGGTCGGTCCACTCGCGCCACAGCAGCTGCAGCTCATCCTTCATGGATGCATCGTCGAGCAGCGGTGACGGCTTGATGCCGGCGCCAACGAGATTGGCAACGAAGGATTCCGCGGCGGACGCCACATAGGGATTGTTCCGCAGAAGATCGCGGGACCGTGCCCGCAACTGCTCGCCGTCTGCTGACACAAGCTGCGTCATGCTGGCGCGGGTCGGCTGCCACGTCGACAGCCGGCGGCGCATTTGTGCGCCCTCGAAACCCATGCCGGTATAGTATGCCTTGGCCGCTTTGGTCTTTTGACCAAAGCCGAACGACTTCAGAAGAGAAAATGCCAATGCTTCGCCCTCAAAGTCGCTTGCATGTGATCGGACGGAACTGGCGCTTGATCTTCGTGCCGTTCAGGTCGGCTTCCATCAGTGCCTTGAGCTCGAGCATCTGCTGCAAGTCTCGATATTGCACCGACTTGCCCTGGTAGCTGACGCTCGTCGCGCCAGCCGCAATCGCGGCGCAAAGCGCCGTGTATTGGGCCTGTGTGTATGTGGACATCGAAAATCCTAGATATAGCTCGACCGGCTAATGCGCCGAACCGGGCCGCGTCTCCGCGGCACCTGCGCTACGGCCGGCGCGGCAACTGGTGCCGGGCGCGGCTGTGGCTCTGGCGGTGTTTCCGGCAAGCTGGCAGCGACGTTGTCGTTAGCCGGTGCTAGTGGTTCCTCGACCGGCTGTTGCTCAGCTTTTGGCCGGCGCACGACATCAAGCCGGGTGCGCAACGACTTCAGAGCGGCGTAGGCATAGACGAACGTGTCGAGCGCCTCGTTTCGCTTGCCGGTTCCGCAAACCCAAACTCGGTACGGTCGGCCATCGCGATAGCGCGTAACGGCCTGCTCCGCGGTCAGCTGAAAGAAGTAATCAGCATCGACCGCATCGGCTTGCGGGAAATGGATATAGCCCGGTGCTGCTGCTGGGATGCGCAGGCGGCCGTAAATGGCATCCTTTGCCGTATCCACGCCGACGATGAACAGGTTCTCGTTGGTCTTGGTTTTCGACGCGCGCGTCGGCCAAACCGGCTTTGCGCCCGGAGCACCCTTGATAGGCCAGACACGCCGAGCCTTTCGGCTCTTGCAGAAGGCAAGAACCATCGCCGCGTGATGGCCGCCAGTGTCGATGGCAACCGAATGTATGCGGAGCGAGCGGCCGGCCTCCGTATGCAACGGCGTCAGCAGATACTCGTCCAGGCGCTTCCATGTGTCTTGCTGCGACGGATCACCGTGCAACACCATGTAGTCAGCAACCCAGGCCTCTTCGCCGGCGCCCCAGACAACGGTTTGAACCTCAAGACGGTCGCCCTGAACGTCAACGCCAGCAGTAGCAACACGAACGGCGTCCGGCAGAGAATCCCTGTCATAGGTCTCGATGCGCGAAAGCAGCGGGCCTGCCGAGACGGTTTCGCCTCGCTCTTCCCAGGTTTCGCCAAGAACTGTGTTCGTCCAGACCTTTAGAAGCTCCGGATGATCCTTTGCCTCAAGAAATTCCGTGACGATCTCTTCCAGCTTCACCCACGGTGACAACAAGCCTGGAATGTGGAAGCCGGCAGTGCCTTTGAATTCTGCTGTCGCCCGCCACTCACCCTGTCGGATGGCGGCCCAGCGCTGCGCATCGTTCCAGAGCGCTCCGCACTCCTCGCAGACATAATGCGCCGTTTCCGGCTTGTGCCCCTCATGCGAGTTCCAATGGACCTGAGACCACTTGAGATACTGGCCTTCACCGCATTCCGGGCAAGGAATGAAATATCGCCGCTGATCGCTGTTCTGAAACTCGCGATCAATGACGCTTTCCCCCTTGATTGTAGGGGTGGAGCCGACGAGCGTCTTCCGGTTCCAGAACGTCAACTGACGTTTCTGCGCCAGCTTCAGCGGGTCACCTTCGTCGCCGGCCGAAACCGGGTAGCGATCTACCTCGTCGGCGAGCACGATACGAATAGGTCGAGATGCAAGGCTTGCCGGCGAATTGGCACCGACGATGGTGACCTGGCCGCCTGGAAACGACTTGTGCAGCATCGTGTTGCCGCTGTCGCGCGCCTTGCTGTCGGACACCTTGGCCGTTAAGGCCGGCGTGTCTCGGACCATCGGCGCCAAGCGGTCCTTCGACCACGCCTGCGCCATCTCGAGTGTCGGCTGCATAATCAGGACCGTCGAAGGGTCCTGATCGATATAGTAGCCGATGGTGTTGTTCAAAATCTCGGTATATCCGACCTGGCTACCCTTGGAGATGACGACCTTGGTCACCTCGGGGTCGGCCATGGCGTCCATGATACCGCGCTGATACTCAGCTCTTGCCGTTACCCATCTTCCGGGTTCGGCCGACGCCTCTGGACTGAGGCGTCTTTCTTTGTCGGCCCACTCGCTGATTGTCAGGTTGGGCGGTGGTGTCAGCACCGTCCAGCAATTCGCCTGAATCGCCCGGTGGGCTGAATGTCCAGTCTCGGAGGCGGGTGCCGGCGAGTTCTTCAAGAGCGTTGTGGACTTCATTCTTCACCACGTCGCGTACAACGACCGTTGACGTCTCCCCCACGATCAGTGGCGCGACCTTTGATGGAATGGTCAGAATCTTCGCCCTGACACGAGCAAAGGCCGACGTGACGGCCGAAACCATTTCAGCCAGCGGCGCGAGTTCGCCGCGCGTCACGGCGTTCTGAAGTTCCAGCCTGTCGGCTGCTTCCTTGTCCTTGCGTGCGCGCTCCTGCTCGCCGTCGATCTTGCCGGGCGGAACGGCCTGCGCGGCTTCGCGGCCGGCGGCAACTTCTCGCAGGTGGCGGATGTATTCGACACGCGCCACGTTGAGATCGTAGGAACTGCGCGTCGACTTCGTGATCACGCCGCGGGCCACGAGATCGGCGGCGGTGCGCGTGTTCACGTCGATGTGGTCGGCAACTTCCGCAATGGTGGCCATCGTCTCAACGCTCCGTTGCGCTGGAGCGGAAACATGATGGCCCCCCTCCATTTTTTCGTCTGTACCTAGAAAAGCTCTGCGATGGCGCGATACCTGAGGGTGGTTTTGGCGGGAAGGACCCGCCGATTTTTCGGAGGTGTGCCCTCCTCGCCTCACTTCCGAATGGCGCCTTTGATGGCGTCCAGCATCGCGGCCTGCGTTCGCATCTGCATCTGCTCTGTCATGACGCGTTTGAAATCCTCGTGCATCGGAACTGCCTTGGGGATTTTGACGCTGGCCTTGAGCACATAGAGAAGCTTGAGGTGTCGTCGCTTGCCTTTGCCGACAGGAGCATAGACCGCATCGCCTTTGCGAAAGGCGCCTTTGACATTGCGTGGGCGCTGCGAGGCAACGACACCACGAGAGCCAATACGTTGCCCGGCGACTGGCACGGCAACAGCGCCGCGCTCAACCGACTTGTTGCCGCCATCGGCATGCAACGAGATGTTGCCGCGTCCATTGGCACGCTTGTCGGTTATGGCAATGCTGAGATCTGTCTTCGTGGAAGTCTCGACGCCAAGAGCCCATTTGATGAAGCTCTTATTTCGCATGGTCACATGCTGCGGCCACGTCTGGTTGATCAGAACTTCGCGAGTTGCAAAGGCGGACTGATTGAGCGCCTTGCTGATACCGAACGCCATCTGTTTCGGCGTGGCGCTAAGTCGGCTGGCGGCTCTTTCAAAAGCAGACGTGTCGATTTTGACCAGATCCGCCATAAGAGCACAACCACGAGGAATGAGAGGAGATGGAGAGGTAAACTGGAATCGAACCAGCATTGAACGGATTTGCAATCCGCTGCGTAACCATTCCGCCATTACCTCAATATTGGTTGCAGGGGTCAGATTTGAACTGACGACCTTCAGGTTATGAGCCTGACGAGCTACCGAGCTGCTCTACCCTGCAATATTGGAGCCGACAGCATGATTTGAACATGCACCCACCGCCTACAATGCGGTGACGCTACCGTTACGCCATGTCGGCAATTGGTCTAGGTGGCAGGGTTCGAACCTGCGACCCCGTGATCCCAAATCACGTGCGCTACCAGTCTGCGCTACACCCAGTAAACGTTACAGCG
Source organism: Rhizobium sp. ERR 1071 (assembly GCF_007828675.1). Classification (NCBI taxonomy): domain Bacteria; kingdom Pseudomonadati; phylum Pseudomonadota; class Alphaproteobacteria; order Hyphomicrobiales; family Rhizobiaceae; genus Rhizobium; species Rhizobium sp. ERR 1071. The sequence goes on along the minus strand of NZ_VITM01000001.1, from coordinate 276,884 downwards.
CCTTTGCGAGCGCGACGATTTCATCCCATGCATGGAGATCGATGCCGAGCTTGTCATAGACGGCCTTGATCTTGGCAGCAGCGCTTTCGAACTCGCTGACAACTGCCTTGACCTCGTCTTTGACGTCGTCGACGAGTGCGGATGCATCAGCAGCAACAACGCCGGCGACCTGAGTTGCGGCGGCTTCGACGGTGGCTACGACTGGCGCAACAACGGCGCCGGCCTGGGCAATGACGGGGGCAACCTGTGCGACAACGTCCATTTCGGATTTTCCTTTTGCGAATAGGCTTTTCAGCCAAGCGATGAATTTGGACATGATGAGTTCCTTGCGGAATGCTGAAAAACCAAAAGCGGCAGCTCGACACCGCCGAACGGTGGAGCTGCCGCAGGATCGCCCGTCGCCGAGGAGAAAGCGCCAGGTGATTGGAATGAGGCCGACCCAGCGATCAACGCGAGTGTGAACGTCCGCGGACCGGTGACGCCTCAAACAGAAGGGGCCGCCCAAAGCGGCAGCCCATCTCTTCACTATGATACGTCACTTCGCGGCACGTTTAGGCACATCGTCTGTAACTTTGTTGTCGTTAGCCGCTGAAAGCACCCTCGCCGCCTCGACAAGCGCCGCCTTCCCCGCGCGATCGGCATAGTCGTCAGAATAGCCAAGCTTTAGGCCAATTGACTTCAGTGTACCGCGAGCGGCAACTTCTTCGATCACCGCGGCTGCTTCGCCCTTCCTAGGCTCCGGTGCTTCCCAAGCTTGGGCACCTCCCGACGTATTCCCCTTCAGGTTAGAAACGCCACCGATGAAACCGGCTCCTTTGGCAATCGCGTCGTCGCACCGGGTTGCGGGAAATGACAGCTGTTCGAAGGGCACGCTCCCGTCCACGCCAAAGCTTTGCAACAGTCGTCGAGCTTCCGTTCGGCCTGGTAACGGGTCAAGCATCGGTGGCAGAACGGGACGGCTTGATATATTTCGGGGCAGCGGCATGGCTTCCAATGGTGACCTCGTTGTCGGCTTTGTTTTCAGATAGCGATCGTTATCTCTCGCTGGAGCCTTGTCAGAGCGCACCGTTGACACCCGATCGACCGGGCGCAACTTGTGTCCTTTTTTGGTTTCTCCCCACTCCAAAAGTTCGCCGTTGCGAAACTTGAGCGAACCTAAGGTGATGCGCTCGTAACCCTTCTCGCCTCGCTGAAAAGCCAGGCTGGAGCCGGCTGAGGCGGTCATGAGCTCGCCGATCGTGGGGCGGATCTCTTGGCGGTTTTCCGAGATCTCCGTATCCCAGCTGCTTTCGGATTTCGGCATTGCTGCTGCCATCGCCGCCGCAAGCTCTGGATGATTGTCAAACAACCACCGTAGCGCCGGAAGCGTGCCGCGATAGCGCGGCTGAGGCTCCTTCGCCGGCTTATTGTCGTTGGCCGCGACCATAGGAGCATGTTCGGCGGAAAGCGCCTCAGCAAATGATTTGAACTTTGCCTTCATCCAGAGACCTTCTTTGTTGCCTGTTGCTGCGGCTTGTTATCGTTCGCCGGAACCAGCGAGCCGAAATCGATCGCTGTTGGCCGCCGTGCCGCGGCATCATTGAGTTTCTCGAACGCCGCGCGCTTGTCGCGTGGCAGAACGAAATCGTGGTTCATCTCCGGGGCGGCGCCGATACCAGGGAATGGACCCCCGATGTTCTCGAGTCGTGATCGAAGCATTTCAACCTCCAGGATCTAGTGGGCCATCACTGCGGGGCGTGACACCGTGACAACGCGAGACATCCTACCCCTAAAGGGGTAGGTATTGTCACGCCGGTGTGTCACGTTGACGCCCGTGTTGTGACAAGATTTTCTACCGTGACAAACGTCACGCAGCGTCACGTTCTGTCACGCTAAACAGTCCATTGATGACTGAGACGCTGGACCCTAAGGTCCTCTTGTCCCTCTCAAATCGCTTACGTTTTCCTGCTTCCGATATCCCTTCAGCGGCCTGATATACCGCTGATCGCCACTGACCTTCCGTCACCGGCTTGCCCTCGTTTGCTGCAATCGCCTGCTGCAGCGTTTCCATCGCCTTCGCGTAGCTTCGAACGCGTGACATGTCACGCTCGCCTGTAACGCTTGTCGCGGCGGCTTCTTCAACCAGAACCGGCGCCGTGGTTTCCGGATCTTCCTGATGATCTCGACCGAGACTGACCGTCTCCATTCGATAAGTGCGCGTAGGTCGATCAGGGCTTTCGTTGTTTTTGGCTACCTTTGCAACCGAGACGTCACGCTTGCGCGTGACGTGGATAGTCATGTCAGCGGCGCCCTGCAGCTGTCCGGCGCCGCGCATGCGCGCTTCGCCGCTAATAGGCGAGTGGTGCACCACCACGACCGAGCACAGCCCTTCAGGGTTGCCATGGCGAACGGCGTCCGTGAGGCTGTTTACCGCCCGGTGCATGGCGTCAGGGTTGCTGTCAGAGGCGCTCATTGCCGCGGCGAGTGTGTCGACGATCACGACTTCCGCACCGTACTCATCAGGGAAGTGATAAGAAGCCGCCCGTATCACTGCGCGTAGGAAGTTCTCCTCGCAAAGATCGATGGGACCGTCGTAAATCAGCAAGTTACTGAAAGGTTCGCCGCCGTGGTGCTTCACAAAGGCATCGACGCGGCGTTTGACCTGATTGCCGCGCTCAGCCGCAATGTACAGAACGTTGTGCTGTGGTCCGTCTTTCCTATCTCCGAAATCCCAACCCGCAGCGAGACGGCAGGCAAGATCGACGGAAAACACCGACTTGCCAGCTTCGCTGGAACCAAAGATTGCAGTTAGATCGCCGCTGCCAATCCAGCCAGGAATCTTCCAGTACTTGTGGCGCGGTGCACTCTGCGAAGCATGTGCCGTCAGATGAGTGGAGATGGATCGGAATGTTTCATTTCCATCATCGAACTCATCCCAGTCGATCGACGCTAAGTTCTTAATCACATATCTCCTCTCCCGGCGTCTGGCCGGTGGACAAAATTGGCCGATGTTGTTTTTGGGCATAAGGTATTATGGGCAGTGGCCAGCTGAACGTCCAAAAAGCGGACCGTGGGGCGTGTTATGAATGCGCGACCAACATTCAAGCCGGCGAGACTTTGCTTGCGATCGCCGCCAAGGAAAGCGGCATCGAAATTTGCGCTTAATGTCACGCTGCTATGGGCAAACTGTTGATCCAATTTGCAATTTCAGACTCTCGCCAGCGAACGCACGCTTCAGACAATTGAAGCGGCTTCGGGAAGGTGCCAGCTCCCATACGACGATATATCGTCGAGGTGCCCAGCGAGGTAATTTGCTTGACGGCGGCTAGGTTCAGCAGCCGATCGGGAACGTTATCATTTGTAATATCCATGAAACCTCCGTTGACATTCTTCTCGAAGATATATACCAAAATAACAAATTTGTCAAGATGGTCATCAAGGGTATGCCAAGAATGTCCAGGTTTTCTCAGATGCTCGATGCCGAGCTCAAGCGCCGCGGCCAATCCGAGCGCGAAGTCGCTCGAGAGTTCGGCTGGTCGCAGCAAGCCTTCAACACCTGGCTGAAGGGCGGTATTCCGCGCCAGCAATTCTATCTGCGCATCGGCGACTTTCTGAATATCAGCCAAGGCGATCTTGTCGCGCTGCTCGAAGAAGCTCGCGAGAGCGATGGCAACACCAAACTTCCGGCAATGGGTGCTCCGCTGCTCGGACGCGGTTCGGGAGCCCACATAGTCATCGATGAGTTCCCTTTTGGTTGGGCGAAACCACAAATCGATGGATGTTACGCCGTTCGTGTCGATGGGCGAACGTTATGGGTGAATCCGGCTCTGACGCCCGTACCGGGCAACAAGGTACTAGTGCGCAGTGGCTCCGATGGCAGCATCAATACATGGCCCTGCCCTGGCGATGATGTGCACGTCATTGTTCTGGCAGAATTGATCTGACGCCGGCCGCCGAGCGATGGGCCTTGGCGGTTGTGCTGTCGATCATCCGGATATCGGTGTCGTTCGTCTTGACCAATGCATCGAACAGCCATGCGCGCCGTCGAATAAGTAACTTACTTCGCCTTCGCCAAAACCTTCCGCGGCCGACCAATCAGTTCCTTAGGCGACGGCGCATCCTTCAAGATGAGATCGGCCCATATCTGGGCAAGTTCTATACGTCGTTCCAGATGCTCGGCGCGATCGTAGGCCGCCTTCACCTTGTTCTCCGGCCTATGCGCGAGCATCAACTCAATGATAGCATGGTCCTGGCGATAGAGCGTATTCATCACCGTGCTGAAGGTCGATCGCCACCCGTGCGGCACGTGACGATAATGGTATCCGGCCCGATTTAGCATGTAACCCATCGCGTTTTCCGACATCGGCTTGTGCGCGTGCCTGGCATTCGGAAACACGAAGGGTCCCTTGCCGGTGATCAACCGGATGGTGTTGATGAGCTCGACGGCCTGCCATGGTAGCGGGATCAGGTGATCGCGGTCCGGATCATCCTTGTACTCTTTGCGCAGCTTCATCCGGGCGGCTGGGATTTCCCAGATAGGACGATTGTGCTGCAGAGTGTCGAACTCATGCCATGGCGTGGTGGCGAGGGTGCCCGGCCGGGCGGCCGTGATCGCCAAGAGCCGATGAGCAAGTTTGGTGATGGGATGCGCCGGCGTGTTCTCGACGTCTTCCAGCATTTTTCGCGCGGCATCGAGCTTGACGATAGCCGGTTGCTTCCCGCGCCTGCGGGGTGCCAATGCCTTCTGGATCATAGCTGCCGGGTCAGTGTTAGCCTTGCCGCTGCTTATGGCGTAAACAAACACCGCCGATATTCTCTGACGAACGCGCGCCGCCGTTTCTTTGGCATCCCTCGCCTCGATCAAGCGGATTACCGAGAGGACGTTGGCCGGGGTTATGTCGTTCATTGCGAGTGCGCCGATGAACGGAAACACGTCCTCTTCAAGACTGTCGAGCACGTCCTTTGCGTGGCGCTCCACCCATTGTGGCTTCTGCAGCTCATGCCACTCCTTCGCCATAACTTCGAAGGTGTCAGCCTGAGAGCTCTTAGTGGAAATCTTTTCGATCTTTTTGACGGCGCTTGGATCTCGGCCGCTTTTTAGCAACTGCTTTTGCCGATCGCGCTCGGAGCGAGCATCGACCAAGGACATCTCGGGATATTGTCCCAGCGATAGCAGCTTCTCTTTGCCGTTAATTTTATAGCGATATCGCCAGAGCTTGCCGCCTGCTTTGCTGACGAAGAGAACAAGCCCTCCCGAATCAGTCAGCTTATAATCCTTCTCCTGCGCCTTCGCTTTTCGAATTTGCACATCTGTCAGCATTGCGGTCCCCAAACCAAAATACCCGCCTTCCCCGTCCGGCATACCCGCTTTAGTACCCGCTTTTTCTCGGAAATGGGCGGTTAGGGATGGGAAGGCTCGGCAAAAGAAAGCCGCAAAATTGCTTGGAAATCAAGCGATCTTGGTGATGTATGGACAAGTTTGGGAAAGCCTGTTGGCGGAAGAGGTGGGATTCGAACCCACGGTACGGTTTCCCGCACGCCGGTTTTCAAGACCGGTTCCTTAAACCACTCGGACACTCTTCCAAGCAACTGAAAAGGCCTGAAAAATCCACATAGTGCTGATTTTTCGAAACCGGGTGTGGCTACCGGTTTTCTGCCCAATCACTCGACGGCTGGCTTTTTAGCAGCTTTGGTCGCCGCGTCAACTTGTTCCGCCTAGCTCCTTCGCATTCTCGATGTCGGCTGGAACGGCGATTGAGGAATATTCATCGAGCCGGGTGGCGCTGCGGGAACTTCATATCGTCAGCGCGCTAAAAATAAGGTGGCCCGGCCGCTGAAATGGCCGGGCCACCTTCGCCAGGTCAGGGGTCAAATCTGACTGAAGCAAGCTATTAATAAGTGATACTTATCTTTTGTCAATTATCAGTACGCCGGACCAAGCACTTGATGATCGCCGCCATGTTGATGGCTTCGGCTATCCGGGATAGTTTCCTTCCATGGCTTCTGACGATCATTCCCTGTCTCTTGGTATCACCCCCCTCGCCGGCCCTGCCCTCACCGCTTTTTTCAGCCGGGACGCCGTCGTGGTCGCATCCGATCTGATCGGGATGCGCTTCACTGTTGCGGAGGTGGGCGGTCGAATCGTCGAAACGGAGGCCTATCGACCGGATGATGCGGCATCTCACGCCTATAACGGGCCGACGTCGCGCAATGCGGCCATGTTCGGACCGGCCGGCCATGTCTATGTCTACCGCTCCTACGGCATTTACTGGTGTCTGAATTTCGTTTGCACCAAGGGGAGCGCCGTGCTCATCCGGGCGCTCGAGCCGGAAAACGGCATCGCGCACATGATCCAGCGGCGGGGGCTGGCCGACATCGTCTCGCTTTGCAACGGGCCGGGTAAGCTCTCGCAGGCCCTGGCCGTCGATATCGATCTCAATGGCCGTTCATTGGATGCGGCGCCGTTTTCGCTTTCGCTTGCGGAACCGGTGCCGGTCGTTTCCGGCAAGCGCATCGGCATCACGAAGAACATCGATCCCCTTTGGCGTTTCGGTGCCGCCGGCTCACGCTTTGTCAGCCGCCGTTTTCCATGATCGAACAAAAACGGCCGCCGGGGTGGTGCCCGGCAGCCGCTGAGCCACGCAGTGAAACTGGAAAGGCTGCGTAGCTATTCCATCGCGACGCTGTGATCGACCGCCGGCGGTGCCTTCGGCTTGCGCAAGAGCACCAGCAGCGGCATGGCGAAGATCGACATCAGCATCAGCAGCTTGAAATCGTCCATATAGGCGATGATGGTCGCCTGCGTCGTGATCATCCCATCGAGCGTCGCACGACCGACTGCCGTCATCGGGCTCACGCCCTGTGCGGCCGCGAGGCCGAAATACCGATTGAATGGCGTGACATAGGCGGCGATATTAGCATGGTTGACCTGCGTATTCTCGGTAATCAGCATCGAGACGACCGAAATGCCGACGCTGGAGCCGATATTACGCGAGAGGTTGTAGAGGCCGGTCCCTTCGCCGCGCATCTGCGCAGGTAGCGTCGCGAAGGCAATGGTTGTCAGCGGCACGAAGAGGAAGCCGAGGCCGGCACCCTGGACGAAGCCGACCGAAATCAGCGTCCATTGCGAAACATCCGGCGTCCAGCCTGTCATGTCGTACATGGCCCAGGCCGTCAGCGCGAGGCCGATGAACAATAGCCAGCGGGTGTCGACCTTGCCGATCAGCCGCCCAACCAGAAACATGCAGAACATGGTGCCGAGGCCGCGTGGCCCCATGACGATACCGGCAGTGACGACCGGATAGCCCATCAGCGTCTGCAGATAAGGCGTCATTAGCGCCAGCGAAGCCAGATAGGTTACGCCGACGATGAAGATGAACAGGATGCTGACGGCAAAGTTCTGGTCCATGAAGAGCCGCGGATTGACGAAGCTTCGCTCGGCCGTGAACATGTGCACCAGAAAGAGATAGAAGGCGCTGACGCAGACGAGCGCCTCGACGATGATCTCGCTCGAATAGAACCAGTCGAGCTGCTCGCCGCGATCGAGGAACAGCTGCAAACCGGCGATCGCGATCGAAAGCATGCCGAAGCCGAACCAGTCGAGCTTGGCGAGTGCATCGAGCTTGGTTTCCGTCACGTAGACGACGATGCCGAAGAAGGCGAGCGCACCGATCGGCACGTTGATGTAGAATACCCAGCGCCAGCTGATATTGTCGGTCAGCCAGCCGCCGATGACGGGACCCAGAACCGGCCCGACCATGACCGAGACCCCGAACAGCGCCATGGCACGGCCGCGCTCCTCGACATTGTAGATATCGAGCAGGATGCCCTGTGACAGCGGTACGAGCGAAGCGCCGAACAGGCCCTGCAGCAGGCGGAAGCCCACAATCTGTATCAGCGATTCCGACAGGCCGCACAGCACCGAGGCAACGACAAAGCCGGCGATTGCCACCAGCAAGACCCGCTTGCGGCCGAATTTTGCCGAGAGGAAGCCGGAGGGCGGCGTCATGATCGCCGCAGCGACGATGTAGGACGTCAGGACCCAGTTGATCTGGTCGGCGCTGGCGGAAACGTCGCCCTGGATATGCGGCAGGGCGACATTGGCGATGGTGGTATCCAGCGCCTGCATGATGACGGACAGGATGACGCAGGCGGTGATCGCACCACGATTGGCAACGGGCGCCGCGGGAGAAGCGGTGGCGGTATTACTCATGATCCTGACCGCGGGAATGACCCAGCAGGTTGGTGACGAAATCAGGCAGGCCGCGGGCATGGCCGGTGTCGACATCGGCGACGACGCTCATTCCGACGCGCAGCGGAGGCTTGCCCGCCGTGTCGTCGATATTGATGATCATCGGTATGCGTTGGACGACCTTCACCCAGTTGCCGGTCGTGTTCTGCGCCGGCAGAAGCGAGAAGCTGGAACCGGATGCCGGCGCTATGCTGGCAACCGTGCCCTTCCAGGTCACACCCGGATAGGCGTCGACCGAGATATCGACCTTCTGGCCGGGCCGGACATAGGTGAGTTCGGTTTCCTTCGGGCTGGCGTTGATCCATAGATGTGTGGTGGAAACCAGCGAAAATCCTGGCTGGGAAGCCGTCAGATAGGCGCCGACCTGCAGCGAGGGTACGTTTGCGGTCACGCCGTCGAAGGGGGCTTTGACGACGGTGTCGTCAAGTTCGCGTTGCGCATTGTCAACCGCAGCCTTCGCCTGCAGATAGAGCGGGTTCTGCTCCGGAGGCAGATCGGCAGTGCCTTCGCCGCCCAACTGGGCGAGAGTCGCGGCGGCTGTGGCCTTTGCGACCAATACCTTCTGCTGCGCGGCTTCGAGGTTGTGTCTGGCCTGGTCGAGAGCCGCCTTGGAAGCGACCGAATTGGTGATCAGGTTCTGCTGGCGGTCGAATTCCGTCTGATAGTACGGGATGTCGGCCTGCGCCTGCGCAATTTCCGACAGGGATTGCTTGTAGCTCGCCTGCAGGTTCAGGATCTGGTTCCTAGCATTGCCGAGTTGCGCTTTCGCACCTTCAAGCGCGATCCGGAACGAATCGGGCTTCAGGCGGAAAAGCACCTGTCCTTTCTTCACCACCTCGTTTTCATGCACGTCGACCGAGATTACCGTGCCGGAAACGTCGGTGGAAACACCGACCATATCGGCCTGAATGTAGGCATTGTCCGTGGACATGATCTGCCCGCCGGTGACGTAGTAGTAGCCACCGATGACAAGCGCGACCGGAAGCAGCGCAAACAGGACTGGTCGCGTCATGCCACGGCGTTTGCGCGGCGCCTCCGGGGGCGCTGCCGGTGCGGCCGGCGCGGTCGTGGAAGGCTGGGGCGCCGGGTTGGAGGATGGAGCCTCGGCGATGGGAGCTTGATTTTGTTCGGAGGAGTTTGCGTTCGCGGGTACGCGAAGTGGGGAGGATGCTTCAGCCATGTTGTAACTCTTTATCGACTGCTTTTGAACGGCAGGCGCTAACCAGGTTCGATTTCATAAGGGTAAGCAATTCATAGAGGCGCTCTTGATCTTCCTGAGAGGCGCCTTCGAGCGCTTCCTTGCGCGACTGTTCGCCAATGCTGCGCATGGCGTCCATCAACGGCCGGGCCTCTTCGCGCATATAGAGGAGCCAGCTGCGCCGATCATTCGGATGCTGCCGGCGCTCCACCAGCCCCCGTTCGCTGAGCTTGTCCAGAATACGCACCAGCGTGATCGGCTCGATTTCGAGAATTTCGGCCAGTCCGGCCTGATGGATACCTTCATTGTTTGCAAGGTAGGCAAGGGTTTGCCACTGCGAGCGCGTCAGGCCCAAATCCTTCGCGCGCTGCTCGAATCTCTTCCGAAGCAGTCGCGCAACATCATGGAGGAGAAAACCAACGGTGGGGGTCGAAATCATTGTATGGGGAGCCTGCTATTCATAAGCAACCTTATAATTGTTGTTACGTATAGTAAGCGCCCACGTGATACAAGAGGGTGCGCGTTCAACAAATGGCGATGGTCAACATGCCGCAGGGAGTGTCACAAAGATGTCGCAGCAGGCTTCGGTTGTGGTGCAATGCATATATTCTGCAATTCTTGCATACGGGGCGCTTGCAGTTACCAATTGAAAAGGCGCGAACGAATCGTCCGCGCCTTTTTCGGCAGTTTCGCAGCTGCGGTCGTTCGGAGTGGCTGGTCCACCCGTCGAGAGCTCGTCTTGACTAGCGTCGGCTCAGAAGGCCGATCAGATAACCGATGCCTGCTGCGGCAGCGACCATGAAAATCGGCTCTTCTCGAACTCTCTCGCGCAACTGCTCCGTGATCTCCTGGGCTTCCTCCGCGACGACAGATTTCGCTCCCTGCCCCACAGCCGCCACGCTTTGTGACAGCTTTGCCAGATCTTCGCGTAAGGCTGCGACCTGGGCGGCAAGATCCTCCATTGCCGTTTCCGTTTGTGCTCGCGCCGAAGACGACTGAGTAGAGGCTGATTTGGTCTCTGCCATCGTGTGCTCCTTATGTTTCCGCATTGCTAGAACGCTGCCGCTTCTCAAAGGTTCCGGCATGGCTGCACCTCATCAGGCGATTTCCCCACTGGCTCTTCAATTCCGGTTCGGATTGTTCTAAGGAACTCCGATTGTTTCGCCTGCGGGCGAAGACTTGATGATGACGAGGTTTGCTTTCCGATGTTCGACGTGCTGAGAAAAATCGCCCAGACCTGGGTTGCCAAAGGTTTGTTGCTTCTTCTTGCGGCGGCCTTCGGCGTGTGGGGCGTCGAGCGGTCCCTTATCACGGGCGGTGGCAGCAATACCGTTGTCACAGTCGGCGATCAGCACATCGATACCAATGAGTTCCGCCTTGCCTATCGCCGCCAGATCCAGGCGATCAGCCAGCAGCTGCGCATGCAGATCACACCGGAGCAGGCTCGCGCCTTCGGCATCGGGCAACAGACGGTGGCGCAGCTCGTCGCCGGCGCTTCGCTCGATCAGCTCGCCGCTGACATGAACCTCGGCCTCTCGCAAGACCGCCTTGCCAAGCTCATCGGCGACGATCCGGCCTTCAAGGCTGCGAACGGTGCCTTTGACCGCCAAAAGTTCGATATGCTTCTGCGCAACAGCAACATATCGCCCGATGATTATATCAAGGAGCGCAGCAAAGTCGCGATCCGCAGCCAAATCGTCGAAGCTGTGTCCAACGGCTTTGTCGCACCGGCGGTTCTTGCCGATGCGGTCAAGCAGTATCACGACGAGACCCGCAGCATCGATTATCTGTTGCTGACCAATGCCAATATCGATCCCGTCAAGGCGCCGGCCGACGACGTGTTGCAGAAATGGTTCGATGGCGTGAAGTCGAAATATCGTGCGCCTGAATACCGCAAGTTCGCCTATGTGAAGTTGCAGGCCGAGGATATTGCCGATGTGGCAAGTGTCACGGATGACGAAGTGCGGGCGCAGTTCGACAAGCGCAAGGACAGCTTCACCACGCCGGCAACGCGCACCATCGAGCAGCTGACCTTCGCCAACAAGGATCTCGCCAATGCCGCAGCCGATGCGCTGAAGACGGGAACCACCTTCGATCAGCTCGTCTCCGATCAGGGCAAGAAGCCGTCCGACGTGCTGCTCGGCACCTTCACCAAGGATCAGGTTCCGGACAAGACCGTTGCCGAAGCGGCGTTTGCCGTCTCCAAGGAAGGTGGCACCACGCCCGTCGTGGACGGTTCATTCGGTCCGGTCATCCTGCGTGTAACCAATGTGAAGAACGAAACGGCCAAGAATTTCGACGACGTCAAGGAAGATATCCGCAAGCAGATTGCGCTCGGCAACGCTGCCAATGAAATCACCAGCGTCCACGACAAGTTCGAAGACCTGCGCGGCTCCGGCGCATCGCTGCAGGATGCGGCATCGCAACTCAAGCTGAAGCTCGTTACCATCGATGCGATCGACCAGACCGGCCTCGATCAGAATGGCAATGAGATCAAGGATCTGCCGGCCCGCCAGCAGCTGATCTCGGAGGTCTTCAAGGCCGATCAGGGTGGCAACCCTGCTCCCCTGACGGTCGGCAATGATGGCTACATCTGGTATGATGTCATGAACGTCACGCCCGATCATGATCGCCCGCTTTCCGAAGTCCGTGAAAAGGCAGTTGCCGACTGGACCGCCGAGCAGCAGAAGGTCGCGCTTGCCGCCAAGGCCGCCGAGCTGAAGCAGGAAGCGCAGAAAGGCAAGTCGCTCGCCGATATCGCCGCGCCGCTTGGCATCGCTGTTGAAAGCAAGACCGGCATCACGCGCTCGACGGATGATCCGGTTCTGGGTCGCGGCGGTATCGCTGCCGCCTTCTCCGGTCCGGTCGATACGGCCGCCAACGCTGTCGGCGCCGATGACACGACGCAGATCCTGCTCAAAGTCACCGATGTCAACGACAATCCGACGACCGATGCGCTGAGCAACGACGATCAGCAGGTGGCCCAGATCGCCAATGCTGCCGGCGACGACATCCTCGACCAGATAGTCGGCCAGCTGCAGTCCAAATACGCCGTAACGGTCAACCAGAGCCTCGCCGAACAGGCGATGTCCCGCTAGACCCATACGGGAGGATGGATCATCAATGACAGAATTGAAGCCTTTCCTCGCCAAGGTGGCCAATCGTGAGGCGCTGACGCGGGACGAAGCCCGGCAGGCATTCGAAATCCTGATGTCGGGCGAGGCCACGCCGTCGCAGATCGGTGCATTTCTCATGGCGCTGCGCGTTCGCGGCGAGACGGTGGATGAAATCGTCGGCGCCGTGACGACCATGCGCGCCAAGATGCTGCCGGTGGAAGCGCCTGCCGATGCGATCGATATCGTCGGCACCGGCGGCGATGGCTTTGGCACATACAATATCTCGACGCTGGCGGCATTCATCGTCGCCGGCGCGGGTGTGCCCGTCGCCAAGCACGGCAATCGTGCCCAAAGCTCCAAGGCCGGCACCGCCGACACGCAATCCGTATTGGGTATCAAGCTCGATATCGGACCTGAGACGATTGCTCGCTGCATTCGGGAAGCCGGTATCGGCTTCATGTTCGCGCAGCTGCATCATTCTTCCATGCGCCATGTCGGCCCCTCGCGTGTCGAACTCGGCACGCGCACGATTTTCAATCTCCTTGGTCCGTTGTCCAATCCTGCCGGCGCTCGTCGTCAGCTGCTGGGCGTCTTCGCGCCACAATGGGTATTGCCGCTGGCCGAGGTGCTGAGGGATCTCAACGCAGAGAGCGTCTGGGTCGTGCACGGCGACGGCTTGGACGAGATCACCACGACGGGCAAGACCTCCGTAGCGGCCCTGGAAAACGGCAGGATTCGTAGCTTCGAACTGACACCGGCCGATTTCGGCCTGCAACATGCTGACCTTGCCGATCTCAAGGGTGGTGACGGCGTTGCGAACGCCGCAGCCCTTCGCGCAGTGCTCGCCGGCGAAAAGAACGCCTATCGCGACATCGCCCTTGCCAATGCGGCGGCCTCGCTGGTCATTGCCGGCAAGGCGGAAACGCTGCATGATGGCATGAAGCTCGCGGCTCATTCGCTCGATAGCGGCGCCACCGCCGTTGCACTGGAAAAGCTCATTGCCGTTTCCAATGAAGAAGGACAGGACTAGGACATCATGAGCGATATCCTTAGAAAGATCGAGGCCTACAAGCGCGAGGAAATCGCCGCTGCCAAGGCCAAGCTTTCCCTTTCCGATCTCAAGGCCATGCAGGCTGACCAGTCCGCACCGCGCGGCTTTCACAAGGCGCTGCTTGCCAGGCAGGAATCCGGTGTGTTCGGCCTGATTGCCGAAATCAAGAAGGCAAGCCCGTCCAAGGGCCTGATACGCCCCGATTTCGACCCGCCTGCCCTCGCCAAGGCCTACGAGGCCGGCGGTGCGGCTTGCCTTTCGGTGCTGACGGATACACCGAGTTTCCAGGGTGCTCCGGAATTCCTGACGGCTGCCCGCGCGGCCTGCTCGCTGCCGGCACTGCGCAAGGATTTCATGTTCGACACGTACCAGGTCCAGGAAGCCCGTGCCTGGGGTGCAGACTGCATCTTGCTGATCATGGCATCGCTTTCGGACGATGACGCCGAGCGTCTTCAGGACGAGGCCTTCGGCCTCGGCATGGATGTGCTGGTGGAGGTCCACGACGCCGAAGAGATGGATCGTGCACTAAAACTGTCCTCGCCGCTGGTCGGCATCAACAACCGCAATCTGCGCACGTTCGAAGTAAGCTTGACGGTCAGCGAGAAGCTGGCGCCCATGGTACCGAAGGACCGGCTGCTGGTCGGCGAAAGCGGCGTCTTCACACACGCCGACTGCAAGCGTCTCGAGGCCGTCGGTATCAGCACCTTCCTCGTCGGCGAAAGCCTCATGCGCAAGGACGATGTGACGGCGGCAACCAAACTGCTGCTGAACGGCGAAACCGGCATTCTGGCGGCCGAGTGAGATGAGCACCGAGAAGGCTGCTCTCACGCATATCGACGCTTCGGGCGAAGCCAACATGGTCGATGTCGGCGATAAGGCCGAGACGGCCCGCAGCGCCACCGCGGCCGGTTACGTCAAGATGAAACCCGAGACTTTGGCGCTGATTCGCGACGGCAACGCTAAGAAGGGCGATGTGATCGGCACGGCGCGGCTTGCCGGCATCATGGCAGCGAAGCAGACCAGCAATCTCATCCCGCTCTGCCATCCCCTCATGTTGACGAAGGTTTCCGTCGATATCGCAGAGGATGCCGCCCTACCCGGTCTCCGGGTCACCGCGACGACAAAGCTGACCGGCCGCACCGGCGTCGAGATGGAAGCGCTGACGGCGGTTTCCGTCGCCTGCCTGACGATCTACGACATGGCCAAGGCCGCCGATCGCGGCATGGAAATCGGCGGAATCACTCTATTGGAGAAATCCGGCGGCAAATCGGGGGATTTCCGCCATCCGAGGGCCTGATATATGAGCCTGCTACCCGTTGTCGAAGCGCAAGCGCGCTTGTTGGACAGTGCCGCGCCGATCCACCGTGTTGAAAGCGTTCCGCTCGATATGGCCGAAGGCAGGGTTCTGGCCAAGGATCTTGCCGCCCGCCTGACCCAACCGCCTTTCGATGCCTCGGCGATGGACGGTTACGCGCTGCGCTTCGATGATGCGGCACTGCCGGGTTCTGAGCTGCAGGTCATCGGCGCCTCGGCTGCCGGCCATGCTTTCGACGGAACCGTCAGCAAGGGCGAAGCGGTTCGCATTTTCACCGGTGCGCCGGTTCCGGCCGGTGCCGATTCGGTACTTTTGCAGGAGGACGCCGAGCGCCTGGAGGGAGATCGCATCCGTACGACCTATCCCTTGCGCAAGGGGCAGCATATTCGCCCGCGCGGACAGGATTTCCTGGAAGGCGAATCGGTGCTTCCCGCCGGCACGGTGATGGATTTTTCGCGGCTCACCGTCGCCGCGGCCATGAACCATCCGGCCTTGGATGTCTACCGGAGGCCGCTGGTGGCGATTCTCGCGACCGGCGATGAACTCGTGGCTCCCGGCAATGAACCGGGTCCCTCGCAGATCATCGCGTCCAACACGTTCGGCATCGCTGCACTGGCCCGCAATGCAGGCGCGCATGTGCTTGATCTCGGCATCGTCGCCGACGACAGCGACGATATCACCGCCGCCATCGGCCGTGCGCAGGTGGCCAAGGCCGACATCATCGTCACGCTCGGCGGCGCTTCTGTCGGTGATCACGATCTGGTGCAGGCGACAATGGTGGCTGCAGGAATGAAGCTGGATTTCTGGCGCATTGCCATGCGCCCCGGCAAGCCGCTGATGGTCGGCAGCCTCGGCGACATGCATGTCCTCGGCCTCCCCGGCAATCCCGTCTCCAGCCTTGTCTGCGGCCTGCTCTTTCTCGAGCCATTGATAAGAAAGCTCGCATCCCTGCCGCCGATAAAGCGCGAAGGCTTTGCACGCGCCGCCATGTCCTTTGCGGCGAACGATCAGCGACAGGATTACGTCCGCGCAACGCTGACGAAAGCTGCCGACGGCGGCTGGCTCGCCGAGCCCTTCTCGAAGCAGGATTCGTCGATGATGAAAGTCTTTTCGCGTGCCGATTGCCTGGTCGTCCGCCCGCCACATGCCTCGCAGCTGGAAGTCGGTTCGCCCACTCCGGTCATATTCCTGCGGCCCGATCTGCTGGGCTGAAGGTCCCCCAGGAAAAGTGCAAGGCGGTTTCCGGCTCGACGTATCGGGATAATAAAAGCGGACAAGAAAAAGCCGGGAGGTTTGACCCACCCGGCTCGCTATCATCAGATCGATAGACCAACCAATTACTTCGCCGGCTTCTCATGGTGGCCGCCGAAGCCGGCGCGCATGGCAGAGAGAACCTTGTTGGCGTAGTCGTCATTGCCGCGCGAAGCGAAACGGCCGTAAAGCGCAGCGCTCAGCACCGGCGTTGGAACGCCTTCGTCGATCGCGGCCGAGATCGTCCAGCGGCCTTCGCCGGAGTCGGAAACGCGGCCGGCATATTGCGAAAGCGCTGCATCGCCGTGCAGGGCATCGGCCGTGAGGTCGAGCAGCCAAGAGGTGATCACGCTGCCGCGGCGCCAGACTTCCGAGATTTCGGCGATGTCGAGATCATACTGGTAATACTGCGGGTGGGAGAGCGGCGCGGTTTCGGCGTCCTTCTCCGCGTCTTGCTTGCCGATATTGGCATGGCGCAGAACGTTGAAGCCTTCGGCATAGGCAGCCATCAGGCCATATTCGATGCCGTTATGGACCATCTTGACGAAATGGCCGGCGCCGGATGGGCCGCAATGCAGATAGCCCTGCTCCGCCGTGCTGTTCTTGGCAGCCTCTTCCGAGCGCATTGCCGACGGAGCGACGTCACCGACACCGGGGGCAAGTGTCGCGAAGATCGGCGATAGATGCTGGACGGTTTCCTTTTCGCCGCCGATCATCAGGCAATAGCCGCGCTCCAGACCGAAAACGCCACCGCTGGTGCCGACGTCGACGTAATGGATGCCCTTCGGCTTCAGCTCTTCGGCACGGCGGATATCGTCGTGATAATAGGAATTGCCGCCATCGATGACGATGTCGCCCTCTTCCAGCAGCGGGACGATCGCCGCCAATTCCTGATCGACGATTGCCGCCGGCAACATCAGCCAGACAACGCGCGGCTTAGCGAGCTTCGATACGAAATCCGCGAGAGACTTGCTGCCGGTGGCGCCGAGCTGCTCAAGCCCGGCGATGCTTTCCGGACGCGCATCGAAAACAACCGCACTGTGACCGCCTCTCATCAGGCGCTGCACCATGTTGTTGCCCATACGGCCAAGGCCAATCATTCCGATTTGCATATGTCAGTCTCCTAGGACGGTTTTAATCGTTTGAATGTTCAATAGAGACATTTCGCAGCATTTTCCAATGAACAAATGACGGGCGAGCTATGCATAAGCCGGTCAGCGAAGGAAAATTCGCCCGTTCACGCATCTGTGATGTCGCCTGGTCTGACCTCCCGCTTTTCGCCATGATCGCGCTTTGCCGGTTTCGAGGAAAGCTGTATTTTGCGCTTCATTCATGTTGATGGATTTAGCATCGATCTCGGGTTCTTTGCATCATTCTCTTTAGGGTGGCGCTCACATAGAGCGTCAAAGGGGGCATATGGCTGCGTCTTTGAAACTACCGCTGGTTCCAGCTTCGTTTTTCGGCATGGTTCTTGGGCTTTCCGGTCTAGCCAATGCCTGGCGCGTGGGTGCCCGCATCTAGCATCTGCCAGTACTGATCGGTGAATTTCTGACCTTTATTGCGCTGGCCGTCTGGCTGGTGCTGATCGTGCTCTACGCTTTGAAGTGGATGGTGGCGCGCGAGGAGGCATTCAAGGAAGTGGCGCACCCTGTCCAATGCTGCTTTATCGGCCTTGTCGGTGTCGCAACCATGCTGGTGGCCGGTGGCCTGCTGCCCTATTCGCGTATCGGCGCCGAAACAATATTCCTGATCGGCGCCGTCTATACCCTGGCGTTCTCCGTCTGGCGAACCGGAGGGCTCTGGCAGGGCGAACGCGATATTGCCACGACGACAGCCGTGCTCTATCTGCCAAACGTCGCCGGCAGTTTCGTGACTGCTATTGTCGGCGCCGCACTCGGCTTTCCGCAATGGGCGCAGCTTTTCTTCGGCGCCGGCTTCTTCGCCTGGCTTGCTATCGAATCCGCCCTGCTGCATCGCCTGCTGACGGGGCCGGCGTTGGCCGCGCCGCTGCGACCAACCCTCGGAATTCAACTGGCTCCGCCGGCTGTCGGTGCGTTAGCCTATATCAGCGCCACACAAAGCCCTCCCGACATGCTCGTCCACGCAATGATCGGCTACGGCTTGCTGCAGGCCCTGATCATGTTGCGCCTCCTGCCCTGGATCATGAAAGAAGGCTTCAGCCCCGCTTATTGGGCCTTCACCTTCGGCGCGACCGCACTGGCAACCGCCCCCATGCGCCTTGTCGAACGTGGCGATGTCGGTCCAGTGACGCAACTTGCTCCCATTCTCTTCGTCGCTGCCAATATCGTCGTCGGTTTGGTCGCGCTGGCAACGATCTGGCTGATTGCCAACCGCAAACTTGTCATTGGTTGGGTCGAGCTTGCCGACCGCGACGTTGGCGCCGTTGGTCAGCGTTAATAGAGTTCAATCGCACTTTTGGAGGGTGATGTGCTTGATCATGTGACGATCGGGGTTCGCGATATCGAGCGATCGAAGATCTTCTACGACACACTACTGCGCTCCATAGGCATAGAACGCCTTTATGCCGAAGGCGAAAGATTTGCGGGTTACGGCATTGGCCAGAAGGCTTTCTTCTGGATCGGTCAGCGCGATGCTTTGCAAACAGGCACCCATATCGCCTTTGCCGCCCCAAACAGGGAGCTCGTCGATGACTTCCATCGGGTCGGGATAATCGCCGGCGGCACCGATAACGGTGCCCCAGGTCTGCGCCCTCATTATCATCCGAACTACTATGGCGCTTTCATTCTCGATCCTGATGGCCACAATATCGAAGCTGTTTGTCACCTGCCGGTGAGTTGAGCAAAAAGCGCCCTACGTCCGGTAAGGATGAGATCATGGTACCGGCAGACCGACATAACGCGCGCGCGGCCGAATGAGCCTACCGCTGGTCGCCTGCTCCATGGCATGCGCAAGCCATCCGACCGTCCGTGCCAGCGCGAAGATGATTAGCGGCGCATTCTCCGGGAGATGATAGGCGTGGGTCATCGCCGTCAGGGCGAAGTCAACATTGACGCGTTCTCCGACCAGCTGCTCGCCGACATCGCGAACTCTGGCGAAGAGCGGCGGCAGCGTGAAGCAGCCAAGCAACGCCTCTCCCCGGATATCGGCATCAGGATAAAGCTGATGGCCAAAAGCCGGCAATGGCCGTCCTTCCGCGAGATAGCTGCGGACCGCCTCATCCACCCCCGTCGTGGCTGCCCGCGCGATCAGCGTACGCACGCTCTGCCATGCACCGCCATGCAGCGGACCTGTCAGTGTGGAGAGGCCGGATAGAGTGGCGGCGGATAGCGTGGCGCCTGCGGATGCCGTGATCCTTGCGGTGAAGGTCGAAGCGTTCAGCTCGTGATCGGCAAGCAAGACGAAACTGCGGCGGATCATATCGGCGGCATCAGGGCGGTCCCAGGCAGTCGTGAGACGGCGATGCAGTGGTTGATCCCACGCGCCCGGGGCCAGGGCCTCAGCCACCGTACCAAACACGCTTTCGGCTTCATTTTGCAGTGCCGGAAGCGAACGCCCGAGTGATGGCAGATCGCTTGTTATGCGCTCGGCAAGCGCGGAGAAAGCACTATCCAAGGAAGGCGGCTTCCGCCACGCCTCGCTTGGATCGAATCGCAACGGCCGCTTCATGTCCCAAAGCAGCCGCGCGATATCTTCGAGGCTTGCGCTTTCGGCAAGCATCGCCACGTCCTTGCCGCGATAGAAAAGCCTTCCGTTCGAAACCGTCGACAGTGCCGATGGCAATACCGGATCGCCCCATTGAATGGCCTCGGCGGCCACCGTCTCGGTCTTGCGCCGTCCGGCGTGGCGGGTGGCCAATCGCTTGACGTCATCGGCAAAATAGAGGCTGCGCCGCGTATCCGTGGGATCGGCTTTCGCACGAATGCGCCCGCGGCTGACATTGGCGTAGAGCGTCTGTGATTTCGTTCCCAGCAGGTTCAGCGCCTGCTCTGCCGTCAGCCAGCTCATCGGTCCTCATATTGATCAATTGCGTCAAGATTGACGTCAATAGGAATAGATCCGATCTAATCGGATAGTCAAAGGAGAACCGTAATGAAAAGTGGTCTTGAAGATGTCATTGCCGCAGAAACCAAGCTGTCCGACGTCGACGGCGCTGCCGGTCGCTTGATCATCCGCGGCGTGTCGCTTGATGATCTGGTGGCAACCAGCCGCTTCGAGGATGTTGCGGCGCTGCTGCTGGATGGCCTGTTTGACGAACATATCGACGCAGCTTCCCTCCGAACTCAGCTCGGCGCGGCACGCGTTGCGCTTTTCACGCATGTGAAGGCCGCCGATGCCGCTCTGCTCGCGCTACCACCCGTGGATGCTGTGCGGGCCTTGCTGGCGCGCGTGGCCGACGGTGAGGATTTCGCCACCGCGATCCGCCTGATGGCGGCACCGGCCGTTTTCCTGCCGGCCATCTTGCGATTGCAGAAAGGCGAAGCACCGATAAAGCCGGATGCATCCTTGTCCCAATCCGGTGATATCCTGCGCATGCTGACGGGTCGAAGCCCGACCGCAGAGCAGACCGCAGGCCTCGATGCCTATCTGGTGACGATTTCCGATCACGGCTTGAATGCGTCCACATTCGCCTCCCGCGTCATCGCCTCGACTCATGCCGGTCTGACCTCCTCTGTGCTCGCCGCAATCAGCGCCCTTAAAGGTCCGTTGCATGGCGGCGCCCCCGGCCCTGTCCTCGACATGTTTGACGGCGTCGGCAAACCGGAAAATGCCCGGGCATGGTTGTCTGACGCGCTCGATCGTGGCGAGCGGCTGATGGGTTTCGGTCACCGCATCTATCGCGTCCGCGATCCGCGCGCCGATGCGCTGAAGACTGCATTAAAGCCGATCTTTGCGAGCGGCCAGGCAGATGCTGGACGTATCGCGCTGGCGGAAGCCATTGAGGCGGCGGCGCTGGCGTTGCTGAAGGAGCGCAAACCGGATCGGCCCTTGGACGTCAACGTCGAATACTACACCGCCCTGCTGCTCGATGCTCTCGGCTTTCCTCGCAGTTCGTTTACCGGCGTCTTCGCGATCGGCCGCACGGTCGGCTGGATCGCCCATGCCCGCGAGCAGACGCTCGATGGGCGTCTGATCCGGCCGCAGTCGCGCTATGTCGGTCCGCTGCCGAAGGCGGCATAGGCGGTTTTATCAAGGAGACGGAATTTAGGCGGCCGCGTCATGCCCTCGCGGATATGGCGGGCAAGCTCCAGCGCCTGCGGTGTTGCGCCGCCCTTCGGCAAATGCAGGTTGATTGAGAAGACCGGCAGCTCGGGCAGACCCTGCTCGCCGGTGAGGATATCGAGATCGGTTGGAACGGTCGAAGCGAGCCAGGCGGTGATAGCCAGATCCGTGCGCACCGTCGCCGTGGTCGCTTCGATATTGCCATTCTCAAAGACCGTCCGCCAGCGCAACCCATCCTTGCTGAGTGCGGCAAAGACCGATGATCGGAAGGCACAGGTATCGGCAACCATCGAAATCGGCAGCGGTACCTTGCGATGGGCATTGCCTGCCTTCGCTCCAACCCAGACGAGCCGCTCCACAGCAAGGCATTCGCCCTGCGACGTGCCGTATGGTTCCTCCGCCACACAGAGGTCGACGGTTCCCTTCCCCAACTCATCCAGCAGCTCCGGAGACGATGCGCAGATCAGAGAAATCTCCACCTGAGGATGGCGCTGGGCATAGGATTTCAGCACGGGCGCCAGCGTCGCTCCGACAAGATCATAGGGAACGCCGAGGCGGACGCCACCGCGAACAGTGCTTTCCGTCATGTCGTCCCAGATCTCGTCATTCAACGCCAATAGGCGGCGGGCATTGCCGCGCAGGCGTTCACCGGCCTCCGTCAGCCGCAATCCGCGCCTGTCCCGTTCGAACAGAGCGCAGCCGAGCATATCCTCCAGCCGCTTGATCTGCTGGCTGACGGCGCCCTGGGTCATATGCAGCATATTGGCGGCAATTGTCATGCTGCCCTGGTCGGCAACGGTGGCGAAGGTTCTGATGAGGGTAATATCGAAGTTTCGGATCATCTAAGCATTATAATTACTAATGCCTTGATCCTTCAATATTCGATTTCATGATGCCAGAGCTGCGCCTATGCCTTTTTCAATTAGAGAAGGGCTGGATATGACAATCGAACCTCTGCTGCCGCTGATACTCTTCGCATTGGTTTCCACCATAACGCCGGGCGGTGCGACCACGCTCGCGACTGCGTCCGGCGCGCATTTCGGCTTCCGTCGCTCCATACCCGTCATGGGCGGTTTTGCCTTCGGCTTGGGCTCCATGGCCTGCGCTGCGGCTGCGGGGCTCGGCAGCGTGTTGATGGCCCTGCCGATGCTGCAGATCGCCATGAAGACGCTGGGGTCCCTCTATCTGCTCTGGCTCGCCGTTCGGATCGGCAGAAGCGGCCAGCCGCGCGAGGTGGGGCAGATGGCGAGACCGACAGGCTTCCTCGCCGGCGTATGGATGCTCTGGCACAATCCCAAGGGCTGGGCCATGACGATGGGGGCTGCTGCTTCTTTCGCTGCGTTGGCAGAAAGTCCCGTCAGACTTGGTATATTGCTCGGTGTGACTTTCTGCCTTATCGCAGCCTTCTCGCTCGCCGTATGGTGCCTTCTCGGGCAGATGCTCGGACGTCTGCTGAAAGCGGCATGGCAGTGGCGCGCGGTCAATATCTCTCTTGCGTGCCTCCTGGTGATTTCAATCATTCCGATGTGGGGAGAATGAAACCAGGCAGATGGAGGCTGGTTTGATCACGGCCGGCTGCGCCAAAGCCATATGGTCAAGGTCCCGGCGCGACCACGCAAGCCTGTTTCGATCGGGCCATCGAGGCTGCCCTCATTGAAAGGCGCGCTGTCCTGACCGGCGGAAAGCAAAAGCTCATGGCTGATGGCGATTTCGGCGCGATTGCTGGCGGCGACCTCCATCAGCCGGCTTGCGACGTTAACGGTGTCGCCGGTTGCGGTGATCTGCTGTCGTCCTTCACCACCCAGCCGGGAGGCGACGATGGTGCCGCAATGCGCACCGATCTTGAAACCGATGCGGGAAGCGACTGTCTCCGGCAGTGCTGAGAGCCAGCCCTTCATCCGCGCGGCGAGACGAATGCAGCAGCGCGCCGCATTGGCGGGATCGCTCGGCTTCGGCTGCGGCAGGCCGAAAAGGATCATAGCTCCGTCACCCATGAAGCTGGTGATGGCGCCGCCGGATGCGGTTACCTCTTCATCGACGAGATTGTAGAAGCCGTTCAGCAGTTCCCGAACAGCTGCTGGGCCAATGGCCTCGCTAAGACCTGTGAAGCCGTTGATGTCGATGAAGACGACGGCCGCTTCCTGTTGCACAGGGCTTGCGAGAAAATCGGGATCGCGCGCAAGATGCTCGGCAAGACCGGGCGCCTCGATGCGCTGCAGGAGCTCGCTTTGCTCGGCAAATCGCGTCGCTCGCCTGCGGTCGAGCCAAAGCTGCGCAGCGCCAAATAGCAGCATTGGTGGTACGGTCGCAGCAATCGGCAGTGCTGCGCTCAGCCATATTCCATGCTTGAATGCGCTGACGTTGACTGCGAACCAGACAAGCATGACGCCGAGTATTGTTATCGGGCCGATGGCACTGCGCCGCCAGGAGAGAAGGGCAATGACGAGCAGCGGCAGGCCGACGGCGAAATAAAGGTCGATAAAACGGACGTTGCGGTCGCGTACCAGCCCGTCTCCGGCAATCAGATGCGTGATCGAGGTCGCGATAACCTCGACCCCAGGTAGAACGGGATCGAAGGGTGTTGGAAAGACATCGCCGCCGCCGGTAACGGTCGCGCCGATAACGACGATATGATCCCTGATCGCAGCCTCCGGCAAGTGCCCGTTGAGCGCAGCACCGGCGCTGACGGTGCGGATCGTTCCGCGCGGACCGTAGAACGAGAGCGGCATGAGATAGCCGGTATCGGTCTGGATGGACCTGTCACCGATCTTGATATGATCGGAGATGACGGTTGTCTGCTCGTTGGTTGCGGTGGAAACGACACGCAGCGAAAAGGATGGTTCGATCCGCTCGCCGCTGCGAAACAGCAAAGGCACGAAACGCGGCGTGCCCGCCTTGTCGGTCTGCACATTGACGATACCATAGCTTGCGACGTCGGCGAACCGCTGCTGCGGTTCGAGGAATTGCAGCGCACTGGGCACGCGAGCGAGAGGTTCCTTGCTATCTTCTGTGACGCGCTGGCGGCTTTCGGGAAAGATGCCGGCTGCGGCCAGCACAACCTTGGTCCGTTTGAGCGATTGTTCCAATGCTGCATCGTTGGCCTCGTCGCCGGCATCGACCAGAAGCAGATCGAGCGCGACGGCTTTCGGCCCCAATGCGGCGATGACATCGATCACTTTGGCGAGCGTGGCGCGCGGCAAAGGATAGTGTCCCGCCATACGCGACGTCTCATCGTCTATGGCAATGATCGTGACGAGATCGGGTGGCTGGAAGCTGCCGCCGAGCGTATTGCGGAGGTTCGTGAGCGTCGCTTCGGCGCCGTCGACAAAGGGAATGTCACCGCGCAGATGCGCGACGCCCAGGCCCATCCCCCAGACGGCAGTCAAGAAAAGCGCAATCAGCGTCTGCAGCGGCGGTCTGCGCATGATGTCGGAATCTCACTGGCCGAGGCGCGCCATCAAAGCATTTATGCGCGGCTGTCCCCATTGGGTGACACGCAATGCGGCGCGCCCCCGGTCGGCGTCGACGCCTTGTCCTTGGCCTAGCGTAACCCCCTGCCCGGTCGATACCTTATTGACCGCGACCCGGCCGCGCAGGACAAGCACGGAGGTATAGCCCCGTTTCACGTCGACGGCCCAGCGCGTGCCGCGCACGGCGGCGATCGCCTGCGGCGTCACCACTTCGAATCCGCCCTTAACACGGTTGCGATCGACATCAACCAGTGCTGCCTTGCTGTCGAGTACGACAGCATCCGTCCGACCATCATGGTTTCGGTCTGCAAACCGGTAGTGAGCGCCACGCTCGACGGTGACGCTAAGCCCAGCTTCGCAATTCAAGACCTGGCGCGTCGTGCTGACGGCAGGCTGCAATGGGCAATTTGCGACGGCTTGTGCAGAAGCCGTGCCGGCGCTGACGATGCATAGACTGCCTGCTGCCAGCACTAGGCTGCGAACATTGCTTGCGTGGATCATGATTGTGGCCCCTCATCGCATGCGACTGGAGCCGCGGACGGCGATCTCCAGTCACGGTATGCCCGATCCCTGGGGCGATGATGCGTCATGAGCGATTGATCTGCAAGTTGTCGTAGCCTCTGGCTTTGTAGAGCACGGTCGAAACCAGCCAGCTCAGCAAGAAGATGCCGACGACGGCGAAGCCGAAATTGGCAAGGTTGTCGTTGAGTTCGCCGACGAAGCTCCAGAAGCTGCCTTCGAGGCCGAGTTTGTCGGCGATGAGCCCCAAAGCCTCGATACCACCGATGAAGACGGCGACGACAACTGAAGCCGCAGTGATGGTCAGATTGTACCAGAGCTTGCGCACCGGCTTGACGAAGGCCCAGCCATACGCTCCCGTCATCAGCGTACTATCCAGCGTATCCATCAGCGACATGCCGGCGGTGAACAGCGCCGGGAAGACGAGGATGGTCCAGAAGGACATGCCCTGTGCGGCTTGAGCGGCCGAAATGCCGAGAAGCCCGATCTCCGTTGCGGTATCGAAGCCGAGGCCGAAAAGGAAGCCGATCGGATACATGTGCCAGGAGCGGGTGACGACCTTGAACATCGGACGGAAGATGCGTGCCAGAAAACCGCCGCCGGCAAGCAGCGTGTCGAGGTCTTCCTCTGCGATCCGCTCACCCCTCTGCGCCCTTCTGAAAGCGGACCAGACGCCTTTAAGGACGAAGAGATTGGCAACGCCGATCAGCAGCAGAAAGACCGCCGAAACCGTCGTACCTATGACGCCGCCGATATCGTGGAAGGAATCGAGCTGGCTCTGCATGGCAGCCGCCGTTGCGGCAATCAGGATCGAGGCGATCACGACGATCGAGGAATGACCGAGCGAGAAGAAGAAGCCGACGGCATAAGGCTGCTTCTTTTCCTGAATGAGCTTGCGCACGACATTGTCGATCGCGGCGATGTGATCGGCATCGAAGGCGTGGCGCAGGCCGAACATATAGGCAAGAAGGGCAATACCAAGCAAAGACGGACGGTCTGCAAAAGCGACCCAAGCCCAGATCCAGGCGGCAATATTGAAAACGATCAGCAGCGCGAAGGTGAAGGCGATCTTCGCCCGCGGCCTTTCCGCGCGATCATCAAATGGATTGAGAATCATACTTTTGTTCCCGTTATGCTTACTCGCACAATGTCACGGAAACGAAAGCAGCGCGACAGTCGAATGACGTAGATGCCGAAGTTTTTCGCAGTGTCGTAAAAATGGGCAGACCCGTCTATGCCGGTTCTGCCCCTGGCGCTCAGTCCTTCTCGAACGGATACCCCTCATCGGCCCAGCCGGTCATGCCGCCGATCATGACCTTCACGCGCTTACCGAGTGTGCCCAGACGCCAGGCCGCCTTGTCGGTGCCGTTGCAATGCGGTCCGGCGCAATAGACGACGAAGAGTGTATCGTCTGGCCATTCCGCCATCTTCCTCGCGGTCATCTTGCCATGCGGCAGGTTGATCGCACCCGGGATATGCTTCTCCTGGAACATGGCCGGGCCGCGGACATCGAACAAGACGAAATCGACATTGCCCGATGTCATGGATTGGTAGACGTCGGAGCAATCGGTTTCGAAGCCAAGTCTCTTGGCATAGTGCTCAGCGACGAGACTGGGATCTGCAGCAGGAATTTCACTGACGAGGGACATGGAACGCTCCTTATTTGGTTCGGTGCATTCATGCCTGAGCGATCCCATGGTTGAAATTGGCCGAAATGCCATATAGCGTCAAAATCATGCCAAACTTAGATCACCCCAATCTCCGCGGCCCCCATGTCGTCACCCTCGTCTATGACGGGCTGTGCACCTTCGAATTCGGCGTCGCCTATGAGATCTTTGGCCTGTCGCGCCCGGAAATGGGCAAGGACTGGTATCGCTTTTCCGCCTGCGCGATCGAGGATGGCCCTCTGCGCGCCGCGGGCGGGTTGACGGTACAGGTCGACCACGGTCTTGAAGTCCTTGCCGATGCCGACCTCATCATCGTGCCCGGCTGGCGCGGTATCGGAACGCCGGTCCCTGCCCTGCTGATTGCCGAACTCCAAGCGGCCAGCCGCCGTGGTGTCCGCATCATGTCCCTCTGCTCTGGCGTCGCAGTCCTTGCCGCGGCCAGTCTACTCGCCGGCCGCAGGGCGACCACACATTGGCGCTACGTCGATTCCATTGCTACGCGCTATCCGGATATATTAGTCGATGCCGATGTTCTCTATGTCGATGAAGACAAGGTGCTGACCGCCGCCGGCAGTGCCGCCGCCATCGATCTCTGTCTGCATGTCGTGCGCCGCGATTACGGACCGGATATTGCCAACAGCGTCGCCCGCCGTCTTGTGGTTCCACCCCATCGCGAGGGCGGCCAGGCGCAATATATCGAAACGCCGGTTTTGAGACAGCGTGAGGGAGCTCGTTTAGGCCCGCTGCTTGAATGGATGCGCGAGCGTTTGC
The DNA here is from genome assembly GCF_007828675.1 of Rhizobium sp. ERR 1071. Taxonomy (NCBI): domain Bacteria; kingdom Pseudomonadati; phylum Pseudomonadota; class Alphaproteobacteria; order Hyphomicrobiales; family Rhizobiaceae; genus Rhizobium; species Rhizobium sp. ERR 1071. Next base: position 249,094 of record NZ_VITM01000001.1, on the reverse strand, counting down.
AGGAAGATCAGCCCATTGCGGCACTTGCAGCGCGGGCCGGCATGAGTGTGCGGACCTTCCAGCGCCGTTTCGAGGCGACCACCGGCATGACGCCGGGGGAATGGCTGCTCAGCGAGCGGCTGCGGCGCGCCCGCGATCTGCTTGAAAAGCAAACGGCCATTTCATTGGACGATGTAGCCGCGGCGAGCGGGTTTGGATCGCTCGCCACCATGCGCCATCATTTTCGGGAGAGGCTTGCGGTGAGCCCGAGCGACTACCGCAAGCGATTTGCAAATCTTAAACCAGCCGGCTCTGTTCCGTCGCCGCTTCGATAAAGCTCGAGAACAGCGGATGCGGCTCCAGCGGACGGGACTTCAGTTCCGGATGATACTGGACGCCGATGAACCACGGATGATCCGCATATTCGATCGTTTCAGGCAGAACGCCGTCCGGTGACATGCCGGAGAAGGTCAAGCCGCAATCTTCCAGCCTGTCCTTGTAGTCGACATTGACCTCGTAGCGATGGCGATGACGCTCCGAAATATCTGTGGAGCCGTAGATCTCGGAAATCTTCGTGCCCTTCTTCAGGGCCGCCTTGTAGGCGCCGAGGCGCATCGTGCCGCCGAGATCGCCGGATGCCGTGCGCTTCTGCAGCTCATTGCCCTTCAGCCATTCGGTCATCAGGCCAACGACAGGTTCCTTGGTCGGGCCGAACTCGGTCGACGAGGCATGTTCGACACCGGCCAGATTGCGGGCCGCTTCGATGACGGCCATCTGCATGCCGAAGCAGATGCCGAAATACGGAACCTTGCGTTCGCGTGCGAAGCGGGCTGCCAGGATCTTGCCCTCCGAACCGCGCTCGCCAAAGCCGCCGGGAACGAGAATGCCGTGAACTTTCTCAAGATACGGCGCCGGATCTTCCTTTTCGAAGACCTCGGATTCGATCCATTCGAGCTTGACCTTGACCCGGTTGGCGATGCCGCCATGATGCAGTGCCTCGATTAGCGACTTATACGCATCCTTGAGCCCGGTGTATTTGCCGACGATGGCAATCGTCACCTCGCCTTCCGGCGTGCGGATGCGATTGCAGACCTCTTCCCACTGCTCCAGGCGCGGCTTCGGAGCCGGCTCGATACCGAAAGCAGCGAGAACCTCATTGTCGAGGCCTTCCTTGTGGTAGGCCATCGGCACGTCATAGATGTTGGCGACATCGAGCGCCTGAATGACGGCAGATTCCCGCACGTTGCAGAACAGCGAAAGCTTCCGACGCTCGGCTTCGGGGATTTCCCGATCGGCACGAACCAGCAGAATGTCAGGATGAATGCCGAGTGCCTGCAGTTCCTTGACCGAATGCTGCGTCGGCTTGGTCTTCAGCTCGCCGGCAGCGGGGATATAGGGCATCAGCGTCAGATGGACGTAAACAGCCGTACCGCGCGGCAGATCGTTGCCGAGCTGGCGGATCGCTTCCATGAAAGGCATGGCTTCGATATCGCCGACCGTGCCGCCGATCTCGCAGATGACGAAATCATAGTCGTCATTGCCTTCGGTGACGAAATCCTTGATCTCGTTGGTAACGTGCGGAATGACCTGAACGGTCGCGCCGAGATAGTCGCCGCGGCGTTCCTTGTCGATGATGTTCTTGTAGATGCGACCGGTGGTGATGTTATCGGTCTTGGTGGCCGAGCGGCCGGTGAAGCGCTCATAGTGGCCGAGATCGAGGTCGGTTTCCGCACCGTCGTCGGTGACGAAGACCTCGCCGTGCTGGGTCGGGCTCATAGTGCCCGGATCCACGTTCAGATAGGGGTCGAGTTTGCGCAGGCGGACTCGATAACCACGAGCCTGCAACAACGCTCCGAGAGCCGCAGCCGCAATTCCTTTTCCGAGGGAAGAAACCACGCCGCCAGTGATGAATACATATCGCGCCATGGGAGTCACCGGATACCTTTTCACAAATGATTCCGCTAGCCCTAAAATTCGTTTCCGGAATTTTGGCTACAGAACGCGGAATATGGACAAAACAAAACCGGCAGATCCGAGGACCTGCCGGGGATGATCTTCGACGACCGGAATTACTTACCGGTCGGTACGCCGCCGTTGTCGGCTGGCGCGGGAGTGGTCGTCGCCGGCGCGGTCTGTTGACCGGTCGCGGCCGGAGCCTGCTGGGCAGGAGCTGCCTGATTCGTCGTGGCAGGCGGTGTTGCCTGCGACTGCGGAGCGACGGCGCCGCTGTTCGGAACACCGCTATTATCGGCGGGCTTCGGCTGGGTGTTTGCCGGAGCAGCACCCTTCTGGCCGCCAAGCGAATCGAGAATGCCGTTGCCCTGACCCGCCGTGCTCGGAATGCGGTTGAGAATGTCGGTCGGGCGAGCCTCGAAGCGGGACAGCACGTTCATGCCGAGGGCAAGCGCGAAGAACAGCGTTGCCAGAATGGCCGTTGTGCGCGTCAGCGCATTGGCCGTACCGCGCGCAGACATGAAGCCCGAGCCGCCCCCGATGCCAAGGCCGCCACCTTCGGAGCGCTGAATCAGCACCACGCCGATAAGGGCGACGACAACCATGAGATAGATGACAAGCAGTACGGTTTGCATAGATCCAGTCCTGCCCGGTGCGGGCATCAAAAATAAAAGCTCGCGGCTCTTTACATGAGGCTCTCGCCTATTCCAAGCCCTTTTAAGGCTGGAATTCCGGGCAAGTGGTTGCTTCAGGCGAACTGCCGTTCGAATGCGGCATAAATGGCGAGGAAGTCGACCGCTTTCAAGCTCTGTCCGCCGACAAGCACACCGTTGACATGCGGAACATCCAGAAGGTCGCGCGCATTGGAGCCGCTGACCGATCCGCCATAGAGGATTCGCATATTCGCCCCCTCCTTGCCGAAGCGCTCGATGAGTTCGGCGCGGATGAAGGCATGTGCCTCCTCGACGTTTTCCTGGGTTGGAACCACGCCGGTGCCGATCGCCCAGACTGGCTCGTAAGCGATCACGGTCGTCTGTGCCGTGGAGCCATCCGGAATGGAGCCCACGAGCTCCCGCTTCAGCACCTCGAGCGTTTGGCCACTATTGCGCTCGTAAGCCGTTTCGCCGATGCAGATGATGGCGATCAGCCCGGCATCATGCGCTGCCTGCGCCTTTGCGCGCACCAGCATGTCGCTTTCGGCATGATTCCTGCGGCGCTCTGAATGGCCGACGATGACGTGGGTCCCGAAGCAGTCGGCGATCATTTCGGCTGAGATATCGCCGGTATGCGCGCCGCTGACCTGCTGGTGGCAATCCTGGGCGCCGATGGCGAGCGGGCTGTCGTCGCAAAGCGCGGTCGCGACATAGAGCAAGGTGGCCGGGGGGCAGAGCAGCGTATCGATCTTCTCCGACAGCGGCGCCTTGACGCCATCCGCGATCGCCTTGATCTGATCCAGGCTCGCGCGTGTGCCGTTCATCTTCCAGTTTCCGGCTAGAAGCGGCCGTATGGTCTTCGTCATTCCGATATTCTCCCCCTTGATCCAGCTTCGGACTAACAAAAAGGAAAGGGAAAGGAAAGTTATCGAATGCTGTCGAAACCAGCTCAAATCGTTTGAAAAATGCTTACCCGGAAAATAAGTCGGATTGCGCGAGCGTTTATGACGCTTGCGGATCAACGATCCAGTTGAGAACTTTGCGCCAATCGGTCATGCGGACGGGCGTCCCATGATTGCCGGTCTCGAAAAGCGTGAAGCGTGTCGGATAATGCGCTTTGAAAAGCTTCTCAAACAGGGCCTGCTGATCCGCAGCCGCATAGACCGGATCCTTGCTGCCATGCGTGAACCAGAGCGGCAGCTTTGCCTTGTAGAAGGCGCTCTTGGTGAAATCCGGATCGGTAACGCCGCTCAGGATCGCCATGCCCTTCAGGCGCTTGACGCTCTCGGCATCGCGGGTAATGCCCCAGCAAATGAAGCTGCCCATGGAAGCGCAGGTGAGGATGACGGGCTTGCCGGCGGATTGCTGGTAAGAGTAGCGGATGAGCGCGGCGATATCGGCAACTCCGTTGCTGTCGAAACCTCTGACGCTCGGTGCGTAATACGTGCCGCCGTTGCGATAGGCCAGGTTCTTCAGCCGGTTGAAATTGCCGCCGAACGTATAGTCGTTGGAGCCGAGCCGGCGGTCGCCGCCGCGGCCATGGATAAAGATCACGGTAAATGCCTGTTGCGATGCCGGACCTATGCGGGTGACATCAACCTTGCGGTCGCCGATCTCAAGCGTCTCGTCTTCCTGGGCTTTCCAGCGCACGCCGGTATCGACATAGGCCGGCTTGACGCGCTTTTCCGGAATCTGGTCGCGGCCGTTGATATCTCGCATTTCCTGGTAATCGATCGTCTGGAACGCGCCGTTGTCGTGGCTTTCGATGACCGTCTGATTGGAAAACAGCTCGTCCTTGAACGGCTTCAACATATCTGCAGAGGCGGTCTGCCCCGTCGCCAGAAGCAAAATGGCCGAGATTGCGGGCAGGATAGGCAAATGAGCTGTGGACATTCGCATGCGGATACTTCCTCAAATCAGCCATCGGGGTTGCCATTCGTCACTCGGCAACGCAAATCTCATTCATGAATCTTCCCCGTCACGGGGCGCCATCGCTCTTGTGCGCCGTTTCTGGCAGAATCACGATGATTCGCGAATAGCGGCGACAAATGCGATATTAAAGGGGTTTGGCCCCTCCAGGACAAATCTAGTAGCTCGAAGTTCTATGGATAACAGCAACGATCTCTTCTCCGGCCTCCCCCGCTCGCCGAAACCGGAAGCAGCGGAAAAGCCGGCCGCAAAGCCGGAAAAACCAGCCGCCGCGCCAGCACAGCGCCCGGCTCCGACGACTTCGTCGTCAGAGGAATATGGCGCAAGCTCAATCCGTGTTCTCGAGGGGCTCGAGCCCGTCCGCATGCGTCCCGGCATGTATATCGGCGGCACGGACGAGAAGGCATTGCACCACCTTTTCGCCGAAGTCATCGACAATTCCATGGACGAGGCGGTGGCCGGCCACGCCAATTTCATCGAGGTCTATCTCGATCGGGAAGGTTATCTGACCGTCACGGATAACGGGCGTGGTATCCCCGTGGAAAACCATCCGCAGGTGCCTGGCAAGTCGACGCTCGAAGTCATCATGACCAAGCTGCATGCCGGCGGCAAATTCGACGGCAAGGCCTATGAGACCTCGGGCGGTCTGCATGGCGTCGGCGTGTCCGTCGTCAATGCGCTGTCGGATGATCTGGAAGTCGAAGTCGCCCGCAACCGCAAGCTCTATCGCCAGCGCTTCTCGCGCGGCCTGCCGATTGGCGGTTTGGAAGAACTGGGTGACGTGCATAATCGCCGCGGCACGCGCGTCCGCTTCCATCCCGATCCGCAGATCTTCGGCGATCACGCCCGCTTCGATCCGGCCCGCGTTTTCCGCATGGCCCGTTCCAAGGCCTATCTGTTCGGCGGCGTCGAAATCCGCTGGGGCTGCGATCCCGAGCTTGCGCCGGAAGACGCCGATGTTCCGGAAAAGGCGGTCTTCCATTTCCCGGGCGGTCTTAAGGATTATCTTAAGGCGACGATGGGCAACGAGTTCACTGTCACCCGCGAGATCTTTGCCGGCAAGTCGGAAAAGGAAAGCGGCCACGGCTCGCTCGAATGGGCGATCACATGGTATGGCGGCGACCCGCAGATCCATTCCTATTGCAATACGATTCCGACTCCTGAAGGCGGCACGCACGAGGCGGGCCTCCGCATCGCCTTGACCAAGGGCCTGAAGAGCTACGCCGATCTCACCCAAAACAAGCGTGCGGCCAATATCACGACGGATGACGTGATGATTTCCGGCGTCGGCATGCTGTCGATCTTCATCCGCGAGCCGGAATTCGTCGGCCAGACGAAGGACAAGCTCGCGACGGTCGAAGCCCAGCGCATCGTCGAAAACGCACTGCGCGACCCTTTCGATCACTATCTTGCCGACAATCCGGCCGAAGCTGAAAAGCTGCTGGAATGGGTGATCGAGCGCTCCGAGGAGCGCCTGCGGCGGCGCAAGGAAAAGGAAGTCAACCGCAAGACGGCCGTGCGCAAGCTGCGCCTTCCGGGCAAGCTGGCGGATTGCTCGCAGAGCGCAGCGGAAGGTGCCGAACTTTTCCTCGTGGAGGGCGATTCGGCAGGCGGCTCGGCCAAGCAGGCACGAAACCGCACCAACCAGGCAATCCTGCCGCTACGCGGCAAGATTCTGAACGTCGCCAGCGCCGGCCGGGAGAAACTGTCGGCCAACCAGCAGATCACCGATCTCGTCCAGGCGCTCGGCTGCGGCACCCGCACGAAATATCGCGAGGAAGACCTTCGCTATCAGCGCATCGTCGTGATGACCGATGCCGACGTCGACGGCGCTCACATAGCTTCGTTGCTCATCACCTTCTTCTATCAGGAGATGCCGGAGCTGATCCGTCAGGGCCACCTCTTCCTGGCCGTCCCGCCGCTCTACAAGATCACGCAGGGCTCGAAATCCATTTATGCCCGCGACGACGCCCACCGGCAGGAGCTGATGGCGACGGAGTTCAAGGGCAAAGGCAAGGTTGAGATCAGCCGCTTCAAAGGTCTGGGCGAAATGTTGCCGGCCCAACTCAAGGAGACCACGATGGATCCGGCCAAGCGCACGCTGCTGCGCGTCGAGATCGATGAAGTCGATTTCGAGGGAACGCGCGACGCCGTCGACAATCTGATGGGAACCAAGGCCGATGCTCGCTTCCGCTTCATTCAGGAGCGGGCCGCCTTCGCCGAGGATCTCGATATCTGACGGTGAACCAACCGCAGAGCGGATTTGTTGATCTGCCCACCGATAACGGTTTCAATTCGACGCAGAAAACTCGGTGTTTTGCGTTCAAGATGCTCCGTGGCCTTACTTACGGCGTGTAGAACAGTCGTGCTATTGTCATGACGGCTGAATAAGAAGCTTGAAGCCGTTGCTCTTGAAACGGCCTAGATCATACCCCATAACCGGATGATCTAGTAAATAGGGGCGAAGTAAGACCGGTGGGTGTATTTGAACGTCATAAGCCAAAGGAACACCGGTGGCTAGGGCCGAGCGCGCATGCGCGCATGCCTTTGATCCCATCCATTTCCGCGGCACGCTGGTTGCTGATTCTGATTGCCATTGCCGGCATTTATTTCTTTTATGGCTTTCTCGTTCCGGTTCTGGCCGCAGCGGTGATCGGCTTCGCCACTTGGCCGCTCTATAGCGATATCGTGCGGCGAACGGGCGGGAATACGACAGTTGCCGCCACCATCGCTATTGCATTCATCGTGACCTTTCTGGTTCTCCCGATCGTTCTTTCCGCCCTCTATATGGCTGGAGAAGTACGCGACTGGTTCGGCTGGGCAATCCATGTAAACCGTGACGGTGCGCCGCCACCGCAATGGATTCTGGCTTTGCCGGTCGTCGGTGCGTGGCTCGGCGAGCAATGGACGCAATATGTTGGCAGCCCGGGCTCGCTCGGTGAGCTGGCGCAGCTCGTCAGCGGCGCCCATATCGGCAATATCTACAGGGCAGTGCTCGCAGCAGGCGGTGGCGCCTTCCACGTCGTCTTGACCTTGCTCTTCATGCTGATTGCATTATTCTTCATCTATCGCGACGGTGCGACCTTCGTTCGTCAGGTCGATCTTCTCGGCGAACGTATTCTTCCCAATCGCTGGGAACGGATCTCCCGAGTCGTGCCGGCGACGATCAGCTCGACCGTGATGGGCATGACGCTGATCGCCATCGGCGAAGGTATCGTTCTCGGTGTGGCTTATTGGATTGCCGGCGCTCCTTCGGCCATCACGCTGGGCGTACTGACGGGCGTCATGGCTTTGGTACCGGGCGGTGCTCCACTCTCGATGTCGCTCGTTTCGATCTATCTCGTGGCCAGCGGCTCGCTTTGGGCGGGTATCGCCCTCTTTCTCTGGGGCACGATCGAGCTTTTCATTGTCGATAAAACGCTTCGTCCCAAGCTTGTCGGCGGTCCGATCAAGCTGCCGTTCCTCCCCACCTTCTTCGGTCTGGTGGGAGGCGTAAAGACCATGGGCTTCCTCGGGCTCTTCATCGGTCCGGTGCTGATGGCCATCATCGTTGCCATCTGGCGCGAGTGGATTCGCGAAGCCGAATTGACCGAGGAACAGCACGCGCAGGAACCCGAACTGCAGCTGCATGTTCGGGACGCTGCCGAAGGCTGATTGCTCAGCTGGTTTGTTCCAGCCGTTTTTCCATGAACAGGCTGAGCGGGTCGGGCTGATAGCTGCCGAATGCGGGAATTTCGAGATATCCGAATTTCCGGTATAAGCCGATCGCTTCCGGCTGATATATGCCAGTTTCAAGCCGCACCGCGGAAAGGCCTTTTTCGAGCGCTGCCGCTTCGAGCGTCTCCATGAGCTTGCGCGCGACACTGCGGCCTCTGGCGATCGGATCGACGAACATGCGCTTGATCTCCGCTGTACCGTCGCCGGCTTCCACCAAGGCGCAACATCCGACGATCGCGCCCTCTACCCTGGCAACCCAGAAGGTCACCTCGGCCTTCTCCAGCGAAGACAGATCGAGCATATGGTTGCTCTCCGCCGGATAGAGCGATTCCGCATAGGCGCTCGACATGTCGAGAAGGCGGATAACCCCCTCCTGACGCGGGGATTCGATAGCAATCGTCAGTGACAAGATGAACCTCTGAGGGATAGAATGCCCGCTGGATATCACGCGGCGGCGAGCGTCGCCAGTGCGGCAAAGCTCCGCGCAGTTTGCCGTTTCTCGGCATTGGCAAGCTTCTCGACCATGTCGAGCAACTGCGTTGCCGCGGCGGGGGCTGGCTCCGCAAGGTGGAACTTGCGCATCAATCGCGAAGACACATCTTCCAGCATCGCACTGCCGTTCTTGCGGGAGGATTCGCGCCATATCATCGTCGCTTCGACGAAGATCGTGCTGATATCCCGAGGCAGTCCGGCGCTTTCGTAAAGCGCCCGCAGGGCATGGGCGCGCCCCCTGGAAACGATCGAGCGCACGCGCCGTTCATCGCATCCGGAAAGATTGGTGATCGCGCAGGCAAAGAAATCGACCTTGCCGGAACATAGCGCATGCATCAGGAACGCCGGCGTCAGCCAGCCGCCCTGCCTGAGATGCTCGACCAAATCGGGCAATTGCTCGTGCTGTGCCGTTCCCGCGATCGTGACAGTTGCGGATTCGGTCGCTTCACGCGTTACCTGTTGCAGCCTGGAGCTGCCGACGAAGCTCTGGACGAGCGCCGATTCCAAAAGCGCGTTGCTGACCTGGCGCATCAGCAGGTGCCTGATATCTGAGGACAAGATGTCTCGTGAAAGCAGCAGTCCGCGTATGTCGGCGCAGTCACCCATGCGCTCGGCGATGCGTTTGAGCGAGGCCTGCGAAAGCAAGGCACCATCATTCTCGAGCAGACACAGAATTTCAGCCTCGCCGCCGATCTCGGCAAGTGCAGCGCAGACCGCACGTGGCACCTCGCCGCGAGACGCGATCAACACCCGCGTCACATCGCTACCCCGCAATGCGAGATCGACGAGGTCGGCATCGGTGAACACGGGCGAAAATAGGATGATCTGCCCGGCGATTTCAGGCTGATCCTCGGCTAAAGACAGGATGACGTTCCGCGGGGCGGTGGCCGAATGCGCGACCGCCTCAGCAAGCGCCAGCCGCACGCGGGGAGACGGGTCGTCGAGCAGATAGGTCATTGCCATCTCGGCAGCCGCGCGCTCGTCCTTCGGCATCTCCGACTGCAGATAGGCCCTGCCGAGTGCATTGGCCGCCCGCGTCCTGCTTTCTGCCTTGGCGGTCTCAGCCCAGCGAAGGAATGCTTCTATGATCACGTAACGCCCCGATATCAACGGGGCGATTCTTGCCCCGCAAATTCATATGCTTCACGTTATCGGGCAAAGGTTTACGGGACGTTTACCTTGCTTATTAACCTTTCGCCTACCAGCACGAGTGGCGCCCATCAGGGCGCCTTTGGCCTGATCATCTCGAAGACGTCACTGCCCTCGCTATAATCCATGTAGCCCATGCGCGCGATGGGACGCACCAGCGCCATGTCCAGCCTGCCGTCGCGAATGATCGTCTCGTCGATATGGATACCGACGACCTGGCCGATGACCATGATATTTTCCGATACCTCGCCATTGAGACCCTTGGGCTGCAGGGTTTCAGTTACCCGGCATTCGAGCACGGCAAAGGCCTCGGCAACATAGGGGGCATCGATCAGCTCGCCAGGTTTTGCGGTTAGTCCGGCAAGTTCGAATTCATTGACGCCATAGGGAACGGCAACGGAAGAATGGTTCATCTTCTCCACGATATGGCGACTGACGAGGTTGGCCGTAAAGACGCCGGTTTCCTCGACATTGCGCACGCTGTCCTTTCGACCGGCGGAAGAAAACATCACCAACTTCGGCCGATCGCTGACGGCGTTGAAGAAGGAATAGGGCGAGAGGTTCAGCGAACCATCCCTGCCCTTGCTGCCGATCCAGCCGATCGGCCGCGGCGCCACGATCGCCTTGAACGGATCATGCGCCAGCCCATGACGATTGGTATCCGTCGTATAAAACATCACGCGTCCTCGCCGCCGACCCATGTTACCGTTTCCGATAATTCCGGGCGTGGGCGTTCGACCGGCGGAAAGCTTGTCGAACCGATATGGATGAAGCCGGCGACCTTTTCGCCAGGCTGGACACCGAGCAACGGATAGGCGCGCTCGTCAAAGGCAAACCATTCGGTCAGCCAGTTGGAGACCCAGCCATGGGCATTGGCCGCAATCAGCAGGTTCATGCAAAGCGCGCCGGCCGACATCAGCTGTTCCCATTCCGGGATCTTAAAATGCGGCGCCGCCTTGCTGACGACCGCGATGACCACAGGGGCACGGGTGAAACGAGTGCGTTCGACCTGAATCATCTCCTCCGATAGGTCAGGCTTAGCTTCCAGTGCAAGCTTCAATAGCTCTTCACCGATGCGAGCGCGTTCCTCGCCGCGATAGACGATAAAGCGCCACGGTGCGAGCTTGCCGTGGTCCGGCACACGCGAGGCCAACCGGAGAATCTCCTCGATCTCAGGCTTGTCCGGTCCCGGCTCCGACATCTGGAACGCAGGGATGGATCGGCGCACCGCGAGATAGTCGACCAGCTTGATATCGGTTTTCATTGAGGAACTGCCTTCATTTTGGCTTGTGGTATGATGAGGTCTTGAATTTGCCACCGCATTGGTTTTGAAGTGGCGTGTGTTTTATCGGAAGTCAATCGGTTGGTATCCATGTCAGGCATTTCATCCGCTCGCCGATTGAGCGCGGCTTTCGCAATGCTTGCGAGCATGAGTGCCGCCGCCTCGGCACAGGATGCCTTCAAGGAATTCAAGCAGCTCGACGGCAGCGTCAAGATGCCGAAGCTCAATGCTTTCGTGGCCCCGAATGGCGAGAATTCGCCTGCGCGCACATTGCGCGACGTTTCCCTCGAAGCCAAACTCACGCCCCAGAGCGGCCCCCAGCAGCAGGGCCTTGCCTGGTACGTTTTCAGCCCGATAGCGGGAGCAGACGGCAAACTGCCGCTGGTTGCCAGCTCGCGCGGAGGCTCGGCTTCCTTTCACCTTTTGCCGGGCGATTACTTCGTCAATGTCTCCTTCGGCCGCGCCGGTGTCACCAAGCGGTTGAGCGTGCCTGAAAGCGGCGAGGCCCAGAAGCAGACGATGGTTCTCGACGCCGGCGGCATGGTCTTGAATGCCGTATCCGGCCCCGATGTCCGTATTCCTCCGAACGAACTGAGCTTCTCGATCTATTCGAGCGAAACCAAGGAGGACGGCGAACGCGGCCTCGTCATGGACGACGTCAAGCCGAACACGCTGGTTGGCCTCAGTGCCGGCACCTATCACGTCGTTTCCGAATATGGCGAGGTCAATGCCGTCATCCGCGCCGATATCCAGGTGGAAGCCGGCAAGGTGACCGAGGCGACCATTCAACACAGGGCGGCAAAGCTCACGTTCAAGCTGGTCTCGGATGCCGGCGGCGAGGCGATCGCCGATACGGCCTGGTCGATCCTGACGGCAGCGGGCGATATCGTTGGCGAAAGCGTCAGTGCATTTCCGACCATGGTGCTTGCGGAAGGCCGCTACACCGCCGTTGCCCGCAACAAGGACAAGATCTATCAGCGCGATTTCACGGTCGCCGCCGGTATGAATACGGATGTGGAAGTGCTGATGAAGCAGCAGCAGCCGCAGGATGCCGATACCGAACAGTCGGCCCGGCAGCTGCCGATCCAGATGCCGCCGATGCGCCAGAGCCAGACGCCGCCGGCCACGACCAACCAGCAACCGCTGCCCACCTATGAACAATTGGCGCCTGCCGCTGGTGGCGACGACGGCGATAGCATGGATTGACAGCGGAGCCCCGCGTTTAATCACCGGCTGGCGCTATCAATGCAGTCATCGCTCGGTGATGAGAAGCTCGAAACCCTTTCCGCTCACCCGGCCTTACGCCGCAGCATCTTTCTAGGGGGTGCCATGGAGAAGACCGCTCCATAGAGCTTCGTCAGCAGGTCCTTGCGGTCACTGCCCTCGCTGAGGGCCTCCCAGCTCCTGGGAGCACCGATATGCGCTGTTATGGTGCTGCCGGAGAGACGCCGGAATTCACGGATCAGCAGCGAGATGCGCAAAGTCATCGAGATGCGGCTCGCCAGATGGAACAGCCTGCCGTTCTGTCCTTCGAAATAGATGGGAATGACGCTCGCACGCGCGGCCTGGATGAGTTTTGCCGGGAATATCTTCCAAGGCAGATCCTCTGCCCGGCCGAAACCCTTCTTGGCGGTTGCAACGCCACCGGCAGGAAAGACGATGATCGTTGTGCCTTCCTTTAAGAGGCGAACAGCCTCATGCCGGGTCTTCATATTGATCGCCATCGCTTCCTTGGTCTCCTCGAAGGAGACCGGCAGCGAATAGTCGTGCATCTCAGGCACCTTCAGCAATTCGTTATTGATCAGAACCTTGAAGGGCCGCCCCAGTTGCTCGGCAAGCGCCAGCACCGCAATGCCGTCGCCGATGCCATAGGGGTGATTGGCCACAATGACGATCGGCGCCTCGGGGATCTGGTTCGGCGGCCACTCGCCTTTGATGAGCAGGCGCACATCGATGAGATCAAGCATCTTGCCGAAAACCCGCTCGCTCTTGCCGACGATATCGGTGCGCCAGATATCGTAGAGCCGGGCATAACGGTCTCGGCCGGAAAGGCCTTCGATGGAGCGGATGAACCAGCGCTTGATCCGCGTGTCCCGTTCGTTTGCGTAGGATAATTCTTTGAATTCCAAGTGCGCGACGGGGCTGCCCCGCTCCTATGGTCTCAGTTGCGTCACATGTTGCAGCCACAGCAACGCGTTGATTCATCAATTATATGAAAGTCGTATGTCAGTTCTCTGACGGCACCCTGAAGGTGCCGCCAGATATCGGTCGGCCGTCAGGCGGCCTTGGCCCGCCTTGCTTCGCGCTTGCGCAGAATGTCCGGCGGCGTTGCTTCCAGCGAAAGCGATGCGATCGCTTCGTCCAGCGACATCGAGGTCTGCGACTGGCTGCCGAGGCGGCGGATGTTGACCGAACGCTCTTCGGCTTCCTTCTTGCCGCAGACGATGATCACCGGAACCTTCGTCACCGAATGCTCGCGGATCTTGTAATTGATCTTCTCGTTGCGGAAGTCGGTCTCGACATCGAGGCCGGCGTCGCGCAGCGCTTCCGCTACTTCTTCGCCGTAGGCATCGGCTTCCGAGGTAATCGTCGCCACGACGACCTGCAGCGGCGAGACCCAGAGCGGCATATGGCCGGCAAAGTTCTCGATCAGGATGCCGAGGAAGCGCTCCATCGAGCCGCAGATGGCGCGGTGGATCATCACCGGCTGCGTCTTTTCGGAGTGCTGGTCGATGTAGAACGCGCCGAAGCGCTCCGGCAGGTTGAAGTCGACCTGCGTCGTGCCGCATTGCCATTCACGGCCGATGGCATCCTTGAGCGTATATTCGAACTTCGGGCCGTAGAAAGCGCCCTCGCCCGGCAGAATGCCGGTCTTGATGCGGCCTTCGGACTGCGCCTCGATCGTTTTCAGCACGTCCATCATCACGCTCTCGGCGCGATCCCAGAGCTCGTCCGAACCGACGCGCTTGTCGGGGCGAGTCGAAAGCTTGACGACGATCTCCTTGAAGCCGAAGTCCTCATAGACCGACAGGATAAGATCGTTGATCTTCAGGCACTCAGCCGCCATCTGCTCGTCGGTGCAGAAGATGTGTGCATCGTCCTGCGTGAAGCCGCGCACGCGCATCAAACCATGGAGCGCGCCCGAAGGCTCGTAGCGATGCACGGCCCCGAATTCCGCAAGGCGGATCGGCAGTTCGCGATAAGACTTCAAGCCATGCTTGAAGATCTGGATGTGGCCGGGGCAGTTCATCGGCTTCAGCGCAAAGACGCGGTCATCATCGGTGTCGTCGCCGGCAACGGTGACCTTGAACATGTTGTCGCGATACCAGCCCCAGTGACCCGAGGTCTCCCAAAGCGACTTGTCGAGCACCTGCGGCGCGTTGACTTCCTGATAATCGCCCTGCAGCCGCCGGCGCATATAGGACACCAGCGTCTGGAACATGCGCCAGCCCTTGCCGTGCCAGAAGACGACGCCGGGGCCTTCTTCCTGGAAATGGAACAGGTCCATTTCGCGGCCGAGACGGCGGTGATCGCGTTTTTCGGCTTCGGCGAGGATGTGCAGATAGTTGTCGAGATCCGCCTGTTCAGCGAATGCCGTGCCATAGATGCGGGTCAGCATCGGGTTGTTGCTGTCCCCACGCCAATAGGCGCCGGCGACCTTCATCAGCTTGAAGGCATTGCCGATCTGGCCCGTCGAAGCCATGTGCGGACCGCGGCACAGGTCGAACCAGTCACCCTGGTAATAGATCTTCAGATCCTGACCTTCCGGAATGGCATCGACCAGTTCCACCTTGTAGCGCTCGCCCTTGGCGGCAAAGACTTCCCTCGCCTTCTCGCGTGACCAGATCTCCTTGGTGAACGGCTTGTTGCGCTGGATGATCTCGCGCATCCGCTTCTCGATGACAGGAAGATCATCGGGTGTGAAGGGCTCGTTCTTGGCGAAATCGTAGTAAAAGCCGTTTTCGATGACCGGACCGATGGTCACTTGCGTTCCCGGCCAAAGCTCCTGTACGGCTTCGGCAAGCACGTGCGCGGTGTCGTGGCGGATGAGCTCCAACGCGCGATCATCCGAGCGGGTGATGATCTCGATCTTGCCGTCGGTCACCGGATCGGAAAGATCGCGGACGGTACCGTCAAGCGCGATGGCGACAGCTTTCTTGGCAAGCGACTTGGAAATAGATTCGGCGACATCGCGACCGGTCGTGCCGGCAGCGAAGCTGCGCACGGAACCATCGGGAAATGTCAGGGAAACGGATTGGGACATCGATATTCTCCTTGTCCAGTCCCGCCAACGAATGCGGGTGGTTTCGAAAGATAGGGACCAAGTAAATGCGTAACTTAAGTCCGCGCGCCTGATAGCTGTATTTCGCGATCTAGTAAAGGAAAAGCGGCGCTAGGCCCGGATCATCTCGGCCAAACCGCGCACGGTGTTCCAGTTTCGCATCGTTCCGATGCCGAGCCGTTTTGTCGTCAAAGCCGGTAGCATTTTCGTCTCGCTGGCCTTGAGGCCGAAATCGATCCATAAATCGCCATCGACAACGGCCATGGGTTCGTCCTGCCGGTATTTCGCAAGCACATCGAGAATTTCGGGTTCGAGTGGCTGCCGCATCACCCGAACGATGACCTCGCTGCCGATCCCGTCGAGAAAGGGATTGCCGTCGGCGAGCCTCAGCCATCTATCGGCATCGCGGACGATGATATCGACATGCTTGCCGAAAGCCGTAGCAAAACCTGCCTCAAGCTGTGCCTCGACCGATGCGATTGGCTGCGGCTCGGCTTCGAAAACAAGATTGCCGGTCGCAACAAGCGTTCGGGCATTGCGAAAGCCCAAACTCTCCGCCATGGCCTTGAGATCGGACATGATAACTCTGCGGCCTGGGCCAAGGACTATGCTGTAGAGCAGCGCGACATAGACTGCCAACGGTCAGGCAGCCTTTTGCCCAAGGCGGAAATAGCGCCAGGGCGTCCACCAATGATAGCGGCGCTCCAGCTCGCCGGGCACCGGATCGAGCCCGCTCGTCCCACCCGGTCCGCAGCGGGAGACGCGAAACAACGTCATCCAGCCGCCAGCCCAAAGTCCGTGGCGCGCTACCGCCTCATAGCCATATTCCGAGCAGGTCGGGATGTGGCGGCAGGAGTTGCCAATGAAGCCGGAAAGCGTCAGTTGATAAAGGCGAATGAGGCCCATGCCGAGGAGCCGGTCCGGTGTTTTGCGGAAAGGTCCGGCATAATTGCGCGACTTCATCGCCATCTCGCCGCCTAGTGATGCATCGCGCCGCGCGCGCTTGGAGGGTGCAGCACCGCCCTCGTCTTCATCGTCGTCCTGCATGAGACAGAATTGGCACATGGTCAGCGCCCGCTCAGACGGCTTCAGCCGTTTTGGCATTTCCGCCTTGACGCGCCGCCTCGATCTGCCCGATCGCGTCCACAACGGCATCGAATGTCAGCATGGTCGAAGCGTGACGGGCCTTGTAATCCCTGACCGGCTTTAGATAGCGCATGTCTTCGAAACGCCCCTCAGGCCCTTCGCCGTCGGCCTTGAGCATGGCGAGCATATCCTCGCGGGCCTTGCGTACTTCATCTACAGTAGCGCCGACCACATGGCGCGCCATGATCGAAGATGACGCCTGGCCGAGCGCACAGGCCTTGACGTCATGGGCAAAATCGGTCACCACATCGCCGTCCATTTTCAGCCAGATTTTTACGCGAGAACCGCACAGTCTGGAATGGGCCTGGGCACTGGCATCGGCGTCAGGAAGACTGCCGATGCGGCCGATATTGCCGGCAAACTCTAGGATTTTGCTGTTGTAGATGTCGTCCATCACAGATTTTGCTCCGATGCACCTGTTCGTGTTTCGTAACAAAAAACACAGCGTGTCCGTTTAGGACACTTTCACAGGGACAATGCCATACTATATGTATGTCGTTCGAAGACCATCGAAATGCAATGGTCTTCTGTAAGTTTGATGGGAAACCGTGCAGGACGGCAGGCTTGTCCGCCAGCCAGAACGCCCCGGAGCCCGCCAAAGGTACAAAATCTCCGTACCTCGGGGAATGCCAGTGGCGAGTCCGACAAGATGATATCCGCACAGCGGATCAGGAGAACCACAGGTAATGGACGCCATTGTAAAGAATTTTCCGCAAGTCACTGATTCCGAACGCCCGTCGCAGCAGGAAGCTGAAGACGCAATCCGCGTTCTCCTTCGCTGGGCCGGTGATGATCCGCGTCGCGAAGGCCTGCTCGATACGCCTGCGCGCGTTGCCAAGGCCTATCGCGAGCTGTTCGGCGGCTACGAGCTGAATCCCGAGGATGTGCTCGGCCGCACTTTTGAAGAAGTCTCGGGCTACGACGATATCGTTCTTGAGCGGGACATCCCGTTCTATTCGCATTGCGAACATCATATGGTGCCGATCATCGGCAAGGCGCACGTCGCCTATCTGCCGAGCGGTCGTGTCCTCGGCCTGTCGAAAATCGCCCGTGTCGTCGATATTTTTGCGCGTCGCCTGCAGACGCAGGAAGCCATGACGGCCCAGATCGCCAATGCGATCGACGAGTCCCTGCGTCCGCGCGGCGTCGCCGTGATGATCGACGCCGAACATATGTGCATGTCCATGCGCGGCATAAAGAAGCAGGGTTCCTCGACGCTGACGATGACCTTCACGGGTGCCTTCAAGGCCGATCCGGCCGAGCAGGCTCGTTTCATGTCCTTGGTCCGGGGTCGCTGACCGGGCTTCAACGAAAGAGCCGGAAATGAACCTGATTTTCAATGCTCCTTCCGAAGATAAATCCGAGTTGGAGGATGCAGGCGATTTCACGCCCCGTTTCGACGATCGCGGCCTGATCACCGCGATCGTGACGGATGCGCATGATGGCGAATTGCTGATGGTCGCGCACATGAATGCCGAGGCGCTCGCGCTGACGATCAAGACCGGCACGGCGCATTATTTCAGCCGCTCGCGCGGTAAGATCTGGAAA
This sequence comes from Rhizobium sp. ERR 1071, assembly GCF_007828675.1. NCBI lineage: Bacteria > Pseudomonadati > Pseudomonadota > Alphaproteobacteria > Hyphomicrobiales > Rhizobiaceae > Rhizobium > Rhizobium sp. ERR 1071. The sequence goes on along the minus strand of NZ_VITM01000001.1, from coordinate 230,964 downwards.
AAAGGTGAAACCTCCGGAAACCTTCAGACGGTGAAGGAAATCCGAACGGATTGCGATCAGGATGCAATCTGGCTGAAAGTGGAGGTCGCCGGACATGATGCGACGTGCCATACTGGCCGCCGTTCCTGCTTCTACCGAACAGTTGAGCTCGAAGATGGGAAGCCGGTGCTGAGCGTGGTCGACGATCACCTGCATTTCAATCCGGAAGAAGTCTACAAGCAGTAGACCTATCGGTGATGGTGTTTCAACAAGCCACAACCAGTATACGATTTGGAAACGAAAAAGGGACAGTATTTTAGCCGAGGCAAACGGAGCCTCGGAGGAGGCGTAAAAATGCTGAATTGGGGGTTGAATCGTCACATCGGCGGACAGAGCTCGACCGGTTCAGGCCTTACGCAGGATACGTCTACCCCGCTTCTCCCTCCCGCCCCTCCAAAAAAAGTAAAGATTGCCTTGGCGCTTGGCGGTGGTGCTGCGCGTGGCTGGGCGCATATCGGTGTTTTGCGTGCACTCGACGAAGCCGGCATTGCAGTCGGCATGATTGCCGGCACATCGATCGGCGCCCTCGTCGGTGGCTGTTATCTTGCGGGCAAGCTTGACGAACTTGAGGCCTTCGCGCGTTCGCTGACCATGCGGCGCATCGCCAGCCTGCTCGACCTCACCATCGGCGGAAGCGGATTGTTCGGCGGCATGCGGCTCACCAAGCGCATGCAGGAACATCTGGAAGGATTTTCTATCGAAGATCTCGACCGTCCCTTCGTCGCCGTCGCGTCGGAGTTGAACACAGGCCATGAAGTTTGGATTGCCAACGGCTCTCTCATCACTGCACTCAGAGCATCATATGCCCTGCCCGGCATCTTCGAGCCGGTGCGCTCCAACGGTCGCACGCTGGTCGATGGCGCCCTGGTCAATCCGGTGCCGGTTTCGGTCTGCCGAACTTATGAACAGACGTTGGTGGTTGCGGTAAACCTTCACTATGATCTCTATGGTCGGTCCGCAGTGGTCAAGCACAATGTCGGCTCGCCCAACGGCGATCTGCTGCGCCGCGAGGATGCGCCCGCCATGAAACTTGGCATGACGGGTGTCATGGTGCAGGCTTTCAACATAATACAGGACAGAATTGCGCGTGCGCGCCTTGCCGGTGATCCGCCCGATCTGGCGTTGCATCCGCGCCTCAGCGATATCGGCCTTTCGGAATTTCATCGTGCTGGCGAAGCAATAGAACGCGGCTATGAGGAAGCATCGGCAAGATTGACCGAAATCCGGCGCATGCAGGAAGCCTACGCGCGTTAAGCCTTGAAAAACGCAGTAAATCTCTCCGCCGGGGAGACGCTCCGCTAACGCTGCGCAATCGGCGCTTTGCTGGGAATTCAGGCCGTTGCTTACTGCAGGCGATCCACCGCGCCGATTGCCTCGGTCACGCCGAACCGCTTCTTACCCGGCAATATAGGCCTTGATCTGCTCGGCCTCGAGTTCGATCTCACGGATGCGCCATTTGACGACGTCGCCTATGGAGATGATGCCGGAAAGCTTGCCTTTCTCCTCAACGGGAACGTGACGGAAGCGGCGCATCGTCATCAGTTCCATCAATTCGTCGGTCGTCGTATCTTCCTTGCAGCGATGCACCTTGGGCGTCATCATCGATGCGATCGGCTTGTCGAGGCATTCCTGCCCCTGCTTGGCAACAGCATTGACCACATCCCGCTCGGTGAAGATGCCGGAAATCTTGCCGCCCGGTCCGACGACCACGATGGCGCCGATGCGATTCTCATTGAGAATCTTCGCGGCCTCGGCAACGGTCGTATTACCGCCCGTCGTCACGACGTCGCGGCCCTTGGCTTCAAGTATGGCCTTTACGGAAACTGACATTCGATCCTCCCATCTCGAAAGCATGATGAACACCTGAAGCGTCCGATATGTTCCGAAATTACCCCCGGAGCTCAAACCGGCGCCTCGCCCGTCGGTCGGTCGATCTCCTCATCCCACGACCGACGGATAGCAATGGTGCGCCTGTGTCAGTAAGAAAGCAACAGCTCATTCATCGAGTGGTAAAGCTTCCTGAGCTTCCACGGGCGGCTGCCGGTCGAAGGGTGCAAAAAGCAGGAATCCGAACAGAAATCCGCCAATGTGAGCATCCCAGGCCACCGGCTGCGAACTGTCGCCCGCAAGATTGATGCCAAAGGCGACGAGTGCATTACCGGCGACCCACATGACGGTATAGGCGACGACGGTACGGCTTCGAAGCGACTCCAAGATGCTGAGGCGCGGATTGAGATGCGCCTGCCGCATGGAAACTCTGCGACCGTCCATGGCCGGAAACGCAAAGCGGCAAGCTGCCCCCATCAGCGCCGAGACGACTCCGGATGCACCGATCAAAAGCGTCTGGTCTCCCCAATAAAGCGCTGCATGCAGGAAGGCGGAAGCGGCGGACGAAAAAATCCAGAAAATCACATAGCGCAGCGCGCCGATGCGTCGCGCCACGGGCGCAGCAAAGACCATCAGCCAGAGACTGTTGAAGACGATATGCTCGATCCCGCCATGCAGCAGCGAATAGGTGACCGGCGTCCAAAGCCATTCCAGCCCCTGCTGCGACAAGGGAAAGGCATAGCGGGCCGGGATGAAGCTGAATGCGAAATAAATCCAGTTCAACGTATCGTCCGACCACGAGGGCAGGTTCATGACCGCGAAGATGACGATCAGAACAGCAAGACTCGCCAGAATCGCGGGAGGCAGATTGAAGGCGGGCACATGCTGCTGCGGCCGCGGATTTTCCGGCTCTGGGCGCGGCAGCTGTTCATTGTCCATGTCTTGCTCGGCTTATCAATAGAGGTCTTCGACACATACCGCAGCAAAAATCAAAAAAAAAGCCGCCCGCAGTATGGGGCGGCGCGCCGGGATGCTCCTCTCCGGATTGGACCACGCTGGTCCGTCCGGCGCCCGGGAAATTCGTGCTGAAGGTCACTTGGTGAAGTGATGAACAAAGCCTTACACCGACCATCGGGCGGAGCAAGCGAAACCCCTTGTTAACCCTAATGGCCCGGTTCTGGCATGGAATTCGCAACGGTGGAGTCGAGGGCAATGAATGCCTTTGTATTTGAAATGAAATGGGACACGGACGCATTATGCGCCAGAAGACGAGCATCGATATATTTACCTATTGGGAGCATATACGCGGCAACGCTGATGCCCCCTTGCGCAATTTGATACAGCCATCGGCGATCGGACATATTCTTCCCGAGCTGTTCATCCTGGAAAACACCGCCGACGACAATCCCCGCTTCCGTCTGGCCGGTACGGCGATCTGCAACCTCATGGGGCGCGAGATTCGCGGCGAGAATTTCGCGGCGCTCTGGGCTGGCAGCCAGCAGGACGATCCGGTGCACATCGCCGCCGGCGTGATGAGGCACGTGGTTCCCGCATCGATCCATGCAACGGGATATTGCATCAGTGGCCGCAGCATGACCTTCGAGCTGATATTGCTGCCGGTTCGAACATCGAGCGACACTTGCGACAGACTGCTCGGCTGCCTCACGCCCACCGTTTACACGACATGGCTCGGCAATGAGCGCCTGGAATTTCTGGCGCTGGACCGCAGCCGCCTGCTTCGCGACCGCCCCGTCCGGCTCGTGAATGCGCCGCCGCATCCCGATCCGACAGATCTTCTGCCGCATCAGCGAAGCACCAGCCTGGGCGAATGGATGCGCCGAAAGTTAATTCAAGCAAAAAATGGGCGCGAGAGAGCTGGAATTGACCCAGCTCGGAACAAAATCGACGATCATCTCTAAGCCATGCCTTGGGAAAGACAACCTTACTTTAAGGAGTTGCGGCTAATAGTTGGAAGAGACGCAATAGGGTTCAAGACGCTTCATGCACTCATTCCAACCGGCCCATGCGACGCGGCCCAACCAAATGACAGGCAATGCTGTTCGCAATGATCAGCGGACCTTTCAACGGGTTCCGATCAATATGCAGGGTCGCCTGATGCTGGCTAATTACGAGGAGTTCGAGTGCCTGGTCACCGAGATGTCGCCGGGCGACCTTCATGTCACCTGCCTGGGACGTCCGCGCGCCGACGAGCGCGTTGTCGCCTATATCGATCACCTTGGCCGCGTTGAAGGCAATGTCGTTGCCGTCGATGGCCGCGGTTTCACCATGTCGATCAATGCGACCGAGCGGAAACGCGAAAAGCTTGCCGCCCAATTGACCTGGCTTGCCAACAAGCACGAACTTGGCCTGCCGGAAGATCGCCGCCATGATCGCCTGACGCCGCGCAACACCCGCTGCGAGCTTACGCTCGACGACGGTACTCAATATGTCTGCCGCATCATGGACCTCTCGCTCTCGGGTGCCGCGGTCGATGTCGAGATACGCCCCACGATCGGGACGCCGGTGCGCCTCGGCAATATGCGTGGCCGCGTCGTTCGCCATTTCATGGAGGGCGTGGCGATCGAATTCCTTTCGCTGCAGTCGCGCGAGACCTTGCGCGAATTTCTCTGATATTGTCATCCTCCTGTCACGCGGCGTCGCGAAACAGCGATGCCTGTCTTCTTCTCAACGCGTGACGGCAAATGCTTTACCCGGATACAATTCCTTTTGACGAAGGCCTGCTTGAGGTCGGTGACGGCCAGCGGATTCATTGGACGCAATCAGGCAACCGGCAAGGAAGGCCTGTCCTTATCCTGCACGGCGGTCCGGGTTCAGGAAGTTCGGCCGGAACGCGACGTTATTTTGACCCGCATTACTATCGAATCATTCAGTTCGACCAGCGCGGCTGCGGTGACAGCCTTCCGCATGCGTCGGAACCGGCGATCGATCTCTCGGCCAACACGACATGGCATACGATTGCCGATATCGAGCAATTGCGGTTGCGTCTCGGCGTTGAAAGCTGGATCCTATTCGGCAATTCCTGGGGCTGCACGCTTGCGCTCGTCTATGCCGAAACCCATGCGCAACGGGTGGAAAGCTTGCTCCTCGTCGGCATTACCATGACGAGACAATCGGAAATCGATTGGCTCTATCAAGGTCTTGGCCGGTTCTTTCCGGAGCAATGGGCACGCTTTCGCGCTGCCGTGCCCGAAGAGGATCGCGACGGTGATCTCGTCGCTGCCTATTATCGCCTCCTGCTTAACCCAGATCCCGCAATCCACGTGAGAGCTGCAAGAGACTGGCACGAATGGGAGGGCGCCTCGATCCTGATCGATCCACGCGAGACCCTCCCATCTCGGTGGTCCGATGCTCGCTATCTGACGGCCCGTGCCCGGATCATCACCCACTACTTCCACCATCTGGGCTGGCTCGAGGAACGGCAGATCCTGCGCGACATCCATCGGCTCGCCGGTATCCCCTGCACGATGATTCAGGGCCGTATGGATCTCGAGGCGCCGCTGGTAACCGCCTGGGAATTGTCGCAAGCATGGCCAGAGGCGGAACTGGTGATCGTTGCGAACGCGGCCCACTCGCCGGCCGTCGCGGAGATGGCTGCCGCGATCATTCGCACAACCGACGGGCTTCGCCCCAACGGCCGACAATAAAAATCAAAAATATTTTTTGAGCCGGCTTTCCCAAAATGGGACAGATCGAGGTTCTTGCGGTCATTTCCGGCACTCGGCAGGCCTATCGCGAGGTGGGCTCTGTATCAATACAACACGGTTGCTGCCCAAATCTGCACCCGGACGTTAACGATCCTCATTGTTGAAAACCGTTCCGAAACAGCCGGATATCAAACTCTCGCTTTGCTGCACTTCATACCAAAATTCCTCAAATTTTAATCGAATTTGCCGCAAACTTGAATCAAGTTTTCTGCGTGTTTTATGAGAATTTTCTCCAGATTTGATTCAACTAAGCCATTAATTTAACTGCGCAATTTTGCGTCAGATAAAATCACGCGTGTCATTCTGATCCCAATAAAACAGGGACAGGGACATGAACTTTCAAATCGCACTTCGCGGCCTTGCCGCTCTGGCGCTTTCCGCTCTTGGCTTCTTCGGTGCGGCCCAGGCGGCACCCGCCAACATGACGATAACAGGCGACGCTGCTCCTCCGATCGGCCATTACGAATTCTGCAAGGAAAATCCGCGGGAATGCACCTATTCCGGTGGCGATGCAGGGCCGATGATCCTCAATGAGGATAGCTGGAAGACGATCCTGAAGGTCAATTACACGGTCAATACCACCATCAAGCCGATGACCGATATGGAGCTTTACGGCGTTGAGGAAAAGTGGGCGATCCCGACCACCGCCGGTGACTGCGAGGATTTCGCGCTCCTGAAGCGCAAGCAGCTCATCGATGCCGGCTTCTCGCCTTCCGATCTGCTCATGACCGTCGTGCTGCAGCCGAACGGTGAAGGCCATGCCGTTTTAACCGTCCGCACGGATCGCGGCGATTTCATTCTCGATAACATGCGCAACAAGGTGAAGCTCTGGTCCGAAACCGAGTATACCTTCCTCAAGCGCCAGTCCGCCGACCACCCGGCTCGCTGGGTCAAGATCCAGGATGGCCGCGCCGTCGCAGTCGGCAGCTTGAAATAAGCGTTCTTCACAGGATCATCGGCGACCTAGCGTCGATGGTCAAAGTCAGAGGCCCGGTCTCGTCCCCTGATTTCTGTCCAGGCCGGTGCCTCTGAGCCGTTCCCACTGTCCCAGGGAACGGCTCTTTTTCGTTTAATGAGTGGGCCTAAAGCTAAGGCTGAAAATACCCGAAGAATTTAAGTGCGCCATTAGCATGGCTTGCGACACATATTTAACCGTCGGTTAACCATCGTGGCGCCAATCATCATTTCCAACGAGACTCAAAAAAGTCAGGCGCCGCGAGGCTTTGCCGTCGATGATGGCGACCTGAGCGGAAGGAAATGAAGGCAAGAGTATGGCTCCTCCTCTGTCATCCGCCGCAATGATCGAAGAAAGACCGCTGATATCGAGCGGCTTTGTCTATGGGCTCACGGCCGGTGTCGCCGTTCTGGCAGCCTTGACCGTAGCCATATCCGTTGGTGGACACTGGCTTGGTGAGAAAATTTCGCTGGCAGGGCATACGACGGATACCAAGCCCATCTCTGTCACGATCGGCGACGACACAATGCGTCTGGCTGCAAACACCATTCGCTTTCCGAGCGAGCGTTCGGACGGTATGGCCGAACGTGTCGATCTCTATCTGACCTGGCCGCAGATGCAGGGCTATAGCGAAGCCGATCGCATGCGTTTCGACGATATCTCGCAATCGTCCTCACTGATCTTCCTGCAAATCAGCCAGAGCACGATGTCCCATGACATGTCCGGCCGGCTCGGTCCGATCTATTCGCAACTGATGGATGGGGCGGCCTATGCCGGCCCCTTCGGCCTGACCGCACATCGGCTTCGTGCGGATGCCGGCTACAACGACGAAATCCTTCTGACGGCGCCGCGGCCTGACGAGACCGATTATGTCGTGCGCTGTCTCCTGCCCGCCTCGCCCACGCTGGCAACCAGCGGCGATTGCCAGAGAGACATCAAGGTCGGTAAGGATTTGAGCGTTCTCTACCGCTTTTCCAGCAATCAGCTGGGTGACTGGCGCGCCATGGATGCCGCTGTCCGGAACTTCGTCAAAACGCGTCTTGTGGATAATGCCGTACCTGCGACGACAGCTGTGGGCGGCCGCTAAAATGGCGCAGAAACCTGAAACCAACTGTTCATCATAAACCGATTGGTAACGCTAAGCCTCTACTGTCGAATGGAATGGCCGTTCATGGAGGCGGCGGCCGGATAATCGAGAATGTAAATGCAAGCAGAGAGTGATTTAGTGTCCAGATCCATTCTTTCCGTTTCGTCGTCTCAAACCGGTAAGATTCTGGCGAGAGCGCTTCTTGGTTTTTCGATCGCAACGGCGACAGTCATGGTGACTGTCATTGACGCGAGCGCGGCCGGTCCGAAATATGCCGGTATCGTCATCGATGCCAATACCGGCAACGTTCTCTACAGTGAAAACGCCGACACGCTGCACTACCCGGCCTCGCTGACCAAGATGATGACGGTCTATCTAACCTTCGAAGCGCTCGAAGCCGGCCGCATCACCCTCGATACCCCCGTCGTGTTTTCGAAGAACGCTGCAGCACAGGCGCCGACCAAGCTCGGTATTGGAGCCGGCCGCTCCGTGACTGTTCGCGAGGCGATCCTCGGCATCGTCACCAAATCTGCCAATGATGCCGCAATGGCGCTTGGCGAAATGCTTGGCGGTTCGGAGGAAGGCTTTGCCCGGATGATGAACGATAAGGCGCGGGCGCTCGGCATGACGCGCACGACCTATCGCAACCCGAACGGCCTGCCGAACACGGCGCAGATGACGACGGCGCGCGATCAGGCCCGCCTTGGCATCGCCCTGCGCGAGCATTTCCCGGAATATTACGGTTTCTTCTCCGAAACGAGCTTCCGGCTGGGTAATCGCACGATCCTCGGTCACAATCGCCTGGTTGGCTCCGTGCGCGGCGTCGACGGCATCAAGACTGGTTACACGCGTGCCGCCGGCTATAATCTCGCAACCTCCGTGAAAGTCGATGGTCGCTCCATCGTTGGTGTCGTCCTTGGCGGCGCTTCGACGCCGGCTCGTGACAACCAGATGCGCAAGCTGATCGCTGACTATCTGCCTAAAGCATCGACAAAGCATATTGATTCCAATGTAATCGCACAGGTCCCGGCCGCAACGCCCAATGTGCAGGCAGCCAGCGCACGCATGGCGGATATCAGCCGCGCAAAGATCAAGAATGGCGGAACGACCGAAGTCGCCGATTCCAACCCTTCCAGTGCGGCGGCCTTCGCGGCGGTAACGCCGCAGTCTTCCTCCTCCAATCCACTGCTTTCGGCGAAACCGGAGCCCGTGAAGCGGCCAGCCTATGACGAAACGGCCTCCGCCGGATCGTCGGACGATGCCGATGAGGATGAGATCGATACCGTAACGACCGCATCAACCTCCAAGAGCGATACGAATCTCGCGAAGCTGCAGCGGACCGAAAAGACAGAGAAGGTTGGAAAAGCAGCCAAAGGCGAGCGCGGGCCGACTGGCTGGGTCGTGCAGATCGGCATTTCCTCCAGTAAGGATGGCGCAACCGACCTGCTTGATACGGCTAAGACCAAGGGTGGCAAGGCGTTGCGTTCGGCAAAGCCCTATACAGTCGCCTTCGATGGCGGTTACCGCGCCCGTTTTGGTGGTTTCGAAGATCAGAGCGAAGCGGTGAATGCCTGCAAGGCGCTCAAGCGAGCCGGCGTCAAGTGCTGGGCGAGCACGGAATAGGAATGTGGCCGGTGTTTTCGCGCCGCATGATCTGAAGATTGGTCGGGCCTTCTGTTGCGCCCGATCTTCCGGTTCCGAATGTCAAACGGGCCGGCCCTGAGTTTGTAACGTGTACGGGGTTTTGAAATGGCAATGAACGAGAACTTTCCCGGTTTCTCGCTCGACGGCGGGGGCAAGATGAAACCGAAGGGCTTTGCTCTTCATCCGCTGCATGAGGCGGCGATGCGGCTAGCGGACCTAGGTCTCAGCCGTTCGCCTTCGCGCAACAAGACGAAAGACCTGATCGGCATCCTGCTTTGCCATGGCGCACGCGCCTGGCGTTATTCGCAGCCGAAAGCGCATATTCATCTGCACATCACCGCCCCGACCGGCCGTGCGCCGATCATGATGCGACTGCGTTAAAGCAATCCGAGTTCGGAAAGTTCCCGCCGCAGATCGGCGGGCAATTCGGCTGCCGCGCCGAGACTGTCGAGATCGCGCGGCACGTCGTCCTGCGGCAGATACCGCCAGCCCTGAAATGGCCGCTTCGGCTGCCCTGTCGTCTCGACAACGCTCGGGTCGAGAATAAGCCGGCAGCGCTGAATGCCGTCCGCGTCGGTGAAGGTCTCGATGCCAAGCAATTTCTGCCGCGCCTGCACCTGCCCTTTGATCACCCAATAAAGCGAACCGCCGTCCAACAGCTCGTCTACCCGTTTCGGCACCATACGCGTCGTGTGGGTTGTATGCGGCTCGAGCCCAGCAGCAATGGCGTTCATTGCCCGCTCGGAAACCCATTCGCGCAGATCATCCAGCGAATCCGCGCCCACGCACAATTTAATGAGATGCAAAGCCATAATGCCGTTGAAGTCCTTTTGACCGGCAGCGTCAAGCTTTTCACTGCGGACATCCACAGAGTGGGTAACATCACCTGAAAGCGCAAGAGGTGATTCTCGGAGGCGATTATGGGCGGTGCATCGGATTACCCGGCCAATGAGTGGACAACAGTGGATGATCCAGGCCAGTTCGGCTGGTCCAGTACTGCGCTCGCGAACGCCTACCGTTATGCGCAGTCGATCGGATCGTCCGCGATCATGATCGTGCAAGATGGCTTGATTATGAGCTCGTGGGGTAAGATTGCCGACGTGACCGGCATCGCCTCCATGCGCAAAAGCCTGTTGAGTGTATTGATTGGCACGCATGAGATCGAGGGCACGATCGATTTGGCAATGACTCTGGCCGAACTGGATATCGATGATTGCGAACCAGCGCTGACACCGAAAGAGAAGCAGGCGACGATCGCTGATCTTCTGATGTCGAGGTCGGGTGTTTATCATGCTGCCGCCGATCAGGACCCGGCCCTTTTGCCTGCCCGAGGTATCCATGCTGTCGGAGAGCAATGGTTTTACAATAATTGGAGCTTCAATGTCCTGGGCGTCATCCTCCAGCAACTGAGTGGCGTTCCGATTGCCGAGGATTTTTTCCGTCGTATTGCGATCCCGCTTCAGATGCAGGATTTGCGGCCGGAACACTTCTATTTCAAGACGATTCCTCAATCGATACATCCTGCTTATAAGATCAGAATGTCCGCGCGTGACCTGGCACGGCTGGGCGTGCTTCTGGCGAATAAGGGCCAATGGCGTGGTGCGCAAATCATTCCGGCGGAATGGATCAGCAGAAGCATCGCGCCTTATACGGATCTCGGGCGAGGTGCAGGTTTCGGCTATAGCTGGTGGATCGGGCGATACGCATTGCAGCCGCTAACCGCATCCGACGGCGAAGTTGTCAAAGACAAGCCATTCTACTGGGCATCCGGCATGGGAAACCAATATCTCATGGTGTTTCCGGACTTAGCGACGGTCCTGGTTCACAGAGTAAGCGACACCAATAATGGGCCGAGCAGCGCTCAAATCGAGCAATTGCAAACCATGCTTTTGGGAAGCCGCGTGGCCGGCATCCCACTCACCACGCCTATAAGCAAATGATCTGCTCCCAAGATCGCGCTTCGACCTTGGGCCACATCAGCATTCCACGACATTGACGGCGAGGCCGCCAGTCGAAGTTTCCTTGTATTTCTCGCTCATGTCGTGACCCGTCTGGCGCATGGTTTCGATGCAGGCGTCGAGTGGTACGAAATGCTGGCCGTCTCCCTTGATCGCAAGTGAAGCGGCAGTGACCGCCTTGACCGCACCAAGCGCGTTACGCTCGATGCAAGGCACCTGCACCAGGCCGGCGATTGGGTCGCAGGTCATGCCGAGATGGTGTTCGAGCGCGATTTCCGCGGCATTCTCGATCTGCTCCGGCGTCGCCCCCATGACAGCGGCAAGTCCCGCAGCCGCCATCGCGGCCGCCGAGCCCACCTCGCCCTGACAGCCGACTTCGGCGCCTGAGATCGAGGCGTTGTGCTTGATGATGCCGCCGACGGCGGCGGCGGTCAGAAGATAGTTGCGAATGCCGTCCTGATCCCAATCCTCGTGGAAATGCTGATAATAGCGGATCGTTGCCGGAATGACGCCGGCCGCTCCGTTGGTCGGCGCGGTGACCACGCGGCCGCCGGCCGCATTCTCTTCATTGACGGCCATGGCGTAGACGCTGAGCCAGTCATTGGCGAGCAGCGGATTGATGCGGTTGCTGCGCCATTCTTCCTGCAATTTATCATGGATGGCACGCGCACGCCGGCGCACCTTCAGGCCACCAGGCATGATGCCATCGACCTTGAGGCCACGATCGATGCAGCTGCTCATGGCCGCCCAGATGCGGTCGAGGCCGGCATCCAGCTCTTCGGCGCTCATATGCGTCTCTTCATTGGCGCGCTTCATCTGCGCAATCGAAAGGCCGGAACGCTCGGACATTTCGAGCATCTGCTTGGCACTGGCGAAGGGGAACGGAACACGCTCGCCGGCTGGGGCAGGCTTTTTCCGGTCGGCCTTCATCTGCTCCAATTCTGTATCGGTGACGACGAAGCCGCCGCCGACGGAATAATAAATGCGCTTGACCAGTAGGCGCTCGTCCTTGTCGAAGGCGGAGAAGCTCATGCCGTTGGCATGACCGGGCAGCGGCATCTTCTTGTCGAAGATGAGATCTGTCTTGGGCTGGAATCGATAGGCCGGATGGCCTGGCGGCGTGATGCGCCCGCTGCGCTCCACTTCGTCGATAATGGCATCCATATGATCGGGATCGACGCTATCAGGCTTCTCGCCCATCAGGCCGAGAATAACCGCCCTGCCCGTGCCGTGGCCAATGCCCGTGTGGGCGAGCGAGCCATGCAGGCTGACCTTGATCGACTCGACATGCACATTCGAAGACGGACGCGGCCATTCGTTCGAAAGAACGAGGTCGAGGAAGCGATTCGCGGCCGACATCGGCCCCATCGTGTGCGAGCTGGACGGTCCCACACCGATCTTGAACACATCGAAAACTGAGAGAAACATGGACCTTTGGTGCCTCCAGGCAAATCGATTTTCGGCAAGGCTACGCTATCGGGGCAAGCTTGCACGGCGATTGGCCGACATCGGATTTCATGGCAGCGACATTACATATAGGCATTCGGGGAAGCAAACAGAAGGCCATTGCACGCGGCCCGCGCTGCGCTACAGTCCACATCGGATTGATCTGGAGAATCTCCCTTTATGACGACTGCCGACTATGTCGCCCTCGCCCTCTTCATCCTTCTCTGGGTCGCGCTGAACTGGATCGTCAGCAGCGCCAGCTTCTTCAATCGTACAAGCCTGACGCTGGCGATGAACGAGCGTCGCCGCGAATGGATCTACAACTCCCTTCGTCGCGACCTGAAGATGATCGACACGCAGATCCTCTCAGGCCTGCAGAACGGCACCGGCTTCTTCGCCTCCACCTCGATCTTCGCCATCGGCAGCTGCTTTGCGTTGCTCGGCGCCACCGACAAGATCAATGCCTTCTTCTCCGACATGCCCTTCATCTTCAACGGCGGCCGGACAGCTTTCGAAATCAAGGTGGCCGGGCTTGCTTGTCTCTTTGGCTATGCCTTTTTCAAGTTCGGCTGGGCCTATCGCCTATTCAATTACTGCACCATTCTCTTCGGCTCCCTGCCGATGCTGGAAGATGCCATTCGTGATCCCGTGCATGCCGAACGCGCCGCCGAGCGGGTCATCCGCATGAACATCATCGCGGCCCGGAATTTCAACTCGGGCCTGCGAGCCATTTTCCTGTCGATTGGCTATCTCGGCTGGTTTCTGAGCCCTTACGTTTTCATGGTCACGACCATGTTCATCATCATCGTGCTGGTCCGCCGGCAGTTTTTTTCCGATGCCCGTCTGGCCATTATGGATAGCGATGTGCCATGACATGCTCGCGCCGTCTCAAGCGGCGCTCGTGATCTGAGTTCATGCCTGGAAGGACCCGCCAATGGTCGCTATCGCCGAGAGTGCCGATGCACCGCAAAAGACGCCCCGCATCGGCATTCTGGACACGGCGCGCGGCGTCGCACTCCTGGCCATGGCAAGCTATCACTGCACCTGGGATTTCGAGTTCTTCGGCTATCTCGATTCCGGCACGGCGGAAACAGGCTGGCTGAAGCTTTATGCCCGCGCGATCGCCAGCACCTTCCTGTTTCTGGCAGGATTCAGCCTCGTGCTTGCGAATACGCCGGAGATTCGCTGGCGGTCTTATTGGCGGCGGCTGGGCATGATTGTCGCGGCGGCCGCTGCGATCTCTCTCGTCACCTTAATCGGCATGCGCGAGGAGTGGATATTCTTCGGCATCCTGCACAGCATCGCGGCGGCAAGTCTCATTGGGCTCCTATTCTTGCGTCTGCCGGCACTTGCCACGCTTCTCGTCGCAATCGTGCTTGCCGTCGGTATTGTCGTCGACAATGTCATTGCGCCTCTATCGCTGCATTCGACATTTTTCGACGTGCCCTGGCTCTGGTGGGTGGGGCTTTCGGAAAACATCCGGCGCTCGAATGACTATGTGCCGCTTTTCCCATGGCTGACGCCATTCCTGTTCGGCGTCGGCGTGGCGCAATTGGCGACATCTCTTGGCTGGCTTAAATGGTTGGCAAAATTCGGCCCCGGCCGCAATCTCATTGCCCGGGCCGGTCGGCACAGTCTGATCTTCTATCTGCTGCACCAGCCGGTGCTGTTCGGCCTCGTCTACCTTTTGTCACTGGTCGCACCGGCTCCGCCTCAGGACGCGACCGTCGGCTATATCAGGCAATGCGTGGCCTCCTGCACCCGGTCGGGCAGCGAATCCATGTGCCGCAGCTTCTGCCAATGCACACTCGATAAATTACAAGCCCAGAATCTTTTCAAACCATTGGAATCCGGCGCGATCAAAGCAGATAGCGATGAACGTGTAAGCCGAATCGCGATACAATGTACGGATGAAGCGCAATGACAGGGTTATTCTATGAATGCCTATCGTTCGAAGTCGCTGAGTTTTCCGTGGCCGCCGCTGCTCTATAGCCTCGCCGTCATGGCAGCGCTGTATCTGCAGCGGGTGTATCCCTTGCCGTTGCCCTTTGTCTGGGCGCTTGTTTCTTGGATGTTTGGCGCGCTTCTGACCGCCTTCGCCGTGACGCTGAACGTCTGGGCCGTCAAGACGCTCCTAGAGCGCCGCACGACCGTTCTGACGCAGCGCTGTACGGCGCATCTGGTGACGACTGGCCCCTTTCGCTTCACCCGCAACCCGACCTATCTCGGCTATACCTTGCTGACCGCGGGCCTCGGCCTGCTGATCGGCAATCTCTGGTTCCTGGCGATGGCAGCCGTGGCGGCTGCCTTGACGACATTACTCGTCATCCGTTGCGAAGAGATGCATCTCCTCTCGCGATTCGGCTGTGAGTTCGAATTCTATTGCAAGCGGACGCGCCGCTGGCTTTGACAAGCTGAAGGCCTGGTCGCGATCACGTCCCGACGCCAATTTCGGCGAGACGTCCAAGGCAAGCTTCTTCGACATTGTCGAGTTCGCTCAGCGTATCGTCGATATCCTTGCGCTTCTGGCGCAGCTCATCGCGCTTCTCATCGACGCGCTTCATCAGCAGCTTGAGCTGACCGATTTCACCCGGAGGCTCTTTATAGACCTGAATGATCTCGCGAATCTCGGCAATGGTGAAGCCGATGCGGCGGCCGCGCAGGATTTCCATGATCAGACGCCGGTCAGCCGGACGGAACAGGCGCGTACGGCCCCTGCGCTCAGGGTGGATGAGACCCTCGTCCTCATAGAACCTCAAGGTCCGAGTCGAAACCCCGAATTCCCGAGTAAGCTCCGTTATGCTATAGTATCCGTCGACCAAGAATCCGCCCCTATCTGCTGTCCATGATAATATTGACTTTTACGTAATAGTCAATTTTCGCGGGTTGCAGTCAGCTCCCGACCCACCAGTGCCGCCCAAAACCACAGGCTCGCAAGCCCCGAGAGGGCAAAATTCCTCGTAAATTCGATGGGAACGGTCATAAAAGCAGAGGACGCCTCAGCCATTCGATGCACGAATCATGCGATGGAGGTTCGAATGGCGGAATGCGGTGATTGCATCTTCAGCAATGGCAGACGTCATTCGGCTAGAAGGCCTCCGGCTCGATTGAAATCGATGTAAAACAAGTGGATGATGGAAAAAGCTCATAGGGAAAGCGCAGCCATCGGGACGGTGGCATTGCAACCACCTTCCCCTTATTCTGGCAGCCTCCTACCTATGTCTTCCATCCGTAGAGAGCACCATGTCGCCTCGCCCCATCATCCGCTTTCCCGATCCGCTACTACGAACCGCCTGCGCTGCTGTCACCGCCTTCGACGACGATCTGCAAGCGCTCGTCACCGACCTGCTGGATACGATGCGGGCTGCGCCCGGCGTTGGCATCACCGGCCCGCATATCGGCGTCCTCAAGCGAGTCGTCGTGATTGAACTCAGCCGCGAGGATGGCGTGCGCACCTATATCAATCCGGAAATCCTATGGTCGTCGCCGGAAACCATGCGGCATACGGAGGGCAGCGTTTCCATGCCCGGAGTGACGGAAGAGATCGTCAGGGCGAAATCGATCCGCTTTCGCTATCGGGATGTCGCCGGCGAGGCCCATGAAGCGGAGGCGGACGACTTTCTGGCTATTTGCATCCAGCACGAGATCGACCAGCTGGACGGCATTTTCTGGCTGCAGCGGCTTTCCAAGCTCAAGCGCGATCGGCTTGTCAAAAAATGGGAAAAGATGCGGGCTTGATGTCCATAAAAGGAAACGGGCGCCCAAAGGCGCCCGCTCCGTAATCGCTTGGCTTCGCAATCAGCCCTTGAGCTTGGAATTGCAGAGGCTGTAGTAGCCGCCGCCCTTCTGAATCCACTTCAGACCGCCGAGCGAATTGCTGGTCTTGGCGGCGTTGTATGCATCGACGCAGGTGTGGAAGCGGGCTTTGCCGGGCGTCTCGGTAGCATATTTGGGGTCGACCTTTGCCGGGAAGGTTACGCCAGCTGGCGCAGCCGTCGTCGGCTTTGCCGGTTCGGCTGCCGGCGGCTTCGTCGCGTCGGGCTCGCTGGCATCGACCTTGGCAGCCGCAGTGGTCTTCGCCGGCTTGGCAGGCGTCGTAGCCGCTGGTGCGGTGGCTGCGGGAGCGGTAGTCGTAGTGGCGCTGGCGTCCGCACTGCACTGCGTTGCGCGGAAGTCATTCCACTTCTGGCCATTCAAGGTACCAGCGGTCTTGGCCGCCTGGTATTTGGCGCTGCACTCTTTCATGGTTAGCGCAGAAGCCGAAGAAGCGAGGCCCATCGAGCCTACAACTGTGAGAGACGCAAGAGACATCAACAGGATGGCACGACTTGTCATTGGCATATCCTCCGCTCTATGACGAATGTCGAAACTATTAATCGTATCGTCCATATCGATTGTCAATCGACGCGCGATCTGGGGGCGACGGAAGACACCATATGCGGACGAACATGAACGCAAACTGTACAAAAATAGCCATCGAAAAGAGTGGCTTGGCTGGGCTGACAATCCTTGATGGCGGTTCGCCGGCGCGCTGAGTGCAGCTGGAGGTAGAAAGAGACCGCAACCCCGATCTGGCACATTGATCGGCATGATTCTGCTATTCGCAGGTCAGCGATGCGCTTGGGCTGCAATAGCACTCATAACGGGGAGCCGGGCAGGTTGCGGTCGCGAGGCTGAAATCCTGGCAATTGCATTGGACGTGAAACTGTTGATCTGCCGTTGCGGATGTCGCGCTGTAGATCGAAAAGCCGGTGCCGATATCGGCCGGACGAGACCCGACGCTGAAGGAATAGGTCGAAGCTGCGCTTTGCGGCGGCGAGTTATTCTGCTGACCCCACGCCATCAATGGAAGGCAGAGCACACCGAAGATGGCAAGCAATAGCCTTGACGACGATTTGGCCATATCTCGCGCCCACCTTTCCTACTGGCACATCAGATAAGCGTGCGGAACGCAGGTGCATGCGTAAGATTGGGTCGGGCACGTCATGTCCTGCAATGTCCGGTCGTCGCAATTGCACGTTACGAAATAGGATGAATTGTTCGGCATCTTCAGAATGCTCGAGGTGGAATAGCCGCTGCCAAGATCCGCGCGCCGATAGCTGAAGCTTGAAGCCGAATTCTGGGCATTCTGGTTACCGCCGGCGGTCTGCGCCATGACCGGCAAGACGGACACGGTAAGGAGGAGTAGCGCCTTGAAGCCTGTCTTCCAATAACGGGTCACGCCAAAAACGGCTCTCATTGTCCTTACTCCATTCTGCAGTTTTGTTTGGGAATGAACTCTAATTTCGGAATGTTTCTTCCGTTTCTCCGTCTGTTGCTAAACCTTTCTGCCCGCAATTTTCAGCCATGAGATGAACGGAACGTCGCCGGTGCCGCGTCTCGGCACAATGGTTGGGAAAACCCCTGTGGCTTACGTCCGACCCCTTGCCGACGATATCACCACCGCGCGGAGGGAAAAAGTCGTTAGGACCCTATCAAAGGCTGACGGCGATCACGGTTTCGCGAAGAATAGGAGCGATTGTGGGAGGGATACAACCTATCCTGAAACTTGGACCTTGAAGTGCAGACGCATCGCCCTAATTTCATTAGTGCAGTTCCCCTCTCTGTGCCCTGGATGCTCTCCCTTCCAGGGCATTTTTCTTTTGTGGCACTTTTCTTGTCGAGCCGGGCATGCGGTGAAAACGGACCATCGCACCAAATGATTCGCAACGGCTCCCAAATGGGCGTAAGCTGTCCCCACCGTTGGCTACCGAACCCGTAGGCGCCATCGGCTGAGAGAGACGACGCGCTCTCGCCTGCAGAGGTCAAGGAGTTACCCGCATGACCTCGCATGATAATCACGACAATATCTTGAGCGATCAGAAACTGCATGATCTTCTCAGGGCAGAAGACAAAATAGATCTTTTGGAAAAATCGAAACGGCGCGCTTTGGATGAATGGGAAGTGCCCGTGCCAGAGGATGCCGAACAGCTTTCCTTGTGAGGTATGGCGGCTTTTTCGCAGTAGATCGGACAGGTCGTTTGACCTGTCCTGCTTAGCGCTGGAATTCCGCGCAGCATCCTGGATCGCCTTCCGGCGATCACCGATTGGCTTCACGCGTCATTGATCGTTTCGCCGAAGACTTGTTCAAACGCCTCGCGGAGACGGATATCGACATCCGCCATCATGACCGGCAGGCCAAGATCGACGAGGCTGGTGACGCCATAAGCCGAGATTCCGCAAGGAATGATGCCAGTGAAGTGCCCGAGATCGGGGTCGACGTTCAGCGAAAGGCCGTGAAATGTCACCCATTTGCGCACACGGATACCGAGGGCTGCAATTTTGTCCTCCGCCAAGGTACCGTCTGCAAGAATCGGCTTCTCCGGGCGCCTGACCCATACGCCGACCCGATCTTCTCGCCGCTCGCCACGTACATTCATCGAATCAAGCGTGCGAATGATGACCTCCTCGAGCGCGCCGACGAAGGCGCGGATATCCTGCCGCCGACACTTCAGGTCCAGCATGACATAGGCCACTCGCTGACCTGGCCCGTGATAGGTATATTCTCCGCCGCGTCCGGTCGCAAAGACCGGGAAACGATCCGGTTCGATCAGATCGGCGGCATTGGCGCTGGTGCCTGCGGTATAGAGTGGCGGATGCTCGACCAGCCAAACGAGCTCCGGCGCCCGTCCCTCGGCAATCGCGGCCACTTCCGCCTCCATCGTGGCTACGGCCTCCTCATATGGCACGAGGCCGTCGCTGATCCGCCAGCGGACGGGCGGCGTGCCTTGAACGGGAAACATTTGGTGAGAAAGTTCGGTGCGAAGCATATGGCAGTCCTTTGCGCGCCGCGCCGGCCGCATATGTGGAAAACTTGCGTGCCGACGGGTTGTCCACATATGGCGCTATTCGGGCGGGAATTCAAACATGTAAGGCGTTTCCGCCGCATCCGGACCAGCTCGATCGGGCGAGCTGTGAAGGAATTTAAAAAAACTGACATATCGCTCTTGTGCCCCCCGAATGCTTTTGCTACATGCAGCCGCGCCGGAGCAATCTGGCCTACCACGATGCGGTCGTGGCGGAATTGGTAGACGCGCAGCGTTGAGGTCGCTGTGGGGCAACCCGTGGAAGTTCGAGTCTTCTCGACCGCACCAAGAACCCGGCTTTGGCCGGGTTTTTTGTTTTTGAAACAATACCTAGCCAGCTCTTGTTTCAGCGTGACATTATCTGACATGCCATCGTCCGCCCGCGGACGACACGCGAACCGATCAAAGCGTCGGGGATATTGCGGTGCCGCCCCGTTACCCAAACAAATTGCTCACGAAATTTATGCCAAGAGGTAATTCACCTACTCTGATGGGCCGGAACAGCCGTCGTATTTCCATGGTCACTTGACTTCGGGCTCCTCTCTGGCACCGTGAACTTCTTCAGATATGGGGAAGATGAATGACGCCGGAACGCTTTTCAGAATGCCTTTTGCATATACGCTGGACGCCCATCAATCTGGCGAGCGCTCTGCAATGCGACCTGTCATGGGTGGAGGCGCTGGAAGCTGGAAATGCCAAAGTCCCGGAAGGGTTGGCGGAATGGCTGGAAACTCTAGCGCAATGCCATGAGAAAGCCGGCGTTCCAACCACTTATCGCGGCCGCGGACACGACTGAGATTGAGGGATACGAGCCCGGAGAACGAATGACAGCTCGAAACAGCGGATAACTCATTCCAACGGAGGGATTGGAGATGAATGATGATTTTCGCTTGAAGCTTATTAAAATCAGAGGCGAAAAGATCGCCCATCGCAACGAACTGCTGGCGATGAAGATGCAGGGCGCAAATACCAAAGGGGCTGGCCAGGATATCGATCTCGACGGCATGATCGCCCGCGAACAGCTCGCGATCGATAATCTCGACGATACGATTGCCCGTCTCAGTTAGAGCAATTCCAGGAAAAGTGCGTAGCGTTTTTCCGTCCCGAATTGAAAGAAAACAAAAAGATAGAGCGGTTCGGGGATTCCATGAAAAGCTGAGCCTCTCAAGAGAAGTTCAGCGCAGCGCCATGAATGTTAAAGGTCGCCACGCTCAATGCGCCACATCCTTGCTGAGATTGCGTAGCCTGATCTGATGGTCGAGGCGTTCAAGCTGGTTTGTCGTCGCCTCGATCAGCCGGCCGATCTCCTGATAGGCCGTCCGAAGCCGCGAAAGCTCGTTCCTGACAGCTTCCAGCGCGCGTTCGTCGCTGTCTTCTCCCGGCCCATCACCAGATCCCGTCATCAACCATGCCGGAGAAACATCGAAAAGCGCCGACATCTTCGCCAGAGCGGAGGGATTGGGTTCAGCCCGATCGGATTCCCAGGCAAGCATCGTCTCCTCGCTGACGCCAAGCTGCCCAGCGAGCGTCTTGAGACTGATTCCCGCCGCATCCCGCGCCATGGACAAGCGCCCTCCAAGCGTATCACCGCCTTCATCCGAAAAAACGGTCGTCTCTTGTTCTGGTTTGAACATCGGTGCGATCCCTTTCCTGGTTGCGCCGGCAGTTTTGTGCCGCGCATTCATGTTTTAGCTGTTTCCAAAGCTCCAGATAGGTCTAAGGGCGTCATCTCGCCATGGCGATCTGTCCCAATTGGAAAAGTCTGACACTTTTCGCTGGCTGTCCGCGAGACTTGCAGCTCGCTCCTGATCGCGCCTTGATTGCATGCTTTTCCTGTGTTTGATGTTCGTGCATGTCCATCTCTCCCGCCGTTTCCACGCAGCAAAATCCGCTTAGAGGCATGGCGATCATGGCAAGCGCCATGATCCTGTTGCCGACGATGGATGCGATCGCCAAATACATGGCGAGCTTCGAAGGCATGTCGCCGGGCCAGGTGACCTTCTATCGCTTCTTCTTTCAGCTTGTGTGCATGCTGCCGCTGCTCGCGACCGCAACCGGACGGTCAGCCTTTTCGGCAAAACGCCCCTGGATGAATCTGCTGCGCGGCGCGCTCCATGGCGCTGCGAGCCTGCTCTTCTTCGCCGCGGTCAAATACATGCCGCTTGCCGATGTCTTCGCGATCTATTTCGTCGAGCCTTTTATACTGACGGCGCTTTCTGCTCTGTTTCTTGGCGATAAGGTCGGCTGGCGGCGATGGCTGGCGATCGTTATCGGCTTCGGCGGCGCAATGATCGTGATTCAGCCGAGTTTTGCGATCTTTGGACTGAAGGCGCTGCTGCCGGTCGCCTGCGCTTTTCTCTATGCGCTGTATCTCTTCATGAACCGTGCCGTCGGTGAGGCGGATTCGCCGCTGACGATGCAGATCATGGCGGGTCTCGGCGGCACCGTCTTCATGGCCCTGGCTCTGCTTGCCGGCTCCTCAGCCGGTATTGCAGATTTTGAGCCGTCCCTGCCCGGCTCGACGCTTGGACTGGCGCTCCTGCTGATTCTCGGGTCGATATCGGGCTACGCGCATATGCTTGTCGTCAGAGCCTTCCGGCTGGCGCCCTTGTCCCTACTCGCTCCATTTCAATATTTCGAGATCATCTCCGCCACCGTCCTCGGCTACGCGATCTTCGACGATTTCCCCAATCTTTCCAAATGGATCGGCATATCAATCATCGTCAGCTCCGGCCTTTTCATCATCTGGCGGGAACGCGTTCAATCGAGATTGGAAAAAACCGCGTGAGCGCAGACATCTTGCGCATGGACCGGGCGCGCAATTTATGGCTAAAACACTGACTGAATAGGGTATTTGGGCGGAGATTGCATGTTCAAGAAAATCCTGATCGCCAATCGCGGCGAGATTGCCTGCCGCGTCATCAAGACCGCGCGACGAATGGGCATCCTCACGGTCGCCGTCTATTCGGATGCCGATCGGGACGCATTGCATGTCGAAATGGCCGATGAATCCGTGCATATCGGCCCAGCTCCCGCAGCCGAAAGCTATCTCATCGCTGAGAAGATCATTGCTGCCTGCAAGCAGACAGGCGCGGAAGCGGTTCATCCAGGCTACGGTTTTCTCTCCGAGCGCGCCTCCTTCTGCGCGGCGCTGGAGAAGGAAGGCATCGTCTTCATCGGCCCGAAGCCAAAGGCGATCGAAGCCATGGGCGACAAGATCGAATCGAAGAAATTCGCCAATGCCGCCAAGGTCTCCACGGTTCCGGGCTATCTCGGCATCATTGATGATGCCGATCACGCAGAAAGGATCGCTGCCGAGATCGGCTATCCCGTGATGATCAAGGCGTCCGCCGGCGGCGGCGGTAAGGGCATGCGCATCGCCTGGAGCAAGGACGAGGTGCGCGATGGTTTCGAGCGCGCCCGTTCGGAGGCGAAAAGCTCGTTCGGCGACGACCGCGTCTTCATCGAGAAATTCGTGGTCGACCCCCGGCACATCGAGATCCAGGTGCTGGCCGATGCCCATGGCAACGTTGTTTATCTTGGCGAGCGCGAATGCTCCATCCAGCGCCGAAACCAGAAGGTCGTCGAAGAAGCACCCTCGCCGTTCCTTGATGAAGCAACACGCAAGGCCATGGGCGAGCAATCCGTGGCGCTTGCCAAGGCCGTCGATTATCAAAGCGCGGGCACGGTCGAATTCATCGTCGATCGCGACAGGAACTTCTATTTCCTCGAAATGAATACCCGCCTGCAGGTAGAGCATCCGGTAACGGAGCTGGTAACCGGCGTCGATCTCGTCGAGCAGATGATCCGCGTTGCGGCCGGCGAAAAATTGCCGTTCAAGCAATCGGATATCAAGCTCAACGGCTGGGCGATCGAAAGCCGCTTGTATGCGGAAGATCCTTATCGTAACTTCCTGCCCTCGATCGGCCGTCTGACGCGCTATCGTCCGCCGCGCGAGGGTAAGACGGAGAAATCGGTCGTGCGCAACGATACCGGCGTCTTCGAAGGCGCCGAAATCTCCATGTATTACGATCCGATGATCGCCAAGCTCTGCACCTGGGCTCCGACGCGGCTGGAGGCGATCGAAGCGATGGGTGAAGCCCTGGATGGGTTTGTCGTCGATGGCATCGAGCACAATATGCCGTTCCTATCCGCATTGATGAAACATCCGCGTTGGCGCGAAGGCCGCCTCTCCACGGGCTTCATTGCCGAGGAATATCCCGATGGCTTCGCGCCGGCGACGCCGGACGAGGACCAAACCGCTTTGCTGTCGGCAATCGCCCTTTCCTGCAGCCTCATCGAATCCAACCGCCGTGAACGCTATGGCGACCGGCTGCGTCCGACCGCCGCGCCGCTGCGGGAGAGCTGGGTCGTCAAGCTCGGTGCCGACTATCTGCCTGTGACATTGCTTGAAGGCGTGGTGACCATTCCCTTCGAGATGGACATGCAGATCGGCGCCCAAACCGTAACTGTCGCAACCGACTGGCGTCCCGGCGACTCGGTATGGGTCGGCACCATCGACGGCCGCAAGCTGACGGCCCAGATCCGCACCGTCCTCAACGGTCTGCGCATCGATTGGCAAGGTATTTCCGTCCGGGCCAGGGTGTTCACGCCGCGCCAGGCCGAGCTCAACAAACTGATGCCCGTCAAATTGCCGCCGGATACGTCGAAGCTGCTGCTCTGCCCCATGCCGGGCCTGGTCGTGGCGATTGCCGTTGCCGAGGGACAGGAAGTTAAGGCGGGCGAAACGCTGGCCATCGTCGAAGCAATGAAGATGGAAAATGTCCTGCGCGCTGAACGCGATCTGGTCATCGGCAAGATCAACGCCAAGCCGGGCGAAAGCCTCGCCGTTGACGCCGTGATCATGGAATTCGCCTGATCGAGAAGCTTCGCCATCGCGGCCATATGGAAAAGCTTGCGTGGCGATTGCTCGGCCAAAACATGATAATTGCGACGCTAAGTGTCTGATTTTGGCTTGAGCCGCCCCGTGCGCCCATGCCAATGTCGCGCGGACCAAATCATAAGCAGGAAGGGATGAGATCATGGACGTAAGAGCAGCAGTCGCTGTTGCGGCTGGCAAGCCGCTTGAGGTGATGACGGTTCAGCTTGAGGGGCCGAAGGCCGGCGAAGTGCTGATCGAGGTCAAGGCGACCGGCATCTGCCATACCGATGATTTCACCCTGTCCGGTGCCGATCCGGAAGGCCTGTTTCCGGCAATCCTCGGCCATGAGGGTGCCGGCATCGTCGTCGATGTCGGCCCGGGAGTGACTTCGGTGAAGAAGGGCGATCACGTCATTCCGCTCTATACGCCCGAATGCCGCGAATGCCCGTCGTGCCTCTCGCGCAAGACCAATCTCTGCACCGCGATCCGCTCGACCCAGGGCCAGGGCCTAATGCCGGACGGCACCTCGCGCTTCTCGATCGGCAAGGACAAGATCCATCACTATATGGGCTGCTCGACCTTTGCCAATTATACCGTGCTGCCGGAGATTGCCGTCGCCAAGGTCAATCCCGACGCTCCCTTCGACAAGATCTGCTATATCGGCTGCGGTGTGACGACCGGCATCGGTGCGGTCATCAACACCGCCAAGGTGGAGATGGGTGCAACGGCCATCGTCTTCGGTCTCGGCGGCATCGGCCTCAATGTCATTCAGGGCTTACGGCTAGCCGGTGCCGACATGATCATCGGCGTCGATCTCAACAACGACAAGAAGGCCTGGGGCGAGCGCTTCGGCATGACGCATTTCGTCAATCCGAAGGAGGTCGGCGACGACATCGTGCCCTACCTCGTCAACATGACGAAGCGCGGGGCCGACCAGATCGGCGGGGCCGACTATACCTTCGACTGCACCGGCAACACCAAGGTCATGCGCCAGGCGCTGGAAGCAAGCCATCGCGGCTGGGGCAAGTCCGTCGTCATCGGCGTGGCCGGCGCCGGCCAGGAGATCTCGACGCGTCCGTTCCAGCTGGTGACGGGCCGCTCGTGGATGGGCACGGCCTTCGGCGGCGCGCGTGGCCGCACCGATGTGCCGAAGATCGTCGACTGGTACATGGAGGGCAAGATCGAGATCGATCCGATGATCACCCACACCATGCCGCTCGACGACATCAACAAGGGTTTTGAACTCATGCATTCGGGTGAAAGCATCCGCAGCGTCGTGCTCTACTGAGGCAGAAAGCCACTCGACTGAACGTATGCGGCGCATGAGAAAAGCGCCGCATAGAGTTGAAAAGATTTGATATCATGATTTATGTCGATGCCGACGCTTGTCCGGTCAAGCCGGAGATCCTGAAGGTTGCCGAACGCCACGGCATGGAGGTGACCTTTGTCGCCAATTCGGGATTGCGGCCGTCGCGGGACCCGATGGTGCACAACGTCATCGTCTCCAACGCCTTTGACGCGGCCGACAATTGGATCGCTGAGCATGCTGGCGCCGGCGATATCGTCGTCACTGCGGATGTACCGCTTGCCGGCCGCTGCGTTGCGACCGGAGCACTCGTGACGGGACCGACCGGCCGCATCTTCGACAAGACCAATATCGGCATGGCAACGGCCATGCGCGATCTCGGCGCACATCTTCGCGAAACCGGGGAAAGCAAGGGCTATAATGCCGCCTTCTCGCCGCGCGACCGCTCCGCCTTCCTCGAAACCTTCGACCGGCTTTGCCGGCGTGCCAAAGCACATCAATCATCGCCTGGAGACCAGTCTTGAACATCATTTCCCAGAACACGGCCTTCGGCGGCATGCAGGGTGTCTTTTCGCACGAGTCGGACGCCTGCAAATGCGACATGACCTTTGCCGTCTTCGTGCCGCCGCAGGCGATCAAGGAGCCACGCCCGGTCCTCTGGTATCTTTCCGGCCTCACCTGCACTCATGCCAATGTCATGGAAAAGGGCGAATATCGCCGCATGGCCGCCGAGCTCGGCCTGATCATCGTCTGCCCGGACACCAGCCCGCGCGGCAACGACGTGCCGGACGAATTGACCAATTGGCAGATGGGCAAAGGCGCCGGCTTCTATCTCGATGCCACCGAGACGCCCTGGGCCGAAAACTATCAGATGTACAGCTACATCACCGAGGAACTGCCTGCGATCATATCGAAGCAATTCCGCGCCGATATGAGCCGCCAGGGCATCTTCGGCCATTCCATGGGCGGCCACGGCGCCATGACGATCGCATTGAAGAATCCGGAGCGCTTCAAGAGCTGCTCCGCCTTCGCGCCGATCGTGCAGCCGTCGACGGCCGATTGGTCCGCACCTGCACTGGAAAAATATTTGGGAAGCGATCAGGCTGCATGGCGCCGCTATGACGCCTGCGCGCTCGTCGAAGACGGCGCCCGCTTCCCCGAATTCCTGATTGATCAAGGCAAGGCCGACAGCTTCCTCGAAAACGGACTGCGCCCCTGGCTGTTCGAAGATGCGATCAAGGGAACCGGCATCGGCCTAACCCTGCGCATGCACGAGCGTTACGACCACTCCTACTACTTTATCTCAACCTTCATGGACGATCACCTGAAGTGGCATGCCGAACGGCTGAAGAAGTAAAGGTAGTACCATCGCCTTGAAATAAGCAGCCGACAAATGCATATAGGAAATGCGCAGACGACTGCGGCGGCCGGCAACCAAACCGGCCGTAGACATCGCGGGGACGGCCTCGCTCTTAACAAAGGAGCGTAAAATGGCTTGGTTCCTGCTTTTCCTCGCAGGCTTGTTCGAAATTGGCTGGGCCGTCGGGCTGAAATATACCGATGGGTTCACGCGGCCGATGCCGACAGTTCTCACCGTCATCTCCATGGTCATCAGCGTCGTGCTGCTTGGTCTGGCTGTAAAAACCTTGCCGATGGGTACGGCCTATGCGGTTTGGACCGGCATCGGCACCGTCGGTACGGTTCTGCTCGGCATATGGCTGCTCGGTGATCCCGCGACCTTGATTCGGCTATTCTGCATTGGCCTCATCGTGGCTGGTATAGCCGGCCTGAAGCTTGCTGCTTGAGATCGCGGCGGTCATCGGCGCTGGCGATTGTCCAGCGCCCAGCTTCCCGGTCCGGCAAACACCAGAAACAGGAAAATGAAGCAGAACAGGATCGCTCCGTCTCCCTGATTGTTGGCCGGAAAGAAATCGATCGGCATGTGGACCATGAAATAGGCGATTGCCATTTCGCCGCTCAGGAGAAAGGCGATCGGTCGGGTGAAAAGCCCGAGCAGGATCAAGGCACTGCCTATGAGCTCTATGATCCCAGCCACGAAGAACAGCGTCGTGATCTCGTAAGGCGCCGGCGGAAAGCCGAAGACCTTTTGCGTGCCGTGCTCGATGAACAGCAACGCGGTCACGATTCGCAAAATAGCAAGGGCAGCAGGCTGATAGCGCAACAAGCGCTCGGGAAATGACATGAGGATCTCCGTTCGATAGGGGATGCGAAGGAGATCCCGTCAAAAGTGCTCTCGCTTCGCTGACAACGGAATGAACACGCGAGAGACGAATTTATTCGCCGGACCCGACGATCAGCCGAGCCCGACGAAAAGGCTGGTTACTTCTTGCTGTTGTCGATGGCCAGCAGGCCCGGACCTGCGAAGATCAGGAACAGGAAGATGAAGCAATAGAGAATCGCTGCGTCACCGCCGTTGTTGGCCGGGAAGAAATTCTTCGGATAATGCGCCATGAAATAGGCGACAGCCATGTTGCCGCACAGAATGAACGCGACCGGACGGGTAAAGAAGCCGACGATCGTCGCCAATCCGCCAACGATTTCGATGATGCCCTGAACCAGAAGCAGGGTCGGCAGCGGGCTTGGAAATTGACCGCCGGCCGGAAAGCCAACAAGCTTCTGCAGACCATGTTCGATGAACAAGACACCGGTGACGATACGCAGCACGGTAAGAGCATAGGGCTGATATTGATTCAGCCGATCGGAAAGCGCCATGTTAAACTCCAGTTTTAACTCCCCCACGAGGAAGCAATAGAGCGCACGGGCGCGAACGTGAAAACACGGATTCTGACGCTCAATCAATTTTCCGTGTGAAATCCGTGACTTGTTGTCACATGCTCACAACGGGATGTTGTCGTGCTTCTTCCAGGGATTGGTCAGATCCTTGTTGCGCAACATCCTAAGCCCCTGTGCCAGCCGGCGCCGGGTCGAGCGCGGCATGATCACTTCGTCGATGTAGCCGCGCTCTGCTGCAACGAAGGGCGACAGAAAGCGGTCCTCATACATCTTGGTGTGAGCCGCGATCTTCTCAGGATCGGCGATATCCTTGCGGAAGATGATCTCGACAGCGCCCTTGGCGCCCATGACGGCAATCTGCGCCGTCGGCCAGGCATAGTTGAGATCGCCACGCAGGTGCTTGGAGGCCATGACGTCATAGGCGCCGCCGAAAGCCTTGCGGGTGATGACCGTCAGTTTCGGCACAGTCGCTTCGGCATAAGCAAAGAGCAGCTTGGCGCCGTGCTTGATCAGCCCGCCATATTCTTGGGCTGTACCCGGCAGGAAGCCCGGCACGTCGACGAAGGTGACGATCGGGATATTGAAGCAATCACAGAAGCGCACGAAGCGCGCCGCCTTGCGTGAGGCGTCGCTGTCAAGAACGCCGGCAAGCACCATCGGCTGATTGGCGACGAAGCCGACGGTGGCACCCTCGATGCGGCCGAAACCACAGACGATGTTCTTGGCGAAGCTCTCCTGGATTTCGAAGAAGTCGCCCTCGTCCGCTACCTTCAGGATCAGCTCCTTGATGTCGTAGGGCTTGTTGGCGTTGGCCGGAATCAGCGTATCGAGCGAGTTATCCGGCTCGGTCACCGACTGATAGCACTCGATCTCGGGCACGTCAGCGGTATTAGACTGCGGCAGGAAATCGATGAGACGGCGCACCTGCAAGAGCGTATCGACATCATTGTCGTAGGCTGCGTCGGCGATCGAGGATTTCGTCGTGTGCACCGAAGCGCCGCCGAGCTGTTCCGAGGTCACCGTCTCGTTGGTGACGGTCTTCACCACATCCGGCCCGGTGACGAACATGTAGGAGGTGTCCCGCACCATGAAGATGAAATCGGTCATGGCCGGAGAATAGACATCGCCGCCGGCACAAGGCCCCATGATAATCGAGATTTGCGGGATGACGCCGGAGGCCAGCACATTGCGCTGGAATACCTCGGCATAACCGCCAAGCGCGGCTACGCCTTCCTGAATGCGGGCGCCGCCGGCGTCATAGATCCCGATGATCGGCGCCCGGTTCTTCAGCGCCATATCCTGTACTTTGGTGATCTTTTCTGCATGTGCTTCTGAAAGAGACCCACCGAAGACTGTGAAATCCTTGGCAAAAATGAAGACGGTGCGGCCGTTGACCGTGCCCCAGCCGGTCACCACGCCATCGCCGGCAATCTTGCTCTTGTCCATGCCGAAATCGGTCGAGCGATGCTCGACGAACATGTCGAACTCTTCGAAGGAGCCCTCGTCAAGGAAGATATCGATACGCTCACGCGCCGTCAGCTTGCCGCGGGCATGCTGCGCGTCGATGCGCACCTGCCCACCGCCAAGCCTCGCGATCTCACGACGGCGTTCCAGCTCCTGCAGGATTTCCTTCATGCGGCCCTCTCTCCCTCATCGCTCGGGCTTAGCATGGCGCGAGCCTTGTTTGAAGCTGGTTGGCTCAGTTTGCGAGCCGTGGCGTGTTCAGCGAAAAGATGGAACGAACCCGCGCGGCAATATCTTCCGCCATCAGCTCATCTGCGGTGGCAGGATCAGGTGCGACTGTTCTGATCTCGAACGATGCCATGGCAACCACAGAGCCACCATCGGCCGCCGCGGCATCGATATTGATCTTGGCGCTGCTGCGGTCCCGATTGAAGCCGCGCGCTTTGCGGACGTCGCTCAGTCGGACGGTGATGGCAACCTGTGGCAATTGCGGGCTGAAGCTTGTTGCAGCAATCGCGGCGTTGACGCGATCATTGACGGCTGCAACCAGCGCTGGCGACACCGGTGGCAAAGCCTGATCGGCTATAACGGTTGCGCTGCGCACCGCATAGGTTGGAGGCGGAGGATCGACGGACCAGCTCGAACATGCGGCCAGTGCCAGACATCCCACGAGCGCCGGTACGGCTCTCGTCCTCAACAACAACATGATCCCTGCCCCGACCTTCGAATTTGCAAGATATGCAGATCAATATAAAGGACTGGAAATCAACAATATTCAACTGCGCAGCGCAGAAAAAACGTCAGTTGCGGCCCGAAACTCTTCAAAACGTTGTGCACGACGCTGTTCGGCTTCTTCATCGCTGCCCCAGTGCTCGATCGTCCAATCCTCGTCGAGATGAGCGAGCGACCAGACATCGGCGAGCGGCAGGGAACCTTTGGCGAAGGCCAGCGCAAGGATTGCCGAACCGGTCAGCGTCGTGATCGTGTGCAGACTCGCAAGCTCCATCGGTGTGTCGAACTTGCGCAAAGCGGCGGAGAAGGCCGCGATGGCTTCGACAGGCTGATCCTGATGCATGACGCCTTCCGCCAGAATGAAGCGGGCGCCGAGATCGCGCGCTGCCCATTCGATCACCGGATTCCAGCGTTCCGACTGGCGCTCGACGAGCCGTTCCGGCCCCTCGGCGCGATAGCAGAGCAGATCGCTGCCGGAGAAACGGACAATTTCGTCGAATACAGCCTTGCTTTCCGTCGCAACGCCATCGATGGCCGTGTTGACGAGACGCGTTACCGGCATGGTGGCGGGATCGATCACATCGACTTGGCGTGCCCATTCGGCAGCCACCAGTCTGGCAAGCGCTTCCGTCGGCAGGGCCAGGGAGTGCCGCGCCGGCGTCTTCACCACCTTGCCATCGAGGGCGATGGCGTGTCCGCTCTCATCCTTGCTGATTGTCACATCCTTGTAGAAGCGTTTCGGCAACGGCTTCTTCATCTGGATCTGCGCACGGCGGATCGGATCGGCATGGCTGAGACCTTCGGAAAGATCGTTCAACAGGTCGCGCATGGCGTCACCTCAGAGAATATGGCTCAACAAGTCGTTCGGATGGTGGGCTATGGCATCTGCCCCAGCCGCCAGCAATTCCTCAACGGAGGCGTAGCCCCATGAAACGCCGATGGCAGTCGCACCTGCCGCCTTCGCCATCTGCATGTCGTAGATGGCATCGCCGATCACGATCGTGTCGTGGGGATCCATGCCAGTCTCGTCACAGCACTCCGTCACCATCGCCGGATGCGGCTTCGACGGGCAATCATCAGCAGTGCGCGAGACTATGAAATAGGGCGTGAACTCGTTGACCTCAAGAATATGGGTCAAACCGCGGCGGGATTTACCCGTCACCGCGCCGATCAGCAGTTCGTCGCGGGCGGCAAGCGTCTCGATGAGCGGCTTGATGCCGTCGAAAAGCGGTGTCTGCATGTCCGCCTCGTCTCGCACCTCCGGAAAGATCGACTTATAATGCGCCGTCATGGCAATCGCTTCGTCGTCGACATGGGGCTTGCCCTGCAGGCGGGCGATGGCGATATCGAGCGTCAGACCGATGATCGATTTCGTCGCGGAAACATCGGGCCGCTTATAGCCGAAGGCCACGAAGGTGCGCGCCATGACCTCATGGATCAGCCGCGCGCTGTCGACCAGCGTGCCGTCGCAATCGAAAAGTACCAGCTTCATTCGTCGTCCGGCTCCCCTGCCGATGCCTCGTCGAAACCGAGGAGATTCCATGTCTGCACCATATGCGGCGGCAGAGGAGCGGTGATGCGCAGGCGTCCGCCGCTCGGATGCGGGATATCGATGTGGCGCGCGTGCAGATGCAGGCGCTTCTGGACACCCCCCGGAAAATCCCAGTTCGGATCGTCCTCGAAATATTTGGGATCGCCGATGATCGGATGGCCGATATGCAGCGCATGGACGCGCAGCTGGTGAGTACGCCCGGTGTAGGGTTCCATTTCAAGCCAAGCGAGCCGCTGGGCTGCCGTTTCGACGACGCGATAGTAGGACACGGCGTGATCGGCGCCTTCCTCTCCATGCTTGGCGATGCGCATGCGATCGCCATCCGGCGTCGCTTCCTTCACCAGCCAGGTGGATATCTTGTCTTCATGCTTACGTGGCACGCCTTTCACCAGCGACCAATAGGTCTTCTTGGTGTCGCGCTCGCGGAAGGCTGCCGTCAGCTTCTGCGCCGCGCCGCGCGTGCGGGCGATGACGAGAACGCCTGATGTATCGCGATCGAGGCGGTGCACCAGGCGCGGTTTTTCGCCCTTCTGGTTCGTCCACGCCTCCAGCATCTTGTCGATGTGGCGGCTGACGCCGGAGCCACCCTGCACAGCCAGACCCGCCGGCTTGTTCAACACATAGACCTTGTCGTCTTCGTGCAACAGCATGCGTGCCAAGAGCTCGGCATCGCCGGAATGCTTCAATTCCTTGCCGGCGATCGGGCCGCTCTTCGTAGCCTTGGCATCGACGTCGAGCGGCGGCACCCGCACCATCTGCCCCGGCTGCACGCGGGCATCTGTCTTGACGCGGCCGCCATCGACGCGCACCTGGCCGGAGCGCATCAGTTTCTGCAATTGCCCGAAGCCGAGCCCTGGAAAATGCACCTTGAACCAGCGGTCGAGGCGCATGCCGGCCTCGTCAGGCTCGACCTTAATATGCTCAATCCCGGCCATTCTTCTTCTTTCAAAAACGCAGCATGTTCCGGACATTGCCAAACCGCGTTCGGCGGGATCATGCAAATTCAAACAACGGGACGATCAGCCCCGCAGCCGGAGATTTCCGGCCTTTTGACGTGGCTTTAGAGCATTTCGAGGAAAAGTGGAAACCGGAATTATATGGCAGGATAATTTTCTGGCTCAGCTTCCCTTAGCCGAGACGACCGGCAGATTGATGTTGACCATGCCTGCTTTGTCGAACATCAGCATCACGGGCACCGTGCCGCCCTGCTTGAACGGCGTCTTTACCTGCTTGAACATCATGTGCATCGTATTCGGCGCGAGCGTCACGGTCGCGCCGGCGGGAATGGCGATGCCGCCTTTCACCTCGCGCATCTTCATGATCTCGCCTTCCATCTTCATCTCGTGAAGCTCCACCTTGCCGGCGGATGAAGAGGTCACGGAGGTGAGCTTGTCGTCGGTCTTGCCGGTATTGTGGATGGTAATATAGCCGCCACCGACCGGCTGGCCGGGAAGCATGGCGCGAACATAACCGCCACTGATATCGAGATCGCCAAGCTTGGCAGTCGCCGAGCCGGAAGGCGCTGCACCTGCATCCATGTGCATCCCGGCCATGGATTTCATCGCACCGCTATCCTCGGCCATCGCTCCACCGAGGGGAAGCGAAAATGTGCCAATCGAAATCAGCAATGCGACGGCGTGGTTGCGATTCATCTCTGTCTCCTGCCCGGCTCCTCAATCGATAAAAAGGGATAGCCTCTCCCATCCCTGTTGCAAAGGCCCGTAATCATTGCGAAACGCAGGATTGATCGGCGCGACAAAAATTTGTTCAGCGGCGACATTTGCCCCTTGCCATCTCTGTCCGGGACCGGATAATGGCTTTCAACCCTGTTGGGAGAATCCGGCGCAAGCCGGTGCCGAAGGAGCAACCGCCCCGGAAACTCTCAGGCCAAAGGACCAGCAAGGGGCAGACGGAACTCTGGAGAGAAGCGCGCAAGCGTTCGCCGAAGGGATAACAATCTCAGGCAAACAGACAGAGGGGGCTCATCGTCAGGCGCTACCGCGCCGAAAGTGTGAGCTCTGCGCTTCTAAACGAGCGCAAAACCCGGAGGCGTCATTTGGACGAGACCGCTGCCCTCAAGACCACCCCACTTCATGCCCTGCATGTGTCCCTCGGTGCCCGCATGGTGCCATTTGCAGGCTACGATATGCCCGTACAATATGCGCCCGGCGTGCTGAAGGAACATCTTTGGACTCGATCCTCCGCTGGCCTGTTCGATGTGTCGCATATGGGTCAGGTGACGATCCGCGCCCGTTCCGGCAAATATGAGGATGCGGCATTGGCATTGGAAAGCCTGGTGCCGGTCGATATTCTCGGCCTTGCTGAAAATCGCCAGCGCTATGGTTTCTTCACCGACGACAAGGGCGGCATCCTCGATGATCTGATGATCACCCATATGGACGACTATCTTTTCGTCGTCGTCAACGCTGCCTGCAAAGAGCAAGATTTCAAGCATCTTCAAGATCATATCGGCGATAGCTGCGAAGTTACATTACTCGATCGCGCCCTCATTGCTCTGCAGGGACCGCGCGCGGTCGACGTGCTTGCCGAGCTCTGGGCCGACATCGCCCATATGAAATTCATGGATGTGCGCCATTGTCGCCTCCACGATGTCTCCTGCCTCGTATCGCGCTCCGGGTATAGCGGCGAAGACGGTTTCGAAATCTCGGTTCCGGCCGACAAGGCCGAGGATATCGCCAAGCGGCTGCTGGAGCATCCGGACGTCCAGCCGATCGGCCTTGGCGCCCGTGACTCCCTGCGTCTCGAGGCGGGCCTCTGCCTCTACGGCAACGATATCGACCAGACGACAACGCCGGTTGAAGGCGCACTCGAATGGGCTATCCAGAAGGCCCGCAAGACCGGCGGCGCCCGCACCGGCGGCTTTCCGGGAGCATCCCGCATTCTCGGTGAACTCGATCACGGCACCTCGCGCCGCCGCGTCGGCCTGAAGCCGGAGGGCAAGGCGCCGGTACGCGGCCACTCCAAACTTTACGCCGACGCCGAGGGCAAGACGGAGATCGGCGAAGTCACCTCGGGTGGTTTTGGTCCGAGCGTCGAATCCCCGGTTGCTATGGGCTATGTGCCGACAGAATTCACCGCTCCCGGCACCACCATATACGCTGAAGTGCGCGGCAAATATCTGCCAGTTGCCGTCAGCACACTGCCTTTCATCAAACCTACCTACAAACGTTGAACGTCTTTTCCAGAGAGGATTATCCATGCTGAAATTCACCGAAGAACATGAGTGGCTGAAGGTCGAAGGCGATGTCGCAATCGTGGGCATTACGGCCCATGCCGCCGAGCAGCTCGGCGATCTCGTTTTCGTTGAGTTGCCCGAGGTCGGCGCCAGCTTCTCGAAGGGAGCCGACGCGGCAACCGTCGAATCCGTCAAGGCGGCTTCCGAAGTCTATTGTCCGCTCGACGGAGAAATCACCGAAATCAACGAAGCCATCACTGCCGATCCGGCCCTCGTCAACTCCGATCCGATGGGTGCCGGCTGGTTCTTCAAGCTGAAGCTGAAGAACGTCGGCGATCTCGATGGTCTTCTTGATGAATCCGGTTACAAGGAGCTGATCGGATAATGACGACGCCGACTGAGTTCACCTTCACCGATTACCAGCCATACGATTTCGCCAATCGCCGCCATATCGGCCCGTCTCCCTCTGAGATGGCCGATATGCTCAAGGTGATCGGCTATAAGAGCCTCGACGGTCTGATCGACGCGACGTTGCCACCGACCATCCGCCAGAAGGCGCCGCTCGCCTGGGGTGCGGCCATGACGGAGCGCGAGGCGCTCGACAGGCTGCGCGAGACCGCCAACAAGAACAAGGTTCTCGTCTCGCTTATCGGTCAGGGCTATTACGGCACGATCACGCCACCGGTCATCCAGCGCAACATTCTGGAAAACCCTGCCTGGTACACGGCCTACACGCCCTATCAGCCCGAGATTAGCCAGGGCCGCCTTGAGGCGCTGCTGAACTACCAGACGATGATCAGCGATCTCACCGGTCTTGATGTCGCCAACGCCTCGCTGCTCGATGAAGCGACGGCCGCGGCCGAAGGCATGGCGATGGCGGAACGCGTCGCAAAATCGAAGGCAAAAGCCTTCTTCGTCGATGCCGAATGCCATCCCCAGACCATCGCGCTGATCAGGACGCGCGCCGAGCCACTCGGCTGGACCGTTATCGTCGGTAATCCCTTCACCGACCTCGATCCGGTCGATGTTTTCGGCGCGATTTTCCAGTATCCGGGCACGCACGGCCACATCAACGATTTCTCCGGCCTGATTGCTCGCCTGCATCAGACCGGCGCTATCGCTATCATGGCGACCGATCTTCTGGCATTGACCCTGCTGAAATCCCCGGGTGAAATGGGCGCAGATATCGCCATCGGCTCTTCGCAGCGCTTCGGCGTTCCCGTCGGCTATGGCGGGCCGCACGCCGCATTTATGGCCGTGAAGGACGATTACAAGCGCTCTATGCCGGGCCGTCTCGTCGGCGTTTCCATCGATGCGCGCGGCAATCGCGCCTATCGCCTGTCGCTGCAGACCCGCGAACAGCACATTCGCCGCGAAAAAGCGACGTCGAACATCTGCACCGCGCAGGTGCTGCTCGCCGTCATGGCCTCCATGTATGCGGTCTTCCACGGTCCGCAGGGCCTGAAAGCGATTGCACAACAGGTCCACCAGAAGGCCGTGCTGATGGCCAAGGGGCTGGAAAAGCTAGGCTACTCAGTCGAGCCGGAGACCTTCTTCGATACGATCACTGTCGAAGTCGGCCACATGCAAGGCCTCATC
The DNA here is from genome assembly GCF_007828675.1 of Rhizobium sp. ERR 1071. Taxonomy (NCBI): domain Bacteria; kingdom Pseudomonadati; phylum Pseudomonadota; class Alphaproteobacteria; order Hyphomicrobiales; family Rhizobiaceae; genus Rhizobium; species Rhizobium sp. ERR 1071. The sequence continues at coordinate 193,953 of NZ_VITM01000001.1, read as the reverse complement.
CTGCGCGCAGCCGTCGCCGAGGGCGTCAACCTGCGCAAGGTCGGTGAAACCAAGATTGGCATCAGCCTGGACGAGCGTACGCGTCCGGCAACGGTGGAAGCCGTCTGGCGCGCATTCGGCGGCGATTTCCGCATCGCCGATTTCGAGCCGTCCTATCGTCTGCCGAAGACCCTGCTGCGCACCAGCGAATACCTCTCGCATCCGATCTTCCACATGAACCGCGCCGAAAGCGAGATGACGCGCTACATCCGCCGTCTCTCCGACCGCGATTTGGCGCTCGACCGCTCGATGATCCCGCTCGGCTCCTGCACCATGAAGCTGAACGCGACTGCGGAAATGCTGCCGATCACCTGGCCGGAATTTTCGGATATCCATCCGTTCGTCCCGGCCGATCAGGCACTCGGCTACCGCGAGATGATCGACGACCTGACGGAAAAGCTCTGCGCCGTAACAGGCTATGACGCCTTCTCCATGCAGCCGAATTCCGGCGCGCAGGGCGAATATGCCGGCCTACTGACCATCCGCAACTACCACATTGCCAATGGTCAGGGTCATCGCGATATCTGCCTCATTCCGACCTCCGCCCACGGCACCAACCCCGCCTCGGCGCAGATGGCGGGCATGAAGGTCGTGGTTGTCAAGGTCAGCGACGATGGCGATATCGACATGGCCGATTTCCGCGCCAAGACCGAGCAATATGCCGACAATCTCTCCTGCTGCATGATCACCTACCCTTCGACGCACGGCGTGTTCGAGGAGACGGTGAAGGAGATTTGCGATCTCGTGCACAAGCATGGCGGTCAGGTCTATCTCGATGGCGCCAATATGAACGCCATGGTCGGCCTCTCGCGTCCCGGCGATATCGGCTCCGATGTCAGCCACTTGAACCTGCACAAGACCTTCTGCATCCCGCATGGCGGCGGCGGTCCCGGCATGGGCCCGATCGGCGTAAAGGCGCATCTGGCGCCTCACCTGCCCGGCCATCCGGAAACAGATGGCCGCAGCGGTGCGGTTTCGGCAGCAGCCTTCGGTTCGGCCTCGATCCTGCCGATCTCCTGGAGCTATTGCCTGATGATGGGCGGCGAAGGCCTGACCCAGGCGACCAAGGTGGCGATCCTCAACGCCAACTACATCGCTGCCCGCCTCAAGGGTGCCTATGACGTGCTCTACAAGTCCAAGGCCGGACGCGTGGCGCATGAATGCATCATCGACACCCGCCCATTGGCCGCAAGCGCCGGCGTGACGGTCGACGATGTCGCCAAGCGTCTGATCGATTGCGGCTTCCATGCGCCGACTATGAGCTGGCCGGTGGCCGGCACGCTGATGATCGAGCCGACCGAATCGGAAACGAAGGCCGAGCTCGACCGATTCTGCGAGGCGATGTTGGCCATCCGCGAGGAAGCCCGCGCCATCGAAGATGGCCGGATGGACAAGACCAACAATCCGCTGAAGAATGCACCGCACACGGTGGAAGACTTGGTCGGCGAGTGGGATCGCCCCTATTCCCGCGAACAGGCCTGCTTCCCGCCCGGTGCCTTCCGCGTGGACAAATACTGGTCTCCGGTCAATCGCATCGACAACGTCTATGGCGATCGCAACCTGATCTGCACCTGCCCGCCGCTGGAATCCTACGCGGAGGCCGCAGAATAGGATTTTTTGCAAAAAAGCGAAGCGGTTCAGTCGCTTCGCTGGAAATAGACATAAATCTATCGTGAAACTTGTCTATGAAAACGCCGCGTGTCCGAAAGGATGCGCGGCGTTTTTGATGACGCCACAGTGGGGCCTTGGAATTCAGTTTTATGCCGGAACGATTCGACGTGGACAATCCCGACAACTACATCGCCGCCGCATTCGCCACGGACGATCCTGCTTCGATCGCCAAGGCTTTGGGCGAAGTTGCCCGCACACGCAACATGAGCAAGCTCGCCAAGGATGTCGGCATGAACCGCTCGGCACTCTATCGTGCGCTGAGCGGCGACGGCAATCCGGAATTCGCGACGATCCTGAAGGTCGTCAGGGCGCTCGGCCTCAAGTTAACGCCGGTTCCGGCGCTTACCAAAGATTGCCAATTCTAGGCCGAGCGTCGCTAACCGATCGCTTCTTCGAGCAGAAGCAGCATCAGAAAGCCCGCAAAGAACATGGCCGTCACCGCTGGGCTTGGCCGTGTATTGACGGCGACGGCGGCACCCGCAATGGCGACAGCCGCCGGAATCAGTGTGTAAGCCACGCTGCAGCCGCCATGAAGTTCTCCCGTTGCTCGCCATATCGACCTTATCCGGCTCAGCGGTTTAGCCAAGGAGACGGCAAAGACGGCATGCATCGATCAAAACATGAAATGCTGCGACGGGAAATATGGCGATATTTACCCTGGACTACCCGGTAACGCGGCTACCGACAATCACCAGATCACTTTAGACAATTCGGAAATAACCGGATTGCCGTAATCCGAGTCCTTCATGCTGAATTCCGCGTCACCTGACTTCAGATTGAAATTAAAATAGACTTCGGCCGCCTCCTCTCCGAGGAAGAGCTTTGTGGCGTACCAGTCTCCCGGACCGCCGCCGAAGCCGCCCTCGGGAAGGCGTCTAGTCGCTGCTCCGAGAAATGTTATGCCGAATGGCAGCGTTTCGAGCTTGGCGTTTGAAAAGCTGCTTACTTTTGCCGTCAAGGCTTTGGCCAATTGCTGAAAAAATCGTGTCGGGCGAGAACCGGGAACATGATGGAAGGCGCCACGCGAAAAACTTATCGGACCACCGACGTCAGCGCCTCGGTCGGAGCCACCCTCCGTATTATCCGGCCCTTGAATTTCAACGATAAACTTCGTTTCATCCTCACCGCTGCCGTAGGTAGCCATCAGTATGAGTGTTTCAGTATCCGAGCCGTGAGGTTGGAGAGCAACTCTGAAAGCGAGAGGTACGGGAAAATCATCAGCAGAAGGAACAGAGATTTCGATGCGATTCTGTGCCGACACCAAAAGACCTACTGGCAGAATCAGTACGGCGCGTCGTGTGATCATCCGACAGTCCGAAGTAGCGAATATCGTCGATCCCTCATATCGCGCCCGCGACCTGTCGCTGAGCCGCCAGCGCAGCGAGATCGGCGGGCTTTAGCTCGACGGACTCGCCGCAGCCGCAAGCCGACGTTTGGTTCGGATTGGTGAAGATGAAACCCGAACGCAGTGTCGTCGTCTCGAAGCCCATTTCCGTACCAAGCAGATAAAGCACGGCAGACGGCTCGACCCAGACCTTGGCGCCATCGCGCTCGATCAGATCGTCCTTCGCGTTCGGCTCGGTTACTAGGTCGATGGTATATTCCATGCCGGCGCAGCCGCCCTTTTTGATGCCGACGCGAACGCCCTTGGCATCAGGGCCGGAATTCTCGACGATCGCCTTGACGCGAGCTGCTGCCGCATCCGTCATGCTCATGACTGCAAAGCCCATGGGCTCATTCTCCTTCCACATCCGGGGTCAAGATCCGGTGCTTCGAGTCTTAATGTAAAGCCGGCGGCTTAAAGCTTCAATACCAGCCCACGGCAACCTGCGCTTCTTCGGACATGCGATCCGGCGTCCAAGGGGGATCGAACGTCATCGAGACGTCGACGCCGGAAACGCCCTCAACGGCGCCGACGGCATTTTCCACCCAGCCCGGCATTTCACCGGCAACCGGACAACCAGGCGCCGTCAGCGTCATGACGATCTTCACCATGCGATCGTCTTCGATATCGATTTTATAAACCAGACCGAGCTCGAATATATCGGCGGGAATTTCAGGATCGTAGACCGTTTTCAGCGCGGAAATAATATCGTCGCTGAGGCGCGCCAGCTCATCTGCGGGGATGCTGGAATGCACGATCCCTTCGCGCGCGTCGATCTTCTGTTCGCTTTCGTCGAGTGACATCGCTTGCCTCCTCAGGCAAAGAATTTCCGTGCATATTCCAGTGCATCGGCCAAGGCGTCCACCTCGGCGCGGGTATTGTACATGCCGAACGATGCACGGCATGTGGAGGTGACGCCGAAGCGTTTCAAGAGCGGCTGGGCGCAATGCGTGCCGGCACGAACGGCAACACCCTGCCGGTCAATCACCATCGAGACGTCGTGGGAATGGATACCCGCCAGCTCGAAGGAGAAGATGCCGCCCTTGCCTGGCGCCGTACCGATGACACGCAGCGAATTGATATCGCGCAGCCTTTCCGCCGCATAGGCGGCAAGATCGGCTTCGTGGCGCGCAATCGCTTCCCGGCCGATGCTGTCCATATAGTCGAGCGCATAGCCAAGGCCGATCGCCTGCACGATCGGCGGCGTTCCCGCTTCGAAACGATGCGGCGGATCGTTGTAGGTGACGTTTTCCTCGGTGACATCGAAGATCATCTCGCCGCCACCCTGGAATGGCCGCATCTCGGCGAGCCGCTCCTTCTTGCCGTAGAGAACGCCGATGCCCGACGGACCGTAAAGCTTGTGACCGGTCATGACATACCAGTCGCAATCGATATCCTGGACGTCGACTGGCATGTGCACGGCACCCTGCGAGCCGTCGATCAGAACCGGAATGCCACGCTCATGCGCGATGCGGCACACTTCCTTCACCGGAACGACGGTTCCAAGCGCGTTCGACATATGGGTGATGGCGACGAGCTTCGTGCGTTCCGTGAGGCTCTTTTCGAAATCCTCGATATGGAACGCGCCCTCGTCATCGACAGGTACCCAAACGAGTTTGGCGCCCTGACGCTCGCGAATGAAATGCCAGGGAACGATGTTGGAATGATGCTCCATGATGGAAACGACGATCTCGTCGCCCTCGCCGATCTCAGGCATGCCCCAACCGTAGGCGACCGTGTTGATCGCTTCCGTCGAGTTCTTGGTAAAGACGATGTCGTCGACCGATGGCGCATTCAGGAAGCGGCGCACCTTTTCGCGAGCCGCTTCATAGGCTTCCGTTGCAGCGTTGGACAGGAAGTGCAGGCCACGATGCACATTCGCATACTCATTCGAATAGGCATGCGAGATGGCATCGATGACGACCTGCGGCTTCTGCGCGGAAGCGCCGTTGTCGAGATAGACCAGCGGCTTGCCATGCACCGTCTTCGTCAGGATCGGGAAATCCCGGCGAATGGCTTCGACGTCATAGGCCGTTGCCGGCACGATCTTGTCCACGAGCTTTGCCTCCAATCAGGCGTGCTTTTCCAGCCAGCCGGAGATGACGCCTTCCAGCGCCTCGACCAGGGCTTCGTCTTCCAGTTCCTCGACGATCTCGGCCACGAAGGCGTTGACCAGCATGGCCCGTGCCTTCTTCTCCGGGATGCCGCGCGCCATCAGGTAATAGAGATGGTTGCCGTCGATATCGGCGACAGTGGCACCATGGCCGCACTGTACGTCATCGGCGAAGATTTCAAGCTCCGGCTTCACCGAGAACTCGGCATCGTCGGACATCAGCAGCGTGTTGCAGGCCATCTTGGCGTCGGTCTTCTGCGCATCCGGTGCGACCCGGATCATGCCCTGGAAGACGCCGCGGGCGCGGTCGAACACCACATTACGGATAACTTCCGTGGAACCTGTGTTCGGAACGTCATGGCCAAGCACCATCGTCACATCGGTATGCGTATCGCCGCCGAGCAGGTTGATGCCGCGCAGCGTCAGATCGGCGCCCTCGCCCACGACCTTGATATACAGTTCCTGACGCACCAGCTTGCCGCCAGCGTTGATGACAAACAGCTTCAGCTTGGCATCTTCTCCGAGCTCGATGCGAAGCTGGCCGAGATGGGTGTCTTCGCTACCCTGCTCCTGCAGGATGATCCAGGTGATCTCAGATCCCTTGCCGATCCTGACTTCGCTGACCGAAGAAACCAGCGCGGCAGCGCCTTCGACCGCCTGATGACGCTCGATAAAGGTCGCCTTGACGTCGGCACCGAAAGTAACCGGCAGACGGCTGTGGATCTGGCCGCCAGCATGGATGAACTGCACTTCGAGCGGCGCATCGAGTTCTGCGCCATCGGGGAAATCGATGACATAGCCATCGCGCACGAAGCTCGCATTGATACGCCCGATGGCGTCATCCCTGCCGAGCGCTTCGAGACCGGCAGCAGCCGTGCCGTTGATCAGGCTATCGGCGTAGCGCGCAACGGTCAGGTTCTTGACCGATGCCTTCTCGCTTGCCTTGCCCTGAAGGACGGTAATGACAGGCGATCCTTCGACCGTCGGCGGCAGCGCCTCGACGAGGCCCTTGCCGATATCGCTCGGAACCAGGCGCAGCAGGTTCTTGAAATCGGTATAGTGCCATGCCTCGATCCTGCGCGTTGGCAGACCGGCGGTCTTGAGCTCGTCCAGAAGGCGATCGCGGACGGCGAAAACTTCGCCATCGCCAGGCAGATCGCCCATCTGGTCGTTATACGCCTCGATCAGCGCCGTCTCCGCGGCGGTGAGGCGGTTCGTCGTCTGAATGTTCATCGACGTGTCCTTTCCGCCTCGATCAGGCTGCAGCTCCGATGATGTCGGCGTAGCCGTTGGCTTCCAGCTCATGCGCCAGCGTCTTGTCGCCGGACTTGATCACTTGGCCCTTGTAGAGGACGTGAACGGTGTCCGGAACGATATAGTCGAGCAGGCGCTGATAGTGGGTGATGACGATCACGGCGCGATCCGGAGAACGCAGCGCGTTGACGCCGTCGGCGACGATCTTCAGCGCGTCGATATCGAGGCCGGAATCGGTTTCGTCGAGCACGCAAAGCTGCGGCTCCAGGAGCGCCATCTGCAGGATTTCGGCACGCTTCTTTTCACCGCCGGAGAAGCCGACGTTCAGCGGGCGCTTCAGCATGTCCATGTTGATCTGCAGCTTGGCCGCAGCATCCTTAACGCGGCGCAGGAAATCCGGCGTCGTCAGCTCGTCTTCGCCGCGTGCCTTGCGCTGTTCGTTCAGGGCAACCTTGAGGAACTGCATGGTGGCAACGCCGGGGATTTCGACCGGATACTGGAACGCCAGGAAGATGCCCTTGGCGGCACGCTCGGCGGCATCGAGCTCCAGAATGCTCTCGCCGTTATAAAGGATGTCACCCTCGGTGACTTCATAGTCCTCGCGACCGGCGAGGATATAGGAAAGCGTCGACTTGCCGGAGCCGTTCGGGCCCATGATGGCGGCGACTTCACCGGCCTTCACGGTCAGGTTCAGGCCACGGATGATCTCGGTGCCGTCTTCGGCGATACGGGCGTGCAGGTTCTTGATTTCAAGCATTTGAGTATCCTATCGCAGGAATGAAGGTGCGGCGCGCGCGGCGCGCCAAAGCTAATTCTGTTTCGTGTGCGTCAGCCGACGCTGCCCTCGAGCGAAATGCCGATCAGCTTCTGCGCTTCGACGGCAAATTCCATCGGCAGTTCCTGCAGCACTTCCTTGACGAAGCCGTTGACGATCAGTGCGATCGCCGCTTCCTCGGGAATGCCACGCTGCAGGCAGTAGAACAGCTGATCTTCGGAAATCTTCGAGGTTGTGGCTTCATGCTCGAACTGCGCGGACGAGTTCTTCGCCTCGATGTAGGGCACAGTGTGCGCGCCGCACTTGTCGCCGATCAGCAGCGAGTCGCACTGCGTGAAGTTTCGGGCATTGGTCGCGCGGCGATGCGCCGAAACCTGGCCGCGATAGGTATTCTGCGAGACGCCGGCGGCAATACCCTTCGAGATGATGCGGCTCGACGTGTTCTTGCCGAGATGGATCATCTTGGTGCCGCTGTCGACCTGCTGATGGCCGTTCGAAACCGCGATCGAATAGAACTCGCCACGGCTGTCGTCGCCGCGCAGGATGCAGGACGGATATTTCCAGGTGATCGCGGAGCCGGTTTCGACCTGCGTCCAGGAGATCTTGGAGCGATGGCCGCGGCAATCTCCACGCTTGGTGACGAAATTGTAGATGCCGCCCTTGCCGTGCTTGTCGCCCGGATACCAGTTCTGCACCGTCGAATATTTGATTTCAGCGTCATCGAGCGCAACTAGTTCGACGACGGCAGCGTGCAGCTGGTTTTCATCGCGCTGCGGCGCCGTGCAGCCTTCGAGATAGGAGACATAGGCTCCCTCTTCGGCGATGATCAGCGTGCGCTCGAACTGGCCGGTGTTCTTCTCGTTGATGCGGAAGTAGGTCGACAGTTCCATCGGGCAACGAACGCCCTTCGGCACGAAGACGAACGAGCCGTCAGTAAAGACCGCGGAATTCAACGTCGCATAGAAATTGTCCGAGGTCGGCACGACGGAGCCAAGGTACTTGCGCACCAGATCCGGATGCTCTCGGATAGCTTCCGAAATCGACATGAAGATCACGCCGGCCTTCTTCAGCTCTTCCTTGAAGGTGGTGACGACCGAGACGGAATCGAACACCGCGTCAACGGCAATCTTCGACTTCTCGACGCCGGCAAGAATCTCCTGCTCGCGCAGCGGAATGCCGAGCTTCTCATAAGTCTTCAACAGTTCCGGGTCGACATCATCGAGCGACTTCGGACCGGCGAATTTCTTCGGGGCGGCATAATAATGAATGTCGTTGAAGTCGATCTTCGGGTAGTCGACACGGGCCCATGTGGGCTCTTCAAGGGTCAACCAGCGGCGATAGGCCTCGAGGCGCCATTCGAGCATCCAATCCGGCTCTTGCTTCTTGGCGGAGATGAAGCGGATAATATCCTCGGAAAGACCCTTGGGAGCCTTTTCCACCTCGATCGTGGTCTCGAAACCATACTTATACTGGTCCACGTCGATCTGGCGAACCTGATCGACCGTTTCCTGGACTGCAGGCATTTCGTTCTCCAATCTCGCCGGATCCAAGGTCCGGCAGCTTGTCAACGTTGCGGCAGACTTATGTCTGCCCTCTATGTAGTCGGCCAAAAGGGACTTTTCACCCCGCTTGGCAAGCGGAAATTTCGGTTTCCGCAAAATTGTGGCCGTTAGGCCGCCGCACCTGCCAGCTTCCGCCTTCCCGCGATGCGGGCAAACGCGGCGATAGCGCGATCGATATCCGCTTCGGTCGTGGTCGGACCCAGCGAAATACGGAGCGCGCCGAGCTTGGGATCGCATCCCATCGCCACGAGCACATGGCTCTCACCGACCTTGCCGGACGAACAAGCGGACCCGGCAGAAATCGCCACACCTTCGAGGTCGAAGGCGATCTGGCCGGTTTCGGATTTCAGTCCCGGCAGTGTGAAGAAGCTGGTGTTCGGAACGCGCGCACCGCCTTTGCCATGAATGATGACATCGGGTGCCGCCAGTTCCATGCCCGCTTCCAGCCGGTCGCGCAAGGAACCGATCGCGGCATTGCGAACCTCGAAGTCTGCAGCAGCAGCCTCGGCAGCAGCACCGAAGCCGATGATGGCAAGCGTGTTTTCCGTACCCGAGCGATGGCCCTTTTCCTGTCCGCCGCCATGGATCAACGGCTTCGGCATCAGCACCTCGCCGCGAGAGACGAGCGCGCCGGCACCCTTGGGGCCGCCGATCTTGTGCGAGGAGACGATCAGGAAATCCGCGCCGATCGCATTGATATCGAGCGGCACCCGGCCGGCTGCCTGAACGGCATCCACCACGAAGAGGCCGCCCGCGGCCTGAACGAGCCTTGCCGCTTCGCCGACAGGCTGGAGAATCCCGGTCTCGTTATTCGCGAGCATGATGGCAACCATCGGCAAGCCGCTGGCCTTGTCGTGGGCAGCGAGCATGGCCTCCAGCGCGAAAAGATCGACCGTACCGTCCGACGTTACCGGTATTTCGCTGACATTATCCCTGGTAAATCGTCCGCCTTCGCGCACGGCTGGATGCTCGACGGCCGATATATAAAGATGGCTGACGAGAAGCGGCGTGCGCCCCATGCGGAATTCCGGCGTCAGCACCATATTGGCCGCCTCGGTGGCGCCGCTCGTAAAAACGACATGGGCGGATTCGGCGCCGGTCAATCTTGCAACCTGGCGACGTGCAGTCTCGACAGCTGCACGAGCTGCCCTACCTTCACCGTGAACGGAATTGGGGTTGCCTTGAATATCCATCGCACGCAACATCGCATCGCGCGCCGCCGGATGGAGCGGTGCGGTAGCATTCCAGTCGAGATAGAGGCGTGTTGCCGCCATAATCTTCTTCCTGCGCGACTTTGCTTTGCTGCGCCCGGTTCATTTTCCTTGAAATTTCAGCCGGGCATGCCTTATGACACGTTCCACAAACCGTTGCGCAAACAACGCGCGGACCACCGCATCAAGTTTCGAATTGTTCTAAACTGCGTTCTAGAAAAGATGAGCGCATTCGTCAAGTCAACTTGCTGCGTGCCGTAAGGTTTGAACGCAGAAAAAGAAGAGCCGGAGTATCGATGCCCGAAGTAATTTTCAACGGCCCCGCTGGTCGCCTTGAAGGCCGCTATCAGCCCTCCAAGGAAAAGAGCGCCCCGATCGCGATTATCCTTCATCCCCATCCGCAGTTCGGCGGCACGATGAACAATCAGGTGGTCTACCAGCTCTTCTATATGTTCCAGAAGCGCGGCTTCACCACGCTCCGCTTCAATTTCCGCGGTATCGGCCGCAGCCAGGGCGAATTCGACCACGGCGCCGGTGAGCTTTCCGATGCAGCCTCTGCACTCGACTGGGTGCAGAGCCTCCATCCCGATTCGAAGAGCTGTTGGGTTGCCGGTTACTCATTCGGTGCGTGGATCGGCATGCAGTTGCTGATGCGTCGCCCCGAGATAGAAGGTTTCATGTCGATCGCGCCGCAGCCGAATATCTACGATTTCTCCTTCCTCGCACCCTGCCCGTCGTCCGGCCTGATCATCAACGGCGATGCGGACAAGGTTGCCCCGGAAAAGGACGTCAACGGCCTCGTCGAGAAGCTGAAGACACAGAAGGGCATCCTGATCACGCACAAGGTCGTGCCGGGCGCCAACCACTTCTTCAACGGCCAGGTCGAAACGCTGCTCGGCGAATGCGAGGACTATCTCGATCGTCGCCTGAACGGCGAATTGGTGCCGGAACCGGCCGCCAAGCGTATCCGATAAAGACGCGGCCCTTGTCGAGCCATTCTGAACGTCGGGCAAGCGATCCCGTCGATCGTCATCGACGGGTGCTCCTGCATGCCGATCTTCCGCAAAACACGCTGCGATGCGACGTTCTGCGGATGCGTGAAAGCGATGAATTGCCGGGCAAAACCACGCTTGAAGAACCATTGCGCCAATGCGCCGGCAATTTCCGTCGCATAGCCGTTGCCCCAGGCATCCTTCTGAATGGAATAGCCGAGCTCGAACTCGCCCCTACCGCTTTCCCGATAAAAACGTGAGAAGCCGGCGCGGCCGATAAAGCGGCCGTCTTCACGCCGCAGCATCTTGTATTTGGTCGTGCCATCTCGCGCTTGTTCATCGAACCAGCTTTTCATCCGTTCCTCGGCCTTTTCCAGCGTCCAAGGCGCCGCACCCGAGAGATAGCGCGTGGTCTCGATGGTCGAATGCAATTGCCGAATCACTTCGGCATCACCCTTGTCCCACATCGTCAGAACGAGGCGCGGGGTTTCGAGTATGATGGTGTCACTCATCTGCCTGCCTGTTTTCGTGATGGATCTGCAGCCTGCCATAACGTGCATGCCAGCGCCGATTGACAACCGGCGGCTCAGTGCTAACCGCTCGGCCTGATTTCAACAAGCCGGTCAAGCGACGATATTGCATGCGAAGGCCCGCCGAAGCGGGCCTCCAGATTACCGCTTGGTATTATCGATCAGCGACATGCCGGCAGGCCGGGTGCGCCGCACTTCTTCTTTTCCGGAGGCTTCTGCGGCGGAGGCGGAGGTGGTCTCTTCACCTGCTGCTGCACGACCTTCGGCTGCGGTTGCGGCTTCGGTTGAGCCTGTGGCTTGGGTGCCTGTGCCACCACATGGGGCGCGGGTTTGGGCTGTGCAGGAGCCGGATTGGCTTGCCGGGGCGGGGCGGCAGCGACATGAGGCTGACTGTTGACCCGAGCTTGGTTGCTGGGGACCGCCTTGGGCTTCGCCGGCGTTCTGGCGGCGACGGCCGGCGCTGCCGGGGCATGCGCATTGGGCTTCGGTGCAGCGGCAACCGGATTTGGTTTGCCGCTCGGCGCTGCTTGAGGCGCCGGGGTCTTGGCAATCTGGTTTTGCCCCTTCACGGCAAGTGCATTGCCAACCGCCGGCAGCGGTTGTCCCTTCGCGCCGGGAAGCGCATGGGCGTTAGCGTTCGGCATGGCCTGAGGCTGTTGAGCCTGTTTCGTCTGAGCCGCGCCAGGGTTGGCTGGCTTGCCCGTGGCTGGCAAAGGCTGACCATTCGCGCCGGGAAGCGCGTGCGCATTGGCATTTGTGCCCTGCTGGGCAGGTTGAGTCGCAACAGCCGGATTATGCACCGCATTCGGCGCAGCTTGTGGCGATTGCCCCGGCTTCGTCTGAGCGGCTCCCGGATTGACAGGCAGCTTGCCGCCAGCCGGCAGCGGCTGGCCATTGGTGCCGGGAAGCACATGGGCAGCAGCATTTCCGCCTTGTGGCTGGGCTGAAGGCGTGACCGCCGGAGCGGCTCCAGGCACCGTCTTGGCAGCCGCGGCAGGATTCTGCTTTTGCAGAACTGCCGCCTTCTTCTGTACCGATGGCGGCAGGGCAACATGCAGTGCTGCAGCCCCTGCTCCGGCGATGACGGCCGCACCGGCGAGTTTCTGGCCCGCTGTCAGCCCAGGGGGGGCAGATGCAGCGCCATTCTCGTTAACGGTGGTATTGTTGTTGATGACCGTCGTATTGTTCACGACGGTATTGTGGATGTTGTTGAAGATGATGTTGTTTTCCGGCGGCGCGATATCGCGTGGCGGTTCGACCCATTGAGGGACCGGAACGAAGACCGGCGCCGGCAACACGTAGAGATCGACCGCGGGCTGCGGCGGCGGCAGCACGACGAAATCCGGCGGCGGTGGCGCAAGGAAAACGACGGGCGGCGGCGGGGCATAACCGAAATCGGCATCATCAAAATAAAGCACGGGACGGTCGACATAGACCACTTCCGGCGGTGGCGGTGGCGGCACATCATACTCGATGACGGTGAAGGATGGCGGCGGCTCGAGTGCTGCCTCGAAATGCTCGAGACGGCGGCGGGCATCCCACACATGGGGACCGCGCGGATAACGCCTCAGATAAGACCAATAGGCCTCAGGCGTATCGGCAATCCAGGTCTCGCGCCAGGTGATAGCCTCGCGGCGGGCGGCGACAATGGCGCGGACACGCCTTGCCATGGAGTCGTTCGGATAGGCGGCCAGAAAATCCTCATAGCCCTGCAGCGTGTCGCGATCGAGCGCGGCGAAATAGGCATCACGCTCGTCGAAATCGCGAATGGGCTTCGTCCGATTTGCCACATCCTCGGTGCTCGACACTGCAGCAGCCGGTGCATTCGGACCGCGATCGAAGAAGGTAAAGGCGTTCTTGAACCTGGAGGCGTCCCAGGAAATCTCGGCGCCCTTGGTCAAGTCGCCGACCCGCAACCGTGTGCGATCGAAGACGTCATCAAGCGAAAGGCCGCCAACACGGATCATCTCCGCCAGCGCATGCGCATAGGAACCATACGGACCGGCCTCCTGCGGTGCGACCGTGCCAGGCGCCGCATTGAAGGCAATCAGCTGGTTGACGTCGGGATCGACCAGCGCCAGACCGCCGGCCAGCGGCTGATTGGACTGCACGAACGGATTGGCCCTCGCCGCATCCAGCACGACGATGCTGCCACGATTGTTAATGGCGGACAGCGATTTGGTGAAGTCGCTTACGCGGACTGCCTGGACGGGGACATCCGTGGCATTGGCGATCTGTGCATCGACAGGCACGAAATAATTGTCGCCCTGATATTGCACACCATAGCCTGCCAGGTAGACGAAGACGACGGTATTGGGACCTGACGCGTTGGCTTTCGTCAGAAAGTCGCGCATCGCGTCGCGCAACCCGTTCTGGTCGAGGTCGCGCGCGCCGATCACATCGAAGCCCGCAGCCTGCAGCGTCTGCGCGATCAGGCCGGCATCGTTGGCCGGCGTCGGAAGCGCACCCACCGTGTAGGCGGCGTTACCCACGACAAGCGCTATTCTCTTTTCAGGGGAACCTTGAGCTTCGGCCGGATTCGCAGCAGCGATACCGGCCAAAACCAACATCATGGCAAAAAAAGCCCAGATCGTCTTTTTGGATGACAATCCCATCTTCGAAAGCAGAGGCGACATACCGGTTTCTTTCACGAAACATGAGGTGCGTACGGGATCAACAGGAAATCATTAGGATTTGATTCGGGCGAATGCGCGACTTATTCCCGGCGGCTTCGCGGCGATGTTACGATCTATTGACGTTCGGAAACGCTCGTTTACACATCCCGCTGGCGCCGAAACTTGTCGTCCTCCCCACCAAAATGGTGACGCGCCGGTAAATCGGTGATAAACGCGCCCCGCGACATCAAACAATAGCGACTTCGCCGCGCCTTCCAGAGTTGCGGCATCGAGAGACCAAGATCATGGCTGAGTTCAAATCCGATTTCCTGCGAACCCTGCAAGAGCGCGGCTTCATTCATCAGATTTCCGATGAAGCCGGCCTCGACGACCTCTTCGCCAAGGAAACCGTGACGGCCTATATCGGCTTCGATCCGACGGCATCGAGCCTGCATGCGGGCTCGTTGATCCAGATCATGATGCTGTACTGGATGCAGGCGACCGGCCATCGGCCCATTTCGCTGATGGGCGGCGGCACCGGCATGGTCGGCGATCCCTCCTTCAAGGAGGAAGCCCGCAAATTGATGACCATCGACATGATCGAGGACAATATCGCTTCGATCAAGCGCTGCTTCTCGAACTACCTCACCTATGGTGAAGGCCCGAAGGACGCGTTGATGATCAACAACGCCGAGTGGCTGCGCTCGCTGAATTATCTGGAATTCCTGCGCGATGTCGGCCGCCATTTCTCGGTCAACCGCATGCTGTCCTTCGATAGCGTGAAGACGAGACTTGACCGCGAACAGTCGCTGTCGTTCCTCGAATTCAACTACATGATCCTGCAAGCCTACGACTTCGTCGAACTGGCCAAGCGTTATGATTGCCGCCTGCAGATGGGCGGCTCGGATCAGTGGGGCAATATCGTCAACGGCATCGATCTCGGTCACCGCATGGGGACCAAGCAGCTCTTTGCCTTGACCTCACCGCTGCTGACCACGGCGTCCGGCGCCAAGATGGGCAAGTCTGCTACCGGCGCAGTCTGGCTGAACGCTGACCTGCTGTCGGCCTATGATTTCTGGCAATACTGGCGCAATACCGAGGATGCGGACGTTTTCCGCTTCCTGAAGCTCTATACGACGCTGCCGATGGATGAAATCGCTCGCCTCTCCGCGCTTGCCGGTTCAGAGATCAACGAAGTCAAGAAGATCCTCGCGACCGAAGTCACGGCGATCCTTCACGGCCGCGCGGCAGCCGAGCAGGCAGCAGAAACTGCACGCAAGACCTTCGAGGAAGGTGGCCTGTCCGAAAACCTTCCGTCGATCGATGTTCCCTCCTCCGAACTCGAAGCTGGCATCGGCCTGCTGGCTCTGATCGTGCGCGCCGGTCTTGCCAGTTCGAATGGCGAAGCTCGCCGCCATGTTCAGGGCGGCGCAGTACGCATCAACGATCAGGCCATCAGCGACGAGCGCAAGGTGATTGGCACCGGCGAAGTCACAGCCGATGGTGTCATCAAGCTCTCTCTGGGCAAGAAGAAGCACATCCTGATCCGTCCGGCCGCTTGAGCGTCCGAATAGAAAGAGAACAAACAGAGCCGGCGCCCTCGCGCCGGCTTTATCATTTGTGCCGGTGCAGATGCAGAACATTATCACCGCTGGCCGGATGATTTTTTCATCCCGATGTCGGATTACGGCCCGCCTATTCGTCCTCAGTCCAGATCGCACGCTCGGAGGTGACTTATGGATGAAGTGCCGGTGATCAAAACGAGGCGCAAAGGCCGAAACCTTACGCAAAGCATGTTGATTCCGAGCGAGGAGATGCTCGCCCGCGCCCTCTGGGCAGCGCCACCGGGTCGGTTGTCCGATATTGCGGGAGTAAGACAGGCGCTTGCCAGGCAATATGGTGCCGATGCCTGCTGCCCTGTCACCGTTCAGCGACATTTGGTGCAGATCAGTCAAAACGGCACGGCTCCGTTTTGGCGCATCGTGGACCCCGATCGACCATTCGCACGGCGCATGAACGGCGGGCCGGAACGCATACGAGAGCGACTGGCGGAAGAGAAATAATCTGCCCTGCCTCTGCTATCGAAAGGCGGCAGCCTCAGCTTCGCGCCGCTTCAGTACTCAAATATCTGCCTGAAAACACCTGGCGCGATGATCGAGAGAGGGTTGATCTGCAGGTTCGATTTCTCGATCGTACCGGTCAATCTGAAGGTAATGCCGATCAGGCCGCGATCGCTGCCATTGCCCAGGATGAAGCCGACGATCGGAACTTCCGCGAACAGCCGGTTCAGGCCATAGGCGGGCATGAAGGTTCCCGTCATGTCCATCTTGCCATCGGCGTCCTTCAGCACGCCCTGGAACGTCGCCCCGACCTGTACGCCGCGCACCACGCCGTTTTCGACGGAGAGCACCCCATCGCGCATCACCAGCCGCGCAAAGCCGCGCTCGAAATTCTGCGAACGCGTATCGATATTCTGCTTCACGGCCGAATTCAGGCTCTTGCCGTTCTTTCCGCTCGGCGTCGATACGATGGTCGAGAGTTTCTTGTCGTCGATGATGGAGAAGTTGCGGATGTCGAGCGAACCGTCCCAGTCATCCTGCCCGATCGAGCGCAGCGACAGATTGAGCAATCCACCTTGCAGATGCCTGTAGAGATCGGTGAAACGCGCAACGGCACCGGCATCGCCGCTCGTGATACGGATGACGCCGTTGGCGCCTTTGCTCATCTGGGTAACGAGCGCTTCGCCGCTACGGGTCACGCCGGAAAAGTCCGCAGCCGTCGTCTTGCCGCCGGCGATCGAATAGACGCCCTTGACATTGCCGATGGTCTCATCGTTGAAGCCGATGACCTTGTCGAGATTGGCGCGAACGGTCGCGCTCGCCGAAGCGTCTCCGTCCGAACTCTGCTGACCGCCCGATGTGGACGCCTTCAGGCGCGCGAGGATCGGACGTATGTCGGCGGAATTGCCCGATATCGCCACGTCGTAGCCGCCACCCTTGCCCCGCTTCAGCGAGAGGGCAAAATCATCGAGCGCCGAGAGCTTCACGCTGTCGAAGCTTGCCGAGGTGAGGCTCCCCTTGCTGATCAGAAGATCGCCGCTGGCGCCGAACCCATCGCCCTTGAGCGTGAAATTCTTGAGCGTCGTCTGGCTGTCCGGACCGGAAGCCTCGAACTGCGCGGTCGCCGCAATGCCGCTGCCCTTCGACCAGCCGACCCACGGCACGGTCAGAGCCGCTTTGCCGAGATCGACCTTGACACCCTGGCGGTCGTCGTCGATGCGCGTCAACTCCACTTTGACGGACCCATCAACTATATCCCGAAGTCCGGGTAGAACGGTGTTGCGCTGCGCATCGGTCAGCGTTGCTGTGATCACGCGGGCGCGCTTGACCGGCGATTTGCTGTCGGTCGGCTCCACCATGTCGATCTGGGCCGGAATACTGTCGATCTGGGCCTGGGCTTGCAGATGCACGGATTGCGGATCGGCCGAGATCACCCCGGTCAGATTGTCGATCTTGCGATTGTTCATCGGCTTCAGCAGGTCGACATTGTCGAGATTGAGCTTCGCCTGCCACTCCGGCGGGGGCGGCTGCTGATCCTTGATGAGCCCTATCCTGGCATCGACCTTGGCGACGATCTTGCCGTTGAAATCCTCCGGCTTGAACTCGGTCCGCTGCAGCACCTCCAGAGGTTTGTAGGTCAGAAGTTCGCCGATCGCATCGCCGGAGCCTGAAATCGTCAAATCAAGATCGGCCATCAGCGGCTTGTCGTAGGTCGCCGGGATCGAGAAGCTGCTGTCACTCAGCGTGATCGTACGCCCCGTTGGAAAATAGGAGGTGGCCGTGGCGATATCGACGACCATATTCGGACCGGTCAGATCGAAATGGGCCTTGGTATCGCGCAACGGCGGAATTTCGCCGGGAACGTTCATCCGTGCGCCATCTATGTCGAAGGCGATATGCAGCTCGTTTTTGCCAAGCTGCAGCTTGCCGGTCTGCGATGCCTCTCGCAGTCGTCCGGCCGGAATGAAGACCGATATGGCGGCATTGGTCACCGAGCCACCGAAAAGATTGCCCTCGACCCAGACCCGGGGTTTCGAAGCCATCCAGAAAGGCCAAAGCTGCTTGACAACAGTTGTGTCGAGTTTGTCCGCCCGGCCGCCGAAACTGATTTCCGGCGAGCTGTCGCCGAGTTTCATATGCAGAGAGCCGAAAAGGGCGCCTTGCGGCGTCGATATGCCGAGATTGTCGAACTGGAATTCCTTCGTTGCGGAAAAAAACCGCCCTGTGGCGCGGCCATCGAAGCTGATAGGCTTTTCCCCCGAGAGGGACGAAGCGGCAACACCGTCCTTGATCACGAAATCGATGCCGAAACCCTTGCCTGCACTGGCGTCGACACGATCGAGATCGATGACCGCGCCGGAAAAGGGCGCGATCGTCCGAAGGAACTGCGCTTTTGACGGCGCAATCTCCAAAGTCTGGTGATCGAAGTTGTAGGCGAGGTTGATATTGGCCTGCGTCAACTCCTGCATATCATGGTCCATATAGAGGACGCCGGGCTGGACATTGATGGTGGCGCTCAGCTTCGGATCGATGCCTGCCTCGCCCTTGACGGCCGAAAGCGTGATGTCCCCGAAGGTCGTCAAACCCTGTCGCGGCGTCCCGTTCGGGTCATAGGTCATCGTGAGTGGCTTGAGATCGAGATTCGATATCCTCGCCGCCAGCGACGAGCTGTGACCGGTCTCGTTTTGATCCGCCCTCACATCCAGAAGCGCCACGGACCCGTTGAGCGCGACTTGGCCATATAAATGCAGAGAATTCGGTGCCGCCCGCTCAAATGTGAGGTTGTCGACGACGAGGGAGATCGGATCCCCCTCCTGTCGCGCCAGCTTCATCGAGAAGCCGGAAATGCGCACGGAATTCGTGCCGCCGCGCTGGACGAAGTGTTCGAGAAAATCGAGATTGTCGAAGGCCGCATTCAAGGC
The DNA here is from genome assembly GCF_007828675.1 of Rhizobium sp. ERR 1071. Classification (NCBI taxonomy): domain Bacteria; kingdom Pseudomonadati; phylum Pseudomonadota; class Alphaproteobacteria; order Hyphomicrobiales; family Rhizobiaceae; genus Rhizobium; species Rhizobium sp. ERR 1071. The sequence goes on along the minus strand of NZ_VITM01000001.1, from coordinate 174,826 downwards.
CTTGGGCAAGGCATCGACGCGCAAGGCGGTCAAATCCACCGGGTCGCCTTGCGGCAGCAGTGAGGTATCGAGCGCGATCCCCTCTGCCGCTACACTTGCCACTTCCACCCTGCCCTCGATGAGGGCCAAGGGGTCCAGCTCCATGTTGACGGCTGACATCGTCGACAGATGCTTGCCGCTCTCCTGATCGACGACATTGACGTCGCGTGCCTCCAGTGCCAGGCGCAGGTCGGAGGTAAATCGGATCACGGTCGCGCCGACCTCTGCCTTGTAACGCGGGCCGATGGCCTGATCGAGAGCCGTCTGCGCTTTCTGTGACAGCGGCGCATCGAAGATACCGCCTTCGATGGTCGCGATGACGGCACCGAGAATGATGGCGAGAAACGCAAAGAAAACCAGCGTTATGCGGCAGACATGCCAAACATGCGATCGCCTGCGTCGACGGCGCTCCGGCACGTGCACGATCAACGGATCTTCGACCTGAGCGGACGGCAGATGGTCGAGCGACACGAGATCCTTTTTGCGGAATGTTACCTTTTCGCCTCGGATCACTCCTGCGCGTGCCTTTCACTTATACAATTTTGTTGGTGACGCTGCGTCCCATTGGACGGCACACGCGAGCAGTATATATGCCTTACCTCAAGTGTCATCTAAAAAACCGGCAAAAGAAAGGTTTTCCCGTGGCGGAAGTTTTTCCGATTCAACTGAACATCGGTGACAAGGCGCCGGATTTCGATCTTCCGCGCGATGGCGGCGATCGCGTTCACCTTGCCGATTTTGCCGGCAAGCCGTTGGTGATCTATTTCTATCCCAAGGATGACACCACCGCCTGCACGACGGAATCGATTACCTTCACGGCACTGTCAGCCGATTTCGCAAAGCTCGGTGTCGCCCTCCTCGGCGTCTCTCCGGATTCTGTGAAAAGCCATGACAAATTCGTCAAGAAGCACGCGCTTTCCGTTCCGCTCGCCTCCGACGAGGAAAAGACCATGGCGATGGCCTATGGCGTCTGGCGGGAAAAAAGCATGTATGGCCGCACCTATATGGGTGTGGTGCGCTCGACCTTCCTGATCGGCGCCGATGGGCGCATCGCTGCAATATGGGACAAGGTCAAGGTCGCCGGACACGCCGAAGCCGTTCTGGCTGCGGCCAAGGAACTTTGAAGGCATGTCCGGCAGTCCCGAAACCATCACGTCGCTGCGCGGCGGCGCCATCGCCGCCATCCGTTCGGCCGATCTCGATATAAAGACCGAGCTCGCCCAGGAATCGGCGACACGTTGGTTTGCCCGCACCCTGTCGCTGCGTTCGCCGCTCGACCCGCCGCTCGCCGATCGGCCCGGTCGGCCCGAAAAGCCGGAGCTTGTGCCACCGAAAAACATGGAGAAGCGCTCGCTGCATACGCTGAAAGGCCGCATCGCGCTCCTGCATGCCATCGCCCATATTGAGCTGAATGCCGTCGATCTCGCATTGGACATTGTCGCGCGTTTTGCGACGGGACCGGTCCCCAATTCCTTCTTTGATGGCTGGATGCAGGTTGCCTTCGAGGAAGCCAAGCATTTTCGCATGGTGCGGGCGCGCCTGCGCGAGTTGGGTGCCGATTATGGCGATCTGCCGGCCCACGACGGGCTGTGGCAGGCGGCCCATGCGACCCGCACCGATCTGACCGCGCGCCTGGCAGTCGTGCCTCTGATCCTCGAAGCGAGAGGTTTGGACGTGACGCCGGCCCTTCAGGCAAAGATGCGCGAAACCGGCGATCTCGAAAGCGCCGCCATACTCGACGTCATCTATAATGACGAGAAGGGCCATGTTGCCGTCGGTGCGAAATGGTTTCGCTTCCTGTGCGCGCGGGAAAAGCGCGATCCGGCCCGAACCTTCCAGGAGCTGGTGCGCGCTAATTTTCGGGGCTCGCTGAAGGCACCGTTCAACGATATCGCCCGGGCGGAAGCCGGACTGACACCCTCTTTCTACCGTTCACTGACATCTACAAGCAATGCTTGATATACTAACGTAAAATGGCTTTTTCCGGTATTTAATACTGCCATAGAAAGCATTCATTAACCATAATGCCGTGTACTTCCATCGGGTGCCAAAGGGCACCGATTGGGAGAGTCTCGGTGACAGCAAAGCCTCAGAACCGGGTTTTCGGCAAGCAAAGGCGACATCACACTATCATCCTCGCCAGCGGCGATACGGTGCGCCACATGACCGTGCGCCCATGGATGGCGGCTATTGCCGTCTGCATGGTCGGAATTTTTTCGATCGGCTATCTCCTTGCTACGTCCTATCTTGTTCTGCGTGACGATCTGATCGGCGCGACGATGGCCCGCCAGGCGCGCATGCAATATGACTATGAAGACCGTATCGCCGCCCTGCGCGCCCAGGTCGATCGCGTCACCTCTCGCCAGCTTCTGGATCAGCAGGTGGTGGAGGAAAAGGTCGACAAGCTGATCGAACAGCAGCAGCAACTCTCATCACGCAACGGTAAGCTCAGCACCCTGCTCGACCGGGCAGAGAACTCCGGCCTGACCGGCAAGGGCGCGCATTCCGACGCCGACGCTGCCGCGCCAAAGAACGAACATGCCCAGCTGACGTCGCCCAAGGCAATCGAAAAGCTTCTCATGAGCGGCAAGCCGGCCGACGCCACACCCGACAACTCAACGCTTGCCTACGTCCCTGCCCCCGAAACCGTGGCCGACCGTGCCGATCGGGTCTTCTCCAAAGTGACGCTGTCGCTGAAGCATATCGAGCAGGATCAGTTGTCCCGCATCCACAATCTCACCGCCGATGCGTCGGAAACTGCCACTTCGATCCAATCGATCATGCAGAATGTCGGCATTAAGGTGCCGAACGAGGTCGCCGGCATTGCGCGTGACGATGCGGATGACGGTGTGGGCGGTCCATACGCACCTCCGGAAAATGTCGACCAGTTCGAACGATCCATGGCGGAACTCGACACCGCCCTGACACATCTGGAAACCGTTCGGGGGGCGGCCGAAAGACTGCCCTTCCGCAATCCTGCACCGGGCAAGCTCGTCACCAGCCCTTTTGGCAATCGCAAGGATCCCTTCTTCGGCACGCTGGCACTTCACACCGGCACGGATTTCCATTTCAGCCCTGGTGAAAAGATCAAAGCGACCGCCCCTGGCAAGGTGGTTTCGGCTGGATGGACCGGCGGCTACGGCAACATGGTGGAGATCGACCACGGCGACGGCATCTCCACTCGCTATGGGCATATGGAACAGGTGCTCGTCAAAGTCGGCGACAAGGTCGGCGCCGGCGATGCGATCGGTCTTGCCGGCAGTACGGGGCGCTCGACAGGAACACATCTGCATTATGAAGTGCGCGAGAACGGACATCCCACAGACCCGATGTATTTCATCGGCGCCGGCACGAAACTAGCAAGTTACATCAGCGGATTGGGCGCAATTTAGCTGCCGGAATTGTGACAAACGCGCAACAAAGATGGCACTAATCCAAAAATTGCGTTATGAATGAACTTCGAGGCTGTTGAAGCGCCTGCTTTCCTTGACTTCCCGGGTATTTGGTTCTATGTCGCGCTGCATTGCGGCACGCTCCTGCGTGTCGACTCATGGTGTTCGACTGAACCAAGACGGAATTAGATTTCCCTTTGACAACATTTGCTGACCTTGGCCTGAGCCAAAAAGTCCTTTCCGCGGTAACTGACGCGGGCTACACCACACCGACTCCGATCCAGGCCGGTGCAATCCCCTTTGCGCTTCAGCGCCGTGACATCTGCGGCATTGCCCAAACCGGAACCGGCAAGACGGCCTCCTTCGTGCTGCCGATGCTGACGCTGCTGGAAAAGGGTCGCGCCCGCGCTCGCATGCCGCGGACGCTTATTCTGGAGCCGACGCGCGAACTCGCAGCGCAGGTCGCCGAAAACTTCGAAAAATACGGCAAGAACCATCGCCTGAACATTGCCCTTCTGATCGGCGGCGTTTCCTTCGAAGAGCAGGATCGCAAGCTTGAGCGTGGCGCCGATGTGCTGATCTGCACGCCCGGCCGCCTGCTGGACCATTTCGAACGCGGCAAGCTGCTGATGAGCGCCGTCGAGATCTTCGTCATCGACGAAGCCGACCGTATGCTCGACATGGGCTTCATCCCGGATATCGAGCGCATTGCCAAGCTTATCCCCTTTACGCGCCAGACGCTGTTCTTCTCGGCAACGATGCCGCCGGAAATCCAGAAGCTAGCCGATCGCTTCCTGCAGAACCCGGAACGCGTTGAAGTCGCAAAGCCGGCATCGACCGCCAAGACCGTGACGCAGCGCTTCGTTGCCTCGCATGGCAAGGATTACGAGAAGCGCGCTACGCTGCGCGATCTCATCCGCGCCCAGACGGATTTGAAGAACGCGATCATCTTTTGCAATCGCAAGAAGGACGTTTCTGACCTCTTCCGCTCCCTGGACCGCCACGGCTTTTCCGCCGGCGCACTGCATGGTGACATGGACCAGCGCTCGCGCATGACCATGCTTCAGAATTTCAAGGACGGGAATCTGCAGCTGCTCGTCGCCTCCGACGTTGCTGCTCGCGGCCTCGACATCCCCGATGTCAGCCACGTCTTCAATTTCGATGTTCCGATCCATTCGGAAGACTACGTTCACCGCATCGGCCGCACCGGTCGCGCCGGCCGCTCCGGCGCCGCCTTCACCATCGTCACGAAGCGCGACACCAAGCATGTCGACGCCATCGAGAAGCTCATTGGTGAAGACGTTCAGTGGCTGAACGGCGATCTTTCGGCTCTGCCACCGGCAGACGAGAGCAGCGACGACAACCGTTCGTCTCGCCGCCGTGACCAGAAGGGCAAGGGCCGCGATCGAGATCGCAGCCGTGGAGGCCGCAACGCCTCGAGTCATAAATCTGATATCGACGTCGAGGATAATGACGTCGTAGCGATCGAAGCAGCACCAGCAAAGGCCGAAAGCGTGAAGAACGAGCGCAAGTCTGAGAACAACAATAACAGATCCCATAACGGTTCTCGCAACAACCACCGGCCCTTTCCTGCTGCCAATGACGATCACCGCGAGCGCCGCAACCGTTATCGCGATCAGGATGACGGTCCGACGCCAGTCGGCTTCGGCGATGATATCCCGGCTTTCATGCTCATCGTGGCAAACGCCAAGGCCTGATAGATTCCGCTCAGACACGCAGCAGATCGGCTTGCCGGATGTTGCGTCCAATCTCGGGATTTGAATATTGGGCAAGCCGGGCATCGATTTCCCAGGACTGGGAACCGGTCTCGCAATCTTGCAGGACGGCAAGCTTTTGCTCTATCGCCGCCTCAAGGCACCGGAAGCCGGATGCTGGAGCATCGTCGGCGGTAAGGTCGATCATATGGAGCCTGCCACCAAGGCCGCAATTCGCGAAGCGGAAGAGGAAAGCGGCCTCTCCATCGGCAGGATCGACTATCTTTGCACGCAAGAAGTCATCATCGAGGCCGAGCGGCAGCACTGGATCTCGCTGATCTACGTCTGCAAGGATTTTTCCGGCGAACCGCGCCTGATGGAGCCGGACAAGCTCTCCGATTTCGGCTGGTTCGGCCGCGGCGAGCTGCCGGCTCAGCTTTCCGAGTTCGCCAAGGCAACGATCGCCCATTTGAGCGAAGCAGATTTCCGCTGACGCCTATTTATCCGAGCGAAGCGCAGCCTCATACGCCAGCCGCACCCAACGCGCCATTTCATCCGGATCGTCGAACGCGTCGTCGGGTATCGACCAATAGGGCATGTTGACGGCCTTGCCTTTCTTGCCTTCGTAGGCCCAGCGTCGCGCGCCGGCGGCCTCAAATTGGGAGGCACTGGCATCGTCCGCTTTCAGGAGAATCTCGTCATCGACCTCGAGTGCCAATATTCGCCCCATATGATAAATTCCCTTCCCGCCGAACATCCGTTTGATGGTGATCGGCCCGAGCGACTGAAACATCTCCTCGATATCGATATTGTCCATTCCCTACTCTACCCCTTCAAAGTCCCACCGGCCGCAACAACGGCCTCAGGCGTATCGACATCGAGATGTGCCGCCTCGCCGATCTCGACATCAATGACCGGAAGCCCCGATGTTTCGATGATATGCCGGGCGCCCACATCGCCCTCCAGCCGCATCACGGCGTTCAAGACCGAGCGCGGCAGGATGACGGGATTGCCGCGCTTGCCGCTCGATACCGCCCGCACGATCGCCTTGCCGTTCGCCTCCCGGAAGGCGGCCATCAGGGCTTTCAGATCATCGCTGGTGACGCCGGGCATATCGGCCAGCATAACAAGAACACCATCGGCCCTACGTGCTGCCCGTGTGCCGACACCTGCAACCAGCGAACTGGCCATGCCCGAGCCATAATCCGGATTGAATACCGCCTCGACGGTGAGACCATTGAGTGCGGTTTCGATCTCATTGCGCCGGTGCCCCGTGACGACGACGATATCCGATATGCCGCTTGCAATGGCGATAGATGTCGACCGGCGTACCAGCGGCACGCCATCGAATTCCGCCAAAAGCTTGTGCGAGCCCCCCTCGCCCATGCGGCTCGCCTTTCCCGCAGCCAGCAGGACGATGGCAACCGAGATCTCCGACGGCGGTTTGTTGACTATGTCGCGCGGCCGCGGGCGTGATTGAATTTCCATGAGCAGCCCTCCAACGCCCATGGCACTGATATCCTCCGGAGTCGGTCGTTCGCCGGCTAATATGCGATCCAGCACCCAGTCGAAGCCATTCTCCTTCGGACTGCGCGCGCATCCCGGCGCCCCGACGACATAAATGTCGTCCACCCTGCCAAGCACCAGCAGATTACCCGGATCGACCGGCATGCCGACCTGAATGACCTCGCCGCCGGCAAGCCGGATCGCCTCCGGAATGACATCACCGGCATCGATGACAGCCGACGCTCCGAAAACGATCACCAGTTTCGCCAGCCGGTCCTGCGCAGCAAGAGCGCGACGGATCGCGCCGGCAACATCGGCTGCTCTATGGGCAACCCGCTCTTCCCGCTGCAACACACTGCCCGAAGGCTGCAGTCGCTGCGATAATATCCGCGCCGTCTTGTCCATCACCGAAGCCTTCAGCGACGGCAGCTCCGTGGCGACAAGCGATATGGCGTGCGGCATGAAGGGCTTGACCTCGAAAACCGGCATCCGCCGCAAAATTTCGACACCTGAAGCGATTTTGACTCCGGAAACGGCGAGCGGAATGATCTTGAAGGTCGCCACCATGTCGCCTGCTCGAACAGGTACATGGTCTGCAAGGCAGGCAAGAGTGATCGCCGGATCGAGATTGTTGACGCGATCGACCGCTATACGATTTACAACAAACAGGCCGTCGACGGTGCTATGGACATTCACCCGTCCCGTTGCGGCTTCAGAAAAAGTCAGATGATCGGGGGCAACTGCCCGCGCCAGCTGCTCAGCCGCCTCGTCTTCCATGAGGTCGCCCGGTTCGATGCGCGCGGCGATAACGCGGTCAATTCCGGCCGCAGCGAGCCGCTCGATGTCTCCGCCGGTGAGCTTATGCCCCTTGGAAAAGCCGCCGTCCGCCAGCCGAACGGAATGCGCGAGAACCGCCCCCTCCGCCTCCATTGTCAAAAATTCGCCGAAGATCATGGATGGCCGCCTTTTGGCGACGAGACATCCCGCCCGCGAAGCGAGCCGATGATTTCAGCCAGGATGGCGACGGCGATCTCGGCCGGACTTGCAGCACCGATAGGGAGCCCGATCGGCGCATGGATGCGGCCAAGCTCGGCTTCGCCCACGCCTTCCCGCTTCAAGCGTTCCAGCCGGCTGGCATGCGTCTTGCGGCTGCCGAGCGCGCCGACATAAAAACAGCCCGTCTTCAACGCCTGAATGATCGGCTCGTCGTCGATCTTGGGATCATGGGTCACGGCGACCAGCGCCATATAGCTGTCGAGCGGCCGCTCTTTCAGCGCATCCACGGGCCAGTCGGCGATCAGGTCTATGCCTTCGAAGCGCTCCGGCGTTGCAAAGGCGGTGCGCGGATCGATGATCGTCACATCGAAATCCGCTAGGGCCGCCATTCGCGCGAGAATTTGGCTGATGTGCACGGCGCCGATGATAACAAGGCGCGGCGGTGGCAGATGCACGTTGAAGAACAGGCTCTGCCCGTCGATATCAAGGGCTGCGGACTTCCCCGAACGGAACGCCGCTGCAGCGGCATCGCTGAGCGCGCCTTCCAGCGCATCGCCTTCGACGATGAGCCGTTCCGGTCCTCCTGAGAGATCGGTGACGAGGATCGCCGCCTGTCGCCTGCGCCGCATCTCATTCAGCCGCGCCAGTATCTGCCGATCCATCAGGCGAGCCTTTCGACATAGACGCGGATGCGGCCGCCGCAGGAGAGACCCACGCGCCAGGCCGTTTCATCGGCGACACCGAATTCCAGCATGCGCGACTTGCCCGTTTCGATGACGTCCAGTGCCTCGGTAATGACGGCACCTTCGACGCAACCGCCGGAAACCGATCCGTGAAAATTACCCTCGCCATCGATCACGAGATGACTGCCCGACGGGCGCGGCGCGGAACCCCAGGTATCGACAACGGTCGCCATGGCCACGCTGCGTCCCGCCGACACCCATTCCTCCGCAATCACGAGCGGATCCAGACTTTCGGATATATCTGACATCGGAGCCTCATTGCTTGCCGAGAAACCGTCGCGGAGCATAGGTATCCGCGCGGCCGGCGGTGAGCGCCGATACGAGATCGGCTAGAGATAATAGATTGTGAACGGGACGGAATTCGTCAACATGCGGCAGCATTGCTTTTACACCGCGCGCTCGGGCCTCGAAACCCGCAAAGCGCAAGAGCGGATTGAGCCAGATGAGCCGCCGGCAGGAGCGATGCAGCCGATCCATTTCCACGCTAAGCAATTCCACGCCCTCGCGCTCCAGCCCGTCGGTGATCAAGAGCACGATTGCGCCCTGCCCCAGCACGCGGCGCGCCCATAATCTGTTGAACTCCTTCAGCGTCTCGCCGATCCGCGTTCCGCCCGACCAGTCGCGCACAGCTGCCGCGCATTCGTCCAGCGCCTGATCCGGGTCCTTGTGGCGCATCGCTCTGGTGACATTGGTCAGGCGCGTTCCAAACAGAAACGTATGCACGCGTCGCCGCCGTTCGGTCAGCACATGCAGGAAATGCAGGAAGATGCGCGTATATTGGCTCATCGAGCCTGAGATATCCGCAAGTACCACAAGTGGCGGCTGGATTTCCTTCGGCTTCCGGAAGCGCGGCAGGATCAGCGCTCCTCCGGTGCGCAACGCGGACCGCATTGTCGCGCGCGGATCGACCTTGGCCGCTGTGCGAGATGGTGCGAAACGGCGCGTGCGCACACGATCCAGCGGCAGCTGCAGCTTCTCCAGCTCCTTCTTGGCAACAACAATCTCTGCCGCTGACATCTGCGCGAAATCCAGATGGCGCAGTACCTCGCTGCCGGAGCTTGTAAATCGCGCATCTATCTTGATATCGGGCGTCTCGCGCTGCGGGCTCCGGTCGCTCCGATCGCTCAATAATGCATCGCTTGCCCGACTCTCGCCCGGTTTCGGCTTCTCCCTCTCGCGATGGTCAGGTGCGACCGGCGACATCATTGCGATCATTTTCGCAACGAGATCGCGCGAGCGCCAGAACAGCCGGAACGCCTCGTCGAAGACGACCAGATCTTCATGCCGCTTGACGAAAACGGAACAGAGGGCAGCATGAAACTCCTCGCGGGAACCGATGCCGATGGCCTCGACCGCTTCTATGGCGTCGGCAATCGCCCCAGGACCGATCTTCAGGCCGGCCCTGCGGAGCACCCGGCCAAATAGCACGATATTGTCAGCGAGGCGCCCGTCACCGGGCGGTGACGGCGCAACGATGATGCCATCGTCTGCACTCGGCTCCATGGCTCATCCCGCCGCCAGCAGTTCGGATTTGACTTCGTCCAACACACGCTTGCCTTCGGCGCCCTGAATGCGGGCGATATCGTCCTGATATTTCAGCAAGGTGCCGAGCGTATCCGAAACGGTCTCCGGATCGAGAGCCAGCCGATCGAGCTCCGTTAAAGCGGTCGCCCAGTCGATCGTCTCGGCGACTCCCGGATTCTTGAAGAGATCGAGCGTACGCAGCTTCTGGACGTAAGCGACGATCTGGCGCGAGAGCACTTCATTGCAGCCAGGCACCTTGCGGCGGATGATCTCAAGCTCCTGTTCGGCCTCAGGATAATCGACCCAATGATAGAGACAGCGTCGTTTCAAGGCGTCATGCACTTCGCGCGTCCGGTTGGTGGTGATGATGACGACAGGCGGCTCTGCTGCCCGGATCGTCCCGAGTTCCGGCACAGTCACCTGAAAATCCGACAGCACTTCCAGCAGGAATGCCTCGAAAGCCTCGTCGGTGCGATCAAGCTCGTCGATCAGGAAAACAGGTGCACGCCCGCCGACACCGGACAGTGCCTGCAATACCGGCCGGCGGATCAGATAGCGCTCGGAAAAAATATCGGCCTCGATGCGGTCGCGGTCGGTGAGGCCGGATGCTTCCGCGAGGCGGATTTCCAGCATCTGCGCCGGATAGTTCCATTCGTAGACGGCCGAGGAAACATCCAGACCTTCATAGCATTGGAGGCGGATCAACGGCCGGTCAAGCGCCTTCGCCAAGACCTTGGCAATCTCCGTCTTGCCGACACCGGCTTCGCCCTCCAGAAAGAGCGGCCGCTTCATCTTCAATGCGAGAAACAAAACGGTGCCGAGCGCGCGACCGGCCAGATAGTCATGGGCACCGAGCAACGCCATCGTCTCATCGATGGAACTCGGCAGCGAAAGTATTGTCTGATCCGCCATGATAACTCCCTTGCAGGGGTTATAGCGCGTGATAGCCCCGGTTCATATAGAGGAGTGCCGGCTTTGGTTCGCTATAGCGTAGAGCCATCACCTCGCCTAAGATGATATTGTGTGTGGAGGCCTGCTTGATCTCGATCACGCGGCAATCGAAGGCGGCAAGAGCATCGGCAAGCACTGGCGCACCCGTCACCAGCGTCTCGAATTTGCCGGCAGCGAAGCGCTCATCGACGGTCAGTTGCGTCTTGCCGGAAAAGGCGTCGGCCAAGGCTTGATGATCTGCGCCGAGCGAGTTTAGGGCGAAAATGCCGCTTTTGAAGAAGATCTCGTTCTTGGCGTTGCTGTTGTTGAGGCAGATCAGAACCGTCGCCGGGCTGTCCGATACCGAGCAGGCCGCCGTGATCGTCACGCCGCGCCGCTCAGCACCGAGCGCCGTCGTCACCAGTTGCACATGGCCGGCATAGCGGCTCATGGCATCGCGATAAAGCGCCGGGTCCATACGTTGCCTGTCTAGCACCACCGTCTCCTTTGTTGAGTCGTGCTTGCCTAACATTCAATATGACGGTCAGGTGTTAGCTTTTCTACAATAGCATTATTGAAAACAGAGCGATTTTGCTGCTTTTTCTTTGACGATGCCCTGCAGACGGATAAATAGGGCAGGAAAATTGTCCGGGATACTCCATCGATGAACGTTCTGCGTCGCCTTCCGCTCCTGCTTGCGCTGCTTTTGGCGGCCGGCAGCAGCTATGCCGCAGGAATTCATATCGGCGTCGTGGCACCGCAGGACGGTAATTTCGCAACGCTCGGGGCAGAGATAACCGCTGGCGCAAATTTCACGATCCAGGCCCAAAAGGATACGGCAACCGTTGTCAACGAGCCCTGCACGGAGGATGGCGGCCGAGCCGCAGCTGAAGCGCTGGTAGCCGCCAAAGCACAAGTCGCGATCGGCTTTCTGTGCACGGAGACCTTGGAAGGCGCACTGCCGCGCCTCAAGGATGCCGGCATTCCTGTCATCACCGTTTCCGTACGCTCGCACATTCTCATGGAAGACGCGCTGAAGAATGGCTGGCCGCTCTTTCGCCTCGCGCCGGTCGATAGCGCCGAGGCGGCCGTGGCGATCGACACCATTTTGAAAAATTGGGCCGCGGAACCGATGGCGCTGATCGATGACGGTACGATACACGGTCGCGAACTGGTCGGCGCGATCCGCAACGCGCTCGAGGAAAAGGGGCTAAAAACGGTCTTCACCGATACCTATCGCCCCGGTCAGGATCAACAGATCGCCCTCGTGCGACGACTGAAAAAGGCGGGTGCGACACGCGTCTTCATCGGCGGCGACCGCAGCGATGTTGCCGTGATCGCACGCGACGCTAAGAGCGAGAATATTCCGCTGGCCCTGATGGGCGGCGATGCCATGCGTGCCGCAGATCAGCCTCTTCCCTTGCTGGAGGGTGTGCAGGCAATCGCTCTGCCCGACTATGCCAGCCTGCCGGCAGCTCAGCCCACGGTACAGGCAATGCGTGCGGCCGGTACCGAACCTGACGGCTATGCTCTGCCGGCCGCGGCAGCGGCTCAGATTGCCAGCCAGGCAGCGGACAGCGCCAAGGCGGACAATAAACCCATCGCCGAAAAGCTCGTGGGAACAGTTTTCCAAACAGCGATCGGTCCGATCTCCTTCGGGCAGAACCACGAATTGACCGAAAATCCCTATCGCCTGCTGGAGTGGCGGGGCAATACCTTCGTGCCGGTGACGCCATCGAACTGATGGTAAGCAGTTCTGGCGGTTGTTTGCCCGCGATAGCGGTGCTAATCCAGGCGCGAAATAATCAGTTGGAGCTCAGCTACCCATGACCTTACCGATCCGTATTGCCCCCTCCATTCTCGCCGCCGACTTCGCCAAGCTCGGGCAGGAAGTCAAGGATGTGACCGAAGCCGGTGCCGACTGGATCCATCTCGACGTCATGGACGGCCATTTTGTGCCGAACATCTCCTTCGGCGCCGATGTCATCAAGGCACTGCGCCCCTATACGACCGCGACCTTCGATTGCCACTTGATGATTTCGCCGGCCGATCCCTATCTGGAAGCCTTCGCCAAGGCCGGCTGCGACCGCATCACGGTTCATGCCGAAGCCGGCGTGCATCTGCATCGTTCGCTGCAGACGATCCGCCATCTCGGCAAGAAGGTCGGCGTCACCCTCAACCCGGCAACGCCCCTTTCCGTGCTGGAAAACGTGCTCGATGATATCGACCTGATTTTGATCATGTCGGTCAATCCGGGCTTCGGTGGCCAGAAGTTCATTCCGGCCATGGCTGATAAAATCCGCAATGCCAAGTCCCTGATCGGCGACCGTCCGATTGAACTGGAAGTCGATGGCGGCGTCTCCGTTGAAACAGCCCCTCTGATCACCGCTTCCGGCGCCAATGTCCTCGTTGCCGGTTCGGCGATCTTCAAGGGCGAATCGGTCGACGCCTATCGTCAGACGGTCGGCGATCTCCGGGCTGCCGCCGAACGAGGCCGCGTTGGATCAAATTAATCCGACCGATGTCTTTATCGCGACGGGCCGAGTACGGACCGTCGCCTCGCATTGCCTGGAAGTTCTGGGTGGTGCTCTCTGCTGGGGTGCGGCCATGTCCACCTCGGCGATTACGGCGCTCTATTTGCGCAACGGATTGCTGACCAGCCACATTGCCGCCCTTACCCTCGTCTATTTCTTCGGCGGCGCCCTCTCCTGGCTCATCCTCGTGCCGCTCACCCAACGTTTTGCCCGTCGGCGGCCGACCGGCGCACGCTTTGCCGCCTTCTTTCTGGCCCTCTCCATCGGCACCGCGGCCATAACGGCCTTCCTCTTCGCCATGGACTACCGCTGGTTCTATTCGCGCTGGCATGCGCCATTCGGCTCGCTTATCTGGATCTTCCAGTTCCTGTTCACCGGCGCCAGTGCCGTCTACCAGTTCGCCGTCCTCGGCCTCACCCTGTTTCTGCCATTCGGCCTGCTATGCCTGACAGCTGTTTCGGCCTATCTTGCGCGACGGGCGCGTTGAAGTCCCGCTAAACATTGTGCCCATGAAACATTGTGATTGCCGCCCGTCTTTGTTATGGGGGCGCCGAGTTCTCCTTGTCCCGTTAGCCAAGAAAGCTTTGAGCCTATGATCCCGCGCTACTCCCGACCGGAAATGGTCGCCATCTGGTCTCCCGAAACCAAGTTCCGCATCTGGTTCGAGATCGAGGCCCATGCCTGTGACGCGCTGGCCGCGCTCGGCGTCATTCCAAAGTCGGCAGCGGATACGATCTGGGAAAAGGGCGGCAAGGCCACGTTCGACGTCGCCCGCATCGACGAGATCGAAGCCGTCACCAAGCACGACGTCATCGCCTTCCTGACGCACTTGGCCGAAATCGTCGGTCCCGACGCCCGCTTCGTGCATCAGGGCATGACCTCCTCGGACGTGCTCGACACCTGCTTCAATGTCCAGCTCGTGCGCGCCAGCGACCTGCTCATCGCCGATATCAACAAGCTGCTGGAGGCCCTGAAGCGTCGCGCTTTCGAGCACAAGGACACCGTCACCATCGGCCGTTCGCATGGCATCCATGCCGAGCCCACCACCTTCGGCGTGAAACTGGCGCTCGCCTATGCCGAATTCGAGCGCTGCAAGCAGCGCCTGATCGCGGCTCGCGAGGAAGTCGCCACCTGCGCCATCTCCGGCGCCGTCGGCACCTTTGCCAACATCGATCCGCGCGTCGAGGAACATGTCGCCGCCGCCCTCGGCCTGAAGCCGGAGCCGGTCTCCACCCAGGTCATCCCGCGCGACCGCCATGCGATGTTCTTCGCCACGCTCGGCGTCGTCGCCTCCTCGATCGAGCGTCTCGCCACCGAAATCCGCCATCTGCAGCGCACCGAAGTTCTGGAAGCCGAGGAATATTTCTCGCCGGGCCAGAAGGGTTCTTCCGCTATGCCGCATAAGCGCAATCCGGTGCTGACGGAAAATCTGACGGGCCTCGCCCGCATGGTCCGCTCCTATTCCATCCCGGCCATGGAGAACGTCGCTCTATGGCACGAGCGCGATATCTCGCACTCCTCCGTCGAACGCATGATCGGCCCTGACGCGACCGTCACGCTCGATTTCGCGCTGGCCCGCATCACCAGCGTCGTCGACAAGCTTCTGGTCTACCCGGACAATATGATGAAGAACTTGAACAAGTTCCGCGGGCTTGTTCATTCGCAGCGCGTGCTGCTGGCGCTGACCCAGGCCGGCGTATCCCGCGAGGATTCCTATCGCCTCGTCCAGCGCAATGCCATGAAGGTCTGGGAAGAAGGCAAGGACTTCCTCGAGGAACTGCTGGCCGACCAGGAAGTGCGCGCCGCCCTTTCGGAAGCAGATATCCGCGAAAAGTTCGACCTCGGCTATCACACCAAGCATGTCGACACGATCTTCAAGCGGGTTTTCGGCTAGAATTTCCCGCTTTCGATTGCGCTTTGCTTGAGGCGGTGCGGCTGACGCGCCGCCTCTTTCCTTTGTCGGCGGATTTGGCCGCGATAGCGCGGTCATACTCGATGCTCTCGCCAGCCTTGCCCTGACTTTGTCCAGGTTCGCGCTTTGCCGCCTTTTCGACCAGCCGGTCGAGGTGCTTCAGATCCTCTTCGTCAAGATTCTCGATCCCGACAAAGCGGTTCTCGGCCGCGCTCGTCAGGATGAGTTCGTTGAGCTTGGCCTGGATGGCCCGCGTATCGCGCGTCTGCGCATTCTGGAGCAGAAAAACCATCAGGAAGGTGACGATCGTTGTGCTGGTATTGATGACCAGCTGCCATGTGTCCGAGTAGCCGAAGATCGGCCCGGTCGCGCCCCAGAGAACGACGGAGAACAGGGCAAGCACGAAGATGGCCGGTTTGCCGGTCCATTCCGAAACGACAACCGCGAACCGAGTGAAAATATGCGTAAGTCGCGTCATGATCCGCATCTCCTGATGATGCGGATCAACGTAAGAAACCGCCCCGCGGTTCCAATGATGACGGCTTCGGCCAATGCCGGCCTCGTCTAGTTCCCGGTCACAATCAGCTTGCGATAGAGATGCCAGGATGCGTGACCGAGAACAGGCATGACGACCGCCAGCCCGGCAAAGATCGGGATGGTGCCGATGACGAGCAGCGCCGTCACGATCAAGCCCCAGACCGCGATCGGTACCGGATTGGTCAGCGTCGCCCGGATGCTCGCATCCACCGCGGCGACGACACCGACGTCGCGATCCAGCAGCAGTTGGAACGTCACGACCGTTGTCACCAGCGCGACGAGAGCAAAGAGGAAGCCGATCAGATCGCCCCAAAGCATCATCGCCATGCCCTCGCGCGTCGTCAGCACGCTCGACACGAAGGATGAAAGCGTCGGAGGAACACCGTCGCCGAAGTAGATGAAGTAGATGCTCTGCGCCACGAAGAGCCAGACGATGAACAGACCGAACAGCATGAGGCCGGCAACGATGATCGACGGCAAGGCCGATGAGAAGCGCACGTCGAACGCATGGCTCCATGACGTATCCAGCCCCTTTTCCCGCCGCCTGCTGATCTCGTAGAGGCCGATTGCGGCCAGCGGCCCGAGCAGAGCGAAACCGGACATCAGCGGAAACAGCAATGGCAGCAGATTCTGGTCGGTGCTCCAGATCGCCAGCGCAATGCCGGCAATCGGATACATCAGGCACAGAAAAACATAATGCGATGGCTTCTCGCTGAAATCGTCCAGCCCCATCTTCAGGGCGTCGACGAGATCGGCGACACCGATCTTACGGATGGCGGGGCGCGTAAAAGTGTGGTCTGCTCCAGCCATGACGTGAAAGGCCGTCATAATGCTCTCCTCCTCAACCGTGGTACTCGGCTGGCGGTTCAAGATGGCGGCAAACGGGGCGCCGACATCGTCATTCGCTACCGGCAGCGGCAATCCTAGCAAATTTTGCCGCAATTGTCGCCTTTTTCCCTTGACAGTTGGCCTCCCCTTTTCCACATCGGCGAAATCATGAAAGCCTCCGACGCAAACATCCTCATCATCCCCGGCTATACGAATTCCGGCCCCGACCACTGGCAGACGCGCTGGGAGCAGAAGCTCTCGACCGCACGGCGCGTGGAACAGGCGGAATGGTCGAAGCCCGTGCGCGACGATTGGGTGGCCCGCATTGCCGAGGAAGTGAATGCCTCGGACAAGCCCGTCGTCCTCGTCGCGCATTCGCTCGGTGTTCCCTCGGTGATCCATGCGATCCCGCATTTCCGCAACAAGGTCGCTGGCGCCTTCTTCGTCGCGCCGCCCGATGTCGCCAATCCGGCCATCCGGCCGAAACATCTGATGACGTTCGGCCCCTATCCGCGAGACCCCCTACCATTTCCGTCGATCACGATCGCAAGCCGCAATGATCCCTTCGGCAGCTACGAACATGCGGATGATATTGCCAACAGCTGGGGCTCGCTGCTGATCGATGCCGGCGAATCCGGCCATATCAATACCGAATCCGGTCATGGGCCCTGGCCGGAGGGCACTATGGTCTTTTCGAAGTTTCTCAGCCAGCTGAAGCCGTAGTATTATTCATAAACGATGATGGATGGAGGCGTGCCTCGCCTCACTAGCCTGTGAAGTACCTGGCACTTTCATTCCATCGACAGATAAAAGCCTGTAAAACAGGCCATGACTGGACCCCGAATCTTGCGTTGGCACCCCGCCAAGGCCGGAATTCCGAGGAAGGAGGCGCAGGCGGATTGTGAATTCGCTTCTTATCCGTTATGGGGACGCCCACATACGATCCACTTGCGCTGTCCCATGAGCGCCAAAGACAGAGAACAATACCAATGAACCGTCGCCGCCGTATTTACGAGGGCAAGGCCAAGATCCTTTACGAGGGGCCTGAGCCGGGCACGCTGATCCAGTTCTTCAAGGACGACGCCACCGCCTTCAACAAAAAGAAGCATGAAGTCATCGATGGCAAGGGCGTACTGAACAATCGCATCTGCGAGTATATCTTCAGCCATCTGAACAAGATCGGCATTCCCACCCATTTCATCCGCCGCCTCAACATGCGCGAGCAGCTGATCAAGGAAGTGGAGATGATTCCGCTCGAGATCGTCGTGCGCAACGTTGCCGCCGGCTCGCTCGCCAAGCGCCTCGGCATCGAGGAAGGCGTGGTTCTGCCGCGTTCGATCATCGAGTTCTACTATAAGTCCGACGCGCTCGAAGACCCTATGGTTTCCGAAGAGCACATCACCGCCTTCGGCTGGGCCAACCCGGCCGAGCTGGATGACATCATGGCGCTTGCCATCCGCGTCAACGACTTCATGACCGGTCTTTTCCTCGGCGTCGGCATCCAGCTCGTCGATTTCAAGATCGAATGCGGCCGCCTGTTCGAAGGCGACATGATGCGCATCATCCTCGCCGACGAAATCTCGCCGGACTCTTGCCGTCTCTGGGATATCGAAACCCGAGAAAAGATGGACAAGGATCGCTTCCGTCGCGACATGGGCGGCCTGCTCGAAGCCTATTCCGAAGTGGCTCGCCGCCTCGGCATCATCAATGAAAACGAACCCGTGCGCGGCACGGGCCCGGTTCTCGTCAAGTAAGTTCAGAAAGGACAATCGTGATCAAGGCTCGTGTAACCGTCACGCTGAAGAACGGCGTTCTCGATCCGCAGGGCAAGGCAATCGAAGGCGCGCTCGGCGCACTCGGCTTTGACGGCGTCCATCAGGTCCGCCAGGGCAAGGTCTTCGATCTCGAGCTTGAAGGCACCGACAAGAACAAGGCGGAAGCCGATCTCAAGGCCATGTGCGAAAAGCTTCTCGCCAATACGGTCATCGAGAACTTCAGCATTTCGATCGACTGATTGTCCTCTTTCGCGAGCCATTCTTCCTTTGTCTGAGGCAATGGAGTATGGCTCACGAAGCACTTCCAGCGATTATCCCTTTGCCTATTGCGGGACCAGCATCATGAAATCAGCAGTCGTCCAACTTCCAGGCCTCAATCGCGATCGCGACATGATCGCGGCGCTGACCAAGATTTCCGGCCATGCGCCCGTAACGGTCTGGCAGACGGAGACCGAGATTCCGGATGTCGACCTGATCGTCATTCCCGGCGGCTTCTCTTACGGCGATTATCTGCGCTGCGGCGCGATCGCCGCCCGCATGCCGATCATGCAAGCGATCAAGGACAAGGCCGACAAGGGCGTCAAGGTCTTGGGGGTCTGCAATGGTTTCCAGATCCTGCTCGAAGCCGGCATGCTGCCGGGCGCGCTGATGCGCAACGCTTCGCTGAAATTCGTCTGCCGCGAAGTAAAGCTGGAAGTCGTCAATGCCGAGACGGACTTCACCGCCGCCTATGCCAAGGGCCAGGTCATCCGCAGCCCGGTCGCACATCACGACGGCAATTATTTCGCCGATGCTGAGACGCTGAAGGCGATCGAGGACAACGGCCAGGTGGTCTTCCGCTACGCCGAAGGCACGAACCCCAACGGCTCCGTCAATGACATTGCCGGCGTCATGAACGCCAAGGCCAATGTGCTCGGTATGATGCCACATCCGGAGAACCTGATCGAGGCAGCCCATGGCGGCAGCGATGGCCGCGGCCTCTTCGCCTCCGCGCTTGGGGTGGTCGCAGCCTGATAACGGCCGATCCACTATCGGAACCATAAAATCGGCGTCTTTGCATAGAACAGCAGGGCGCCGGAAAGCGGCCCGGTACACATTAGCAGACCAGCCCTAACCGCTTCATTGGAAAGAGATTGATGCGCCCTCGCCTCCTGACAGGACTTTATTCCGCCGCTGCCATTGCGATGCTTGGGCTGTTGGTCACCTCTTGCGGCCCGCGTCCGCCGAGCATCACTGCGACCGATCACAGCGCCCTGTCGACGATGGAGCGCATCATGCTCAATGCCAATACCTGCTGGTTCAAGTCTTCGGACCCGGCTTTCGCGAGTTATCAGCTCGCTCCGGAGCTCAACTCCTTCACCGGTCGCCCACGCATCCTCGTGGTCGACAAGAAGCATCCGACCGGCCGGCCATCGCTCGTTGTGCAAGCGGAAGGCAATCCCGCGCAATTGCAGGCCTTCGGTCCGATGATGTCAGGTGCGTCAGGCGGCCGCATCACGGGCGACGTCAACCGTTGGGCTGGGGGCGCGAAGGGCTGCCAATAACGGTTCCGCCGCCGCCTTTCTGTTGCCAGCGAATAGGGTAGCGCTCGGCGCGAAACAAGCTCACCTTTACGGCTTTCCAATCCACGCTTCGAACGCTTTGGGTTCCACATTGCCGCCGCAGAGAACGGTTGCCACGGTCTTTCTGGCGAAACGCTGTGGATTCTCAAGAATGGCGGCAACACCCAGCGCGGCGGCGGGCTCCACGATAAGTCCGGAATGCAGGTATAGGAGTCGCATTCCCTCCTTGATGCTGTCCTCGCTGACCAAAAGAGCGTCGTCAGCGACGGCCAATAGATCATCGAGAACTTCCGGGATCACATAGCGCCCGGCCACGCCATCGGCGATGGTGTTCGGGGCGCCCGCGTCCACGATCCGCTTGGCCTTGAAGGAAAGAGTCATAGCCGGTGCATTTCGGGGCTGGACTGTGATGATCTCCACACTTGGCTGTCGGCACTTCAGGACATAGCCGATACCGGTAGCCATCGCCCCGGCGCCCAGAGAAACCAAGACGGCATCCAGCGCTTGAGGAAATTCGGAAAGCTCGAGCCCGATGGTCGCGGCACCTTCACAAGTATCGAGGTTCTTGCTGTCCTCCACGAGGAAGGCACCCGTTTCCTCGGCGAGATCGGAGGCTGCTTGGAGCGCGGCTTCGATCTCCCCTTCGACCAACACCACATTTGCTCCGAATAGCCGCATCTTTTCCACTTTGAGGGCATTGGCGGCGACGGACGCCGTTACCGTGACGTCAAAGCTTCTCAGTCGGCCGCCATAGGCGAGTGCCTGGCCCAGATTGCCCGCGCTAGCGCAGACGACGGATTTCGTATCGCCTTGTGACTGGAGCCTAGCCAAAACCATCTCGGTGCCACGCCCCTTGAAGCAGCGCACAGGATTCATCGTTTCGACCTTGAGGACAATCCGGCAGCCCAGCGCCCGGCTCAAACTTTCGCAGACGTATTGCGGTGTATGCCGAAAGACCCAGTGTATGGTTGTGGCAGCAGTTTCGATTCGATCGATATCCAAGCGCATATGAGCCCCCATTGCGTTTCCTTATAGGGCCCAGGCGGTCGGCATTCAGGGCTGCGTTCCACGATGGTTCTCCATCACAATCCGCCAGTCGCGCAGCCACTGCAAACTCGTTCACAAGCTAGTCGATGTCAAGGATTGGAAATGGGCCGAATAACAGGCACATTGGCCTGATATGCGGCTCAGCCCACTCAATCCCAGAAGAATGACTTACTGACTTCCTTTGCCGCCTCGCGACGCGTCAGGCCGATGTCGTATAACTGATCATCGGTCAGATCTCTTAAAACCCGCCGTCCCTCGCGCTTCTCCAGCCAATCCCAATAGGACGTCCAGAGCCGGCGCAACATATGCGGCCTTGGCTGCGCCGCTCTAATTCCCACGCCCGCCGCGCAGGGGGCTCCCGCTTCGGTCGAACAGATTGTAGCCATTGTACTCATCTTCATTTCCACATGATGGTGACAATTTCGATGCATCGAGCCAAACGATGCAAATTGACTCATACTCTTGACTCGACGACAGGGACAATCTAAGAAATTGTCATTATGACAAATTGGCTTCCTGACATTTCCAGCGGAACCGGCCCGGTCTATATCCGCGTCGCCGACGCCATCGAACACGCGATTACCCATGGCGTCTTGCCGCCCGGCACCAAGCTGCCGCCGCAGCGCAATCTCGCCTATGATATCGGCGTGACCATCGGCACTGTGAGCAGGGCCTATGCCCTTGTGCATGAACGCGGTCTGGTCGCCGGCGAAGTCGGCCGTGGCACCTATGTGCTGGAGCGCTCGAACGGCAAGCAGATCGAACTCGTGGATCCGATCACGCAGGCGCTTGCCGGCACGCGCGGTCTGAACACGCCGGATGCCAAGATCCGCTTCGATACCACCGCCGCTCCCGATATCGGCCAGGGTGTAATCATCGGCAAGCTCTTCGCCGACATCAGCAGTGAGCACCAGACGGAGATCTCCTCCTATTCAAGGAACTTCCCGGCGAGCTGGTTTGAGGCAGGACAGATCTGGCTTGCCCGCAACGGCTGGCAGCCGGCAATCGAGACAATCGTGCCGACGCTCGGCGCCCATGCCGGCGCCATTGCCGTCATTTCGGCCGTTACCTCCCCGGGGGACAAGATCGTCTTCGAGAATCTCACCTATACGCAGATCAGCCGCGCCGCACGCCTGCTCGGACGCCGCACGATCCTGGTGGATTCGGACGAGCATGGCATGATCCCCGAGGATTTCGAGCGCCTGTGTCAGCAGCAGCATCCTCGCCTCGCCTTCCTGATGCCGACAGCCCATAATCCCACCCTGGTGACAATGCCCGAGGCAAGACGCCGCGCGATTGCCGCCATTGCGCGCCGACATAGTGTCTGGCTGATCGAGGACGATCTCTATGGCGGCATGACCGGCGACCAGAACCCGCTTATGGCCACCATTGCGCCGGAGCGAACTTTTGTCGTCAGCAGCCTTTCGAAATCGGTGACCGCTGGCGTGCGCGGTGGCTGGGTCGCCTGCCCGCCGCATTTCGCCCAACGCATCAAAGTCACCCATAAGATGACGACCGGCGGCCTGCCCTTCATTCTTGCCGAAACCTGCGCGCGGCTCGTCCTTGGTGGTCACGCATTGGAATTGCGTCGCAAGGCGGTCGAAGAAATCAAGGCCCGCGAACAGCTGGCGCGCGTGGCATTGGCGGGCTTTGAATTCAATTCGCATCCGCATCTGCCCTTCCTGTGGCTGAAGCTGCCCGAACCCTGGCTGTCAGGCACCTTCAAGAACGCCGCCCTGACCGAGGGTGTGTTGATAGATGACGAAGACGAGTTCAAGGCGGCGCGAATCGAACGGGTTTTCCACAGGGTCCGTGTCGCCTTTTCGTCGCCCCCACAGCGAGAAGATGTTGCGGCCGGCTTCATGACATTACGCAGGTTGTTGGAAAACGGCTCATCGGGATACGATAGTCACATTTAAGCAAGCCTTATCAATTTATCGACGTACATCTTGCGCAAATGCGATTTCGCCGTCTCGACTCTTAGCACGCTACCATTCTATCAATGAAAAATGAGGATTCGCCCGCCACACCAGGGGGAGTGCATGGCTATTGCAAGCTTTTTCAGCAAGCGTTTAGTTTCGAGTTTTCTGGTAATCAGTTCGGTATTTGTTGCAGGTCAATCGGCCGCAACCGCTGCAGATACGGTGGCAGCTACTCCCGCCGCTCCAGTCAAGATTTTCGACGAATTGCGTTTCGGCGCGAGCGGCTCCATCCAGAACGGCAACGAGCATGAAAGCGGTGTCTTCCCGGATGTCCAGGTACTTTTCAATCCGTTCGGCTATAATCCGACAGCAGATTGGAAGGATCAGCTGACGCATCCGCGTATCCACGTAGGCACATCGATCGGCACGTCAGGCTCCGCGACGCAGGTCTATGGTGGCCTTTCCTGGACGCTAACCCATAGCAACGGCATCTTCACCGAACTCGGCTTCGGCGGCACGGTGCACACGGGTAACCTGGACGACTGGCGAGAGCATGGTCCGATGCTCGGCTGCCGTCTGCTCTTCCACGAATATGCCGGCCTCGGTTATAATTTCGACAGCCATTGGAACGTAATGGCGCAGATCGCGCACTCCTCGCATGCCAATCTTTGCGATGGGCCTAATGGCGGCATGACGCGCGCCGGTATCATGGTTGGCTATAAATTCTAACCGCGCGAGGCGGTCTCCTATGGCCGCGCGCTTGATTTTCGTTGCATCTACGCCGGCGTGTTGTGAACGCCGGTGATTTTCCTGTCGCACGACAGGGAGACTTGCGCTAAAGAGACCCCGATCCCTGACCGGTCTTCAAATCCTTTACAGGCAAGGACACTCGAGCGCCCATGACCATTTCCAATTCGATCCAGATCACCCCCGAACTGATTGCCGCCCACGGCCTCAAGCCGGATGAATATCAGCGCATTCTGGATCTGATCGGCCGCGAGCCCACGTTCACCGAGCTCGGCATTTTTTCGGCCATGTGGAACGAGCACTGCTCGTACAAATCCTCCAAGAAGTGGCTCCGTACCCTGCCGACCAAGGGACCGCGCGTCATCCAGGGCCCGGGCGAGAATGCCGGCGTGGTCGACATCGACGATGGCGATTGCGTCGTCTTCAAGATGGAGAGCCACAATCACCCCTCCTACATCGAGCCGTATCAGGGCGCTGCGACCGGCGTCGGCGGCATTCTGCGCGACGTCTTCACCATGGGCGCCCGGCCGGTTGCTGCCATGAACGCCCTGCGCTTCGGCGAGCCGGATCATCCGAAGACCCGCCACCTCGTCTCCGGCGTCGTTGCCGGCGTTGGCGGCTACGGTAATTCCTTTGGTGTTCCCACTGTCGGCGGCGAAGTCGAGTTCGATGCGCGCTATAACGGCAATATCCTGGTCAACGCCTTCGCGGCGGGCCTCGCCAAGTCGAATGCCATCTTCCTGTCTGAAGCCAAGGGCGTCGGCCTGCCGGTCGTCTATCTCGGCGCCAAGACCGGTCGCGATGGCGTCGGCGGCGCGACCATGGCGTCGGCTGAATTCGACGAATCGATCGAAGAAAAGCGTCCGACCGTTCAGGTCGGCGATCCCTTCACCGAAAAGTGCCTGCTGGAAGCCTGCCTGGAACTGATGCAGACGGGCGCCGTCATCGCCATCCAGGACATGGGTGCCGCCGGCCTCACCTGCTCCGCCGTCGAAATGGGCGCCAAGGGCGACCTTGGCATCGAGCTCGATCTCGACAAGGTGCCGGTGCGCGAAGAGCGGATGACGGCCTATGAAATGATGCTGTCGGAAAGCCAGGAGCGCATGCTCATGGTGCTGCAGCCGGAAAAGGAAGCCATCGCCAAGGCGATCTTCGTCAAGTGGGGCCTGGATTTCGCGATCGTCGGCAAGACGACGGACGACCTGCGCTTCCGGGTCATCCATCAGGGCGAGGAAGTCGCCAACCTGCCGATCAAGGATCTCGGCGACCAGGCCCCGGAATATGATCGGCCGTGGCGCGAGTCAGACAAGCGCGCCGCCCTACCGGCCGACCTCGTTGCCGCGCCGGAAGACTACGCGCAGGCTCTGCTGAAACTCGTTGGCTCCGCCAACCAGTCCAGCCGCCGCTGGGTCTACGAGCAGTACGATACGCTGATCCAGGGTAACTCTCTGCAGCTTCCCGGCGGCGACGCCGGCGTCGTCCGCGTCGAAGGCCATCCGACCAAGGCTCTCGCTTTCTCGTCCGACGTCACACCGCGTTATGTCGAAGCCGATCCGTTCGAAGGCGGCAAGCAGGCCGTCGCCGAATGCTGGCGCAACATTACGGCAACCGGCGCCGAGCCGCTGGCTGCGACCGACAACCTGAACTTCGGCAATCCGGAAAAGCCTGAGATCATGGGCCAGTTCGTCGGCGCCATCAAAGGCATCGGCGAAGCCTGCCGCGCGCTGGATTTCCCGATCGTCTCCGGCAATGTCTCGCTTTACAACGAAACCAATGGCGTCGCGATCCTGCCGACCCCGACCATCGCCGGCGTCGGTCTCCTTCCGGACTGGAAAGCGATGGCCCGCATCGGCTCAGCCTCCGAAGGCGACCGCGTGCTGATGATCGGCCTCGACGGCAGCCATCTCGGCTCGTCGATCTATCTTCGCGATATCGTCGGCTCGACGGATGGTCCTGCTCCGGAAGTCGATCTCTTTGCCGAACGCCGCAACGGCGATTTTGTGCGCTCCGCCATCCGCAACGGTCAGGTCACCGCCTGTCACGACATCTCGTCCGGCGGTCTGGCGCTCGCTCTGGCGGAAATGGCGATGGCATCCGGCAAGGGCCTGCGGATCGATCTCGGCGAAGTCCGGACGCTGCCGCATGCAGCACTTTTTGGGGAAGATCAGGCCCGTTACGTCATCGCCGTTCCGGCCGATGTCGCCGATTTCGTCTGCATCAACGCGGAAAGCGCCGGCGTACCCTTCCGTCGCCTTGGTACGGTTGGCGGTGACGCACTCGTCGTCGATGGCCTGTTAACGCTTCCGGTTGAACAGTTGCGCGAGGCGCATGAATCGTGGTTTCCTGCTTTCATGGACGGCAGCGCGCTCGCTGCCGCGGAATAAATCGAGGTACCACTCATGCCCATGAACCCCGGCGATATCGAAGACATGATCAAGGCCGGCATTCCCGGCGCCAAGGTGACGATTCGCGACCTGGCCGGGGATGGCGATCACTATGCTGCGGAAGTTGTCGCGGAAGCCTTCCGCGGCAAGAGCCGCGTGCAGCAGCACCAGATGGTCTATGATGCCCTGAAAGGCAATATGGGCGGCGTGCTGCACGCCCTTGCGCTGCAGACGTCAGCGCCCGACTGAGAGCGCTTGCGCCTCTTCGCCGGAGTTGAAGCTCAGCTCCGGCAATCTCTTCGGTGAGAATTCAGCGAAATCCGAGGCCGGCAGCGGACCGGCCGTCATCAGCGTGAAATCGAAAAACGCCCTCACATCGGGGCCGAGCACATATTGCCGGTGAACCCGCAGGAAATCGCGCTTGATCTTCTTGTAATGCGTCTCCGACAGCATCTGCTTGAAACGTATGAACAGGATCGAAGCCTGCCGGGCATCCTCGTGCCCGCAAACGGCGGCAACCTTTGTCTTATAAAAATGGATCGCATCGGTCAGACAGTGAACGTCGAGCCAGAAGATGTCCTTGCAGCGTGCGATCAATCCCACGCGTGAGCGCAGCACCTTTGCCGGCCGCATGAGGGCGCATTGCAGGATGGCACTGCCAAGCGTCGCAAATACCACGCGCTTGCCCAGCAGCAGCTCCGGCTCGCGCTCAAGCAACAGGCCGACCACGTGAGCTGCCACGGACGAGCCCATGCTATGCGAGGAGATGACGAATTCTTCGACGTCGGGCTCATCCAAGGCTTGCCGGACGCTGACGGCGCTCGCTTCCAGCCATTGTTCTGCGCCTATGCCGTTCAGCCCCGCCATCGCGACTGCCATTTCCCAGTCGGAGAAAAGATGCAGAGTATGCAACTTCTCGGCCTGCGGCAGGAAGACATAGACGAAGAAGGCGACCGCGAGCGCGATACTGCCGATATGGCTCCAGGCCGGCAGTCCGAACAGGATTGGCGTAAACGCAATCGACAGGCTGAGAACAAGGCCTGCGAGCATCAGCAGAAAGGGAAAGATGAAGAACAGGCCGAAGCGCCATGCATGACGGAAATAGCCGGCCATGCCGCCCAAAATGGCAACCCTTGCGGCAGCGAGATAGCCCTGGATGAGCCGCGTAAAGAACGGCCTGCCGTTCAGGACGGCAACCAGATCGTTATGATCGACGATATGAATGCGGCTTTGGGTATGCCAATCCGCAGCCGTCGCCGTGACATCAAAATACGGTGCCCTGCCAAAATTCTTCAATTCTCCCACCGAGGCGGAAAAATCCCAGGTGGCGGCGCTCTGCCGGGCGGAACGCTCATAACGAGCCCGATGTGCGGCAGCATTCAGCGGCTCGAAGCCAGGGAAGTGGAGAACCACCCTCTTCCTGATAGAATTCATATTGTAGTCTGTCCCCGGGGCGCCAGTAGCACTGATGAAATCTGAAAATCAGCCAAGACCATGGCCTGCTGGCTTTTTCATGGCAGACCGCAACAAATCGTCCAAAAACAAAAAGATAGGGTCAAACGCTTATAATCGCGTCAGCCCGCATGACGGATGCACAATCGTCCTCAGCCGGCTTTTTCGCCATGCCGAGGGTAAAATCCGAATTCCGGCATATCAGCATTCCCGGCGCGGATATGGAGAGATATCGGCACAGGAGTCCAGCGACGGCGCAGTTATTACTTTCTCGGCGACCGGCGGCGTGGTCGATTGCGGCGTCGGTGCGGTCGAGGCCCGGTAACCGAAAGCGATGCTCAGAATGAGCACGATGGCACTGACGGTCACGGTACTGTTCAGAATCGATGCTCGTGGTGTGCGCACATGCTCGTAATATTCCCGCTCGCCTTCGCTCGTATCTTCAGAGCTATAAAATTCTCGCTCTTCACCAACCTGCCCTTCGGAATAGTGATGGTGGCTCATGGAGTCCGCTCCCTCAAGAAATATGCGAATGCAATGCCGACAGGGACCGATACGCGCCAAATCGCATCAATCGGCAAACTCTAACAAACATACCGATGGTTTGTAAATTAGGTAGCATACTAATATTCATCGTCCCTTGATTTCAAATTCATGTGTGTTGTTCAGGGCTGGAGTTGAAGGGGTGATTTCAAAACGCACTGTTCAAAAAAGGCAGTCAATCGACACCTTTTGAACGTTCCTGTTAACGACTGATGCCGGAAATCTATTCATGCGATGAAAAAGACGGCACCTACGTTTTGCCGCTGGAAATCAAGCCGGGCGCTTGCTATTTAAGGGACAGATGTAACGCTGCGGACCTTGACCCCGCATGTGAAAGGAACTGGACAATGAGCGGCATTCAGGAATTCATCGCCAACGAAGTTAAGAACAACGACGTCGTTCTCTTCATGAAAGGCACCCCCCAGTTCCCGCAGTGTGGTTTCTCCGGCCAGGTGGTCCAGATTCTCGACTATATCGGCGTCGATTATAAGGGCATCAATGTCCTAGCCGACGCTGAAATCCGTCAGGGCATCAAGGACTATTCCAACTGGCCAACCATTCCGCAGCTTTACGTAAAGGGCGAATTCATCGGCGGTTGTGACATCGTGCGCGAAATGTTCCAGGCGGGCGAATTGCAGCACCACCTTCAGGAACACGGCATCAGCGTTCGCGGCGCCGCCTGACCGGGCACCGGGCTCCCCGTCCGGTTTCCATAGTTCAATTTGATCGATAAGGCGCTGCCGCCGGGCGGCGCCCTTGATATGTTTATGGGAATAAAACCGTGACGACTTCATCCCAGGCCATGTCCCATGGGCAACTGCCCATGGGCAAACGTGAGTTCATCGCACTCGCGGCCTTCCTGATGGCGATTAACTCACTCGCAATCGACATCATGCTTCCCGCGCTGCAGCAGATCGGTTCCAGCCTCGGCGTGATGAACGAAAACCATCGGCAATATGTGGTAACAGCCTATTTGATCGGCTTCGGCTCGGCCCAGCTTATCTATGGCCCCTTGTCGGATCGCTTCGGCCGCCGCATGCCACTCTTGATCGGCATCACCATCTACGTGATTTCGGCGTTCGGCATCGCCCTCATCCCGTCTTTCGCCGGTCTGCTGGCGCTCCGCTTCATTCAGGGCCTCGGCTCGGCAGCCACCCGCGTCATCACCGTCTCCATCGTCCGCGACGTGTTCGGCGGCCGCCTGATGGCCGAGGTGATGTCGCTCATCATGATGGTTTTCATGATCGTTCCGGTCATCGCGCCGGGAAGCGGCCAGATCATCCTGCTGGTCAGCACCTGGCACATGATCTTCGTCTTCATCGGCGCCATGGCAACCCTCGTCGGTCTCTGGATGTATTTCCGGCTTCCGGAGACGCTTAAGCCTGAAAATATCCGCCCCCTGACCGTCAGATCGGTTGCCGCCGGCTTCAAGATCGTTCTGACGGACCGGGTAGCACTCTGTTACACCTTGGCGAGCACGTTCCTGTTCGGCGCGCTGTTCGGCTTCATCAATTCCGCCCAGCAGATCTACAACAACATCTACGGCCTTGGCGTCTATACGCCGCTGGCATTCGGCGGCGTGGCGGCGTTCATGGCCCTGTCGTCTTTCGTCAACTCCCAGTTCGTCGGCCGGTTCGGCATGCGCCGGCTGTCGCACACGGCCTTGCTCGGCTTTGTCGCCATCACCTTCTGTTGGCTGCTGGTGCAGCTTTACGGGCCATCACCGATGCCGTTCCCTCTGTTCATGGTCTTTTTCGCACTGGCCATGTTCCAATTCGGCTGGATCGGTTCCAACTTCAACTCTCTGGCGATGGAACCCCTCGGCCACGTCGCCGGCACGGCATCCTCCGTTCTCGGCTTTATGAGCACGGTCGGCGGCGCATCGATCGGCGCCTGCATCGGGCAGTTCTATAACGGCACGGCGACACCGATGGTCATTGGCTATTTCACCGTTTCCCTCATCGGCGTCGTCTTCGTGCTGATTGCCGAAAAGGGAAAGCTGTTCCGCCCGCACAATGCGCCGCCTCCGGCCGACCAGTCTCTCGCTTTACATTGACAGGCATATTCGAATGACAACCCCGCCTCAGTCTCAGCAGCCGGCCCAGTCCGGCTCCAGCCGCATCGGCCTCGGCATCGTGGAATTCATCCTCACGATCGCCCTGATGACGGCCAGCATTTCGATGGGCATCGACAGCATGCTGCCGGCACTGCCGAATATCGGCCAGTCGCTTCATGTCGCCAACCCGAATGACACCCAGCTCGTTATCGGCGTCTATTTCCTCGGTTTCGGCATCTGTCAGCTTTTCTTCGGCAGCCTGTCGGACACCTATGGCCGGCGGTACATCCTGCTCGGCGGTCTGGCCTTCTATACGGTGACCCTGTTTGCCGCAGCCTGGAGTGGCAGCCTGTTTGCCTTGCTGGCAATGCGTTTTGCGCAGGGCGTCGGCGCCGCGGCCGTGCGCATCACCACGCTTGCCATCGTCCGCGATTGCTTCGGCGGTCGCGAAATGGCCCGCGTGATGTCCTATATCATGATCGTCTTCATGATTATGCCGATGGTTGCGCCCTTCGTCGGCCAGATGATTGTCGCCTATTCGAACTGGCAGTGGATTTTCATTCTGCTCGGCATCGTCAGCGCCGGCCTTTTCTTGGTTGCCTTCTTCCGCATGAAGGAGACGCTGCCCGCTGAAGAGCGCCTGCCGCTCTCGGTCACCTCCGTACTGTCCGGTTTCAAGACAGTGCTGACCAACCGCATCACCTGCGGCTACATGATCGGCCTGACGCTCTACACCGGCATCATATGCGCCTACGTCGTTTCGGTGCAGCAGGTCTTCGGCGAAGTTTACGGGCTTGGAGACACGTTTCCAATCGCCTTTGCGGCAACGGCAGCCGGCACCGCCGTCGCACAGTTCGCTAATGGCTATTTCGTCCGCAGCTTCGGCATGCGCCGCATTTCCCACGCTGCCATGATCCTTTTCACCGTTTTAGGCGCCATCGGCTACATCGTCGGCATGTTCGGCCAGCCGAGCTTCACCTTCATCTATGTACTGATCTCGGTGATGCTAATGATGTTTGCAGTGATCACCACCAATTGCATGGCGATAAGCCTCGAGCCGATGGGACACCTGGCGGGTACGGCGGCCGCCATCACCAGCTCGATCTCCACGACGGTCGGCGTCCTGCTCGGCGGCATCGTCGGCCAGATGTTCGACGGCACGGCACAGCCGCTGCTTGCCGGCTTCACGGTGTTTGGCGCGCTGTCGATCGTCGCGACGCTATGGGCGGAACGCGGCAAGCTCTTCACCCATCCCGGCGATGCGCCGGCGCTGGAACCGGGCATGGGGCACGTTTGAGCGCGACGTGCCTCCCTTCCCTAGGCGCCGCTGCGCGGCCGACTGACCCAGCGCAACGCAGCGGCGATCGCAAGCCCGAAAAGCGGCCACATCGCCCAAGGTGTTCCATGCCAGGTGAAAAGGTTGATGGCAACGATCCCGATGCCGGTAATCACAAGGCTGGCAATCGCCATATCGATCTGTCTGTTGCTGCGGACGTAGCGGAACGCCGCACCCCATAGAATCGCGAGTATGGGCCATTTCGCCCAGAATTCGCCCTGCCAGGTCAGCCCATTGATGATGGCGAGAGCGACGCAGATGATGACGACGCCACCATAACTCCGCCGCCAGTCTTGCGGAAGGGGTTCCCGCATCGCCGGCTCGGGTGCCCGCGCGGGAGTGGGCTCCGGAACCGATTGATAATCGGACGTGGTATCGACGACCCGCACGCCGCCGATGCGCACAGCATAACTCGGTACGCCGCCTTCGATGTTCTTGACCTCGAGCTGCCCAAGAAAATCGAAACCGACCGCCACCTTGTTGCGGACCTGATCGTAAACCGTATTGGAAATGACTATTCCACCCGGAGCGGCGCGCGACTGCAGCCGGGCGGCAATATTGACGCCGTCGCCATAAAGGTCATCACCATCGGCGATCACATCGCCGAGATTGAGCCCGATGCGGAACAGCATCTGCTTGTCGGGGTCGGCCACAGCATTGTAACCGGCAAGTTCGTTTTGCGTATCGATTGCAGCGCGCACGGCTTCGACGACACTTGGAAACTCGGCAAAGACGCCATCGCCCCAGGTATTGATGACCCGGCCGCCATGCGCTTCGATCAGCCGTTTCATCGCATCGCGGTAACGACGAAGAGTGGATAACGTCCCCTCCTCATCCTTCCCCATGAGGCGCGTATAATCCTGCACGTCGGCGCAGAAAATGGTGGTCAGCTTGCGGCTCGTCTCGGACATCTGTCTCATCCCCGCGGCAAGCGCCGACCAAGGCTCTTGCCTGTTGAAGCAAAGATAGCCCCGCCGCAATGACTTTCCAAGGGCCTCGCGGACTATCCTCGCGCGTGACTCACCTTAAAGAGTGAAGACCTCGCGCCGCAGCAGTTCCCAGGTATCCTTGTCCGCCGCGACCAGCAGCCCGCCATCGAGGTGATGCGGCAGATAGGGCGAACCATCGAAACGGCGGACATATGCGCCGGATTCGGCCGAGATCAGCGATCCCGCCAGATGATCCCAAGGCATCAGCTTGTTGTACATGAGATAGTGCACATAGCCGCCAGCGAGCGTGCGGTACTCATGCGCAGCACAGCGATAGCAGGTCGTGTAGCGCACCTTGGCAAGATTGCCCATGATTTCGGCGCGCTTTTCCTTCGGCAGGAAGCCGGTAGCCGCCATGCCGACCAGCTCTTCCAGCGGGACGGAAGGAGCAACGTTGAGACGCAGCGTCTCGCCATCCGGACGGCGTAGCCATGCGCCGCTGCCGCGCTCCGCAAGCACCCAGTCATCACCCATCGGATCGAAGATGATACCGGCAACGGTCTCGCCCTTCGACACGACCGAGGCCATGACGCCGAAAGCCGGAATGCCGGCGGCAAAATTGAACGTGCCATCGACGGGATCGACAATGATTGCGAGATCGGCATCCTGCAGCTTCTTCAGTAGCGACGGGTCGGCCGCAACCGATTCCTCGCCGATGAACAAAGCTTCGGGCCAGAGCCGGGCAACTTCTGCCTTGATCATGCGCTCAGCCCGTTCGTCGGCTTCCGTCACCAGATCCGTCGCCTCGCTCTTGGCGCGGACATCATCGCTGCCGAGCCTGCGAAAGCGCGGCAGTATCTCCGTCTGCGCCGCGCGGCGCAGCACATGAGCGAGCGTGGTAACGTCAACGAGCGATGTCATGCTTTTTCCTTTCGCGTCAGGCGCCGATGATCTCGCGGCGGATCATCCGCCAGCTTTCCTCGTCAGGCGCAGAAATGATGCCGCCGATCGTTTCGCCGGGCCTGTAGGGCGTACCATCGAATTTGGCGGTATAGCCGCCCGCCTCCTGATGCGCCAGCACGCCGGCCAGATGATCCCAGGGCATCAATTTGGAATGGCCGATGAAATGCCACTTGCCAGACGCCACCATCCAATATTCGTAAGCTGAGCAATTCACTGAGAAAGCCATGCGGGTCTTCGATAGATTGGCGCTGATCCGCGACCGGTCGGGCTCATCCATATGCCCCCAGGATATAGCGCCGGTCATAGCACTCAAAGGGGCAGGTGCGGCAACGGTGAGCCGCCTCGCCTCCCCGGTTTGCCGGCGCAGGAAAGTGCCGCCGCCCTTCATGGCAGTCACGGTGTCACCCAGCACGGGATCGTGGATAATGCTGCCGATCGTCTCGCCATTGGCAATGACGGCGACGATCGTTCCGAAGACCGGCAGTCCGGCCGCGAAATTGAAGGTGCCATCCACCGGATCGATTGTAAAAGCCAATTCCGCATGCGCCAGCGCCGGCACGACGGACTTATCCGCCTCATAGGCCTCTTCGCCAACGATCAAAGCGCTTGGAAACCTTGCCTTCAGCGCCGTGGTAATATGGCGTTCGGCCAGAAGGTCGGCCTCGGTTACAAGATCGATAGCCGAGGTTTTCTCCGATATGTCGCCGGCATCTAGATTGCGGAAGCGCGGCATGATCTCCTTTGCCGCCGCTGCGGCAACGGTCGTCATCACATAGTCGAAATCCGTATCGGAGAAGGTCATCGGAAGCCTCTGTTTTGAAAGGGCTTCCTCTTATGCCCGATTCGATGACATCGGTGTGGCAAAAGCGCCGAATTTACGCCGGATCGCTCGAAGAGCCCTGCGTCATCAACCCTGCAAAATCGAACAGCTTGGGATCGAGCAGGTGCGACGGGTTCACATGGGCCAGAGCGCGCAGCATCGTGTCCTTGCGGCCCGGCATCCGCCGCTCGATATCCGCGAGCATGTCCTTCATGGCATTGCGCTGCAGCCCGTCCTGCGAGCCGCAGAGATCGCAGGGAATGATCGGAAATTGCATGGCCGCAGCAAACTTGGCGAGATCGTCCTCTGCCGCATAGGCGAGCGGGCGCAGCAGCATGAGGTCGCCTTCGTCGTTGAGCAGCTTTGCCGGCATCGAAGCCAAGCGACCGCCATGGAAGAAGTTCATGAAGAAGGTCTCGAGAATATCCTCGCGGTGATGGCCAAGCACCAGCGCATCGCAACCTTCCTCGCGGGCGATGCGATAAAGATTGCCGCGGCGCAGGCGGGAACAGAGCGAGCAATAGGTTGCCCCCTCCGGCACCTTCTCCTTCACGATGGAATAAGTGTCGCGATATTCAATGCGATGCGCAACGCCGATCTTCGTCAGATATTCCGGCAGCACATGCTTCGGGAAATTCGGCTGGCCCTGGTCGAGATTACAGGCAATGAGCTCCACCGGCAGCAAGCCTCGCCATTTCAGATCAAGGAGCAGCGCCAGCAAACCGTAGGAATCCTTGCCGCCGGAAAGGCCAACCAGCCAGCGCTTCTGGCCCTTCAGCATCTGGAAATCTTCCATAGCCTGGCGCACCTGCCGCAACAGGCGCTTGCGAAGCTTGTTGAAAGAGACCGAACGCGGCGCCTCGAAAAACATCGGATGAACGGCAGAGCCGCCATCTTCAGCCTCGATATCGATGTCGTCTTTCACCGTGGTTGCGATATTCATTCCGTCATTCCTTGCGGCTCGCCACGCTGATAGCAGAAAGCGGAACGAGAAGACACCGTATCAATCGCCGAACACCGACCAGCCGGTGCGCACCGCCAGCATTTCCAATGCCACGGCGCCAAGCTGTGAATTGCCGACCTTGTTCAGGCCCGGCGACCAGACAGCGATCGAGCCGATACCCGGCGCGACCGCCAGAATGCCGCCGCCGACGCCGCTCTTGCCCGGCAGGCCGACATGATAGGCAAAATCGCCGGAACCGTCATAATGGCCGCAGGTCAGCATCAGCGCATTGATACGCCGCGCCCGCTTCGGCGAAACGACGGAATGCCGGGTGATCGGATTGCTGCCGCGCGCGGCGAGATAGAGCCCCGCCTTGGCAAGCTGCTGGCAGCTCATCGACAGCGCGCATTGATGGAAATAGACGCCGAGCACATGCTCGACCGGATGGTGTATATTGCCGTAGGCCCGCATGAAATTGGCAAGAGCAAAATTGCGATACCCAGTCTGGGTTTCCGAACGCGCGACCTTGTCATCGATGCTGATCGTCTCGTCGTCAGCCACATAGCGGACGAAGCGCAGCAGCTCGCCGATGGCCTCGCGCGGTTCGTGGCCGGCCAGCACGACATCGCTGACGGCGATGGCCCCCGCATTGACGAAGGGATTGCGGGGAATACCCTCTTCCCGCTCCAGCTGGACGATAGAGTTGAAAGCCGTGCCGGACGGTTCGCGCCCTACCCGATTCCACAAGCTCTCGCCGACCTTGCCCAGCGCCAGGGTCAGCATAAAGACCTTGGAGATACTCTGGATGGAGAAAGGAACGCCGGCATCACCGATGCTGTAGACTTTGCCGTCGACCGTCGCGATTGCCATCCCGAACTGCTTCGGGTCGACCTTTGCCAGCTCGGGAATGTAATCGGCGACCTTGCCTTCGCCGATGCGCGGCGAAAGCTCCGCATGAATGCCGTCGAGAATGGCCTGCAAATCCGTCATGAGGCGCTCCAAAGACAAAAAAGCCGCTCGAACCGAGCGGCTTTTCATTCATCAAGAAAGTTATCCGCTTATTAACGCGAATAGAATTCGACGACCAGATGCGGTTCCATGACGACGGCGTACGGTACGTCGCCGAGAGCCGGAACGCGAGCAAAGGTCGCAACCATCTTGTTGTGATCGACTTCGATGTAGTCTGGAACGTCGCGCTCAGCCAGAGCAACCGATTCGAGAACGGTTACGAGCTGCTTGGACTTTTCGCGAACTTCGATAACGTCGCCGGCCTTGCAGCGGTAGGAACCGATGTTGACGCGAACGCCGTTAACGGTGACGTGGCCGTGGTTGACGAACTGACGGGCAGCAAAGACTGTCGGAACGAACTTGGCGCGGTAGACGATCGCGTCCAGGCGCGATTCGAGCAGGCCGATCAGGTTTTCCGAAGTGTCGCCCTTGCGGCGGTTGGCTTCGTCGAAGATGGCACGGAACTGCTTTTCACGCAGGTCGCCGTAGTAGCCCTTCAGCTTCTGCTTGGCGCGCAGCTGCACGCCGAAGTCCGAAAGCTTGCCCTTGCGGCGCTGGCCGTGCTGGCCCGGGCCGTATTCGCGGCGGTTTACCGGGGACTTCGGACGGCCCCAGATGTTCTCGCCCATACGGCGGTCAATTTTATACTTGGACGATTCGCGCTTGCTCATCGCATTTCCTTTCAAGTGTTATGGCGGCCCGTTGCCGAACCGCGAAGGAAACACGCCCTCCTCTGAACTCCGTTTTCGAGCTCTGACAGGCCTCTCACGTTAGCGAACGGACGAGGCCACGGGACATGTCAAATGAAACACCGGACATTTCTGCCCGGCGTTGGCGCGGTCTGTAAGGGGTCGTCATGAAAATGTCAACAGCCCGCGCGGTTGCTGTTGAGAATGAAGCAACAAATGCTATATTTGATGCGTGATGACTGATGCTCGATCAAGGTGCAATGATGCGAACAACCCTTGCAATTGATGACGACGTACTTGCCGCGGCAAAGGCGATGGCAGAGCAGCAGCACCGCAGCATCGGTGATGTCATTTCCGACCTTGCTCGCCGATCGCTAAACCGCTCACAGCCGGCAAAGGAGCGGAATGGTATTCCGTTGCTCACGCCCAAGACAGGCAATCCCCCTGTTACGCTCGATCTTGTCAACAAACTTCGTGACGAGCTTCCGTGACATTTCTGTTGGACGTCAATGTTCTGATCGCTTTATTCGATCCGAGCCATGTATCGCATGATGTCGCCCATGAGTGGTTTCACTCCCTAGGCGGCGACAGTTGGGCAACGTGCCCGTTAACGGAAAATGGCGTTGTCCGAATTCTCAGTCAGCCAAGCTATCCCAACTCGCCCGGTCCACCGTCGACGGCCGCGCTTCTTGTTGCCCAGCTTCGCCGTTTGCCCGGTCACCAGTTCTGGGCCGACGATATCAGTCTGCTGGACGATACTTTGGTGGATTCGACGCGCATTCTGACTCCTGGACAGATCACCGACACTTATCTGTTGGCATTGGCGAAATTCCATGGAGGCCAACTGGCAACGCTCGACCGGCGCCTATCGACTTCAGCCGTTAAAGACGGCAAAGCCGCACTCCATATCATCAGCAGCAACGCGTAACCCGGTAGCTATTCCGCCGCCGCCTGCTCGCCACCGTCCAGATCGGGCGCATTGGCATCGCCCGGCGCGGTCTGCGAGCCCATGTCCGGAAAGGCGACGATACGCTTGCCCGAGAAATCCGTATGGACGACGACGCTGCCCTGTTCTTCGAAATAGCTCAGCAGTCGCCGTGCACGCCGTGCAGAATGGGTGCCGTAGGCGCGGGCGATGCGGGCGTCGGACGGGCATGGCTCGCCGCTGATGGCGGCTTTCGCTAGCATCAGGAACACGCCCTGCAAGTCATCGGTGACGCTGGAGGAGAGCGAGAGCGCGGTCGCCCATTGGTCCGTCGCCATGACCTCTTCGTCCGCACCGGAACGGACGATCGCCACGCGCCGACGGAACTCCGACAGGCTCATCGGCGCGCCGGGAACGCGGCGCATGCGCAAACGAACGAGAAACTCCTGATAGAGCACCGAATCCGTGCGGAAGCCGGAGGCAGGGTCGTCGAGGATTTCGGAGAGTACGGCGCTCACCCTCGCCTCGCGATCCTCGCTCGATAGTTCCGGCTGGCTGATCTTCGGCTCGGAAGGCGCCGGGCTTGCCGCCGGCACGGAGCGGGAAAGCTCTGCCAGAATATCGGTCGTTGGACGCGGTGCCGGTGTGGTACGGCGGACAACGGGGCGAGTGAACTCTTCCGGATCCGGCGTGAAGATCAGATCTTCGACATCCTGCGGTGCATCCGGCAGCGGCATCAGCTTGGGGCTGGAAGAACGTGCCGAGGTTTCCACCGCGCCGATGGTGATCGGCAGCGGCCGACGGGAAAGTGCCGGTCCGAGGGCGACGAAATTGCCGCGCTTAAGGTCGCGGAACATTTCCGCTTGCCTGCGATCCATGCCGAGAAGGTCGGCCGCGCGAGCCATGTCGATATCGAGGAAAGTACGGCCCATCAGGAAGTTGGAGGCTTCCGCTGCAACGTTCTTGGCAAGCTTCGCAAGCCGCTGCGTCGCGATGACGCCGGCAAGGCCGCGCTTTCGGCCGCGGCACATCAGATTGGTCATGGCGCCGAGCGACATCTTGCGCGCATCTTCCGAAACATCGCCGCCGACCGAAGGCGCAAACATCTGGGCTTCGTCGACCACAACAAGCACCGGATACCAGAATTCGCGATCGGCATCGAACATGCCATTCAGGAAGGCTGCGGCAGCGCGCATCTGCTGCTCGATATCGAGCCCCTCCAGCGTCAAAACGCAGGAAACGCGATGCTGGCGGATGCGGTTGGCGATACCGGCAAGTTCGGCTTCCGTACGCTCTCCATCGACGACGACATGGCCGAATTTATCGGCCAGCGTGACGAAATCACCCTCGGGATCGATGATGACCTGCTGCACCCATTGTGCGGATTGCTCCAGCAGCCGCCGCAACAGGTGCGATTTTCCGGAGCCGGAATTGCCCTGCACCAGAAGACGCGTCGCCAGCAGCTCCTCGATATCGAGCTGGGCGCTGGTCCCGCCGGACGCCGTTCCCATGTCGATGCCGACCTGCAATGCACTTCCCCTATGAGCAAGAATCAAATGTGGATGCGTCCCATCTTTCTGAAAGGACGCGCCTCCGTCTAGCAAAGATTTCCAGGCTTCGCGCCAGTGGATTGAAAAAACCCACAGGCGATTGCGAGACCTACCTGAAGCGCAGGTTCGCGCGCGAAAGCTGGCTGACCGACGTGCAGCCCATCAGCTTCATGTCGCGCTCGACTTCCGTGCGCAGATGCCTGAGCGCCCGCTCCACGCCCGCCTGACCGGCAGCGGCCAGCGGATAGAGATAGAAGCGGCCGAGGCCAACGGCCTTGGCGCCGAGCGACAGAGCCTTCAGCACATGCGTGCCGCGCTGCACGCCGCCATCCATCATCACATCGATGCGATGGCCGACGGCATCGACGATCTCCGCCAGCTGGTCGAATGCCGAGCGCGAGCCATCCAGCTGCCGGCCGCCATGGTTCGACAGCACGATGCCGGTACATCCGATATCGACCGCACGCTTGGCGTCCTCGACCGACATGATGCCCTTCAGGCAGAACTGTCCGTTCCAATGCATCACCATCTCAGCGACGTCGTTCCAGTTCATCGACGGATCGAGCATCTCGGTGAAATACTTGCCGATAGACATGGCGCCGCCGCTCATATCGACATGCTCGTCGAGTTGCGGCAGGCGGAACTTCTCGTGGGTGACGTAGTTCAGCGCCCAAGCGGGCTTGATGGCGAATTGGGTGATCCCGGCCAGATTGAGCTTGAAAGGAATGGAAAACCCAGTGCGAAGATCGCGCTCGCGATTGCCGCCGGTAATGCTGTCGACAGTCAGCATCATCACGTTGACGCCGGCTTCCTTCGCCCGCTCCATCATTGCCCGATTCAGGCCACGATCTCTGTGGAAATAGAACTGGTAGACCTGCGGTCCCGCATGCTTCTTGCGGATTTCCTCAAGACTGACGGTGCCGAGCGAGGAGACGCCGAACATGGTGCCGAGCGAAGAGGCGGCGGCTGCAACCGCATTCTCGCCCTGATGATGGAAGAGCCGCTGCAGCGCCGTCGGAGAGCAATAGAAGGGCGTCGCAAGCTTTTGTCCCATGACGGTGACAGACATGTCGATCTCGCTGACCCCGCGGAGAACGTTGGGCACGAGATCGCAGCTTTCGAAGCTCGTCGTGTTCCGCCGGAGCGTCACTTCGTCGTCGGCAGCACCATCGATATAGTTGAAGATCGGACCGGGAAGACGCTTCTTCGCGAGAAGGCGAAAATCATGGAAGTTATGGCACTCACGCAGACGCATAGCTTGCCCCGACAACACTGCAATCAATCTCAAAAGACATCAAATATCGCCCTCCCAATATTCCGCCACTCAGCCCAATCCTGTATTACAACCGGTGCAAGCGTGCCTCCCACTTGCAAAGCACATCCGGCTCCTTTTCCTCATTGCCTGCCCCATCCGACTCGTCAACCACGAAGAAGCCGTGCTTCTCGTAAAAGCGGCGCGCCGGCTCATTTCTCTGGAACGTCCAGAGCGAGAGCTGCGGATAGGCCGACTTGGCGATATCGAGAAGCCGGCTGCCGATGCCGCGCCCTTGCGCCTCAGGCAACACGTAGAGTTGGTCGATCCAATCCTCGAGGAAGGCGATGACGCCGACGAGACGACCGCCCTCTTCCGCACCCCAGATTTGGCAATCTTTGAAAACGACAGCACTCCAGAAGCCAACATCTTCTTCGGGCGTATGAAGCCCCGCAAGCGTCGGCAGCCTTTCGTTGAAGGAAGCGCGATGGACAGCGGCAGCCGTCGGCATATCCGCGAGATCGAGTTTTCGCAGCGAAACCTTGTCTTTCATCATCAAGCCTTGAGTCCAAAGCCCTGCATAAGCCGGCGGGTGGGGAAATCGGGTGCCCCAGAGGTAAACACCGCGAAGTCGAAATTGTCGGGATGCACAGCATCGGCCACCTGCGGCACTAGGCTGCGGGTACGCCTTGCGATAGCTTCAGCCGGATCGAGCCAATCGACCGGCCAGGGCGCAAGGCGACGGAAAATATTCGCCATGAAAGGATAATGCGTGCAGGCAAGCACCACGATATCGGTCTTGCGGTCATCCATTTCGACGAAGCACTGCTCGATCTCTGCCATGACGGCCTCGTCGCTGACGACATCGCCACGAATATAGGCTTCCGCCAGGCGTGCCAGATTTTCCGATCCGACAAGCCGGACATGACATTGCGTGGCGAAAGACTGGATCAGGTCGCGTGTATAGGCGCGCTTGACGGTGCCCGGTGTCGCCAGCACCGAAACGAGGCCTGAACGTGTGCGCTCTGCAGCTGGCTTGATCGCCGGCACGGTACCGACGAAGGTCATCTGCGGGAAGGCGGCACGAAGAGCGGCACCGGCCAGCGTGAACGCCGTGTTGCAGGCGATGATGCAGACTTCCGGATCATATTGCGCAAGCAGCTTTGCGAAGAGACCGACAATGCGCTCCTTCAGTGCCGCTTCTTCCCAACTGCCATAGGGAAATGCGGCATCGTCGGCGATATAGATGAAACCCCGCTCCGGCATCAGCACGCGTGCTTCGCGCAGCACCGTCAAACCGCCAATCCCTGAATCGAAAACGAGTACCGGTTTCAGCTCATTCGCCGCTGCTGTCATCGCTTGGGGCTTCCTTCGGTGCTTTCGAGGATCGGGGATGCGAGCCACTGCCGCGCGGAGACTTCCGCGAGAAGCGGTCGAGAGACGAGATCACCCCGCGCAAGACGCTGATTTCCTGTTCAGTGAAGGCCCGGCGCGAGAGGACGGCCCGGAGATTGTCGACCATTTTCGGCTTTTTCCCGGCAGGATGGAAATAATTGCGCGCATCCAGCGCTTCTTCGAGCTGGTCGAACAGACCGAAAAGCTGCTCCTTCGTCGAAGGCCGCTGTTCGATAGCCTGGAAAGGCACATCGCCGAGATCATCCATGCCCGATTTCATCCATTCATAGGACATCAACAGCACGGCCTGCGCGATGTTCAAAGAAGCGAAGGCGGGATTGACGGGAAAGGTCACGATCTCGTCGGCCAGCGCCACTTCCTCGTTCGTCAGGCCCCAGCGCTCCCTGCCGAAAAGAATGCCCGTCCCCTCGCCCGCCTTGAATTTGGTACGGAGCGTTTCGGCCGCAATGACAGGCGAGCGCACCGGCTTGTAACCGTCCCGCTCCCGCGCGGTTGTCGCATAGACGAAATTGAGATCAGCGATCGCCTGCTCCAGCGTCTCGTAGACCTTTGTCGCCTCGATAATATGATCCGCCTTGGAGGCAGTCGCCTGTGCCCTCTCGTTCGGCCACCCGTCGCGAGGATTGACGAGGCGCAACTCGGCAAGGCCGAAATTCGCCATGGCGCGCGCCACCATACCGATATTTTCGCCCATCTGCGGCTCGACCAGAATAATGGCCGGCCCTTCGGCCAGAAGTTGACGCTCGCTGTTCGTGCCTGCCATGATGCCTAAATCTCCGCGCGCGAAACCAATCGCGCTAATTCGAGCATGATGCCGAAAAGTGTCAGCGGTTTTCGGGCGACATCATGCTCAATGTCCTGATTCCGGTGTCGCAATAGCGAGACGCCAGCCGATCGGCAAGGTTTTTGCGCTTGAATGGCAGAACGAATCCCGCCCGATTATTCCGGATTGACGGGCTTCTTCTGATCCGACGGCTGCTGCGTCTGGTCTGCCGGCTGTTGCTGCTGCTGTTTGACAAGATCCACCATCACGCTCTTGAGCGAGCTCGGATTGCCGTTGTCGTCGTTGGTGACAATATCGTCCACCATGGGCCTGCCACCCTCTTCGATGACCTCGAAACGAACCGTGGTCACCTTCTGATAATCGGCGTCGGAGCCCATACAGGTCGATTTCTTGAAGGTCGCCAGCACCTCCGTCACATTGTTCTTCGGCGGCTGCGTGGCAATCTTCACGTCCTCCAGCGGGCACGCATCCTGCGCATTGACGATGACATCGTAGTCGAATGGCGAGATACCATCCTCGTCGGCGGCGGGAAATTGCGCCGCCGCCTGGTATTTCGCTCCAAAATCCTTGCTATAGATATCCTTGAGTTTGTCCTCGCCGAAAATATCCTGCCAATCGCTGTCGCCGCCCGCCCAGTTGGAGACGGTCGCGTCCATGATGGCCTTGACCGGCGTCGTCGCATCGGCCGCAAGCGCCATATGCGCGCCAAGCGAGAACTGAAAAAGCGTGAAGGCGAGTGCGGAGGCGGCAAATTTCTGCATGATTTGATTCGTGGCAGCAGGCAAAACATGCGCGACATTAGACCCATGGATCGCTTTGGCAATGGCCGGACTGCAAAAAGCGGGTGATGTCACGAATGATCAAAAACGCGATGCCGAAGGCTCTATCGGCTTTGCGTTCTGCACTTGCGGTGCTATAGCCCTCGGGATTTCCTATTACCCACAGGACCATCGGGTCCCATCAGCTTAAACGAGGCAGAAGTATGAAGAAGATCAAGGTCGCAAATCCCGTTGCCGATCTCGATGGCGACGAAATGACTCGCATCATCTGGCAGCTCATCAAAGAAAAACTGATCTTCCCCTACCTCGACATCGATATCGATTATTACGACCTCTCGGTCGAAAACCGCGACGCCACCAACGACCAGGTGACCGTCGACGCAGCCAACGCCATCAAGAAGTATGGCGTCGGCATCAAGTGCGCCACGATCACGCCGGACGAAGCCCGCGTGAAGGAATTCAACCTCAAGGAAATGTGGAAGAGCCCGAACGGCACGATCCGCAACATTCTCGGCGGCGTCATCTTCCGCGAGCCGATCATCTGCAAGAACGTTCCGCGCCTGGTTCCGGGCTGGACGCAGCCGATCGTCGTTGGCCGTCACGCTTTCGGCGACCAGTATCGCGCCACCGACTTCAAGTTCCCCGGCAAGGGCAAGCTGACCATCAAGTTCGTCGGCGAAGACGGCACGGTCATCGAGAAGGAAGTCTTCAACGCTCCCGGCGCCGGCGTTGCCATGGCCATGTACAACCTCGACGAGTCGATCCGCGAATTCGCCCGCGC
Source organism: Rhizobium sp. ERR 1071 (assembly GCF_007828675.1). Taxonomy (NCBI): domain Bacteria; kingdom Pseudomonadati; phylum Pseudomonadota; class Alphaproteobacteria; order Hyphomicrobiales; family Rhizobiaceae; genus Rhizobium; species Rhizobium sp. ERR 1071. The sequence goes on along the minus strand of NZ_VITM01000001.1, from coordinate 130,507 downwards.
CTCGATGATGTACGGCCTGATGCGCAAGTGGCCGGTCTACCTCTCGACCAAGAATACCATCCTCAAGGCCTATGACGGCCGCTTCAAGGACATCTTCGAAGAAGTCTACCAGAACGAGTTCAAGGCTCAGTTCGACGAAGCCGGCATCACCTACGAACACCGCCTGATCGACGACATGGTTGCCTCCGCTCTGAAGTGGTCCGGCGGCTACGTCTGGGCCTGCAAGAACTATGACGGCGACGTCCAGTCCGACACCGTTGCCCAGGGCTTCGGTTCGCTCGGCCTGATGACCTCGGTCCTGCTGACGCCCGATGGCAAGACGGTCGAAGCCGAAGCCGCACACGGCACGGTGACACGTCACTACCGCCAGCATCAGAAGGGCCAGGAAACCTCGACGAACTCGATCGCCTCGATCTTCGCCTGGACCCGCGGCCTCGCTCATCGCGCCAAGCTCGACGACAATGCCGAACTCGCGAAATTCGCTTCCACGCTCGAAAAGGTTTGCGTCGACACGGTTGAAGCCGGCTACATGACCAAGGACCTGGCACTGCTGATCGGTCCCGACCAGCCTTGGCTTTCGACCACCGCTTTCCTCGACAAGATCGACGAGAACCTCAAGAAGGCCATGGCTGCCTAAGCCTCACCGACAAAGCAGATACGGGAACCCGGCCCAACGCCGGGTTTTCTTTTGCCCTGAACCTTGCCGCCCGGGCGAACCGGTGACAAAAATGCTTGCAGCAAAAGGGAGAGGCAGATGGCCGAAGAACTCGTTTTCTATACCAACCCGATGTCGCGCGGACGCATCGCCCGCTGGATGCTCGAGGAGATCGGCCAGCCCTATCGCACCGAATATCTCGACTTTGGCACGACGATGAAGGCCCCTGAGTATCTGGCCGTAAATCCCATGGGAAAGGTTCCCGCCATCAAGCATGGCGATACGGTCGTCACCGAGGGTGCGGCCATCTGTGCCTATCTGGCGGAAACCTTCCCGCAGGCAGGTCTTGCCCCGACAGCAGCCGAGCGCGGCCGCTACTTCCGCTGGATGTTCTTTGCCGCCGGCCCGATGGAGATGGCGGTGACCAACCGCGCCCTCGGCTTTGAAATTCCGACGGAACGCCTGCGCATGGCGGGCTGCGGCAGTCTGGACCATGTTGTCGATACATTGGAACAGGCGGTCACAGCCTCGCCCTTCATAGCCGGCGACCGCTTTACGGCCGCCGACGTCTATGTCGGTTCGCATGTCGGCTGGGGTCTCAATTTCGGCACCATTGAGAAGCGCCAAGCCTTCATCGATTATTGGGCCAGGGTCAGCGATCGCGACGCCTACCGCCGAGGCAACGATATCGACAATGCTGCTATGCCGAAGCCGGCCAATGCCTGACAATACAAGGCATTAAGAGGAAATCTTCGATCGAAGTCATAGCCGCTATTGTAGCGGCATATAGATATCGGTCAGAAGCTCCGTCGACGGCACGTCGCGCGGATTGTTGATATATTCTTCAAACATGACGGTATCGCGCAGCTGTCGCCCGGAGGCCGGCAGCCATTGTGCATAGAGCCACTGATATGCCCTATGCATGTTTGCGTAAGGCCCTTTGTGGCGCAGCACGGCATATTCGCCACCATCGAGAGAGCGGCGCTCCAGCGGCGCCTCGACTGTTACGCTTTCACCGGCGGTGACACAGGCGTACGACCGCAGCTTCTCTGCCTCCACGGCATCGGGATCATCGAGATAGATGCCGACCATGCGCATGTCAGGCGCGGCAAGGCCGCGAGCAAAGATGGTGCCGAAGAGTGTTTCGAATGCCTGACCGATCTGCATATAGGAGCCGCGATGGGCGACACCGATCAGTGACATCCGGGAAATCGTGCGAAGCGTAACGTCGAACATAACCGTGATCCTTCCTTGGGTACTGGGTTCGAAGATCGTATGGCTTCCCTCATTCCGATATCGCGCCGGCGGCATGCCGTAGACGGATCTGAAGATGCGGTTGAACGATTGGAGGTTGGGATAGCCCGACCGCTTTGCAATATCGCTGACGGATAGACGGGTGTTGACGAGATCGCCGGCGGCGCGATGCAGCCGCAGCCGCTTGACGGTCGCTGCTGCCGTCTCGCCATAGATCGCCCGATAGATCCTGTGCCAGTGATAGCTGGACATGCAGGCGATCTCGGCGAGCTTTTCCATATCGAGCTCATCATCCAGATGCTCATGTATATAGGCCGAAACCCGCCGCAGCCGGGTCTCGTAAAGCGTCCACGCCGTGCCGCCACTCATATCAAACCTCTTGCAAATTCGATCGGCCCGACAAGAGCATAACCCGATTTGACAAATCCTGCGGAGTTGTCCGGACAAAGAAAAATGGCGGACACCTAAGCATCCGCCATCCTTGTTTATCCATCGGAGATTAGCGTCTTAGCCGGCAAGCGCCGCCGCAATCGCCTCAACAGCTTCATCAGCTTTGGCGCCATCTGGGCCGCCGGCCTGCGCCATGTCGGGACGGCCGCCACCGCCCTTGCCGCCGAGCGCAGCCGAAGCGACGCGTACGAGATCGACGGCGCTGAAGCGACCGACCAGATCTTCAGTGACAGCGACGACGGCGCTGGCCTTGCCGTCATCCGAAACGCCGATCAGCGCAACGACGCCAGAACCGAGACCTGCCTTGGCTTCATCCGCCAGGCCCTTGAGATCCTTGGGGTCGACGCCGGAAACCGGCTTGCCCAGGAACTTGACACCGTTGACGTCCCGTACCGCATCGGCCGAACCGCCCTGGCCGCCGCCCATGGCAAGCTTGCGCTTGGCATCGGCCAATTCGCGTTCCAGCTTGCGGCGTTCGTCCATCAGGGCTTCGACGCGAGAAACGACATCGGCCGGCTGGACCTTCAGCGCCGAGGCGAGGATCTTCATGCGATCGTCCTGCTCGGCGAGATAATCGCGCGCGGATTCACCGGTGACGGCTTCAATGCGGCGTACGCCGGCACCAACTGCGCTTTCGCCGAGAATACGCACGAGACCGATCTGGCCGGTGGCCGAGACATGCGTACCGCCGCAAAGCTCGACCGAGTAGGGCTTGCCGGCCTTGGCCCCACGCACGCCCTGCCCCATCGATACGACGCGCACCTCGTCGCCATACTTCTCGCCGAACAATGCCATCGCACCTTCCGCGATCGCATCGTCGACGCTCATCAGGCGGGTCGTAACCGGCGAGTTCTGCAGAACGATCTCGTTGGCCATATCCTCGACGACCTTCAACTCCTCAGCCGACATCGGCTTGGGATGCGAAACGTCGAAACGCAGACGCTCTGGCGCGACCAGCGAGCCCCTCTGCGCCACGTGGGTGCCGAGCACTTCGCGAAGTGCTTCGTGCAGCAAATGGGTGGCAGAGTGATTGGCGCGCAGGCGCGAGCGCCTGTTATGATCGACCGTCAGGACGACGGCATCGCCGACCTTGATCTTGCCTTCCGACACTTCCGAACTGTGAACGAAAAGGCCCTCGCCCTTCTTCTGGGTGTCGTTGACGGCGAGCTTGCCGTGGTCGCTTGATATCACGCCGGTATCGCCCATCTGGCCGCCGGATTCGCCATAGAATGGCGTCTGGTTGACGACGATCTGCACCTTGTCGCCGGCAGAGGCGCTATCGACTGCAACACCGCCCTTGACGATCGCCTGGATCACGCCTTCAGCAGATTCCGTATCGTAACCCAGGAATTCAGTGGCACCATTCTTTTCCTTGAGCTCGAACCAGATGGTCTCGGTCGCCTTGTCGCCGGAGCCTGCCCAATGCGAGCGCGCTTCAGCCTTCTGGCGCTCCATCGCATCCGTGAAGCTGGAAATATCGACGCCGATGCCGCGGGCACGCAGCGCGTCCTGCGTCAGGTCGAGCGGGAAGCCATAGGTGTCGTAGAGCTTGAAGGCAGTCTCGCCGTCCAGGCTGTCGCCCTTATGCAGGTCCGAAGTGGCATCGTTGAGCAGCGACAGGCCACGTTCCAGCGTCTTGCGGAAACGGGTTTCTTCGAGCTTCAGCGTCTCGGAGGTGAGCGCCTCGGCGCGAACCAGCTCGGGATAGGCGCGGCCCATCTGTTGGATCAGCGCCGGCAGCAGCTTCCACATCAGCGGCTCCTTGGCACCCAGCAGCTGCGCGTGGCGCATGGCGCGGCGCATGATGCGGCGAAGCACGTAGCCGCGGCCTTCGTTCGACGGCAGCACGCCATCGGCAATCAGGAAGGCGGAGGAACGCAGATGATCGGCGATGACGCGATGGCTGGCGCGATGCTCGCCTTCAGCCTTGACGCCCGTTGCCTCTTCCGAGGCTTCGATCAGCGCGCGGAACAGGTCGATGTCGTAATTGTCATGCTTACCCTGCAGCACGGCGGCAACGCGCTCGAGACCCATGCCGGTGTCGATCGACGGGCGTGGCAAGTCGACGCGCTGCTCCTTGGTGATCTGCTCGAACTGCATGAAGACGAGGTTCCAGATCTCGATGAAGCGGTCGCCGTCTTCTTCCGGAGAGCCAGGAGGGCCGCCCCAGATATGATCGCCATGATCGTAGAAGATTTCCGAACAGGGACCGCAAGGACCGGTATCGCCCATTGCCCAGAAATTGTCGCTGGTGGCGATGCGGATGATCCGGTCGTCGGAAAGGCCGGCGATCTTCTTCCACAGGTTAAAGGCGTCGTCATCGGTATGATAGACCGTGACAAGCAAGCGCTTGGCATCGAGGCCGAATTCCTTGGTGATCAGGTTCCAGGCAAGCTCGATGGCGCGTTCCTTGAAATAGTCGCCAAAGGAGAAGTTGCCGAGCATCTCGAAGAAGGTGTGATGGCGCGCGGTATAGCCGACATTATCGAGGTCGTTGTGCTTGCCGCCGGCGCGAACGCATTTCTGCGCCGTCGAAGCCGTCGTATAGGGACGCTGCTCCAGACCGGTGAACACGTTCTTGAACTGCACCATGCCGGCATTGGTAAACATCAATGTCGGATCGTTGCGCGGCACCAGCGGGCTCGACGGCACGATCTCGTGGCCGTTTTTCTTAAAATAGTCGAGGAAGGTCGACCGGATTTCATTCACACCGCTCATATGAGGCCCTTCAGTCCTGCGCTCAGCAACTTGCATCAAAGTCAGTGGCTTTTATCGTCCGCTCCGGGCGCTGTCCAGCCGCACGAACAAAACCGGCCGCACATCCCTTGGACAATGCGGCCGGTTCCAATTCTTAATCTCGGTCTCTGGTCGGGAACTGCTCCCGAAAATCCTTATTCGCCGGAGGCGTCGCCATCATCGGCATCGGGACCGCCATTCTGCAGGAAGCGATCGGCGATGAGACCGGCATTCTGGCGGAGCGACAACTCGATTTCACGGGCGAGATCCGGGTTGTCGCGCAGGAAGAGTTTCGCGTTTTCGCGGCCCTGGCCGAGGCGCTGGCTATTATAGGAGAACCAGGCGCCGGACTTTTCGACGATACCGGCCTTGACGCCGAGATCGACCAGTTCGCCGGTCTTGGAAACACCTTCGCCATACATGATGTCGAACTCGACCTGCTTGAAGGGCGGCGCCATCTTGTTCTTGACGACCTTGACTCGGGTCTGGTTGCCGATCACCTCTTCGCGCTCCTTGACGGCACCGATACGGCGAATATCGAGGCGAACCGAGGCGTAGAACTTCAGCGCGTTGCCGCCCGTCGTCGTTTCCGGCGAACCGAACATGACGCCGATCTTCATACGGATCTGGTTGATGAAGATCACCATGCAGTTGGACTTGGAGATCGAAGCCGTGAGCTTGCGCAGCGCCTGGCTCATCAGACGAGCCTGCAGGCCCGGCAGGCTGTCGCCCATCTCGCCTTCGATTTCGGCGCGCGGCGTCAATGCCGCAACGGAGTCGACGACGAGAACGTCGATGGCCCCGGAGCGCACCAGCGTATCGGTGATTTCAAGCGCCTGTTCGCCGGTATCGGGCTGCGAAATCAGAAGGTTTTGCAGGTCGACGCCGAGCTTGCGGGCATAGACCGGATCGAGCGCATGTTCCGCGTCCACAAAGGCGCAAATGCCGCCCTTCTTCTGGGCCTCTGCGATGGTCTGCAGCGCCAGCGTCGTCTTACCCGAGCTTTCCGGCCCATAGATTTCGATGATGCGCCCCTTCGGCAAGCCGCCAATGCCGAGAGCGATATCGAGGCTCAGAGAGCCGGTGGAAACCGTTTCGATTTCGACCGCGTTCTCGTTCGAGCCGAGTTTCATGATCGAGCCCTTGCCGAACGACCGCTCAATTTGAGAAAGTGCCGCTTCAAGTGCCTTGCTTTTATCCACCGATTTGTCCTCTACAAGCCGCAAAGAATTCTGAGACATTCGATCCACCTTTAGGTTATTGAAGCCGCTCTAGCAATGTCGCCGCCGATGAGAATTGTGTACTCGATTTGTTCTCATATCGCAAGGGCACAACAAGCGATTGAAAGAAAAAGGTAAAATGAATTTCGTTCTATTTTTGTTTTCTTCTTTCTTCCCAGGCACTTACATGCCAGAAACGGTGAATTGCGAGATGTTTGCGGCTCGCTCGATTCGCCTTTTCGACTGCTGAGGATAACCCTATGGCGAAAAAGATTCTCGTTCTTGGCGGTGCCCATATCGACCGGCGCGGCCGCATCTTCGGGGAGACGGCGCCCGGCGCCAGCAATCCCGGCGCATGGTTCGAGGAGCCCGGCGGCGGCGGCTTCAATGCGGCGCGAAATCTTGCCCGCCTCGGCTTCGACGTAAAGCTGATCTCGCCGCGCGGCGGCGATCCCTCCGGTGAAATGGTGGCGGAAGCCGCAAGCCATGCCGGCATCGACGACAAGCCCTTCGTTTTCCTCGATCGCAAGACGCCGAGCTATACGGCGATCCTTGAGAATGATGGCAATCTCGTCATCGCGCTTGCCGACATGGAGCTCTACAAGCTCTTCGTGCCAAGACGCCTGGCGATTCGCGCCGTTCGAGACGCCTTCGAAGAAACCGACCTCATTCTCTGCGATGCCAATCTGCCTGAGGAAACCTTAGGCGCAATTGCGGCAAGGGCCGTCTTTTGCGGCAAGCCGGTCGCTGCTATCGCCATCTCGCCGGCCAAAGTCGTGCGGCTGAAACCGAGCCTTGCCGGCATCGATCACCTGTTCCTCAACGAGGCCGAAGCCGCGGCGCTGACCGAAATCCGTCCGGAGGATCCGCGCGAATGGGTAAATGCTTTGCGTGCGCTCGGCCTGCGCAATGGCGTGGTCACCCGCGGGAAACGCCCCCTGATCGCATTCTCGCGTGATGCCATCGTCAGCCTGCAGCCGCCCATTGTCGAGGATGTTGCCGATGTCACCGGAGCGGGAGATTCGCTGGCGTCAGGCGTTCTTTCGGCATTGCTGGCCGGCCACGATCTCGCAGAAGCCGTCCGTCATGGGGCAGCGGCGGCGGCAATCACCGTCCAGTCCCCCTATGCGACGGCAGAAAATCTCTCTCCAGAGCTGCTAAAGGCAGCTTTGGCCCTTGTTCCCGAGGCCGAAATTCTGTCATGAAGCCTGCTCAAGACGCGTATACTGTTTCAGTGAATTGGAAACGACAATGACCCAGCCTATCTCGCCCCTGCTTCCGATCTCCTATTCGAAGGAAGTCGCTGCCGCCAAGCTGCGCGGTGCACCGATCGTCGCCCTGGAATCGACGATCATCACCCACGGCATGCCCTATCCGGGCAATATCGAGATGGCCCGCAGCGTTGAGGCGATCATCCGGCAGGAAGGCGCTGTTCCGGCGACTATCGCCGTCATTCACGGTACGCTGCATATCGGTCTTGAGCCGGAAGAGCTGGAAGCATTGGCGAAGACGGAAGGTGCGATGAAGGTTTCGCGCGCCGACATCGCCTTTGCGATCGCTGAGCGCCGCACCGGCGCGACCACTGTTGCCGCCACGATGATCGCCGCCGCCCGCGCCGGCATCAAGGTTTTCGCCACCGGCGGTATCGGCGGCGTGCATCGCGGTGCGGAAGAGAGCTTCGATATTTCGGCCGATCTTGAAGAGCTTTCCCGCACCGGCGTCATCGTCGTTTGCGCCGGCGCCAAGGCGATCCTCGATATTCCGAAAACGCTCGAAGTGCTGGAAACCCGCGGTGTTCCGGTCGTCACCTACGACAGCACGGAATTTCCGGCCTTCTGGTCGCGCTCGTCTGGCCTGACGAGCCCGCTGACGCTGAATAGCCCTGCTGCGATCGCCAACTTCCAGACGACACGCGAACAGCTCGGTATCGATGGCGGCATGCTGATCGCCAATCCGGTTCCGGAAGCCGACGAGATCCCGCGTGAGGAGATGGAAATCTACATCGAGCGCGCCCTCGACAGCGCGGAACGGGATGAGATCAGCGGCAAGGCGGTTACGCCCTATCTGCTGAGCACGATCTTCGACATTACCGAAGGCCGCAGCCTCAAGACCAACATCGCGCTTGTCGAAAACAATGCGCGCCTGGCCGCCGAGATCGCCGTCGCGCTCGCAGAATAATCAGACAGCAGCTACGAGAGCGGCCGGGCGCGTCAGAAGATCGCCCGGCCCTTTGTTTCAGGTAAGCGTGAACAGGCCCAAGGCGTCGCGCAATTCGGCAAGCGTCGCCTCCGTCCTCTCCCTCGCCTTTCGCGTTCCCTCGCGCACTATATCAAGGACATAGCCCGGCTCGGCGGCGAAACGCGCGCGCCGTTCGCGGATCGGCGCGAGCAGCGCTTGCAGGACACCCTCAAGATGTCTCTTCAAGGTGATGTCGCCAAGCCCGCCGCGGCGATAATGCACCTTCAGCTCTTCGACCAGTTGCCGATCCTCGCAGAAGGCATCGAGATAGGTGAAGACGACATTTCCTTCGATCTTGCCGGGATCGCTGACACGCAGGTGATCCGGATCGGTGTACATGCGTCGCACCGCATCGCTTATTTCATCCGGCGATGCCGAGAGCGGGATCGCATTGCCCTGCGATTTGCTCATCTTCGCCCTGCCGTCGACACCCGGAAGGCGCCCGACTTTTGGCACCATGGCTGCAGCCTCGACGAGAATGTCTCGCCCGATCTGCCGATTGAGACGGCGAACGATCTCGTTTGTCTGCTCGATCAATGGCGCCTGATCTTCGCCGACGGGAACGACCGTCGACTTGAAGGCCGTGATATCGGCGGCTTGGGCGACCGGATAGCAGAGAAAGCCGGCCGGGACATCGCGTTCGAAACCGCGCAGCTGGATCTCCGTCTTGATCGTCGGATTTCTCTCCAGGCGGCTGACCGTGACGAAATTCAGATAGAGCAGTGTCAGCTCCGCCAGCGCCGGCAAGGCGGATTGCACGCAGATCGTCGTCAGCGCCGGATCGATGCCGACGGCAAGATAATCGGTTGCGACCTCGAGAACGTTGCGCCGGACCTTTTCGGGATCATGGGCATTGTCTGTCAACGCCTGCGTATCCGCCAGCAGCAGGAATTGCTCGTGGCTTTGCTGAAGCGCAACGCGGCTGTTCAGCGACCCGACATAATGGCCGAGATGGAGTGGACCTGTTGTTCGGTCGCCTGTCAGAATGACGGGACGGGTATTGATAAGAGATTGCATTTCGTTGCTCCGCAAAAGGAGCCGCCGCAATCGGGAAGGAAAAACGGAATGGACCATGCCTGCCGGATCACGGCGGCAGGGTCGATTTCAAGACATGACGACTGCCGCTCCTAGAAGGAGCGCCACCACATTTGGCAAATGGGCTTGGCAAGGTCGATCATGGGCGGTTGATTACACCGTTGCACCGCAATCGGCAACATAGAGAGGCGCGAACGCCCCTCAGTTAGTTCTTGTCCAGCGTCTCGCGCACGACGACGGCAAGCTGCTTCAGCGAGAACGGCTTCGGCAGGAAGCCGAATTGCGCATCCGCTGGCAGATTGCGGGCAAAGGCATCCTCGGCGTAGCCCGAAACGAAGATGAATTTCAGGTCCGGATACTTCTTGCGCAGTTCGCGCAGGAGCGACGGCCCGTCCATCTCGGGCATGACGACATCGGAGACAACGACATCGACCTGACCGTCGAGCTCGTCCATGATATCCAGCGCCTCGACGCCGGACCCGGCCTCGTGGACGGTATAGCCGCGCGTCTCGAGCATACGCTTGCCGCCGCGACGCACCGCCTCCTCGTCCTCGACAAGCAGAACGACTGCGGACTTGCCGGTGAGATCGGCCGGCTCTTCTGCAGAGGTGGCTATACCGACACTCTGGTCCATGGCCGCGACATCGCGGCTTTCCGACACTTTCGTCTCGGTCACCGCGGGCATTTCGACGATGTGCCGCGGCAGGAAGATGCGGAAGGTCGTTCCCTTGCCCACTTCCGATTCCGGCTGGATATAGCCGCCGGACTGCTTGATGATGCCATAGACCATCGCAAGGCCGAGGCCGGTGCCCTTCCCGACTTCCTTGGTCGTGAAGAAGGGCTCGAAGATCTTGTCCATGATTTCGGGCGCGATGCCGGTGCCGGTATCGCTGACCTCGACGAGCACCATGTCCTCATGCGGAAGATAGGGATAGTTGAAGGCGCTGACATCGGCCGCAAGCAGATTACGGGTGCGCAGCGTCAGCGTGCCGCCGCCCGGCATGGCATCGCGGGCATTGACGCAGAGGTTGATCAGCACCTGCTCGAACTGCGACAGGTCGGTTTTGACGGGCCAGAGATCGCGGCCGTAATCCACGTCGAGCTTGACATGCGTACCCGACAGCAGCCGGTCCACCAGCATGCGGAGATCGCCGATCACATCGGTCAGATTGAGAACCGTTGGCCGCATCGTCTGCTTGCGCGAGAAGGCGAGCAGCTGCCGAACCAGCACGGCCGCGCGATTGGCATTGCGCTTGATTTCCATCAGATCCGCAAAGCTGGCATCGGAGGGTCGCGCCTGAAGCAGCAGATGGTCTGATGAAAGCAGGATCGCCGTTAGAACGTTGTTGAAGTCATGCGCGATGCCGCCTGCAAGCGTGCCGACGGCATTGAGCTTTTGCGTCTGCGCCATCTGTGTTTCGAGCGCCTTCTGCTCGGTCACCTCGACCGCATAGACGATGGCAGCCTCTTCGGGCGCCTCGTCGGTCTGGTCGATGACGGCATTCACGTAGAAGCGGAAATGCCGCGTCTCGTCTTTCGGATTGCGGGAGTCGATCGGCGGAATATCGCCCTGCCGGTCTTTGGCGGCCGCCAGCGCCTGCTGCAGCTGCGGCCGATCACTTTCGTTGACGACGCTCTCAAGGGCGGCACCGCGCTCGATATCATCGCGCGAGACCAGATCCGAGAAGAGCTTCAGGAAAGGCGCATTCGTTCGCAGAATGCGGCCGTTGCCATCGACGGACGCGATCGCCATCGGCGTATTGTTGAAGAAGCGGCTGAAGCGCATCGCGGCGGCGGAGGCCGATTGCTCGGTATCCCCACCGTTCTGGCGAGTCAGGACGATGGTGCGGCTCTCACCGGGCGCGCCGTCGCGCATCGACGTGACACTGTGGACGATCTGTACGGGCAGGCTCTGGCCATTAGACCGGCGCAGATCGAGATCGAGCGTCACCGTCTTCTTGAGACCCGGTTCCGCCTGCACCGATTGGATCAGCGCCAGCCCCTCGCCGGCGACGAGATCGCCTATGGTCATCGAGCCCGGTACGAACTTGGTCAGATCGAAGCCCAGCCATTCGGCGAGCGTTGCATTGAGATAGAAGATTTCACCCTTGCGTCCGGCGGAGAAAAAGCCGGCCGGCGCGTGATCGAGATAGTCGATCGCGTTCTGCAATTCCTTGAAGAAACGTTCCTGGTCGTCACGCTCGGAGGTGATGTCGGTGACCTGCCAGATATGCAGTACCTTGCTGCTGCCCTGCTCCGGCGGCAGCACCCGCGCTTTCAGCCGGTACCAATGTGCACTATTGCCGCTTCCGTCAACCGGGCCGAGCGGCTTCAGCAGGCGAAACTCTTCCGATCCCTCATTGCCATCGCGCAGGCCATTAGCAAGACGATAGAGAGCCTCGTTGGATTCGCGATTTCGCGACAGCAGCATTTCCAGCGACTGCACTTCCGTCGCCTTCGTCGCACCGGTCAGGCGGCCGTAGGCGGCATTCGCGTAGACGATGCGGCCCTTCTCGTCGGTGATCAGTGTCCCGTCGGGATGGCTATTGAGGAAGGACCGCGCCAAACTGTCGGACTGCGGCTGCGGCATGACCTCGACGAAACCGATGATCGAGGAGACCAGGAAGAAGATGCCGACCATGGCAAGAATGCCGAGACCGCCGAGAACCGCTTCATTGTCGAGCTGGTTCTTGAAGACGACAAAGGCCGCCGCGGCGGCCACGAGAACGAGCGCGAGCAGGATGATGCGCAGCACGGTTCCAGAACGAACTCCGCGATCCACCAGCGGCACGCTATACTCGTCGGACGGACGCTGCTTCGTCATAAACCCCTCGTACCGGCCGTTCTCCTCGCGACATGTCATACACCTTGGGGTCGCCGGAGCCGGACCTTTCGAATCTTCTTTATCAATTTGCGTCATCCGCAAAAAGCTTTGCCGGACCAGAAAGACTTGAATTCACAAGCAATAGAATACAACAGCCTGCAATCGCATCTTGTCTCCGGCGCAATCCTGTTCATATGATCGCGATATAGAAGGGTCACGGTCAAAGCATTACCCGCAACAGTTGCGCCTACTGCATAATTCCTTAAATAGGATTCGATTTAAGGGTAAAATTATGCAGTGGATTTAAAGTACTACAGCGACCTTTGCGCGTCACATCTGGCGCGCTGCGCTGTAAACCGCGACATCGGGGACAATTACGGAGTATCTCGATATGTTGGACGATATCGCCGGAGCCTATGGCAGCCGCTTCTTTCTCGCAGCCGGTGGAGTTGGCATTGCCCTGCTCGTACTCATTGGCATTCTGTGGATCATGCGCAACCGAGCGCCTTCTCCCTTCGTGCGCGGCGGCAAGAACCGTCAGCCTCGCCTGCAGGTGCTGGATGCCGCCGCCGTCGATGCCCGCCGCCGTCTCGTGCTCGTGCGACGCGATGGGATCGAACATCTGATCATGATCGGCGGCCCAACGGACATCGTCATCGAATCGGGCATTTCCGATGCCACCCGGGCTGGAACCGCCGCGACGCCGGTCGAGATTCCCATGGCATTTGAAGAGAGGCAGTCGCAGCTGCAGAAGGCGACTGCGGTGGAAGCTCCTCCCGCAGCGCTTCCGCAGCGCCAGCAATCCGCCGAAGACAAGATCGAAGCCTATTTGCGCAACGAACCCCGCCTTGCGCCTGCAACGGAACCCGCTTCAGTGCCGCAGGTTGCCGAGCACCCACAAGCCGCCCCTGTCAAGCCGCCGCAACCCGCCCAACAACCCGCTCCGGCAATCAGCGAGGCTGAGGCAGCCGACATACTGGATGCCGCTCGCCACGTTGTCCTGCCGCAGCAGCAGCCTGCTCCCGCGCGCCAGGCGGCAGTCGAACCCACCGTCGCATCGGCGCCGACGCCTGCTGCCGAGCCCGGCAACGATTTCCAGCGCATCCTCGAAGCGGAAATGTCGAAGAACTTGACCGCCGAACGGATCATTCCGAACGCGCCGGCACCACGGCAGGTGCAGCAGCAGCCAAATGCCGCGCCATCCCCCGTCTCAAGCCCCGCAAAACGCGTCGAACCCGAACTTGCACCGCTGACCGGAGCCGACAGCGCCCTTCAGAAAGAAGTCGCTCGCATCTTCGGGGAAATGAGCGTCAGCCGCGACAAATAGGCCGCGTCCTCTCAACCGCCGGGATGGAAAAAGGCACGACGGATATCCCCGTCGTGCCTTTGTTCCATAAGCCCGGTCGAAACCGAAGCGTCATTCACTCGTCGCGATAAACCTTTTCGCGGCGCTCGTGGCGTTCCTGTGCTTCGATCGACAAGGTGGCAATGGGACGAGCGTCCAGACGCTTCAAGCCGATCGGCTCGCCGGTTTCTTCGCAATAGCCGTAAGTACCATCTTCGATACGCTGCAAGGCGGCATCGATCTTGGAAATGAGTTTGCGCTGGCGGTCGCGAGCCCGAAGTTCGATGGCCCTGTCGGTTTCCGAGGAAGCCCGATCAGCAAGATCGGGATGATTTGCGCTTTCTTCTGCAAGATGATCCAGGGTTTCGCGCGCTTCTCTGAGGATGTCGTTTTTCCATGCTATCAGCTTCGCTCGAAAATAAGCTCGCTGGTTCAGATTCATGAACTCCTCGTCTTCCGAGGGCACATAGTTGCTAAGATCGATCTTCTCACTCAACGCGATTCTCCTGAAGAACATCTCATATGGCTGGGGTGTATATCCCAACCAATAGTACCGATTCAAGCCAAATAGATGCTGTCAACTGATTTTTAAATTTGTCATAAAATTCGGCTAAGGGTCTATTTTTTCATCACTTCTTCTCGCCAGCCCCGATTCTCCGCGCTCGTAACCTTCCCGTGAAGACGAGGCATTTCGCCCTCTCGCGGATCGCCTCGCAGTTGACGGCGCATGCGAACAGACGCTACCTCATTGGGGAAATCGAGCCCCGGAATTTCGCCATGACCAGAATTTCGCCGCCGCCGTCCAGGATCTATCTTCTACGCCATGCCGAGGCCCGGCAGGCTACGCCCGGACAGAAGGATTTCGATCGCCCCTTGAGCGACAATGGCTATGCGGCGGCCGAGATCGTCGCGGAGAAAGCGGTCGGCAAAGGCTATAAGCCGGACCTCGTCATTTCCTCCACCGCCCTGCGCTGTCGCCAGACGGCCGCAGCCATGCGCCGCGCCGTCACGCCCTCAACGGAATTCCGCTTTGTCGATGCGCTCTATAACGGCACGCCGGATATTTATCTGTCGCTCATTTCGGCGCAGACCGACCAGGAATCCGTCATGCTGGTCGCGCACAATCCGATCATCGAGCTGACGCTCGCCGCGCTGATCGGACATGAGGCCTTCGCCGATGCCCTCCCACGTGGTTTTCCGACAGCCGGCCTTGCTGTAATCGATGCGACATCGTCAGGCTGGACTCTGACGGATTTTGTCACCGAGTAGGGACTTACCAATATGAGCCGCAATCCCGCTCGCGAGTGATTGCAGGGCCATATCTGCTCACCTTTTCGGCGCGAGTTTCGATCCCTATATTCACGGCCACGCTGTCATCCAGGGATCCCGCCTTGCCCCCAAGCCTGACCTCTTTTACCGACGACGCCCTCATTGCCTTTGACAATCTGGCCGATCGCGCCGCCGGCCTCGTCAATCCGACGATCCGTCTGGGTGTTACAGGCCTCTCCCGTTCGGGCAAGACCGTTTTCATCTCCTCATTGGTGCATAATCTCCTGAATGGCGGACGTCTGCCGCTGTTCGAGCCGGTGCAATCCGGTCGCGTCTCCGCCGTCCGCCTCGAGCCGCAGCCGGACGATGCCGTGCCGCGCTTTCAATACGAGGACCACATCCGTGCCCTGGTCAAAGACCGCATCTGGCCGGATTCGACGCGTGCCATCTCCGAGCTGCGTATCACGCTGGATTATCAAAGCGCCAGCGGCTGGAACCGCCTGTTCTCCCCCGGTCGCCTCTCCATCGATATCGTCGACTATCCCGGCGAATGGTTGCTCGACCTGCCGCTGCTCGCCAAGGATTTCCGTACCTTCAGCGAGGAAACGCTGGCTCTGGCAAACACCGGCATTCGCGCCGAGCTTTCACGTCATTGGCTTGCCCTGACGGAGGCGGCAGACATCGCAGCATCGGCGGATGAAATGAAAGCACGCGACCTCGCCACCGCCTTTGCGGACTATCTCAAAGCCTGCAAATCCGATGAGCGCTCACTCTCGACATTGCCGCCCGGCCGTTTCCTGCTGCCTGGCGATCTTGACGGCTCGCCGGCCCTCACCTTCGCGCCGCTGAAACTGCCCCCCGAAGGTAGCGCGCCGAAGGGCTCACTCTGGGCGATGATGGAACGCCGCTACGAGGCTTATAAGTCCGTTGTCGTCAAACCCTTCTTTCGCGAACATTTCGCACGCCTCGACCGGCAGATCGTCCTTGTCGATGCCCTGCAGGCCATCAATCGCGGCCCGGAAGCCGTGCAGGATCTGGAACGGGCGCTGACGGACGTACTGGCCTGCTTCCGACCCGGCACGAATTCGCTCATTTCCTCGCTGCTCGGCCGTCGGATTGACCGTGTGCTAGTGGCCGCGACCAAAGCCGACCACCTCCATCATGAAAGCCACGACCGTCTGGAGGCTCTCACCCGCCGGCTCGTCGAGCGGGCGATCGACCGCATCGGCATGGCGGGTGCCGGCATAGAGGTCATGGCCATAGCCTCGGTGCGCGCAACCCGCGAGGCAACCGTGACCCGCGACGGCCAGACGCTTCCCGTCATCGTCGGCACGCCGATGGACAAGGAAACTATCGCTGGCGAGGCTTTCGACGGCAATCGCAAGACGGCGATCTTCCCTGGCGATCTGCCGGAAAATCCGCGCTGGCTGTTCCAAGCCCTTGAATCGGATGGGGCGAAGGTCCATCTGCCCGAGGTGAACGTTGTCCGGTTTCGCCCGCCGGAGCTCGATGAAACCGGTGAAGGCATCAAGCTTTCGGTGCCGCATATCCGCCTCGACCGCGCCATGCAGTTCCTGTTCGGAGACCGTCTCGCATGACGAAATCGACCGAAAACGAGCCGAACGGCAATCGTCGTCCCGGCGCTTTCACGGTGGAACCTGAAACCTCCAGAACAGAAGCGACACCACCAGCGGTTCGCAAGCCGCAAAGCTTCGATACCGACATCGTGCTGACGCCCGACGCGGAAGATCCGTTCATCAATCCGGCCCTCGGCGCCGATTCGGATGCGACTGCCATCGCCAAGCCCCGCCGCAAGGGATTCTCCTTCGGCAAGGTGGCACTCGGTGCGCTCGGCATTCTGGTGTCACTCGCCTTCGGGCTCTGGACGGATCAGCTCATCCGCGACCTGTTCAGCCGGGCCGACTGGCTCGGCTATACCGCCCTTGCGGTCGTCGCCATCGGCATTCTGGCCGTGTTCGCCATCGTCATCCGCGAAACTATCGGAGTGATGCGGCTCGCCGCCGTGCAGACCATCAAGGCGGAGGCGGAAGCTGCCATCGTCGAAACCCGACCGGCGCGCGCCAAAGCATTGGTCAAGCGACTCTGCACTCTACTCGAAGCCAATCCAGACACGGCGAGAGGCCGCGCGACCCTGAAGGCGGCAGAAGACGACATCATCGATGCGCCTCAGCTCATTGATCTTGCCGAACGCGAGCTGCTCGGCCCACTCGACCGCCGCGCCCGGGCGCTGATTCTCGGCGCGTCGAAACGCGTGTCGGTGGTAACAGCCGTCAGCCCGCGTGCCCTCGTCGATATTCTCTACGTTCTCTATGAAGCGGCCAAACTGGTCCGCGCCATGGCCGAACTCTACGGCGGCAGACCCGGAACGCTCGGCATGGTCAGGCTGATGCGCGATGTGATTGCCCACCTCGCCGTCACCGGCTCCATCGCTGTCGGCGACAGCATTGTCCAGCAACTGATCGGTCATGGCTTGGCGTCGAAACTCTCCGCACGCCTCGGCGAGGGCGTCGTCAATGGCATGATGACCGCGAGAATCGGCATCGCCGCCATGGACCTTTGCCGACCGCTTCCCTTCAAGGCGCTCAAACGTCCGGGCATTACCGATTTCGCCGGCGACCTCACGCCGAATGTCACCGGCCGCAACCCGGCGTGATGACCTGCAAATTAGGGACTTCAGCACCTTCGGAAACCAAGCATTAACCATTCTCGGGCAAAAGTGACAACCAGTTTCACGGTTTCGCCTCGCTAGGGAATGTCCATGTTTTCGCGTCGATTTCTTCTTGTAAGCAGCCTTGCCGCCGCAGCCATCTCCACCGGCGTCTGGACGCAATCAGCCGAAGCGGCTCCCCGCGACAAGGCGTTCTTCCAGTCGATCTCGGGCACATGGAGCGGCCCCGGCGAGATCGTTGCCGGCAAGTACAAAGGCACGAAGTTCACCTGCAATCTCACGGGCAAGCCATCCGATGGCAGCAGCGCCGGCGTCAAGCTCGACGGCACCTGCCGCGTCGGCGTCTTCCAGCAGCCGATGTCGGCCGAGATCACGCAGAGCGGCGGCTCCTATAGCGGAAAATTCCTGGATGGTGCGGCCGGCAAGGGCCTCGATGTCACCTCCGGCACAGTCAACGACAATACCGTCGTTCTCGGACTGAACCGTCAGAAGCTGAACGGTGCCATGATCGCCCGCGTTCCGGACAGCAAGTCGATGAACGTCACCATTTCGGTGAAGGTCGGCGAACAGATGGTGCCAGTCATCGGCGTCACGCTGAAGCGCGCCGACGTCGACCAGATCGCGGTTGGATCGATCCAGTAAGCGTCCGACAACAACTCACAAAGAGAAAGGCCGGCAATTTTGCCGGCCTTTCTCTTTATAGTCATATGGTCCAGCTCAGGCCGTTCGCCACCAGTCACGGTTTTCGTCCGCGACCTCGATACCTTCGACATCAACATCCCGCAGCCAATCGGCGATTGCCCTCCCATTGACCACAAGATCCGCGGCGAAATCGGCAAGCGGCATCAGCACGAAACCGCGCTCGACCATTCGCGGATGCGGAATGGTGAGCAGCGGCTCGACCTGTTCCAGATCTCCATAGGTCAGCACATCGATATCGATCGTTCGCGGCCCCCAGCGCTCGATCCGCACCCGCTTCATCTGCCGCTCTATGTCGAGGCACACGTCCAGCAAGGCTTCCGGCGTGAGGGTCGTATCGACCGCAGCACAGGAATTGTAGAAGAAGGATTGGTCCGTCTTGCCCCAGGGCGGCGTACGATAAAGCCGCGACACCGAAATCACCTGACAATCGGCACGCGCATCCAGGATGCGCAAGGCGAGCGCCATGGCGCGGACCGGGTTGTCCAGATTGCCACCCAAACCGAGCGTCGTCCGCACGGCTACACCTTCAGGCAAAATGCTCAATGCTCACCTGCACATAATCGAGAACGCCCGGAACCGGGGCATTGGGCTTGCGTACCGTGATTTTGGCGCGGCGGATACCCGGAAAACGACGGCATAGTTCCTTCGCCACATCGAGCGCCAGCGCCTCGATCAGATAGCGTCGGCGCCCGGTCACGATTTCCTCGATGACGCTGAATGCGATGCCGTAATTGACAGTGTCATCGATCGAATCACGCTCCAGCGCATCGCCGGCTTCGACATCGAGTTCGGCATCGACGAAGAAGCGCTGGCCAAGGAATTCCTCCTCATCATGGACGCCGTGCCGGGCAAAGAAGGCGCAATTCTGCAAAGTAATGGTGTATGTCACAGCGCTCATGGCGTCTCTCCGTTTCGAACAGGCGCGATCGGGTCCGAAAACCGCTCCCTGCATTCGAGCATTATGCTTTAAGTCTCGCGCGCGTCCTGAGAATAGCATCCGCAACCGCCAGCGCGTCCCTGTTGATTGCGACATTGTGCACGCGGAATATCGCAGCCCCCTGCAACCGCAGGATCGCGCTGGTTGCGGCAGTGCCGACGTCCCGATCGGCTGCGTCGCGACCCGTTATAGTGCCGACGAACCGCTTGCGCGAGGTGCCGACCAACAGGGGCAGCTCGAAGCGCAGCAGAGCATTGAAACGCGTCATCAGCTCGAGATTTTCCTCGGCATCCTCCTTGGCGAAGCCAAAGCCCGGATCGAGCACGATCGTCTGCCTGTCGACGCCGGCCGCAGCGGCAATCTCCAGCGAGCGATTGAGAAAGAAAAGCTGGTCATCGATCACATCAGGCAGCTTCTGCCGCTCACGCCCCGTATGCATAATGCAGAGACCAGCACCCGTTTGCGCCGCCACGGTAGCAATATCTGGCTCGCGCTGCAGACCGAACACATCGTTGACGATATGCGCGCCGGCGCCGATCGCCAATCGCGCCGTATCGGCGCGATACGTATCGACGGAAATCAGCGCATCGGTCCTGCCGCGCAAGGCTTCGATGACGGGCAGTACCCGCCCCTGCTCCTCGCTGGCATTGACGGCGGCGGCACCCGGTTTGGTCGATTCGCCGCCGATATCGATGATGCCGGCCCCGTCCTCGACACAGGCCAGCGCATGGGCAACGGCCGCATCGACGGCCTCATAATGCCCGCCGTCGGAAAAGGAATCCGGCGTCACATTGACGATAGCCATGATGACGCTTTGTCCGCCGACATCGATACTGCGGCCATGCGCGACATGCCAGGTTTGGCTGCGAAGCTCCGTCACGAACCGTCCATCCCATTGAAAAGGAAAAAACCTCGCGCTTGATATTGCGCTCACAGTGGCTATGCCGCAAGGTTCGCCGAAGTTCAACATGGTAGCGACACGAATGCCGCTTGCATCCCATAAGTTCAGT
Organism: Rhizobium sp. ERR 1071; assembly: GCF_007828675.1. Taxonomy (NCBI): domain Bacteria; kingdom Pseudomonadati; phylum Pseudomonadota; class Alphaproteobacteria; order Hyphomicrobiales; family Rhizobiaceae; genus Rhizobium; species Rhizobium sp. ERR 1071. Next base: position 110,143 of record NZ_VITM01000001.1, on the reverse strand, counting down.
CTTTCGTGTGCTTTGCTGCTCGCGTTCTGCATACCCAATGTAGCCGGCGCGGAAGTCATCGCCCGCAAATCCATTTCCTATTTCGACATCATGGGCAGCACCGCCGACGAGCTCGATGCCGCTCTGAACCAACGCGGACCGCTGGCGATCGGCTCCAGCAGTCACCATCCCGGTGCGACGAGAATCCGCTTCGGCGGCAATGCGACCTACAGCGAAGCAAACGGCCGCTGCTATATTTCCGGCGTCAAGGTTACGGTCGATACGGAAATCATTCTGCCGCGCTGGCGTGACCGGCGGCATGCCTCCAAGCAGCTTTCCATGATCTGGGATACATTGGCCGCCGATATCCGGCGCCATGAGGACCGGCATGTCGAAATCGCCCGTCAACATGCGCGGCAGATGGAAAGGCAGATCCTATCTCTGCCGTCAGCCGGCAATTGTGATGCGCTTCAGGAAAAGGCGAATGAGGTGACGTCGCGGGAAACCGACCGGCACGATGCCGATCAGGCGCGCTTCGACCGCATCGAAGCGATCAATTTTACGAGCCGGATGCAGAGGCTGCTCCACTATCGCAGCCGCCAAGGTGCCCGGCAGTAGCCTTTCAAAAACTACCTTCGGTGCAAAAGGCGATCAGAAGCGCCAACTGTGGGAAATCAGTCACTATATCCTGTGAATCGTGTGATCTCGTCGCTCTTTGAACTTTACGAGAATCTGAAATAGGTTTTTCCTATCAATTACAGAGACAAACGCACTGGTTGATTCGAAGAAGACCGGGCGGATGTCGCAAAAGGATCGATTTTGAGTACCTGCGTTGGCGGGTTTCTTCGCTCTTCGGCGCAGTCGGGTTTGTTTCTTAAAGCATGCGCTAAGTGTTCTCCTGGCGCGTCCTGAAGCCGCAGGTGTTTCCTCCCTTGCCTGCGGTGATGCGCCCGCCTCGCCTCGCTCGCTGCACCAGCTGAGCGGGGCATCTTTTTTGGGCATTCGACCCTCAGCAGGATTATCGCAACCGATCGAGCGGGACGTGCCAGAGGTCAGGTGTTAGGCCTGCCGCTCCGGCACGTGGACGACAAGGCCGTCCAGCGCACTCTTCATCTTGATCTGACAGGAGAGCCGCGAGTTTGGACGAACGTCGAAGGCGAAGTCGAGCATGTCTTCTTCCATGGCTTCCGGGCCGCCGACCTTCTCGGTCCATTCCTCATCGACATAGACATGACAGGTGGCACAAGCGCACGCACCGCCGCATTCCGCTTCGATGCCTGGAACGGAGTTGCGTACGGCATTTTCCATCACGGTGGAGCCCTCGTCGACATTGAGGTCAAAGCGCGTCCCGTCGAAGGCGACGATGGTCAATTTGGTCATGTGGGTGAATTCCGATATTTCGTGAATGAAGGGTGATCGGAATTTTACTTCCAACAAATCGATGGGGCAGTCAACATTTGCGCCGCCGAAACGGTTTGTCCCGTCCGGCGGCGCAAGGGTGCACATCATTGATCGGCAAGCGGATCGGCTCAGCGCGAAAGCTTCAAAATGAAGTTTTCGGCCTCGATGACGCTGGTTGTGACCGCTGCCATGTGAGCGGCGTCGCCGACATTGCTTTCGAGCGCTCCAGCCGCATCCGCCACGCGGAAGGCACCGACGGCGCTGGCAGCGCCCTTCAGCTTGTGCGATGCGGCCTCCACTCGCTTGGGATCGCCGCTGCCGATCTCCTGCAGACAGGAACGGGCCTGCCTTGCAAACATCTGCAGCACCTCGACCTCAAGTGCCTTGTCGCCCATCGTCTGCTTGCCGAGATGGACGAGATCGATCGCCCGCTCCCGCGACGGAGCCGCGCCCCGCGAATTATCAGGAGATTCAAATGCGATGTTCAAAGCTGCCATGTGCCAATGCTCCCGTCATTTATCTATGACTGTTTTAGGGACCTGCCGCATAGTTGCGGCTCGGGCATGGCCATCCAGTTAAATTTTGGCACATTGAGGGCCGAAAACTCCAGACATGGTTAACGTGCGTTAAACATGCTCAAAATCTTGGGTTTTCATGGCATTGAACAGATAAACAAGGTTAATGTCACCTTAACGATCCACTGGCTTTAAGGTGGAATTAATTGTCATGACTGGGGGAATGTGTCACTACGATACTAGTAAATTGGGTAGATGGCACATGCCTTTGCCCCGGAAGTGGATGATGGTAATGTTTTCATAACACCCGTTTGAAAAACCAGTTATCCACTCTGAATGTAATGGGAAATCCAAATTCGATGTTGATCGAAGGCGGAAGACCCGCGGGAGGCAGGGTTCGTCTTTTCCGGACGCGGCGGAATTACCGGAAAAGACACGGCAAGCCCGAGTGAGTTGTAACGAGGCGTAACCGCATGGCGAACAAAAAGTACATCGAGTCGGTCGAGGACAAGGCCTTTCAGGCATTGGACGAAGCGCTGCAGATCGATTTCAGTGACGAGAGCTTGGAGTCCCGCAGCGGCACTACGCCCGATGTCCCGGAGCGAAATGTGTCTGAGCCGCCGAAACAGCCGATAAAGCAGACCAGGGATGATGCCGCCCGCAAGAATGGCGGCGCACGCAGCACCGCCGCCCCTTCTACCCCGCCCCGCCCCGCCGAGGCGCCGAAGAACCCGAACCTTGCAGCCGCCAATGACGGCAGCCGGGCGAGTTCCGCTAGCATATTGAGAGCGCTCGACGGAGCCTCGCAGAGCCACGCGGTGCGAAACGCCACGATCTTCTCGCTGTTCTGGATCATCGGCGGCGCCGGCCTCGCCTTCATGCTCTATGGCACGCAGATCCGAAACATCCATTCGATCGCGGATCTCGCAGCCCTTCCAGGCGTCATCGCCTGCATAGTCGGCATCATCGTTCCGGTGCTGCTCTTCTATGCTTTCGGCATGATGATTTCGCGTGCGCACGACATGCGCAATGCCGCCCGCTCCATGGCGGAAGTCGCTCTGCGTCTCGTCGAGCCGGAAACCGTTGCATCCGAGCGTATCATGACGGTCGGTCAGGCCGTGCGCCGCGAAGTCTCGGCCATGAACGAAGGCATCGAACGCACCATTGCGCGCGCCACGGAGCTCGAAACCCTCGTCCATACCGAGGTCAATGCGCTGGAGCGCAGCTACGCCGACAACGAATTGCGCGTGCGCAGCCTGGTCCACGAGCTGGGTACCGAGCGTGACGCCATCGTCAATCACGCCGAGCGGATCCGCTCGTCAATCTCTGGCGTGCACGATCAGATCAAGGAAGACCTGTCGCTGGCGACCGAGGAAATCGCCGTGCGTCTCTCGACTTCGGGCGAAGCCTTCGCATCGATGATCGATACGCGCGCCGCCGCGCTGATGGAGAAGTCGGATTCCGCCGTCCAGGCCCTCGGTACCCTGCTTTCCGCCAAGACAGACAGCCTGCTTCAGAACCTCAACGCTTCGGGCCTCGCTCTCAGCCACGAATTCGACACCCGCCTGGAATCTCTGTCCTCGACCCTTGCCGAACGCGGCAACGCGCTGCTCGGCCAGTTCGAAACGCGCGCGTCGACGCTCGATGCCAACACCGAAAAGCTGAACTCTGCACTGAACGAACGTGCGCGCCAGCTCAACGAGACGCTGGTTGCCCGCACCCGGGAAATCAGCGAGAGCCTCACCGGGGGCGAGCGCTCCATTACCGACACGCTCGACACTGTTCTGTCCCGCCTCAACACGGCCCTCGACGAAAAGGGCGCGAGCTTCCGTCAAAGCCTGCAGTCGACCGCAGATGATGCCATCATGGACATCGATCTGCGCTCCGGCTTCTTCGACGAGCGCTTCCAGTCGACCATCGCGCAGCTTTCGACGGCGTTCGACGAGCGTGTATCGGAATTCACCTCGGCCTTCGACAAGCGCGCCGGCACCCTGGACACCAAGCTCACGGAAAGCCTCGCCCGCATCAATCAGTCGCTCGGCAGCAATTCCGATGCGCTGGAAGGCATCCTGACCTCCAGCATCGAGCGCCTGGGTTCGCATCTCACCGATCAGTCCCTCGCACTGGCAACGACGCTGGCAACCGGACAGGAAGTGCTCGAAAGCGCCATCGGTTCCAAGGCGAACGAGATCACGTCGGCGTTGCAGAACGCCACGACGGGCATTTCCTCGGCCCTCACCTCGGGCACGAGCGAACTCAACACCACGCTCGCGTCGCATGCCGGCGCCTTCACCTCCGCCGTGCAGGGTGTTACGCGCGACGTCTCCGCCGCTCTACAAAGTGGCACGGAAGAACTGACCTCGGCCTTCACCGGTCGCGCCAATGACATCAACAATACCCTCTCTGCCCGCACCAGCGAGATCACGCAGGCTTTGAGTTCCGCCCATGAGCGCGTCGACGCCGTGATGGCCGCTCGCAGCAACGCGCTTTTCGGCGCCCTGGCAGACAACCAGTCTCGTTTCGAACAGACGCTTGCCGAACGTTCGGAAGCGATCACCAATGCCGTCAGCGGTTCCCACGAGCATCTGACCGCCGCGCTCGACGAACGCACCTCGATGCTGGCCATTTCGCTGGCCGAAAGCCAGTTGCGCCTCGAAAACACGCTGGCGAGCCGCGCCGATGCCATCAACAGTGCCATGGCCGACACCCATAGCAAGCTGGCCGACACGCTCGACGACAAGACGATGGCGCTTGCTATTGCGCTTTCCGAGGGCCAATCCCGCCTGGAAGACACCGTTTCCGGTCATGCGGAACACGTTGCCGGTACCCTGGATGCGAAGACCAAGGACCTTGCGCGTGCGCTCGCCGAGGGTCAGGCTCGTCTCGAAAGCACGGTCTCCGGTCACGCCGAAAGCGTCACCAATGCCCTCGACGACAGGACGATGGCGCTCGCTATCGCGCTTTCCGAGAGCCAGGCCCGGCTGGAGGAAACCGTTGCCGGTCACGCCGATCGCGTCGCCGACACGTTCGAAGGCAAGACCAGTGCGCTCGCGGCCGCTCTGACCTCCGGCCAATCTCGTCTCGAAGAAACCCTCGCCAACCGCGCCGAGGCGATCATCAAGGCATTTGCAGGCAACCACAATGCTTTGACCGAGGCGCTGGACGACAGAACGATGGCGCTCGCCATCGCGCTGAGTGAAAGCCAATCCCGCCTGGAAAGCACCATAGCCGGACACGCGGAAAGCGTTGCAAGCACTTTGGATGACAAGACGATAGCATTGGCCGTTGCCCTCTCCGAAAGCCAGGCCCGCCTTGAAAACGCCGTTTCCGGCCATGCGGAAAGCGTCGGCGCCACGCTGGACGACAAGACGATGGCACTCGCCATCGCGCTGTCGGAGGCTCAGGCCCGTCTCGAAGACACCGTCTCAGGCCACGCCGAACGCGTTGCCGATACGCTCGAAGGCAAGACACGGGCACTCTCCGATGCGCTGACCTCCGGCCAGTCGCGCCTTGAAGCAACGCTTGCCAACCGCGCCGAGGCGATCACCAACGCATTCAGCAGCAACCACAACGCGCTGGCCGACGCACTGGACGACAAGGCGATGGCGCTTGCCATTTCGCTCTCCGACACCCAGTCACGCCTCGAGGATGCGGTATCGAGCCGTCTCGACGCCCTTTCCGAAACGGTTGCCGGCACTCACGACAGGATCGTCAACAGCCTCGACGACCGGACGATGGCCCTGGCTATCGCCCTTTCGGAAGGCCACGCGAAGCTCGAAGACACTCTTTCCAACAGCGCCAAGGCCATTGCCCATACCGTCACCAGCGGTCATGAGGCACTGACCAACACGCTCGATGACAAGAGCATGGCCTTCGCGATCTCGCTCGCCGAAAACCAGAACCGTTTCGAAAGCGCCCTGGAAGACCGCGCCAACGCACTCCTGGACAGCGTCTCCGGCGCAGAGTCCCGCGTCGCCGGCGCCTTTGGCGACAAGGCGGATGCCATTCGTGCCGCCTATAGCGAAAACCAGGATCGCCTGGACCGCTCGCTCGCTGCCCATACGAGCGCCCTCTCCGAAATGCTTGGCAGCAACAGCGATCGCGTCGAGACCGTTCTCGGCACCACCACCCGTCAGCTCGAAAACACCCTCGGTGCCGGTCTGTCGCAGATGGATCAGAACCTGGCCTCGGCCTACGAGCGTATGCGCTCCACGCTGGAAGATCGCAGCAATGCGATCAATCTCGCCCTGCGTGACGCCCATGCGCAGATCGACAATACGCTGATGGAGCAGACGACTGCTATCGGCACCTCGATCGCTACCAGCGCCAGCATGCTGGAAATGTCGCTGGAAGATCGCGAGGCTTCTCTGCGTCAGACCATCGACGCGAGCGCAAGGATGTTGGAAGAGCGGCTGAATAGCGGCGCGGGCGACATTGCCGGCCGTATCCAGCAGGCCGCAGGCGACATCGCGCGCTCGGCCGAAACCTTCTCGTCCAACCTCAACCAGTCGATCGACGGCATGACGAACCGCTTTGCCGAGACCGGCTCGCGGGTCGAGGCTAGCCTGTCAGCTCTTGAAAACCGCATCAATGAAGGTGTTACAGGCGTTGCCGCTCAGGTCGACGCTGCCGGCAACCGCCTCTCCGATACGCTGGCGAGTGGCGCGGCGAAGATCGACGACAGCGGCAGCCAGGCATCCGCCCGCATCGAAGAGCGCCTCTCAACCATGGACCGTGCCCTCAATGTCGGCCTCGAAGCCGTCAATCGCACGATCGAAGGCAAGGCCGCCAATCTGGCCACCACGCTGCGCACGGCCGTCGCCGACGCCGCGCAAGGCATGGACACGGAGGCGACGCGCACGGCCGAGCTGCTCGCCAACACCGGCCAGCAATTCGCCGAAAACCTCGGCAACCACAGTGATGCCTTCGCCCGCGCCATGACCGAGCGCTCCAACGACCTCGTCAACCGTGTCTCGGAAACGCAGAACCGGTTGGCAAGCCAGGCTGCGGCCGTCGCCCAGACCTTCTCGGAAGCCGGTAATGCGATCGTCAACAAGGTCGCCGAAGCCGAGGGGCTCGTCAGCAATCAGGTCAATACGATCTCCCAGGCCCTGTCTTCCGCGGAACAATCGCTGGAAGCCCGCGGCGCAGCTATTCGCAACACGCTTGCCGGCGGCAGCGAGCAGATTGCTGCCTCCATGGCCCAGGTCGAGCGCGCACTCGACGAGCGCAGCACCGCGATCCGCAGCTCTCTGGAAGAGCGAGCCCGTGAAATCGGCTCGACGCTTGCCGATGTCGACAAGGCGCTGGAAGCCCGTGGCACATCCATCCGCACCTCGCTTGACGAGCGTACCCGCGAGCTGAATTCGATGCTTGCCGGACGTTCTACCGAGCTGTCGCGCCTCATCGACGAAAAGGCTCGCCCGATCGTTGATCGCTACGCGGCAACGGGTCAGGAAGCTGCAGCTCTTATCTCTGCAGCAGCTCAGGAAAGCACGGAGCGCCTGCGCGCTGAAAACGCCGCTCTCATCAACGCGATCTCATCGCGCACAGAGCATGCGGTCAACACGGTCAGCGCGCTCGAAAACAACCTGCTTGCAAGCGTCAACGGCATCATTGCGCGCTTGGCGGACAACAACTCGGCGATTGCCGGCCTGTTGTCCAATGCGGCCACCGAATTCGCAAACGTCGACGATCGCCTCACCGCAACCTCGTCGCGCTTCGCCGAATCTGCCGCGAAGGCCGGCGAGATGGTTTCCGCCTCCAGCCGTCTCCTCGAAGGCAAGGTCGACAAGCTGTCGGAGATAACCGGCCAGACCCTGTCGCAGGTCGGCAGCATCGTCGGTCGTTTCGACGATCACTCCAAGGTGCTGACGCAGGCATCCCAGCTCCTGGGCGCCGCCCAGTCAAACCTCGTATCGACGCTGGAAGAGCGCGAAACGGCACTGCAGAATCTGGCCGTCGGCCTCGTTCAGCGCTCGGAGGAGATCGAAAACACCATGCGCGCCCTCGGCTCGATGGTCGAAACAGCTTTCGATCGGGCGGAGCAGCGGTCGAACCAGGTGACCGGCAACCTTCGCCAGAACGTGCAGTCTTCCTTCGGCGATATCGGCCGCGTTCTTTCCGACGCCGAGAAACGCGCCGAAGATGCGGCGGACAACATGCGCGCCGCCTTGCAGAAGGCCGGCGAGGAAGCGAACCAGGCTGTCGAAAACACATTCGCCAATGCCGAGCGCCGCTCCAGCGATCTCACCAATCGCCTGCGCGGCGGTCTCACGGCCTCGCTGTCAGAGGTCGAGCAAATGCTCGCCGACGCCGGCAAGACCTCCGAGACGGCCGCCCAGCAGCTGCGCGAAACCCTGCGCGTTGCGGTCGATGACGCAATCGGCCGCTTCGCCGGTGCGACGGATGAGATCCGCCGCTCGGCCGGTGATATTCGCCGCGAGCTTGACCTCACCCGCAGCGAACTGAAGCGGGGTGCCTTCGACCTTCCGGAAGAAGCGAAGGAGAGCGCCGCCGCCATGCGTCGCGCCGTTGCTGAACAGATCAAGGCCCTGCAGGACATCTCGCAAATTGTTGGCCGCTCGACGCAGCAGCTGGAGATTTCCGAGCCGACCGCTCGCGCGCTGGCCGAAGCACAGCCTGCTCCACGGCCGCAGCCCGCCGCACCTGCCCCGGCAGCTGCAGCTCCGCGGCAGCAACAACCTGCTCCGCAGCAACCGGTGCAACCGCCGCCGGTCGCCCAGCAGCCCGCACAGCGCCCGGCACCGCAGCCGCAGCCGCCCTCGATCGAGTCACTCGGCTTGCGCGGGTCGATCCCGGCCGAGCGCCCGGCGGCACAGCCGCAGCGTCCGGCGGAAACAGCAGCTCCTGTCCGTCAGGAAGCAGCCGGCGGCGGCTGGATCAGCGATCTGCTGCGTGGCGCATCGCGCGATGAAAACGCCGGTCTCCAGCCAGCCCGTCAACCGGCACCGAAAGCGCCGGCTGAACAGCCTCCTGCTCCTGCTGCACGCAACCCGCGCCATGTCGTGGAATCGCTGAACTCGCTTTCGGTCGATATCGCCCGCGCGATCGATCATGACGCCTCGGTCGATCTGTGGCGCCGTTACCAGCGTGGCGAACGCGACGTGTTTACACGCCGCCTCTATACGCTCAAGGGCCAGCAGACCTTTGATGAGATCAAGCGCAAATACGACCGCGAGCCGGAATTCCGCACCGCAGTCGATCGCTACATCGCCGATTTCGAAAAGCTGCTCACCGACGTTGCTCGCACCGATCGCGACAAGACAATAACGCAATCCTATCTCACATCGGATACCGGCAAGGTCTACACCATGCTGGCCCACGCAGCGGGTCGCCTGAGCTGAGATAGACAAAGAACGAATAAGCGATCCCCGGCAGAGATGCCGGGGATTTCTGTTTCAGGCTGCTCCAAAGTTTCAGGGCACGGAAAAGGGCGGTTCTCGCCCGCCCTTGCTTTGCTTGGCAGTAGCCCCGTCCGGGTTTACCGGGCCTCGTGCACCTTCGAAATCAAACCGCTGGTAATGCCGACGAGGAGAAAGTTGTTCTTCAGGCGAACCCAGTGATAGCCGCGCGGAGGCATGGAAAGCTGGTAGGCGCGATAGTCGATTTCCGTTGCGCGGCGGCGGTCGGAGACCGATAGGCGGCGTCCCTTGACCCAACCGCCCTTGCGGATGACGACCTTCTTCTTCACCACTTCCTTCTGGACGACGGCCTGCTTGCCAGCGGGCGCAGCCTTGACTTGCGCAGTCGCAGCCAGCGGCATTCCGACGATGGACGCCGCAAGAAGAACAGTGAAGATTTTTCTCATTGGTTGTTTCCTCATTTCAGAATCTGCACGCGAACTTATCGTGACAGACATGAAACGAGTCTGACAGTCGAATTACAATTCCGTAATGGGCGCGATTGGTTCGGCCAGGCGCCTGCTCCACTGGAGTCTCATAGCTCATCATAGTTGAACCAGTCGAAATCCGCCGTCTTTGCCCGGCCGGACGTGTCAAAAGCAAACATGCCCACGAAAGCACCGGTGAAGGAGCCATGCTCGCCGCGCCCGCCCTCATCCGAGATGACGCCAGCATCCAGCACAGGCCCGATCGCCTGCCATGCGCCCATGCCCTCGGCCTGCCAGAAGAACTGCAGATCGTTGTCCCGCACCTCCATGGCAAGCTGGATCCGCCCATCGGGCACTGCGACGCCACCGTCGATCGGAAAACTCAGGCGGCCGTTCGGATAGTCTCCGGCGCAGGTCATGATGGTAACGCAGCGGCCGAGCTTCTCATGTAGGGTCACGGCGATGGCATGCAGTTTGAAGCGATTGTAGTAATGGGTCAGGCCGGCAGCCTGCTGGTAGGTGTCGGGCTGGAAATCGACGACCGTTTCGGCGCGGAAACTGTGATGCTCCTGGCGACGGGCGACGAGCGCCTGCTCGAACCAGGAACCGATGCTTTCGCGTGCGAAAAGCCGCAAATGGCCGGGGCGGTCCGTCAGGCTAAAAATGCGTTCCGGCTGCGGCGTGCGCAGCCACTGAAAATCCGTTGGCAGTCTGGCCTGATCGAAATTGTAACCGCTACGGCGCGGCCTCTCGATCGGCACCGCACCGTTCAGGCCGGCCACATTGACATCGGGAACGCTGGTGCCGTTTTCGAGATAGAGCCAGCCATCCTCTTTCCAGACGCATTTCTGCAGAGCGGTCTCGCGGCCGAGCGTGCAGCGGCGATGCGGCGGCAGAGGCCGCCCGCAAAGATGCGTATGATAGAACTGTCCGTCATGCGTCTCGACATATTGTCCGTGGCCGGCCCGCTGTAATGCCGCTTCCGGATGATCCTTCGAGGTGATCAGGTATTTGTTGGGATGTAGTTCGTACGGCCCGGCAATGTCGCGGGAGCGCGCCATGGTCACGGCATGATCGTAACCAGTGCCGCCTTCTGCCGTGGTCAGATAATACCAGCCGTTGCGCTTGAAGAGATGCGGCCCCTCGACCAGTCCCAGCTCCGTGCCGGCAAAGATGTTCCTGATCGGCCCTTTCAAGGATTTCGTCGCTGGATCCCATTCCTGCAGCAGAATACCGTCGAAGGCCGGCGTCTTCGGCGAGCCGCCATAGCTCTCCGTGCGGTGGTTCCATTGCATGTTGACGAACCACTTGCGTCCGTCATCGTCATGGAACAGAGACGGATCAAAACCGGAGGAGTTGACATAGACCGGCTCGGACCATTCGCCTTCAATCGTCGGCGAGGTCACGATGTAGTTATGGGCATCCTTGAAGTTGCCGTCATAGCGCTTGACGTCGGTATAGACGAGCCAGAACAGACCATCCGCATAGGAGAGGCAAGGTGCCCAGATGCCGCAGCTGTCGGGTTCGCCGCGCATGTCGAGCTGCGACGCACGCTCCAACGGCCGCCTCACCAGGGTCCAGTTCACGAGGTCGCGCGAATGATGGATCTGCACGCCCGGATACCATTCGAATGTCGAGGTCGCGATGTAGTAGTCCTCGCCGACGCGGCAGATGGACGGATCCGGATTGAACCCCGGCAGGATCGGATTGCGGATCATGAACTCTCTCCTCCGGAGACCATGGCAAGCGGTAAAGGTAAAACGCCCGGAAACCAGTTCCGGGCGTTTCAGAACGTTCAATCGCGTTCGGCCGATTTGGCCCAGAGATTGATGTCAGCTTCCTTGGCATAGACATCGATCTGCTTCAGCTCTTCGGCGGTGAAGTCGAGATTATCGAGCGCCTTGACACAATCGACGATCTGCGACGAACGGCTCGCGCCGATCAGGGCAGAGGTGATACGGCCGCCGCGCAGAACCCAGGCGATCGCCATCTGCGCCAGCGTCTGGCCGCGCTTCTCGGCGATCTCGTTGAGCTTTCTGATATTGTCGATGATCGACGGACGGATGAAGTCGCGCTTCAGGAAGTGGTTTTGCGCGGCACGGCTGTCTTCCGGAATACCGCCGAGATACTTGGTCGAGAGCATGCCCTGAGCCAACGGCGAGAAGACGATCGAGCCGATGCCGAGATCTTCAAGCGTATCCACCAGACCGTCGTCCTCGATCCAGCGGTTGAGCATGGAGTAGCTCGGCTGATGGATCAGGCATGGCGTGCCGAGTTCCCTAAGGATGGCCGCAGCCTCGCGCGTGCGCTGCGAGTTATAGGAGGAAATGCCGACATAGAGCGCCCTGCCCGAGCGGACGATATGGTCGAGCGCGCCGCAGGTCTCCTCGAGCGGCGTGTCCGGGTCGAAGCGGTGCGAATAGAAGATGTCGACATAGTCGAGGCCCATGCGCTTCAGGCTCTGGTCGCAGGAGGCGATCAGATACTTGCGGCTGCCCCATTCGCCATAGGGACCCGGCCACATGTCGTAGCCCGCCTTGGAGGAGATAATAAGCTCGTCGCGCAAGCCGGCGAAATCGGTACGCAGGATCTCGCCGAACGCGGTTTCCGCGCTGCCGGGAGGCGGTCCGTAATTGTTGGCGAGATCGAAATGGGTAATGCCGAGGTCGAAGGCCGTGCGGCACATGTCGACCTTGCGGTCATGCGGCGTATCGCCGCCGAAATTGTGCCAGAGCCCCAGCGAGACCGCCGGCAGCTTGAGACCGGAACGGCCGGTCGTGTTGTATTTCATTTTTGAATAGCGATCGGATGCCGGTTGCCAGGCCATGATGGAATTCCTTCGAGATGAAAAGCGCGCGGGTTAGTCACCCGCGCGCAAACTAGCTCTTCCGGCGCTTACTTCAAGAGCGCTTGTGCCTCTTCGATGCCGAGGGCTGCCGGCTGCGTGCAGGTTGTCGTCAGATCGATGAAGCGGCCTTCCTCGCCAGACTTCAGGATCGAAGTCATGACGTCGACGCCATGCAGCGTGCGGTCGAGCGAGCAACGTGCATCGCGGCCGTCGATCAGTGAGGCCGCCATGTCGGCAAGCCCGGCCGTGCGATAGTTGGCCCGGGAGCCGTTCGGGCTTTCCTGATTGACGATACCGAAAGGATGCGCCCAGTTTTCCAGCGGCTTGATGTCCTTGTCGCGGCCGCTCGCCTCGACGGTGCCGCCGAAGAAGTTCGGATCGGGCACATAGAGCGAGCCCTCGGTGCCGTAAAGCTCCATATTGGCATGGCGGTGTGACCAGACATCCCAGCTTGCCGTCAGCGTGATCCGCGCGCCGCTGACGAATTCGAGCAGCGCCTGGATGGTCGTCGGCGTCTTCACCGGGATGATCTCGCCGTTGCGCGGCTGGCTGGTGATCGTGCGGGTCGGCGATGCCATCGAGGTCATCGCACCGACACGCTTCACGGGACCGATCAGGTTGATGAGGTTGGCGACATAATAGGGGCCGAGATCGAGGATCGGGCCGCCGCCGGGCAGGAAGAAGAAGTCCGGGTTCGGATGCCACATTTCCATGCCCGGGCTCATGACATAGCATGCACCCGAAGTGACGCGGCCGATACCGCCGTCATCGATGAATTTGCGGGCAAGCTGGTGGGCGCCGCCGAGGAAGGTGTCCGGAGCGCAGCCGACGGCCAACCCCTTTTCCTTGGCGATGCGACGCAGCTCTTCGCCCTGCTCCAGCGTCAATACCAGCGGCTTTTCGGAATAGACGTGCTTGCCGGCTTCGAGGATGCGCTTCGAAACCGGGAAATGCGCGTCCGGGATGGTCAGGTTGACGATGACATCGAGCTCGTCATTGGCGAGCAGTTCGTCGATGGTCTGGGCCTTGACCTTGTATTCTTCGGCGCGCGCCCGCGCCGCTTCCATGTTGATATCTGCGCAGGCCAGCACCTTCAGGCCTTTGAAGAGCGGCGCGAGCGAGAAATAGGTGGTTGAGATGTTGCCGCATCCGATGATGCCGACGCCAAGTTCCTTAGCCATGTGGAAATGCCTCAAAAGCTCTTGAAGGATGCGATGGAGCGGGTGATCAGGCGATCGACATCGCTCGGATTGTCGTGTTCGACGACGAAGTGCTTGGCCTTGGTGCCGGCGAGCGCCTTGAGCAGCTTTGCCCACGGAACCGTGCCATGACCGACATCGGCCCAGCCGTCTTCATTCTTGTTCTCGCCAGCCGGCGCGATGTCCTTGACGTGAACGGCCGTGATGCGCGGACCGAGCTTTTCGATCCAGGCAAAGGGATCGCCGCCGCCGCGGATGACCCAGGCGATATCGGCTTCCCAGGAAATATCCGGAGCGCCTTCGAAGATCTGCTCGATCGGCAGCGAGCCGTCGGCCTGCTTGACGAATTCGAAGTCGTGGTTGTGCCAGCCGAATTCGAAGCCTGCATCCTTGTAGGGCTTGCTCATCTCATGCAGGCGCTTGCCGAAGGCACGCCAGCCGGCCGCATCCTTCGGGCGCTGGTCGGCGCCGATATGCGGCGCATAAATCGAATCCATGCCGAGGGTCTTGGCAATGGTGAGCGACTTCTGCACTTCGCCATCTAGGAAATCCGGGCTGAAATGGCCGCTTGCCATCCGCAGGCCGTTCTTGTCGAGTTCGGCGCGCAGGTTCTTGAGGCAGGTCTCGTCGAGATCGGCATAGATGCCGCCAAAGCCCTCGACTTCGGCATAGCCGGCCTTGCCGAGCTTGGCGAAGATCTCTGAATAGGGCTGGAAATTGCGGGCGCTATAAAGCTGAAATCCAAGTTTCGTCATCGATAGTCCTCCAATGGCCTCCCGGCCGTCTGTCTTGGGCTTGTGGCCCCGAAAGCGCCGCCTTAACGGCGCGATAGCTCAATCCGTCGGTTGCTGGCCACCGGCTAGCTGTGCACCGACTGGCTGGATTGCAGATCATAGATGCGGAATTCGGGCACGCCGCTTGTGAGCGGCTTGGCCGGCGTGAAGACGATGCGGCGGCTCTCACCGGCAGCGAGATCGAAGGCGTTGTCGGAATAGCGTCCGTCCGTCTCGCTCTCGATCATCACGAACAGCGCAAGTCCCTTTGCGGTGACGACGAGTTCGATCGTCCCATCTTCCTCTTTCTCCTCCCTCAACACCGTCAGGCCGGCGGGCTGAAGCTCGAGCGCCTTGTAGGTGCCGTGAACATAATGCCCCTCGCCGCCCATGCCGTTCGATGCGGTGAAGCGCCACGCCAGCAGGCAATCGGCCGGCACCTGATCCGCGTCGATCGACAATGCCGTTACGGCCGCATCCGGCGTGCAGACGGCGTGCGCCGTCGTCAGCGGCACGCGCTCACCGTCGAGCTTCAGCAGCGATACCGAAATATCGGCCATGATGTCGGCATTGGTATCGTTGACCAGGGAGAAGCGGATCGTCTTGTTGTCTTCGGAGGGAATGGCCGCAACCGATACGGGCTGGAAGAAGCGCCGCACCAGATAATGCATCACTTTCCACCGGCCGCCGTAATCCAGGCTCGACCACGAGGCCACCGGCCAGGTGTCGTTGAGCTGCCAATAGATCGTACCCATGCAATGCGGCTTCAGCGACCGCCAATATTCCACCGCCGTCTTGATGGCGAGACCCTGCTGGACCTGGCTCAGATAGACGAAATTCGGGAAATCCTTCGGGAAGCGGAAATAGCGGAACATCGTGCCGGCGATGCGCTCGTTGCCGCCGGCATTCTTCTGGTGCAGCTCCATGACTGGAGAGGCGATATTCATATCCTTCGCCTCGGCATAGGTCTTGATGACGGGCAGCGAGGTATAGGACTGGAAGCCGAATTCCGAGCAGAAGCGCGGGCGGACGGAGCGGTAATTGTCGAAAGACTTGTTCTCATGCCACACCGACCAGTAATGCATGTCGCCGGAACCATCGGCATGCCAAGCGTCGCCGAAGTTGAGATAGCCCGAAGCCGGGCTCGAGGGCCACCAGATCGCATCCGGCAGAGCCTTCTTCATCGCCGTCTCGATCGTCCTGTTCAGGCGGTCATAGGAGACGAGATAGCGATCCCGATCTTTGCGGGACTCCTCGAACCAGGTAAGCGCGCCCACCAGCTCATTATCACCACACCAGAGAACGATGGAGGGATGCGTCGCAAGCCGGCGAACCTGATAGCCAACCTCCTCCTCGACATTCTCGAGGAAATCACCCGTCGAGGGATAGAGATTGCAGGCGAACATGAAGTCCTGCCACACCATCAACCCCAAGCGGTCGCAAGTGACATAGAACCAGTCATGCTCGTAAAAGCCACCGCCCCAGACGCGGATCGCATTCATATTGGCATCGACGGCCGATTGCAGCAGATCCTCGGTCGCGGCCGGATTGGAACGTGAAAACAGCGCGTCGGCCGGAATCCAGTTCGCGCCACGGGCAAAGATCTCGCGGCCATTGACCTTCAAGGCAAAACGGCTGCCAGCTTCATCCTCGGTGGTGATCAACTCGACCGTGCGCAAGCCGATCTGCCGCGTGACAGTTTCGAAATTGGTCTCCACCGAAAGCGCATAGAGCGCCTGCTCGCCATTGCCGGCCGGCCACCAGAGCCTGGGCTTGTCGATATGGAAGAAGTGGGTGATCGACGTTTCGCCGGCATTGACGCCGACATCGAGGCGCACGCGCTCGTCGTCGAGCGAGAAATAGAGCTGCGCAATCCCCGTTCCCTTGGCAAACAGCGCCACCGTCACCTTGAGGTCGACCGAACCGTCATCATTGTGAACCTGCTGGGTGACGACATTCTCGATACGGGCGATCTCGAGCTTCTTCAGCGCGATGGTGCCATAGAGACCGAGCGGCGCGATCGCAATGTTCCAATCCCAACCGAAATGGCATTGCGGCTTGCGCAGCATGTTGCCATTCGGGATCGGCGAATTGCCAGTGCTGTAGGGGATATAGAAAGGCTGTTTCGCCTGAAGGGCAGCACCAGCGGAAATGCTCGAATGCAGGACGATGCGAATGGTATTTTCGCCCGCCTTCAGCGCCTTCGAGACATCGGGGCGATACCGCTGGAAGCAGTTGTTGGCCTCCAGCACGAGCGTATCGTTGACATAGACGCTGGCGACGGTGTCGAGATAGTCGATATCGAGATACCAGTCGCCGCCGGCATCATCGAGCGTGAAGCTGCGTGTCAGCTCCCAATCCTGCTGGGCAACCCACTGCACGACTTCTTCGTTGCGCGCGAAATAGGGATCGGGAATAAGCCCTTCCGCATGTAGCGCGGAATGAATATCACCGGGCAGCGACATGGAGAGGGAATGATCGCTGTCGGGAGAGGTCAGCCTCCACGAACCGACGAGATCGATGGCAAGATTATCATTGATCGAAGACGACATCGGACCTCCCCGGACCGCTGTAGAGAAGGAGGCGGTCAGACCGCCTCCGGGCATGGGATTATATTCTGAGTTCTGTCTGCGCATCAAAGAGCGATGCGAGCGACATATCAAAGCTAAGCTTTACGGCTGAACCGGGGCCAAAGCGCCGGGCACCGTTGACGCGAACCGACATCGTATGTCCGGCATGCTTCAGCCACAGCAAGTTATCGGCACCCATCGGCTCCTCGATATCCACCGTGGCATCGTGAACCTCCGCACCGAGAGCGGTCGCTTCATTGACCTTGATGTGCTCCGGGCGAACACCGAGCACGACCTTGCGCCCCCCTTGAAGAGCCTCGCCAGCCTTGTAGCCATCGAGCGAAAACAGCACGTCGTTGGTCGCGAACACGACCTTGCCTTCGCGGTTGACCAGCTCGCCCTTGAGGAAGTTCATCGAGGGCGATCCGATGAAGCCGGCGACGAAGAGATTGCGCGGCGCGTTATAGATCGTCGTCGGGTCATCGAGCTGCATGATGACGCCGTTCTTCATGATCGCGATGCGGTCGGCGAGCGTCAGCGCCTCGATCTGATCATGGGTGACGTAGATCATCGTGTTCTTCAGCGACTGGTGCAGCCGCTTGATTTCCACGCGCAGCTCCGAACGCAGCTTGGCGTCGAGGTTCGATAGCGGCTCATCGAAAAGGAAAACGTCGACATCACGCACCAGGGCACGGCCGATCGCGACGCGCTGGCGCTGACCGCCCGAAAGCTCGGCCGGCTTGCGCTTCAGCAGCGGCTCGATCTGCAGGATTTCGGCAGCGCGCGCAATGCGCTTGTTGATCTCGTCCTGCGGCACCTTGGCAACGCGCAGGCCGAAGGAGAGGTTCTTCTCGACCGACATCTGCGGATAGAGCGCATAGGACTGGAACACCATGCCGATGCCGCGATCCTTGGGCTCTTCCCAGGTGACATTCTTGCCCTTGATGAAGATCTGTCCCTCGCTGATATCGAGCAGGCCGGCGATGCAGTTGAGCAAGGTCGACTTGCCGCATCCCGATGAGCCGAGAAGCACCAGGAACTCGCCGTCATTGATCTCGAGATTGAGATTTTTCAGAACGTTGACCGCACCGAAATTCAGCGAAAGGTCTTTGATGGAAACGCTACTGTTCATGAATTACCCCTTCACTGCGCCGGCGGCGATGCCGCGGACGAAGAGCCGCCCGGACACGAAATAGACGATAAGCGGCACCGCGCCCGTCAGCAGCGTTGCGGCCATGTTAACGTTGTATTCCTTGACACCCTGCACGGCGTTGACGACGTTGTTCAGCTGCACGGTCATCGGATAGTTTTGCGTGCCGGCGAAAATGACGCCGAACAGGAAGTCGTTCCAGATGCCGGTGATCTGGATGATCATGCCGACGACGAAGATCGGCAGCGACATGGGCAGCATGATGCGCAGGAAGATCTGCCAGAAGCCCGCACCGTCGACGCGTGCCGCCTTGAAGAGTTCAGGCGGAAGCGAGGCGAAGTAGTTGCGGAACAACAGCGTGTTGATCGGCATGCCGAAGATGGTGTGCACGAGGACGATGCCGCCGAGCGTCGAAAACAGCCCAAGTTCGCGCAGCACCATGACGAGCGGATAAAGCATGACCTGATAGGGAATGAAGGCGCCGAACAGCAGGATGGTGAAGAAGATTTCCGATCCCTTGAATCGCCAGTTGGCGAGCGCATAGCCGTTGACCGACGCAATGGCGATCGAGACGATGACGCTCGGAACGAGGATCTTCACCGAATTCCAAAAGCCGACCTGGATGCCGTGGCAGTAAAGGCCGGTGCAGGCTTGCGACCAGGCTTTCACCCAGGGCTCGAAAGTAATCTCCATGGGCGGAGCAAAGATATTGCCCATGCGGATTTCCGGCATGCCCTTGAGCGAAGTGACGACCATCACATAGAGCGGCAGGAGATAGTAGAGCGCGGCCAGCCCGAGTATGCCATAGAGCATGATCGTGCGCGGGGCAAAGCGGCGCCTGGGCTTGGTGCCCGAAGGTTCGATGGTAGCGGCAAGTGCCATGGTTTCCTCCCTTACCGGCGCTTCTGGCGGAACTCGATGAGAGCCCACGGCACGACGAAGATGAACACGGTCACCAGCATGACGGTGGAGGCGGAAAGCGCCTGACCGAGATTGGAGCGCTGGAACATGAAGTCGTAGACATATTTAGCCGGCATTTCGGACGCGAAGCCCGGCCCGCCTGATGTCATGGCGACGACGAGATCATAGACACGCACGATGCCTGAAGCGACGATGACGAGCGTGGTGACGAAGACGCCTCGCATCATTGGAATGACGACGAAGATATAGGTCCGCCAGGCTGGAATGCCGTCAACGCGCGACGCCTTCCAGATCTCGCCGTCAATCCCCCTCAGGCCCGCCAGCATCAGCACCATGACAAGGCCGGTGCCCTGCCAGAGACCGGCAATGACGAGCGCATAAAGCACGGTCTTCTGATTGCCGAGCAGAGCGAAGTTGAAACTTGTAAAGCCCATATCCTGCATCAGCTTCGGCAGCCCGAGCGCAGGATCGAGGATCCACTGCCAGACGAGGCCGGTCACAATGAAGGACAGAGCGAAAGGATAAAGGAAAATGGTTCGGAACGTATTCTCGAAGCGGATTTTCTGATCCATCAGCACGGCCAGAAAGAAGCCGACGACGAAAGCGAAAACCAGGCTGAGAATGCCGTATGTCGCAAGATTGCCGATCGAGATGTTCCAGCGATCGGTACCCCATAGACGCTGATATTGCGCCAGACCGACAAAATTGGAGCTCGGCAGCAGCCTTGAATCTGTGAACGAATAGATGACGGTCCAGAGCGTGCAACCGACGAAGACGACGATCACCGTCAGCACCATAGGAATGGCGGCGATCTTCGCATTCAGGTTACGGAACAGACCCAGTGGCCGGACAGCGTTAGCCATCGATACCTCCGTTGGTGACCTGCCTCAGGACAGGCGAGATCCCTCGCCCGCCCCGATGCCGGCCATCGCGATTGATAGATGGTCGTCTTGCTTATTGCGCCTGCTTGAAGATGGCGGCCTGCTTTTCGATCGCCTCGTCCACGGTCATCTTCGACGAGAAGAATTGCAGTCCGAGATCGGTCATCTGACCGCGCGTATCCGGGTCGATCAGCTGAGTGACACCCGGCACCACGTTGTCCGGATTCTTGAGGATTTCCAGACCCTTCTTCATGCAGCTGCTGGCCGCGCTCAGATCGATATCGCCACGCACCGGCAGGGAGCCCTTGGCGAGGTTGAACTTGACCTGGGTTTCCTTGGAAACCAGCATGCTGGCAAGCTCGAGCTGCGCCTTGGTAATGTCAGGATTGCTGTTCTTCGGGAAGTAGAAGCTATCACCGCCGGTATCGAGCAGGCCATGGAAGCCTAGACCCGGAAGGCAATCATAGTCCTTGCCGGCAACCTGCTTGGCAACGCCAAACTCGCCCTGCGCCCAGTCGCCCATGATCTGTGCGGCGGCCTTGCCTGTGATGACCATGTTGGTGGCGACATTCCAGTCGCGGCCGGAATAGCTCTCATCAACCAGATCGCGCGCCTGCGCGAAAGCATCCCAGACCTTGCGGTTTTCGGGGCTCTTCACAGCGTCTGCGTCTTTCTTCTGGTAGATCGCCAGATAGGTCTCCTTGCCGCCGATGCCGATCTGCATGACGCTGCGCATGCCGTCAACCTGCCACGGGGCGCCGGTCGCAAGTGGGGTGATGCCCTTCTCGCGCAGCTTCGGCGCGTCGGCAACGAATTCATCCCAGTTGGCCGGGACCTTCATGCCGTTGTCTTCGAAGACGTGACGGTTGACCCACATCCACTGCCAGGAGTGGATGTTGAGCGGCACGCAATAGACACGGCCCTCATAGGTGCAGGAGTTGAGCAGGCTGGCCGGACGAATGATGTCCTTCCAGTGTTCCTTCTCGGCAAGGTCGGTCAGATCGGTCATCAGGCCGGCCTTAACCAACTCTTCGGCGTCGCGGCCCGTGTTGAGCTGCGTTGCACCCATGGGATTGCCGCCCAGGATACGGCTGACGATAAGAGGCGTTGCGGTCGAACCGGATCCGGCGATCGCGCCGTCGACCCAGTGATTGTCGCCCAAGGCGTTGTATTGCTCAGCCAGAACCTTCACGGCAGCTGCTTCGCCGCCCGATGTCCACCAATGCGTTACCTCAAGATCGGTCGCATTTGCTGAGAAAGCGGGAATCGCGACAGATGCAAGCAAAGCGGCAGCCATCAAACGAATATTCATGAGTTCTCCTCCCTCACTGAAACGTTGCCGGAAAAACGTATTCGAATCATTTTCAACGCGCAACCGCCTGACCATAAATTTTTCATGACTGCGTGAATATACAATCATTGATTACATTTTACCTGTGGAAGATAACTTCATTCCATCGTGATATTGGTCGCCAAAAAATCTGAAAACTCTCTACAAATAGCTGATATTAAATATTTTATTTCAGGGACGCATTCATGCGGCCCTCTTGCATAATCCTGGCCCGCTCAATTTTCGAGACAGGAGTCACGAATACAACCATGAGAATAGGCATGAAAATCGGCGTAAAAATAAGGCTCGACTTTTCAACTGTATCGTTACAGTTTTTCTCATTGCATTGGCGAAGCCGTATGGCGTCTATGCTTGCGGTGGCCATGTGGGCAATATAAGCGGATTGGCTGCGGGAGGCGGCCGGGAGGCAAGCGTGAGCGAAATGGACAATAAAAAAATGTCAGGGAGCGGCGCGCCAGCCACTCCCGAACGGCCGACATTGAAAACAATCGCCTTCATGACGGGGTTAGGGATCACCACCGTTTCTCGCGCATTGAAGGATGCCCCTGATATCGGAGCAGAGACCAAGGAGCGGGTGCGCATGGTCGCCCGACAATTGGGTTATCAACCGAACCGCGCGGGCGTGCGCCTGAGAACCGGCAAGACCAATGTGATTGCCCTGGTGCTGAGCATCGATGAAGAAATCATGGGCTTCACCAGCCACATCGTCTTCGGCATTTCCGAAGTTCTCGCCGGCACGCAATATCACTTGGTCATCACGCCGCATTCGCACAGCAAGGATCCACTGGTGCCGGTGCGCTACATTCTCGACACCGGCTCGGCCGATGGCGTCATCATATCGCGTACGGAGCCGGATGATCCGCGCGTCGAGCTCATGCATGAGCGCGGCATGCCTTTCTCGACGCATGGGCGGACGGATATGGGCATCATCCACCCCTTCCATGACTTCGACAACGAGGCCTTCGCGCATGAGGCCGTGCGGGCACTGGTCGCAAGAGGTCGGCGCCGCCTGGCCTTGCTGCAGCCCTCCAGCAAGCTGACCTATTATTCGCACACCCGCATCGGCTTCCAGACGGGCTTGCATCAATATGGCGCCGAAGAAATCCCCTTGAGGATTACGACCGACAACGCGCTGGCCGATATCAAGGACACGGTCGAGGCGCTGATGCGCTCACCGCATGCGCCTGACGGGATCGTCTGCTCCAGCAGCGGCGGTGCGATTGCCGTCAATGCCGGCATCGAGGCGGCCGGCTTCCGCCTGGGCCGCGATATCGACATGGTCGCCAAACAATCGACAGACGTGCTGAGCTGGATCAGGCCCGAGATCATTACGGTATCGGAGGATTTCCGCCATGCCGGCCGCGAACTTGCCAAGGCGGTCATCGCCCGTATCGACGGTGTAGAACCGGAACTGCTGCAAAGCATCAGCCCACCCGTCTGGCCGACGAGCTGACAGCGAAAAGCCCGCCGGATTCCTCCGGCGGGCTCTTTCATAATCCCATCCGACTGTTTTCTCAGCCCTGAGCCCCGCTGCCCCATGGGCCGTGGTGAATGTCCTTGCCGTCGACGCGGTCGAAGCCGTGTGCGCCGAAAAAGTCACGCTGGGCCTGGATCAGGTTGGCGGTGCCGCGCGCCTGGCGATAGGCATCGAAATAGGTCAGCGCCGAAGCAAGGGCTGGAACCGGCAGGCCGGATGCGGTCGCAGCCGAAACGATGCGACGCAGCGACGGGATCGATTCCTTGACCATCTCGGCAAAGGCCGGGGTGACGATCAGGTTCGCCGCATCCGGGGTCTTGGTGAAAGCGCTGGTGATCTCGTCGAGGAACTGCGAACGGATGATGCAGCCGGCACGCCAGATCTTAGCGATGACAGGCATCGGCAGCGACCAGTTGAACTCCTTCGAGGCCTCGGCCATGACGGCAAAGCCCTGGGCATAGGCGCCGATCTTGGCAGCGAAGAGTGCCAGCTCCAGGTCCTTCAGTAAGTCGGGACCGAAGGCGATCGGGAACTTGTAGTCGGGCGTGCCAAAAATCTTCTCGGCTGCTTCGCGCTGGCTCTTGATCGCCGAGAGGCTGCGGGCGGCAACGGCAGCCTCGATCGCCGTCGCGGGAATGCCCATGTTCTGGGCTTCGATAGCAGACCACTTGCCGGTACCCTTTTGGCCGGCCTTGTCGAGGATGACATCGGGCATGGCGCTGCCGGTTGCCGGGTCCTTCGCAGCCAGAACCTTCTCGGTGATCTCGATGAGGTAGGAGTTGAGGCGACCCTTGTTCCAGTCGCCGAAGATCGAGCTGATCTCGGCCGCGCTCTTGCCGAGACCGTCACGCAGGATGCCGTAGATTTCGGCGATCATCTGCATATCGGCATATTCGATGCCGTTGTGGATGGTCTTGACGAAGTGACCGGCGCCATCATTGCCGAGCCAGGCAACGCATGGATCGTTGTTGTATTTCGCAGCGATCGAGGTCAGCACCTTCTCGACGCGCTTGTAGGACTCTTCCGTGCCGCCGACCATGATCGACGGACCATGACGCGCCCCTTCCTCGCCACCGGATACGCCCATGCCGATGAAGGTCAGGCCGGTATCTTTCAGACGATCGAAGCGAGCGATCGTATCGCGGAAATTGGCATTGCCGGCATCGATCATGATGTCGCCCTTGTCGAGATAGGGCTGCAGCGCCGCCATCTGCTGGTCGACCGGCTCACCAGCCTTGATCATGATGATGATCGGCCGTGGCGGGCGGATCGCCTCGACGAATTCCTCGATCGTCTTGCAGGGAATGATCTTGTCCTTGAGTGCGCCCGCATTCGCATAGAATTCATCCGTTACCTGAGGTGTACGGTTGAACACCGCGATCTTGTTGCCTTTCTCGGCGATGTTGAGCGCCAGATTCGATCCCATCACAGCAAGACCGATCAGCCCGATTTCTGCCTTTTCCACGACAATCCTCCAATGAGCCGTTGACTGCGCCCGGCCCTACCCTGAAGACCCGGAAGACACAGCAACATCCGATATGACGCAATGCCACCGACGCTCGACGCGACCGGCGACAGCCCTGCGTTGGGGCTGTTGTTGCACTCCGGACGGAAAACGGCAAGTCTTCGAAAGCCGTGAATCGTTCTCTTTGCAGGACTGTGCAACAATGTTGCGGAATTCGCGATTCATCCGTTTCCGAACTAACGTTTTTTCTGCCGATCGCAGTCCTATGAGGGTGATATAGAGGAGGAAACCATCATGTCGACCATGAGCGCGAAGATCGTACATATCTCCATCGCTCGCGACTGGAGGGAGGTCTACGACTACGCCAGCCGCCCGGAAAACATGCCTTTCTGGGCCTCTGGCCTGGCATCAGGGCTGACGCAGGATGGGGACGACTGGATCGCCGAAGGCATGCTCGGGACTGCACGCGTGCGCTTCGCGCCTCGCAATGACTTCGGCGTCATCGATCATTGGGTAACGCTGGAGTCCGATTTGCAGGTCTACAATGCCTTGCGCGTCGTACCGAACGGCGACGGCTGCGAGATCATGTTCACCGTGCTCCAGCTACCAGGCATGGAGGAAGCACAATTCGCAGCCGATGCCGCGCATGTCATGCGCGATCTGAAGACACTCAAAGAGTTGATGGAGCGCTGATCGCCCTTACAGCGAGCGCAATGTCCAGTCGACGAGTTCGCCGGTCACGCCGGCAAATGCAGCGTCGAGCGCGCGGACGAAATCGGGATTGCTGCCACCACTGACCGGCACGACCTTCCGGAACACGTTCTGGGCCTTCACCGTGCCGGTGCGATCGTTCAGGATCTTTTCGGAGATCTCGACGATTGCCGTCTTCTGGCCGCCAGACGCATTGATTTCGAAGGAGCGGATATCGGTGACGATCTGATAGTCGATCGCAAGCCCCTGCCCTGGCACGCCGACGCCGCCGAGCTTGCCGGTGTTTTCGAAGGCCTCGACCAGTTTCGATTGCACCATCTTGCTCAGCTTGTCGCTCCATTGCGATTTGCCGAGGTATTGAATTTCCGAGGGCGAGACGCGAATGACGATCTGATTGCTGTCCAGCGCCTGGAGCGCGGTTGGCGGCGGGATGAGGATCTGGCGGCTTTTGACCGAAGGTCCATTCGCCTTCGCCGACGCGGAAAGATCGTAGGTATCGTTGTTGGAGGAAGTTCCACAGCCCCCCAGCAAAGCTGCAAGCAACGGCAACGCGATCACAGCTTTCCACACCTGATGACGCTCACTCGACACGCAACCGACCATATTTCGCTTATCCCCTGGAGACCAGATATCGCTCTTCATCAATGCCGCGCGCGGCCGTCATAAGTCTTGACCGTATCCCCGCCGAAAATCAGTCGCTGCGGATTGCGGTCGAAATTAGTGATTGTACTATTCAGGTTGTCAACCGTGCCCCGCATGTCGTTGATGAGGGTCTGGGCATCGCGCAAGCCGCCGCTCGAAAATTTCTGCAGATTGTCGGCGATCGGGCCGATGCGGGAATTGAGATTGTCCGCCATCTTCTTGAAGGATTCGAGCGTGTCCTTGGCTTCTGCGAACAGCGATTTCGTACTGTCGTCGCCGAGCAGGGAATTGACTTTGGTCAGGATACCGTCGACCTTGCCGGACGCCGCGTTGAGTTTGGTGGAGATGTCGCGGGCATTGGCGATTGTCTGGTCGATATCCTGCTGATGCGCGGCAACGGAATTGGCGACGTCGCGGATCGATGCGACCGCCGTGCGCGCCTGTTTCGTCACGTCGGCAATATCGTCAACCGATCCCTTGATCTTGGCCGGATCGATCTGTGCGACGATCGCATCGACCCGGTCCAGCGTCTTTTGTGCATTCTGACCGAACGTCGTATAGGTGTCGGCCGTCTGCTTGAAGCTCGCAATCGTCGCCTTCAAGTCAGTCGTCGCGTCGGCAACATTGGCCGTGATCTTGTCGGCATTGGCGATGACGTCGTTGACCTTCTGGGCATCCACTGCACGCACCAGCTTCTCGATCGCATCCAATGTCGAATCCACGCGGACCGAAACCGTCTTGAAGGTATCGGAAAGCTGCCCGACGCTCGCCAGGAACTTGTCAATATTGTCGGAATTGTCGGCGATGGCCTTCGAGAATTTCTGCGCATTGCGCACGGTATCCGTCAACGGCCCACGCGAATCCGAGACGAAGCCCTGAATGTCGCCAATCGTATCATTGGCGCGGTTCAGGATCTTATCGGCCGTCGTCAAGAGATTGGTGACGCTCGATTGATCCGCAAGCAACACCGCCCGCTTACCCGTATCGATCGAACGCTTCAAAATATTCTCGTCGCCATTGCGTCCGCCCGAAAGCTCGATATAGGCGGCGCCCGTCAGACCCTGGATCTCAAGAATGGCCTTGGTCGAGGTATAGACGGGCGCATCTGCACGCACCTGCGTGAAGGCAAGCGAATAGTTCGGATCGTCGGCATCGATCGACAGTCCCTGCACCGAGCCCACCTGAATACCGTTGAAGCGAACCGGCGAGCCGACGCTCAAACCATTTGCCGAACCGGGAATGCGCACGACGAGCTCGACCATCGGGCCGCCGCGGCCATACTCGGCCATCCAGTAGACGAAACCGAAGGCGGCCGCGATGACGAGCAGCGTGAAGAACCCAACGATCGTATAATTGGCTTTGGTTTCCATAGTCTCCAGTCACTTCTCGCGGCTGTGGGCGCTTGCGCCTTTGTCGTCGTTGTGCCCCTTGATGTCCTCGCGCGGCACGATCGAACGTGCGCGTTTGCCCCTGAAGTAGGATTGCACCCAGGGATCATCACAGGCGAGCATGTCCTCAACCGTACCTTCCACCAATACCCGCTTCTGTCCGAGGACAGCAATACGGTCACAGACGGAAAACAGGCTGTCGAGGTCGTGAGTCACCATATAAACGGTCAGGCCGAGCGTGTCGCGCAGCTTGGCGATCAGTTCATCGAATTCCGACGCACCAATCGGATCGAGACCCGATGTCGGCTCATCGAGGAAAACGAGATCAGGGTCGAGCGCCAGGGCTCTGGCAAGCGCCGCGCGCTTGATCATGCCGCCGGAAAGTTCGGAAGGATATTTGTCGGCGGCATCAGCGGCCAGACCCACCATGCGGATCTTCATCAGCGCCAACTCGTCCATCATCTCCTTGGGCAGGTCCAGATATTCCCGCATCGGCACCTGGATGTTTTCCTTGACCGTCAGTGAGGAAAACAGTGCGCCTTGCTGGAAGAGAACGCCGAGCCGCATGTCGAGGCGGTTGCGGTCCTGCTCGTCGAGCTTGTCGTAATCTTCGCCGAGAATCTCAATCTTGCCCGAGCGGCGCGGCAATAGCCGCAGCACCGTTCGCAGCAGCACGGACTTACCCGCCCCGGAAGCGCCGACGAAACCGAGAATCTCGCCGCGATAGATGTTGAGGTTCAGTTTGTCGAGGACGATTTTCGATCCGAAGCCAACGGTGACATCCCGTGCCGACAGCACGATGTCCCTGCCCTGCTCATCCTTTTCCAACGGGATTTCCGAGTGAAGCGCGCTCATCGTTATCGTCCCTCAGAAATCGATTGCTGCGTAGAACATGGCGAAGAGCCCGTCCATGAGGATAACGACGAAGATCGACTTCACCACCGATGACGTCACGTGCTGACCAAGAGACTCGGCACTGCCTCCCACCTTCAATCCCTCGACCGCCGCGACGATGCCGATAACGAGCGCCATGAACGGCGCCTTGATCATGCCCGAAATGACCGTCGAAAGGCTGACGGCCTCATGCAGTCGCGAGATGAAGGTTGCAAAGGTAATGCCGGAATATGCCCAGGACACCAGAGCGGCACCAAAAAGCGCAGCGAAGTTGGCAATGACGGTCAGCAGCGGCAGAGCAACCGTCAGCGCCACCAGCCGTGGGAAAATCAAAACACCAATGGGATTGAGACCCATGACCTTCAGCGCATCCACTTCCTCGCGCATTTTCATGGAGCCGATTTCGGCCGTAATTGCGCTGCCGGAACGGCCGGCGATCATGATCGCGGTCAGAAGCACGCCGATTTCGCGCAATTGCAGGATTCCGACGAGATCGACCACAAAGATTTCCGCGCCGAAATAGCGCAGCTGGAAAGCGCCCTGCTGAGCGATGATCGCACCGATCAGCGACGACATCAGCAGGATGATTGGAACGGCGCGCACTGCCATGTGGTCGATCTGATTGATGATCGAGGCCGGCGAAACGCCACTGCCGCGGCCGAATTTGAGCTGCGCGCCGCGCACGGCGGAACCCAGAATGTACATGGCGGCAACGAGATTGCCCCAGATCTCGTAGACGGTTTTGCCGATGGGCGCCAATATGCGCTCCGCCAATGATGTCCTCGGCTTTGCAGCCGCCGCCTCATCGTCCGGATGCGCATCGAACGCGGTCAGCAATTCATCGATATGCGGATTGGAACCCTCGATCGTGACATGGGCCTTGTGCGCTTCCTGACTTTCCTTCAGTCGGCGGATCAGCAGCGCACCCGCCGTATCCACATCCGAAAGACCGGAAAGATCGATCACCACGTCGCCGCCGGAACTGCGCTTGGACAGCTGCTCGATCTGCCGCAGCACACCGTGCACATTGGCGCTGCGCCAATTGCCTTGCAGCCGATAGCGATGGCCTGCGCCCTCGGGCGCATCATCGATCTTCGGTGCATCGGACCTTTGCTCGGCTGCTTTCAAACTCATGCGTCTTTCAAATCTGGCACAACATACGCCGACTCGGTGAGTCCGCATGGTCAGTGCTTAATACACCGACTATGCATGGAATTTCCATCTCGCGCCGGCGCCAACATATGTCACGGCTTTTTGATATCCAAATGAATTTGTTGCACCGCGTCAGGATACGCCGTGAGCGCCTCCGCCGATTGCCGGCTTTCTCGCCTGCAGCCCATAGGCAAAAACGACCATGGCGAGCCCAAAGGCGGCGATGCCGGCCATGACATAGTAACTCGTCAGGTCGAGCCAGGCGTAGAGATAGCCGGATGCAAGCGTCATCAATCCCAGGAACATGCCATTGTAGAAATAATAGGCGCCCTGAGCCGATGATTCCTGCGTCTCATGGACGGACGCCACGATACGACGCTGAACGCCGGTATGGACGCAGGCATAGGTGCATGAATGAAAACATTGCAGCACAAAATAGCCGATGAAGCCGAAATTGCTCGGAAACAGGACCCAGCGCAGAATGCACATGGTCGAACCGAAGAAGATGAGCGTCCAGGCGCTGAACCTCCTGCTCAGTTTTCTCGACAGGAAAAACACCATCACCTCGGCCGTGACGCCAATGCTCCACAGCACGGCTATCTCGGCGCCGGAAAAGCCGAGCTTATGCCAGTAGATCGACGCAAATGTATAGAGCATCGCATGGCTCGATTGCTGTATCGATACGCCGATCATGGTTATAAGCAATTGCGGCGAGCGCAGATTTCCGGTCGGCGATTGCAGATTGATCGGTTGGTTGCGCCGGCGCGTCGGCCCGATACGTGGCGCGAAAAAGCCCATCATCGTCGTCAGAATGAACCCCGCCACCATCACGGGCAATACTGTCGTGCCGCCCCACATGCCGATCAGCTGGCCGCCGAGAAGGGTCGACAGGATAAAGGTGATCGATCCCCAGACCCGCATGGAACCGTAATCGAAGCCCCAGCGGCGCACACCCGACATGGCAATCGATTCGACCACCGGTACGTAAGGCGCATAAGTAGCGCCCTGAATGCCGTAGACCAGAAGCACCGGCCAGAAGTTGCTGGTCCAGTAAAGCGCGATTGCCGTCAGCAGCGACAAGGCACCCGACCACAACAATACATCGGCCCGCTCTCTCATGTGATCGGCGAGTACCGCGATGATGGGTGTCACGAGGACGCGCACGACCATGGGAATGGCGATCACCAGGCCAATCTCGTGATCGTTGAAATTCAGCCCCGCCAACCAGACGGGAAAGAAGGGTACGGCAATGCCGTTGACGAACAACGGAGCGCAATAGGACAAGGCGGCGCGCAAGCGGAAATATGGAGGCGCACCCTCGCCCTGGAAGGACTTGATCGCGGGAATCATGACAGACCTGAAGGGGAACTTACTTGTCCCTATCATGCTATCGAGAATACGACTATGGCGAGAAATAGCCAAAACCGTAACGTTTCGGAAAAATCCGAAGCCAGGGCTGTCTGGCGGCGATCAATAATTATGACAAGCCATTATCAAGCCTGTGAAGAGCCAGAAATCAGGCCGCCTGTGCGCCGAGGGCCTGCGGTATTTCTCCAACCTGCGAGCCGACTGGCTGCGTTTCGAGAATATTCTGCCAC
This sequence comes from Rhizobium sp. ERR 1071, assembly GCF_007828675.1. NCBI lineage: Bacteria > Pseudomonadati > Pseudomonadota > Alphaproteobacteria > Hyphomicrobiales > Rhizobiaceae > Rhizobium > Rhizobium sp. ERR 1071. Next base: position 79,376 of record NZ_VITM01000001.1, on the reverse strand, counting down.
GTGATCAGCTCGAACGTGCCGTCTTCGTGTTCGGCAATCGCCGTGCAGCTTTCCACCCAGTCGCCCGTGTTGATGTAACGGATCCCATCGAGATCCTCGATCACGGCATGGTGGATATGACCGCAGATGACGCCATCTGCATCATTGCGCTTGGCCTCTTCGGCCACGACACGCTGAAACTCGCCGATGAAATTGACGGCGTGCTTCACCTGCAGCTTTGCCCAGGCCGAAAAGGACCAATAGGGCATGTTCAGGCGTCGGCGCACCGCCGCAAGTCCGATATTGATCAAGATGGCCATGTCGTAAGCCCAGTCCCCGAGATAGGCGAGCAGGCGGGCATTGCGGACAACGACATCGAATTCGTCGCCGTGCAGGATGAGATATTTCTTCCCGTCGGCCGTTTCATGCATGGCGCGCTGCGCCACCTCGATACCGCCGAAGTGCATTCCGGGGAAGTCACGCAGGAATTCGTCGTGATTGCCGGGGATATAAACGATGCGCGTGCCCTTGCGCGCCTTGCGCAGAAGCTTCTGTACGACGTCGTTGCAATCCTGGGGCCAGTACCAGTTTCGCTTCAGTCTCCAGCCATCAACGATGTCTCCAACCAGGAAGATGGTATCGGCCTCGTGATAACGGAGAAAATCGAGCAGGTAATCCGCCTTGGCGGCCTTCGAGCCGAGATGCACGTCAGAAATGAATAGCGTTCGGAAATGCCGGGGGTCCATGTTTTCATTCACGAACTTTATGTCCGTGCCCTATCCTACGTTGGCTATTCCAAAACCAGACTCGTGTTTCAGGAAGATGACAAACCCTGTGCTTGGCGGCCCAGCGGCGGCGTTCAACCAAGTTTCGCGGCAACTGCGAGGTCAGGACGATTGCTTGTAAAGCTGGCGATACCAAGGCGAAACATGGCCCGCGCCGCCTCGCTTGGATGAGCCGCCCATCTGTGCACTTTCACGCCATTCTTTCCAAGATGACGCGTTCGCAGCCTTCGACTTGCGGAAAGGACATCGCGCGATCTGCGATCATTGCGGAAAAGGCAATTCAGTTTTGCCACGACAAAAACGCCTCGTGACCTCAATTCCATACTGTGAAGGCGAAGCGATTGATGTATGCAGAAGACTCAAAGCGCAGGCAGGAATGGAGACGCAAGTTGGATACGAACGACACTTCGAAAGCAGCCAAGAACATGGCGAGCGGAAATTTCGACGAGCAGGCGCTTTATTTCCATCGTTATCCCCGTCCCGGCAAGCTCGAAATTCAAGCGACCAAGCCGCTGGGCAATCAGCGCGATCTGGCACTTGCCTATTCCCCCGGCGTCGCTGCCCCCTGCATCGCCATCCGCGACAACCCGGAAACGGCAGCTGACTATACGTCCCGCGCCAATCTCGTAGCGGTGATTTCCAACGGTTCCGCCGTGCTCGGGCTCGGCAATATCGGCCCGCTGGCCTCGAAACCCGTCATGGAAGGCAAGGCCGTTCTCTTCAAGAAATTCGCCGGCATCGACGTCTTCGACATCGAAATCGCAGCACCGACGGTCGATGAGATGGTTAACACCGTCTCCGCGCTCGAGCCGACCTTCGGCGGTATCAATCTCGAAGACATCAAGGCGCCGGAATGCTTTGACGTCGAGCGCCGCCTGCGCGAGAAAATGGAAATTCCGGTCTTTCACGACGATCAGCACGGCACCGCCATCATCGTCGCCGCCGCCATCCTCAACGGACTGGAACTGGCCGGCAAAAAGATTGAAGACGTCAAGATCGTTGCCTCCGGCGCCGGTGCGGCGGCGCTGGCCTGCCTCAACCTGCTCGTCATCCTCGGCGCCAGGCGCGAGAACATCTGGGTCCACGATATCGAGGGTCTGGTCTACAAGGATCGCAACGTCCTCATGGACGAGTGGAAATCCGTCTACGCTCAAGATAGCGACAAGCGCGTGCTCGCCGAATCCATTCCGGGCGCCGACGTCTTCCTCGGCCTGTCGGCTGCCGGCGTGCTGAAACCCGAATTGCTGGCGCAGATGGCCGAAAAGCCGCTGATCATGGCGCTCGCCAACCCAACGCCGGAAATCATGCCGGATCTCGCCCGTGCCGCCCGTCCCGATGCAATGATCTGCACTGGCCGCTCGGACTTCCCGAACCAGGTCAACAACGTCCTCTGCTTCCCCTATATTTTCCGCGGAGCGCTCGATTGCGGCGCCAAGACGATCAACGAAGAGATGAAGATGGCTGCGGTGCGCGCCATTGCCGCGCTTGCCCGCGAGGAACCTTCCGACGTCGCCGCCCGCGCCTATACAGGCGAAACGCCGGTCTTCGGGCCCAATTACCTGATCCCCTCGCCCTTCGACCCGCGCCTGATCCTGCGCATTGCGCCGGCTGTGGCGAAGGCAGCTGCGGAAAGCGGCGTCGCTCTGCGCCCGATCAAGGATTTCGATGCCTATATGGACGAGCTTAACCGCTTCGTCTTCCGTTCGGGCTTCGTGATGAAGCCGATCTTTGCGGCTGCGAAGATTGCCGAGCGCAAACGCGTCGTCTTCTCCGAAGGCGAAGATGAGCGCGTGCTGCGCGCCGCCCAGGTCCTGCTCGAGGAAGGCACCGCCGTCCCGATCCTAATCGGTCGTCCTTCCGTCATCGAGACGCGCCTCAAGCGCTACGGCCTGAAGATTCGCCCTCATACGGATTTCGCTGTCATCAATCCCGAAGACGATCCGCGCTTCCGCGAGTATGTCGAACTTTATTTCTCGCTGGTCGGCCGCGCGGGTGTTATCCCAGAAGCAGCCCGCACGATCGTCCGTACCAACACAACCGTTATCGGCGCGCTTGCCCTCAAGCGCGGCGAAGCTGATGCGCTCATCTGCGGTCTCGAAGGCCGTTATGAGCGTCATTTGCGCATCGTCCGCCAGGTCATCGGCAAGCGGCCTGATGTTCGGGATTTCTCGGCATTGAGCCTGCTCATTTCGCAGCGCGGCGCCACCTTCTATACCGATACCTATGTGACGTTTAATCCGTCCGCCGAGGAAATCGCGGAATCCACCTGGCTGGCAGCCGAGGAGATCAAGCGCTTCGGTATCGAGCCCCGCGCCGCTCTCGTCTCCCATTCCAACTTCGGCTCACGGGAGTCGGAAAGCGCTACCAAGATGCGCGAAGCGCTGGCTCTCATTCGCGAGGCAGCGCCGGATCTGGAGGTCGACGGCGAAATGCATGGCGACAGTGCCATTTCCGAGAGCCTGCGCCGGCACGTAATGCCGGACAGCGCGCTCTCCGGCGAAGCCAATCTACTGGTCTTCCCCAATCTCGATGCGGCCAATATCACGCTCGGCGTGGTCAAGACCATGACCGATGGTCTGCATGTCGGCCCGATTCTGCTCGGGACGGCGCTCCCGGCCCACATTCTCTCGCCGTCTGTCACTTCGCGCGGCGTGGTCAACATGGCGGCGCTCGCCGTCGTCGAAGCCTCGCAGATCGCCTGATATCACGTCTAGCAGCCACAGCCAGAATGACACCGCGTTTCATGCATTCGCGGTGTCGCCTATCCCCTGGCTATCGGCGGCTGCGACCTGCAATTTCACGAAAATCCTCTCGAAATCCGTGCTTTTTCATGGATACGTTGTTAAGCTGCTGCGTGTAATCTTCAGCGACTTAAAACCGCTTTCGAGAGCAGAACCGTGAACCGCGGCATAAAACAAGCTTCCATTGCCTTCTTTTCCCTGCTGACGGCCACATCGGCGGCCCTCGCACAGGTCGATCTCTGCGACGAACTGCGCGGCCGCTATGTCGACATCAGCGAAGTGATCGGCGCCAGCCAGGAAACACGCCAGCTCTCGCGCGCCATCGTGCAGCAGAACCTGATGATCCGCCGGACGATGAGCGATCTGCGCAACCAGGGCTGCGTCGAAGGCGACGATGGCGTATTTAGCGGGCAGGACAATCAAGGCGTCTGCGACGACATGCGGCAATCGATCGATCAGATGCGGCACGATCTCTCCCTGCTGATGGATCAGCGCGAGCAGAGCGTTGGCCGCGTCGATGCCGTTGCCATGCAGCGCCGGCAGTTGCTGGACACGATGCAGCGCAACGGCTGCAGCCTGCCGGCTTCGGCAACGCCGGATATTGTCATCGATACCCATACGAAAATGGATGCCTATGCGCCGCAGGGGCAGTCCCTGGCCAAGCCCGAAAGCTCCATTACCGTTATCGAGACGCCAAGGCTCCAGAAGAATTCCAGCCTCGAACAAAAGCAGGCACCACCGACGGCGGCGCCCAAGGTAACACAGGCGCAGCCGCAGCAATTTCCGCCGGATCGCCCCTATGATCCCTCGGCCCATAAGGTTCGCCAGGTCGGCCCGCAATTTCTCGCGACCGACCAGGGCAGCATCGACCTCAAACATCCGAAAGAGGCCGGGCCGCAGCCGACGCAATAATGCGTAGGGGGATGTCGCCCATCCGCCGACTGCGTTGATTTCATGTCGTTCAAGGCTGGCGCAACAAGGAGATGATGGCCTCATCGCCCGTCTCTCTCGCGAGATCGCGATAGGACTGTCCGGAAACATCCCTGACCGAGCGATCCGCACCCTTCGCCAGCAGGATGCGCACCGCCTCGCCGCAGCGATTGACAATGGCAAAGCCAAGCGGCGTCATCCAATCGCGATCGGTGGCCTGCCCATGAGGGCGGAAGTCTCCGAAGCGGATATTCACCTGTTCCGGATGCCTATCGAGAATAGCAGCCAGCTGATCGACCTGACCGAAAGTGGCCGCCGCGAAAATATCGAGCGGATAGGCCTTCAGAAACTCGACCATCTCATCCTTGCCGTTATATTCGGCCCAACCGATCGGCGGCGCATGAAAATTGGGATCACGAACGGTGGTGTCCGCTCCATGCTCGATCAGCAGCTTCGCCATCTCCATATGGCCATGCAGCGCGGCTTCATGCAGCGGTGTTCGGCTTGTCATGGCATTGACGTCAAAATCCAGCGCCAACATGAGACCCACGGCGCGCAGATCATTTTCGCCAACAGCCTCGTGCAGCATGTCGGGATGAGCCTGGCGCATCGCCTCAGGAATATCGAATTCCCTCGCAATTCTCTTTATGTGTTCGACGACTATTGCCGGACCCGCTGCCTCATTCCTGGCCCCTTGCTGAATCTGGATATAGACCGAATCCTCGGGCTTAAGGCGAACCGCCACTGCTCCCTGCTGAACGAGATACAACGCCAGATCCTTGTCGTTCCCTAACCGCGCCCACTCATACGGCGTTCTGCCATTGACGACCTTGTGAACATCCGCCCCATGCTCCACCAGCAGGCGCACTCGCTCGCCCATGCGATGTTCCAGCGCCCAGGCAAGCTGATAGTCGAACACAGTCTGCGTGTTCTCGACAAACTTCCCGTCTTCGCGCACGAGCCAATTGTTCTTATCCCTAGCGGACAAGCCATATTCGATCAGCAATTTCAGGCATGTATCGTCCCGTTCGAACATGCGGTTGTAGAGCGCCTGACTATCATTGGCTTCAGCGCCCGCATCGAGCAGCAGCCGCGCGAATGCCTCGCATTCCGGATGCGGCGGCTGACGATCCTTTCCCGCCTCGCCTTGCCCGAAGACGCCGGTCAAAACGGTGAAGCGATACTGACCGGCATCGAGAAAGAAGGCGTTGACATCGGCCCCGCGCCGAACCAGCTCACGGGCTGCCGGCAGGCTGGAACGACCCGGCACGCGAGCATAGGCTGCGTACATCAGCGGAGTTAGTTCATGCGGCCCGCCCCTGCGATCGAGAAGCTGTGGCTGTCGATCAAGCCAGCGACCTACCCGGTCGGCGTCGCCAAGCGCGGCGGCGACATGGATGCTTTCGTCGGCAATCTCCGGATTGGCCTTCAGCAGCATTAGCGCCTCATCGAAGCGCGCGGGATCGGCGGGAATATTGGCAAAATACGAAACCGTCGCCAGCGACAGGAAACGGTTGGCGAGCTGATCCTGTGGGATATGCTTGCGATCGCCGCTTTCCAGATGTGCCTTAAGCTTCGTCCAGCTGGAGAAGCCAAATTCGCGGGCAAGAACGAGCTGAATGTCCTGCAGTCCAACGCTGTCGATATCGGCAAAATAGGGCGCAACGCGGCTGCGCGCCGAAGTATCGCCGGCTTGAACGGCCTTGAGGAAAGATTTGGCTTGCTTTTTCAGGGAATCGAGAGTGGCGTCGACAGCCAAAGAGCGCGTGGTCACGGTAGACCTCCTTCCATTTACGTCCGGTATCCGCGCCCACAGACTGAAAAGAGGTGTGGCAGTCTCACTTTAAATGCATCAGGTGGGCCTAGCCCTTCCCGCGGATCGGATGCGCCCTGAGAACGCATCCAGATCTATCGCGCCGGTTGCGCTCTGTCCAGAGCTCAGGCAGGCTCATAGCGGACATAGGCGAACTCGTCCCCATCCGGTGACCAGTTCGGCACATTGATCGATCCCTGCCCGCCAAAGAGCTCGAACAGCGTCGTCAGGTTGCCGCCATCCATATCCATCAGCCGCATCCGCACATTGAGATCGCGCGGATGATCAAAGACGTCAGGATCATAGGAGATCAGGACCACCTTGTCGTTCTTCGGAGATGGATGCGCGAACCAATTGCCGTAATTGTCGTCGGTCAGTTGCTCGAGGCCAGTGCCGTCAGGATGGATGCGCCAGATCTGCATAAGGCCGGTGCGGCTCGAATTGAAATAGATCCATTGCCCGTCGGCCGAATAGTCAGGTCCGTCATTGCGGCCCTCGCCATGCGTCAGGCGGGTCTCTTCGCCGCCATCGATCGAGATCGTATAGATATCGAAAACGTCGTTGCGGATGCCGCAGTAGGAGAAGCGCTTTCCGTCCGGCGACCAGCCATGCCAGTAAGAGGGCAGATTGGTCGTCACCTGCCTTGGCGTGCCGCCCTCTGCCGGCAGAACATAGATGCAGGATTTGCCATGCTGCGTCTTGTCGGAAATGGCAATCAGTGAACCGTCCGGCGAGATGCCGTGATCGTTGTTGCACAGGGTCGCAAAGCCGGTATCGATCTGGACGATCCCACTGCCATCCAGCGGCAGCCGATAGAGCAGCCCGTCGCCATTCAGCAGCAGATAGCGGCCGTCAGGCGAATAGTTCGGCGCCTCGATCAGCTGGTCCGTTTGCCAGACGATCCGGTTTGCACCCGTGCGGATATTATAGATCTCGACCGAGCTGCGCATTCTTCCTCTCCCTCGCCGTTGGATGCTGCGATCAACGATCGCGGAACCGGTTGGTGATCGGATAGCGGCGATCGCGACCGAAATTCTTCTTAGTGATCTTCACACCCGGCGCCGACTGGCGGCGCTTGTACTCGGCAAGATAGAGCAGATGTTCAACGCGATGCACGGTCGCAACATCATGGCCTCGGGCCACGATCTCCTCGACCGACATTTCCTTTTCCACCAGGCATTCAAGGATATCGTCGAGCACCGGATAGGGCGGCAGCGAATCCTGGTCCGTCTGGTTCGGCCTTAGTTCCGCCGAAGGCGCCTTGTCGATGATATTATGGGGAATGACCTCGCCCGAAGGGCCGAGCGCGCCCGGCGGCACGTGCAGGTTGCGCCAGCGCGACAGCGCATAGACCTGCATCTTGTAGAGATCCTTGATCGGGTTGAAGCCGCCGTTCATGTCGCCATAAAGCGTGGCGTATCCGACAGACATTTCCGACTTGTTGCCCGTCGTCACCACCATCGAACCGAACTTGTTGGAGATCGCCATCAGGATGGTGCCGCGGGCGCGGCTCTGCAGGTTTTCCTCGGTGATGCCGCTTTCCGTGCCTTCGAAAAGATCGGACAGAGCCGAACTGAAGCCGGTAACGGGATCCTCAATCGGCACGATATCGTAGCGGCATCCGAGCGCCTTGGCGCAATCGGCCGCATCCTTCAGCGAATCCTGCGAGGTATAGCGATAGGGCAGCATGACGGTGCGCACACGCTCTTCGCCAAGCGCATCGACGGCAATCGCCGCGCAGATCGCAGAGTCGATACCGCCGGACAGGCCAAGCACGACCGACTTGAAGCCATTCTTGTTGACATAGTCGCGGAAGCCCAGCAGGCAGGCGCGATAATCTGCCTCCTCGCCTTCCGGAATGTAAGCCATCGGACCTTCAGCGCAGTGCCAGCCGTCGCCGTTCTTCTTCCAGGTCGTCACTGCAAGCGCGGTCTCGAACTGGCTCATCTGGAAGGCCAGGGTCTTGTCTGCATTGAAACCGAAGCTGGCGCCATCGAAAACCAGTTCGTCCTGGCCGCCGAGCTGGGCGGCATAGATCATCGGCAGCCCTGTCTCGATGACCTGCTTCAGCACGACCTGATGGCGCACGTCGACCTTGCCGCGATAATAGGGCGAACCGTTCGGCGACAGAAGGATTTCCGCACCGCTCTCAGCCAGCGTCTCGCAGACGCCGAGCTCACCCCAGATGTCCTCGCAGATCGGGATACCCAGTCGCACGCCGCGGAAATTGACCGGACCGGGCATGGCGCCCTGATCGAACACGCGCTTCTCGTCGAACTCGCCGTAGTTCGGTAGGTCTACCTTGTCACGGACCGCAATCACCTTGCCGCCATCGAGCACGGCAATCGAATTGTAGCGGCCCGTCTCGTCCTGCCGGGGAAAGCCGATGATCACACCAGGGCCGCCATCGGCCGTATCGGCAGCCAGAGCTTCCACTGCTTTCCAGCAAGCGCGAATGAAGGCCGGCTTCAGCACGAGATCTTCCGGCGGATAGCCGGAAATGAACAACTCCGTCAGCAGTAGGAGCTGCGCGCCTTCGCGCGCTGCTTCGGCGCGGGCCTCACGCGCTTTGGCGAGATTGCCGGAGACGTCGCCGACCGTCGGATTGAGCTGCGCGACGGCGATGCGGATGGTGTGGGTAATCTGGCTTTGCTCTGTCATGCCATACATTTAGCGATGCCATCTTTCTTCCGCAACCGCCTTCCTTCCCGCACACGCATCAAAGATCGCACTACGCGCAGAGGAGGTATTTTTGCCCCAAAAAATACCAGGCCAGCCTTGCGGTTCATGAAGAATTCATGACAGAAGCGTGACACTTATATGAATATTTTGTAGCTTTTGGAGAAAGCATTGGTCGCATCGGTCATCGAGTCCGCCTTGGCGGGCAAGCTTGCCCTTTTCCAGAAGATCGGCGCGGCAAAACAGAAGTCTGCCGCTCTGCGCCTGCTTCTGAGCCTCACGCTGACCCTCCTTTTCTCCCTGTCCATCGTTATGACGGTCGAATGGGTTGCACGCGGCGAATTCGCCTCCGCTTGGACCTATCTCCTTTCCCCGTCCCGTCCGGGCTTTGCCACCATCGGCGTTGTCATGCTGACCATGCTGACGCTGGATGCCTTGATCGGTCGCGCGCATCTATCCGCTTTGATCGTCGCTCCAGTGCTGCTCATACCGGCCTTCATTTCCAGCCAGAAGCAGAATTTTCTCTCCGATCCGCTCTACCCTTCGGACTTCCTGTTTGGGCGGCAGATCATGGAGCTGATGCCGGTCATGGTACGTGATCGCCCTTGGACGGCGATTGCCCTGGCAATCGGCATCATCGCCGGCACCGGCGCCATGATCCTGTTCTGGCGCTATATCCGGAGCCACACGTTCGCACTTTCGCGAAACGAGCGCCTTGCCCGGCTTTCGATCTGCCTGCCGCTGGCAGCACTTTTCGCCTCACAGATGGACCCCACACAATATTCCTATGTTCGCGAGAAGCTGGGGATCATACCGATCGTCTGGGACCAGACGGAAAATTACAACCACAACGGCTTCATCGTCGCCTTCGCGCTGAACCTGCCCATGGCCGACATCAAGTCACCGGCCGGATACGGCCCTGGCGCCATCGACGCCATGCCCGCAAGAAATTATGGCTATCTCTCCGGTCCGCGCCAAAAGCCCGACATTATCATGCTGATGAGCGAATCCCTCTGGGATCCGACGCGGCTTTCCAGCATCGCCTTCACACCGGATCCGATGCCGACGATCCGCGCCAGACAATCGGGCAATGTCTTCTCGCCGGAATTCGGCGGCATGACCGCCAATGTCGAGTTCGAGGCACTGACGGGCTTTTCCAACGCCTTTCTCCCTTATGGCAGCATTCCCTATCAGCAATATGTGCGCCGCCCGCTGCCGTCGCTTGCCACTTTCTTCCGCGGCGAAGGCTATACGGCGCGCGCACTGCATCCCTTCAGCGGCTGGTTCTGGAACCGTAACGAGGTCTACAGGGCTTTCGGCTTCGAAGAATTTCATACCCAGGAGACTTTGCCGCCCATGGATAAACGCGGCATGTTCGCAGCCGACGACTCCCTTATGAAGGAAATCATGAGCGAAGGAGACGCCGCCGAGCGTCCCTTCTTCTTCTTCGCGGTCACTCTTCAGGGACATGGGCCTTACGAAGCCGACCGCTATTCTGAGAATACCGTCGATATCGCGGGCAATTTGAACGACGATGACCGTGCGGCGCTCGCTACCTATGCACAGGGCGTTCGCGAAGCCGATGACAGCCTGAAGATGCTGACGGATTGGGCCGAAAAGCGCGACCGGGAAACCATTATCGTCCTCTGGGGCGATCATCTGCCGCCGCTCGGCAGCGTCTATCCGAACACCGGCTACATGCCGCAGCAGGTGGCAACCCGCAAGGCGCCGCTCGACGTCATGAAGAAGGAGCACGAAACGCCGCTCGTCGTCTGGTCGAGCAAGAAGGGCGTTCGCAAGGACATCGGTACCATCAGCCCCTCGCAGCTGCCTTATCACCTGCTGAAAACGGCAGGCTATGAGCATCCTTTCTATACGGGCTTTCTCGGCCGCGTGCAGAAGAAATACAACATCGTCGACCGCTATCAGCTGGCAACCCGCGACAGCCAGACCTTCCCCGATTGGGGCCGCAAGGAGCCGGAGCTTGACCCGACCGTGCGTGACTATCGTTATCTGCAGCACGACATGATGTTCGGCCACCAATATGGTTTGGAGCGCTTCTTCCCGTCTCATGCGGAGCTAATGGGCCAGGAAGACAGCTAGCCCATTATAAACAAGAGTTAGTGCGGGTGTTTTTTTGCGATAACAGTACGCGCAGCAGCTCCATGCGCAATCGAGTTTGAAACCCTTCCCTCGTTGCATTTTTCCCCATTGGTCGAATAGTTGCATTCAATGCCACAAGGACCTTGGAGCCCTCCCAATGCATAATCTTCCCAACTTCGTTCATCTGCATTTTGACAAGACAGCCGATCAGCTCGGCGATATCGAAAAGCGCGTTCTTAAAAAGGCGCACGAGCGGAAAATCATCTCCACCGATATCAACGCCGCCATCTCGGCGGAATCCTCCCGGGGGCGGCGTCTCGCAGACAGCATCGCCCGTGTCGGCGGCTCATGGTCCTTCATTATCGCCTTCCTGCTGTTTCTGGCCTTCTGGTGCGTCATCAACACGATCCTCCTCACCACGAACGCCTTCGACCCCTACCCCTTCATCTTCCTGAATCTCGTTCTCTCCATGCTCGCCGCGATTCAGGCGCCGATCATCATGATGTCACAGAACCGGCAGGCCGAGCGGGATCGTTTCGAGGCAGCCAAGGATTATGAAGTCAATCTCAAGTCCGAGCTGGAAGTGCTGTCCCTGCATCAGAAGATCGATATGCAGGTGTTGACCGAGCTTGCGGTGGTGCGTGAAGAACTCGCCAAACTGAGCAAGCTCGTTACCGAAAAAGGCAGTATCTGAGGGTCAATCGGAGGGGCCGGCCGTCAACAGCCCCGGTCGCCCCTGCCGATATTGCGGCAGTCCGTCGCTGATCTCGTAATAATCGCCCTTGTCGGCGCAATAGATATGATAGCCCATCTCAAGGCCGCTCGGCTGATCGAACAGACCGGCCATAATCGATATTTCATCGGCGCCATCGGCCACCCAAAACAGAGCCGAGCCGCAGATCCTGCAAAAGCCGCGGTGAGCGAATGTGCTGGCACGATACCAGGTGATCGCCTCTTCTCCCTCGATGACAAGATTTTCGCGTGCGACATTGGTCGCGGCATAATAGAGCCCGGTCTGTTTGCGGCACTGCGAACAATGGCAGGCGACCACTTCGCGCAGTTTTCCGTGCGTCCTGAAACTTACACTGCCGCAGAGGCAGGCTCCCGTGTGTTCGTGGCTCATCATCGCTCCCCTTATTTTGAGGCAGCCTTGCCGAGAACGGAAGTTGGGTCAATTTCAAAGAACTGAAGCGTCTTTCAGCCAAGCTGATCGCTCCTAGCCCAAAAGCGAACGGGCCGGTTTTCGCCGGCCCGTTCGAGAGATCATGAATGCGGCTTCGCTCAGCCGTGTGCGCGCATACGCTTCTCGTCCCGACCGCCCTTCATCCGCTCAGCGAGCAGGAAGGCAAGTTCCAGCGCCTGGTCGGCATTGAGACGCGGGTCGCAATGTGTGTGATAGCGATCCTGGAGATCCTCGGCGCCGACCGCGCGGGCGCCGCCCGTGCATTCGGTCACATCCTTGCCGGTCATCTCGATATGGATGCCGCCCGGATGCGTGCCCTCGGCGCGATGGATCTGGAAGAAGCTTTCCACTTCCGACAGGATGCGTTCGAACGGACGCGTCTTGTAATTGTTGAGCGTGATCGTATTGCCGTGCATCGGGTCGCAAGACCAGACGACCTTGCGGCCTTCCTTCTCAACGGCGCGAATGAGGCGCGGCAGGTTGTCGGCAACCTTGTCGTGACCGAAACGACAGATCAGCGTCAGGCGGCCAGCTTCGTTCTGCGGGTTCAGGATGTCGATCAGATTAAGCAGATCGTCCGCCTGCAGCGAAGGACCGCACTTCAGACCAATCGGGTTCTTGATGCCGCGGAAATATTCGACATGGGCGTGGTCGGCCTGGCGCGTACGGTCGCCGATCCAGAGCATGTGGCCGGAGGTGGCGTACCAGTCGCCGGTCGTGGAATCGACGCGGGTAAAGGCTTCTTCATAGCCAAGCAGCAGCGCTTCGTGGCTGGTGAAGAAATCGGTTTCGCGCAGGCTTGCGTTGCTCTCGGCGGTGATGCCGATCGCACGCATGAAATCCATGGTCTCGCCGATACGATCGGCAAGCTTGCGGTAGCGCTCGCCCTGCGGGCTGTCCTTGACGAAGCCGAGCATCCACTTCTGGACGTTTTCCAGGTTGGCATAGCCGCCCATGGCGAAGGCGCGCAGCAGGTTCAGCGTCGCGGCAGACTGACGGTAGGCCATCATCTGACGGTCGGGATTGGGAATGCGTGCTTCCTCGGTAAACTCGATACCGTTGATGATGTCGCCGCGATAGCTCGGCAGCGAGATGCCATTCTGCGTTTCGATGTTCGACGAGCGCGGCTTGGCGAACTGACCAGCAATGCGGCCAACCTTGACGACCGGCAGCTGCGCACCGAAGGTCAGCACGACCGCCATCTGCAGGAAGGCGCGGAAGAAGTCACGGATCGTATCGGCACCGTGTTCTGCAAAGCTTTCGGCGCAATCGCCGCCCTGAAGCAGGAAACCGTTGCCCTCTGCGACATTGGCGAGATGCGCCTTCAGGCGACGGGCTTCACCGGCAAAAACGAGTGGCGGATAGCTTGCAAGCTGCGCTTCGGTCTCTGCCAGCGCTACCTTGTCCGGAAAATCCGGCACCTGTTGGATCGGTTTCTGCCGCCAACTGCTCGGGGTCCAATTCTGTGCCATCTCACTCACCTGCTTGTACGCCCGATCTCGGTCGGGCGGCCCGTCGTCGTAAATAACGCGCGCTTATAAACCTTTGCCGCCCGCTTGCAAAGGCGGGCAAACTACTGTGCGAATCTTTTATGGTGCAGTCGATCTCAGAGCCAAAACGAGCGCGTTACACGCGCTCGCCGTTGCGAATGCGATAGCTCGGCGAATACATCGTTACCAATTCTTCCGCCGCCGTCGGATGCACCGCCATGGTGCGGTCGAAATCGTCCTTGGTGCAACCGGCCTTCAGTGTGATGCCGAGAAGCTGCGCCATCTCGCCGGCATCGTGGCCGAGAATATGCGCGCCGATGACCTTGCGGTCCGCGGCGTTGACGATCAGCTTCATGATCATCTTCTCGGCTCGACCCGAAAGCGTCGCCTTCATCGGCCGGAACTGCGCCCGGTAAACTTCGAGCTCCGGATAACGCTTGGCAGCGTCTTCCTCGGTCAGGCCGACCGTACCGATCTCCGGCTGCGAGAAAACGGCCGTCGGGATGAGTTCGTGATCCGGCCGGGTCGGATTGTCCTTGTAGACCGTCTCGATGAAACACATGGCCTCGTGGATCGCCACCGGTGTCAGCTGTACCCGGTCGGTGACGTCGCCGAGTGCGTAGATGTTCGCAACGGAAGTGCGCGAATATTCGTCGACGATAATAGCGCCCTGGTCGTTGATTGCGACGCCGGCAGCCTCAAGCCCGAGATTTTCGGTATTCGGCGTACGGCCGAGCGCCAGCATGACGGTATCGACCGTCAGGAGCTTATCGTTCTTCGTCCGAACACTGAGCCTGCCCTCTACCTTCTCGACATTCTCAATGATGTCATGGCAGAGAATACGGATGCCCTTCTCCTCCATGGCCTCGTGAAGGCCTTTGCGCAGGTCCTGATCGAAGCGCGAGAGTATCTCGGCGCCGCGATAGATCAGCGTCGTCTCGACGCCCAGACCATGAAAGATGTTGGCGAACTCGACGGCGATGTAGCCGCCGCCGGCAATGAGGATCGATTTCGGCAGTTCCTTCAGATGGAACGCTTCGTTCGAGGAGATGCAAAGCTCGTGACCCGGCAGTGCCGTGTGCAGATTCGGCCGACTGCCAGTCGCAACGACGATGGTCTCGGCGGTCACGGTCTGGCCGGTCTTCAGCAGCTTGATCGTGTGGGCATCGACCAGCTCGGCGCGGGTATCGAAGATCTCCGCCTTGGCATTGTCGAGCCCCTTGCGATAGAGGCCCTCCAGTCGGGCGATTTCCTTGTCTTTCGCCTCGATCAGTTTCTTCCAGTCGAAGCTGCTGTCGCCGACCGTCCAGCCGAAACCGGCCGCATCCTCGAAATGCTCGCTATATTGCGAAGCGTAGACGAACAATTTTTTCGGCACGCAGCCGCGAATGACGCAGGTGCCGCCATAGCGATATTCCTCGGCGATCCCGACCTTCTTGCCAAGCGATGCGGCCACGCGCGCGCTGCGCACACCGCCCGAGCCGCCGCCAATCACGAAAAGGTCGAAATCAAACGAAGGCATGGATCGCTCCTGTAGACATCAAGTTGCGCGCGAAGCGCCATTGGGGGTCGGCACTCATATAGGGAGCCGAGACCCAAAAAGAAAAGCCCGGAATCGATCCGGGCTTCGAATTTGTAACTGCTTGCCGCAGATACCGAAAACTACAAACCTAGCTGTCGAAACCGCTGCGGCGGCGAACCGTTGATTACTGCTTCGGCGCCGGCTGAGCGGCCGCACCGGCATCCGGCGTAACGACCGGCTGCTTGACGACCTTCTGCAGGGCATCGTTGCTCTGCTTTGCGAGATCGCGCGAAATGCCCTGGCTCCAGATATCGGCCGCCTTGTAGAGTTCGCGGGTGGCGAGCGGACCGTCCTTGAGAAGCTTCTTGCCTGCCGCCGAATTGTAGAAATCTGCAATCGCCTTCAGTTCGTCGGCAGAGAAGGCCTTGGCATAGGTGATGGCCGCTTCACGCTCCAGATCGGCACGGCGCGGTGCGAGCGCGAGCGCGGTGGCGTCGACGGTCGAGTTGATCGCATCGCCGAAATTCGGGTTTGCCTGGATCATCGTGCTCTTCAGCTGCTCGGCGAGGTTCGGCAAGATGTTGTCGAACTGGTTGGTGATGCCGAGAGCATTGATCGCGGCGCGGGCAGCCTTGATCTGATCCTCGGAAACCTCTTGAGCGCTTACGGAACCGAAAGCAATGCCGGAAAGAAGGATGGTTGCAGCGGCAAGACGGCCAAGACCCGCAAATTTGATCATGAGATGAGTGCTCCTATGTATTGTTCGCCTGCAACGTGCGCGCACCGGCGGGGCCGGCAATGATCGCTTGTGTCGCCATATGGATAAAGAGCCCGTGTTCGACAACGCCGGGAATCGAATAGAGCTCGCTCGACAGCGCCTCTGCATCAGGAATACGGCCGAAAGATGCATCGACGATATAATGCCCCCCATCGGTGACAAAGAGGCTGTCGCCCGCGCGGCGCATGTTGAGCGCGCCGGAAAGCCCAAGACGCGAGGCCGCCTTCTCGATGAGGATGCGAGTGGAAACGAGACCGAAGGGATTGACCTCGATCGGTAGCGGAAAGGCTCCGAGGGTCTCAACGACCTTGCTCTGATCCGCGATCACGATCATGCGGGCTGAGGAAGCAGCAACGATCTTCTCGCGCAGCAGCGCGCCGCCGCCGCCCTTGATCAACGTCAGCGCACCATCCAGCTCGTCGGCTCCGTCGATGGTCAGGTCAAGTTCCGGAAGATCGTCGAGCGACTTCAACGGCACGCCGAGTTCGTTGCAGAGCTTGGCCGTTCTTTCAGATGTGGGAACGCCCTCAATCGAGAGGCCGGCGGCGACCTTTTCGGCGAGCAGGCGAACGAATTCCTCCGCCGTGCTGCCGGTGCCGATCCCGAGCCGCATGCCGCTTTCGACGTGAGCGAGCGCGGCTCTCGCAGCCTCGATTTTCATCTGGCGGGCGTCCATGCGCCACCTGCTCCCATTGTTACGTTGGTCTGCTGTTTACACGGCTCTCCAGCCAAACGAAAGCCAAAATAACGGCATGATATAGAAATCCCCGAGGCCTTCCCGCCTAGGCTTTCCGGCGCTTCGGTTGCAATTGCCCGCGCGATCTTTTAACTCCGGAAGACGCACTCTTTTCTATGCAAAGGCCGATTCCTCGTGAAATCTCCCCTTGTCGTATTCGATCTCGACGGCACGCTGCTGGACACGCATGCGGACCTGATCGTCAGCCTGAACCATACGATCGCCGCACTCAAGCTTCCGCCGGTCACTTACGACGACGTGACGCATCTCGTTGGCAACGGCGCGCAGGTGATGATCGAGCGGGCCTGCAAGCTGCATGGCTATACGCTGACATCGGAAGAATTACCGGCTCTGCTACAGCGCTTCATAACCCATTATTCCGAGACGATGCCCGGCGTCACGCAGCCCTACCCCGGGCTCCTGGCCGCGCTTACAACACTGCGGAACAAAGGCTACAAGCTGGCCGTCTGCACCAACAAGATGGAATCGCTCGCGCGCACACTTCTCGACCGGCTCGAACTGACCCAATATTTCGAGGCCATTACCGGCGGCGACACCTTCACTGTCCGCAAGCCGAATGCCGAACACCTGATCGGCACCATCGAGCGCGCGGGCGGCGACATCGCCCGGACGATCATGATCGGTGACAGCATCAACGACATCCTTGTCGCCCGCAATGCCGGCGTCCCCTCCATCGCGGTCCCCTTCGGCTACTCCGATGTCGGCATCGAAACGCTTGGACCGAACCGCATCATCTATCACTATGACGAGCTGACGCCTGAACTGGTCGAGGGACTGCTGGCGGCCTGAGAATACTAAAATCCCTGTTGGTTCGAACGGCGCGGTTGTAACGGGTCTTGCGCGATTCACGCGCTTCAGCCACAACTTATCGACGTTCTGCTATCAGCGTCATAACCGCGCAAGCGAAAGGCCCGCTGCGCGATGTTGCCGAGGTGGGACGATCACTCGATAGCGGAGCGCTCCCCCTTCCTCGTAGCAGATCCTGAAGACCGTAACGCCGGTAGATTGCCAAGCCGCAGGGGGTGGTTTGCTCCTATTGTCCGAACATCGATTATCTGTGGTGCACTATGCGCAGGTATTTGGTTCTACATCTACGGCGACCGCATTATAGGGTACGTCGAGACGGAAACCGGAGCTGGAGCCAAACCCGATGCCGCTCTGACCGCGGTCTATAAGCATTTCGACATCGCACCTTTGCCGAATATTGTTGCAGGCAGACCCGCGATGGCAGCCGATCTCGATATGTTACGGCGAGAGCATTGTGATTGGAACGCGGTCTACAAATTCGCAGATGAGCTAACGAAGCAGGGCTATCGCCGCGAAGCGGCCAAAGTCTTCATTGCCTTCTCCGACAAGTGCAAGCCGTCGAACATCGCCTTGAGCTCAGTGGCACAAATTCTTGACGATCTCAGCGACTTCGACGAAGCGCTGAAAGTCTCTAACCAAGTGATAGCAATGTCCCCGGGGATGCCCGATTTCTATTTCCAGCGAGCGCGAATTCGCCAAAATGCCAAGAAATATCGGGACGCCATTGACGACTACTATTCGGTCATCGGCCTTACCGACAATATCGCGATACTGAATAGTGCCGTATTTGAGGGAATCTCCGCCAGCTACCGCGAGCTTGGTGAATATTGCGAGGCGATCGGACCGCTGCAACTCTGGGTTTCAACTAACCCCGATAGAAACGACACAGCGGTCGTGCGTGGGATCATTAAACTCTATGAAACAATGGGCAAATGCGCCTCGACTTACGCGACAGGCAGCGATCGATTTCCGACGCAGGGCAAGAACGTCATCCTTGCCAAGGTCTCGATCAATGGCACAGACGGCGTGTTCATCGTCGACACCGGTGCAAGCTTCGTCGCGGTGAGCAAAGCTTTCGCCGCACGAGCCAAGCTGCCGGTCGACGGCAACAACGGAATATCTCTTCAAACGGCAAACGGCGTTTCTCAAGCCACACGCACAACGGCGACCACCGTGAAGGTCGGTCATGTCCAAGCTAGCGATATCACGGCCGTGGTTCTCGACGACACCGCGGCACTTGGCGCCGAAGTCGACGGACTACTCGGTCGTTCCTTCCTCTCCCGCTTCGACGTTACCTTCGGCAGCAGGGAATGGCGGATCGAGGCGAAGAATTGAACTGAAACGCCCGCTGACGCTGCGTGATATTCTCATACGACAGGCAACAAAAAACGGCGGCACATGGCCGCCATTTTTGTTTTCGCCACTGAACAGACTTTAGATCTGAGCAGTCCGCGCCTTTGAGGTCGCATCGAGCGCCTTCTGTGTGGCAGCATCGCGATCGTAGACATCGTTGAAATACTGGATTACGCCGTCCTTGTTCGGCCAGGCGGTGAAATAGGCGATGTAGATCGGGAACTTCTGCGGCACGGCCACAGCCTTGTTCTGGCCGGTAGCGATCTGCTTGGCGACGTCATCAACCGTGGTGTTCAGTACGGCGGCGGCCATCGCGCGCGGATCGGCAAGACGGACACAGCCGTGGCTGAGTGCGCGCATATCCTTCTTGAAGAAGCTCTTCTGCGGCGTGTCGTGCATGTAGATGGCGTGCGAGTTCGGGAAGAGGATCTTCAGTTCACCGAGTGCGTTGTCGCTGCTCGGCGGCTGGCGAACCGAAATGCTCTTCGTCGAGCCATACCAGTCGACGCTGGACGAAGCGACGGCGCGGCCGCCCACTTCGACCTGATAGCCCATGCGATCGAGATAGTTCGGATCGGAACGCAGCTTCGGCAGCATCTCGTTGATGATGATCGACTGCGGAACGCCCCAGAATGGGTTGAATTCGACCGTCTGCACCTGATTTTCGAAGAAGAAGGTCTGGTGCTGCTTGCTGCCGACGACGACGCGCATCGACAGCTGCTCCTGATTGTTATTGTAGTAATAGACCATGAAGGCCGGCTGATTGATGAAGACGTAACGCGGGCCTAGTTCGTCCGGCAGCCAGCGCAGCTGCTCCATGGCGATGACCAGCTTCTGGATCTTCACATCGTTGTTCTCGCCGACCATCGCGCGAACGGAGGACGGGCCGATCACGCCGTCGGCCGTCAGACCCTTTTCGCGCTGAAAGTCCTCGACCAGCGACACGAGCTCGGGCGTGTAGCTCGGCGTGCCCAGATAAGCGGAGAAAAGATCGGCGTGAGCCGTTTTCAGTGCATTCGAGCCGCGATGCTCTATCGCCTTGACGATATTGGCCATTTCCGGCGAGCTATCACCCGGCTTCAGCGTACCGGCGAGCGAAATGGAAATGTGACTGCCGTCCGTTCCGGCCTCGGAACGCAGCTTCGCAAGCTCCGCCTTCAATTCCATGAATTGCGGGTTGGACGGGCTGCGGCTGTTGAGATAGGCGGCAGCATCGGGGCTGGCGCGCAATACATCGAGCATAGCCGTCAGATTGACGTCCTTGCGCTTGAAGTCGTGATAGCCGGAGATCTTGTTCGGGTCGAGACGACCGCGAACCGTATCCTGGACGAACATCAGCACCTTGCTGGAGAGCGTGAGCTCAAATTGCATGAGAGCCCGATCACGCAGCACGGGGTCGGCATTTGCGGCATTGTCGCCGGGCAGTGTTACCGCATAGTCGGCAGGATCGAGGCCGACGGAACCAGCATCGGCAAGGACCGCCATCGCGGCCTTCGCCTTGTCGCTGACGGCATGATCTGCAACCCAGAGAAGCGGCTTGCTCTGATCGGCATAATAGGTTTCGATCGCCTTGGCGATATCGTTGGTCGCCATGACACGGGCATCCGCCAGATAGCGGCGCTGCGAGACTTCGGCATCAATAGCAACCGGCGTGGGAGAGGCATCTGCAACGGCGCCGGTCACAACCGGATCGGCGAAATGCACTGTCGACACCAGCCGCATCTGGTCGGCCTTGTAAGTATAGTATTTCGGCGCATCGACGGTCGGCAGCGGCTGCTTTGCCCGCGGAGGCTCAACGGAGTTCAGCGTCTGCGCCGGGTTGACGGGAACCGGAGCCGAAACCTGCGTGCTCTGCTGACGGCCCTGACCGCCACGGATAAAATCCATGAGGGTCATAGCACTTGCGGAGGTTGCGCCAATCGAGGAAAGGCAGCAGGAAAGAGCCAGGACGGATGCTGTGGCTTTGATGGCAAGTTTCATTCTCTAATCAGTCCCTGTATCGTACGGTAACTTCGAGCTCGACGGTGCTGTTTTCAACTCGGCCGCGATGTCTCAGACATCATACACCCACTACACTGAAAACGACGAGACCCCGCCTTTCGTTCAATGCCTCAACTTCACGTGACGAAGCAGTGGCGTCTTCCGCGCTTAGTCCACACCGAATTATGAAATTATTGGTTAATCTTTTATTGAAATTTCCCTGGCTTTTTGAGGGGCGTAAAATGCGCCTCCGCGAATATATGCCAGGCGTGTTAAAAAGGGCACGCCCGACGACCGCATTGAAAACATGATTTTTATAATCATGAATGGCGCTTTGATGTTTTCATGAGCACGGTTCGCACCTATATGGCTGCTATCTGTCTCAATGGAAAGCAGGACCACGAAGATGACGTCCACCCGCACCGAAACCGATACCTTCGGCCCGATCGAAGTCGCCAGCGACCGCTATTGGGGCGCGCAGGCGCAGCGCTCGCTCGGCAATTTCAAGATCGGCTGGGAAAAGCAGCCGCTCTCGGTCGTCCGCGCCCTCGGCATCGTCAAACAGGCGGCTGCGCGCGCCAATATGGAGCTCGGCCAGTTGGATCCGGCGCTCGGCAAGGCAATCGTCGATGCGTCACAGGAAGTCATAGATGGCAAGCTTAACGATCATTTCCCGCTTGTCGTCTGGCAGACCGGCTCGGGCACGCAGTCGAACATGAATGCCAACGAAGTGATCTCCAATCGCGCAATCGAGATGCTCGGCGGCGTTATGGGTTCGAAAAAGCCCGTGCATCCGAACGACCACGTTAACATGAGCCAGTCGTCGAACGATACCTATCCGACTGCCATGCACATCGCCTGCGCCGAGCAGATCGTCCATCACTTGCTGCCGGCGCTCAGGCACCTGCATGCGGCCCTGGAAAAGAAGGTCGCCGACTTCGCCCATATCATCAAGATCGGCCGCACTCACACGCAGGATGCAACGCCACTGACGCTCGGCCAGGAATTCTCAGGCTATGCCGCCCAGGTCGCCTCGTCGATCAAACGCATCGAGCTGACCCTGCCGGGCCTTTGCGAACTCGCCCAGGGTGGCACCGCGGTCGGAACCGGCCTCAATGCGCCGATCGGCTTTGCAGAGAAGGTCGCTGACGAGATCGCCAAGATCACCGGCCTGCCCTTTGTTACCGCGCCGAACAAGTTTGAGGCGCTGGCCGCCCATGATTCGATGGTCTTCAGCCATGGCGCCATCAATGCCGCGGCAGCCGCACTCTTCAAGATCGCCAACGACATCCGCCTGCTCGGCTCCGGCCCGCGATCCGGTCTCGGCGAACTGGCACTGCCGGAAAACGAGCCGGGCTCGTCGATCATGCCGGGCAAGGTCAATCCGACACAATGCGAAGCGCTGACGCAGGTCTGCATTCACATCTTCGGCAACAATGCCGCCCTCACCTTTGCCGGCAGCCAGGGCCATTTCGAGCTCAACGTCTACAATCCGATGATGGCCTACAACTTCCTGCAGTCGGTGCAGTTGCTCGGCGACGCCGCCGTCTCCTTCACCGACAACTGCATCGTCGGCATCGAAGCCCGCGAGGACAATATCAAGGCCGGCCTCGAACGTTCGCTGATGCTGGTGACGGCACTCGCGCCGAAGATCGGCTACGACAATGCCGCCAAGATCGCCAAGACCGCTCACAAGAACGGCACGACCCTGAAGGAAGAAGCTCTGGCGAGTGGATTGGTATCATCGGAAGAATACGATGCCATCGTCCGGCCGGAAACGATGATCGGTCCGAAGTAAGTTCCTCCTTCAGCGATTGCCAGGCATAGTCCTCCAATGCCAAAGCCGTGTGCATGGCTCCTCTCCCCGCTCCTGCGGGGAGAGCGAGTTTATCGTGCAAGATCAGCAGCTTCAGTCGGTGCTGCAAATGCGGAACAAGTCCCTCTCCTCGCAAGCGGGAGAGGGTTAGGGTGAGGGGCCGGGCACAGGGCCTCAGCATCAAAAAAGACTCACCCCGTCCTGCGCATACCCGTCGACAATCTCCCATTTTGAAATGTCGACCGACAGCCAAACAATTGCTTTTGCCTCAAGCCGGATTTAGATCGTTTCCAAACATCTTCCCCGCCATCCGGCTTGAAAGGTTTCCCAAATGGCTGACGATCTGTTTCCTCTCGGCGACGACACGACCCCCTACCGCAAGATTTCGGGCGATTACATCTCCGTCGACACCTTCAAGGGCCAGGAAATCCTGACCGTCGAACCCGAGGGCATCCGCCTGCTCGCCGAGACGGCTTTCGCCGATATCAACCACCTGCTGCGCCCCGGCCACCTGAAGCAGCTCGCCTCGATCCTGGAAGACCCGGAAGCCACCGATAACGACCGCTTCGTCGCCTACGATCTGCTGAAGAATGCCAATATCGCCGCTGGCGGCGTGCTTCCCATGTGCCAGGACACCGGCACCGCCATTATCATGGCCAAGAAAGGCCGCCGCGTCTGGACCGAGGGCGGCGACAGCAGCGCGCTGGCAAAGGGCGTACTCGACGCCTATGAGAAGAAGAACCTGCGCTACTCGCAGCTCGCACCGATCAAGATGTTCGAGGAAAAGAACACCAAAAACAATCTGCCCGCCCAGATCGATATCTATGAGGAAGGCACCGACGCCTATGAATTCCTCTTTGTCGCCAAGGGCGGCGGCTCGGCCAATAAGACCTTCCTCTATCAGGGCACTCCGTCGCTTCTGACGCATGACCGCATGCTGGATTTTCTGAAGGAGAAAATCCTGACGCTCGGTACGGCCGCCTGCCCGCCTTATCATCTCGCCATCGTCATCGGCGGCACGTCTGCCGAGATGAACTTAAAGACGGTCAAGCTCGCCTCGACACGGTATCTCGACTGTCTTCCCACGGAAGGCTCCGAAAGCGGACATGCCTTCCGGGATATCGAAATGGAGAAGGAAATCCACAAGCTCACGCAGAGCCTCGGCGTCGGTGCCCAGTTCGGCGGCAAGTATTTCTGCCATGATGTCCGCGTCATCCGCCTGCCCCGTCATGGCGCATCGCTGCCGATCGGCCTGGGCGTCTCCTGTTCTGCCGATCGCCAGGCCAAGGGCAAGATCACGCGCGACGGCATCTTCATCGAGCAGCTCGAAACCGATCCGTCCAAGTACATGCCCGAGATCGATGAAGCCAAGCTCTCGGAATCCATGGTCCGCATCGATCTCAACCGGCCGATGGCGGATATCCTGGCAGAACTATCCGCACATCCCGTCAAGACACGGCTGTCGCTCACCGGCACGATCATCGTGGCACGCGACCTGGCGCATGCCAAAATCCGCGAACGCCTGGAAAAAGGCGAAGGCATGCCGGAATACCTGAAAAACCATCCGGTTTATTACGCCGGCCCGGCAAAGACACCGGCCGGCTATGCTTCCGGTTCCTTCGGCCCGACAACCGCGGGCCGCATGGACAGCTATGTCGACCAGTTCCAGTCATTCGGCGGCTCCATGATCATGCTTGCCAAGGGCAATCGTTCACGCGCCGTGCGCGAAGCCTGCAAGACATACGGCGGCTTCTACTTGGGCTCCATCGGCGGTCCGGCAGCGCGCCTTGCTCAGGATTGCATCAAGAAGGTAGAGGTTCTCGAATATCCGGAACTCGGCATGGAAGCCGTCTGGAAGATCGAAGTAGAGGATTTTCCTGCCTTCATTGTCATTGACGACAAGGGCAACGATTTCTTCCAGGAACTCAATCTCGGATAGAAAAAACCACTTGCGATCGAACATATCGAAAGGGGCGCATCAGCGCTCCTTCTGTAAAACCATCCTTCAATTGTAATTATTTCCGAATAAAACCGTAATCACCGAGGATTTTTCACAATCACGTCCTTAATATTTTCTCAAAGAATCTTTGCATAGATAAAGAAGGGATTTAACCAATACATGTTACGGAGCTCACGATGAGTACGGCGATTGCGCCCAAGGCGCAAATTCCCGACGTGGCAGGGCAGATTACATACGCCATGCGATCCATGGGGATCGCACCTATTCCGCGCAATTACGAACTTTTCTATGAAGCTTATATAGGCTCCAATCTCGCTCTCACCCGTGAACTGGCAGCCCTCGGCAAGAGCGCCACCCAGGAAGAGCTGGACGACATCGGAGCCAAATATTTTCCGCATCACGCGGGTCGTGTCTTCGACGATGCGCATACCCGTCTGACCACCGAACTCGATGTCGTCCTGCGCGCCCTGCGCCAGGAACAGACGACGCTCCAAAGCTACAATCGCCTGCTTGGCGAGACCTGTGAGAGCATAAGTTCGAGGAGCCACAACAGCGCCGAACTGCTGCGCGGCGCCATCGACATGCTCGCCGCAGCGACAGGCGACACCATGGCTCATGGTGAAAAGACGGTCGAGAACGTCGTCCAGCGGAGCCAGGAAATGGAGCTGGTTC
Organism: Rhizobium sp. ERR 1071; assembly: GCF_007828675.1. Classification (NCBI taxonomy): domain Bacteria; kingdom Pseudomonadati; phylum Pseudomonadota; class Alphaproteobacteria; order Hyphomicrobiales; family Rhizobiaceae; genus Rhizobium; species Rhizobium sp. ERR 1071. The sequence goes on along the minus strand of NZ_VITM01000001.1, from coordinate 54,028 downwards.
GCAAGGAACTGGACGAATATAAGCGCATCGCCAATACCGACGCACTGACCCGGCTTTCCAATCGTCGCGCCTTCGAAGACCGGCTGGTCTCGATCTTCGACAATCAGCTGACCAGGCCGACGACCGCTCTGGTGCTTGCCGATATCGATCATTTCAAGCGGATCAACGACACTTTCGGCCATCCGGTCGGCGACAAGATTCTCGCCACCGTCGCCTCCATCATCCGCACCAATGTCCGGCGCGATGTTTTTGTCGCCCGCGTCGGCGGCGAGGAATTCGCTCTCATTCTGGAAGCCACCAGCATCGAAGATGTTACGACGGTCTGCGAACGGGTACGTCGCACCTTGGAAGCGACGCCGTTCAAGAATTCGCGCACCAGGGTCGATTATGGTCCGATCACCCTCTCCCTCGGCATCTGCATGGCTTCGGAAGCAGCCGATTCGGGAGAGCTGTATAACAAGGCCGATCTTGCGCTTTACTGCGCCAAGAATGCCGGCCGCAATTGCAGCAGCGTCTATCAGGACGGCATGCAGAAGGATTTCACCAAAAGTTGGCTCATCTACAAGAATTAGAAGCGAAGCCAACCAACCGCCGGCGCTGCTTTCCCAGGCATGCCGGCGGCTTGTTTACCAAAGCGTCTTGGCGGCCCGCGCCGGCGCCTCGCGGTCATAGGTCTCCTGATCGAAATCGGGCTTCGCCGCCTTGAGCATCATACCCGGCGACGGCAGGCTTGCCGGATCGACGAACCGTTCCGCATTCCACAGCTCGGCCCGCATCACCGCCCGTGCGCACTGGAAATAGACTTCCTCGATCGTGATGACGACAACGCAGCGCGGATGCTTCCCGTCCATCTCGAAACTGTCGAGCAAAGCCGGCTCGATCGAGACGACCGCCCGTCCATTGAGCCGCATAGTCGTATTCGATCCCGGGATGAGAAACATCAGCGCTATGCGCGGATCGCGCACGATATTCGCAAGCGAGTCGACGCGGTTGTTGCCGCGCCAATCCGGCAGATGCAGGGTCTTCTCATCTTCCACCCGCACCACGCCGCCCAGATCACCACGCGGTGAGCAATCGAGCCCTTCAGGCCCGACGGTTGCCAATGCCATGAAGGGCGATGCTTCAATCATCCGGCGATAGAGCGGTGTCAGAACGCTCGTTACTTTGGTGATCGACGCCTCGCCGACATCACCATAGAGCTCTTCCAGTTCCTCGACCGAGGTAACAATACGCATGCTGCTCGCGTCTCCTTGTGGCGATCGACCCCGAAGCCTGCGCGGCGCTGGTAGTGCTATGACGAGCGACGCAGTGGGGTTCGGTAAAACGATAGCACCGTCCCGTCACGATTTTCGAGCGGATTTTCCTCTTCGAGGTCTTCGGCAAGGAAGTTCTTGATTGCGTCAAGCACGGGTGCTGCACTCACAATGCGCCGGTGCCCGAAACCGTTGGCCCAGAAGAGGCGGACATGCGCGCCCTCAGCGGCATAGCCGCGCGCGTGATCGGCGCTCACTTCCTTGTCGTCCTCGGCATGGATGACGAGGACCGGCCGGCTCGGATCGAGTCGGCCGCGCTTTTGGTCATAAGAAGCAAGCGTCCTGCCCGTTACCAGACGAACCTCGTCTTCGAGGGCCGCCTGAGTTGCCGGCCCAAGCCGCATTAGACGGCCGAAATCTTTGAAGAGCCAGCCCATGGCACTCGGCGCACCGATCAGCACCAGCCTGCCCGACCGAAGCGGCTCGATATCAGGCAGAAAACCCGCGGACGCCAGTGCGAGAGATGCACCGCCGAAGGAGTGTCCGATGGCGGCATCAAAGGCTCCGAAACGGGCCGACGCTGCCGCGATAGCGGAGACGGCCAAACGCACATTGAGGAATCGACCGGCCGATCGCCCATGGCCGGGAAGATCGAGCGAGATCACTTCTGCTCCGTCGTCGGCGAGGGATGCAGCCAGTTCGGACATGTATTCACTGCTGGAACCCCAGCCATGGACTACGAGATAGCGCTTACGCGGCCCTTTGGCTCCGCCGTTGAAGCGGTAAGCCATGGCACGGCCGCCAGGAAACGACAGCATCACCTGCTCTGCCGCAAGAAGACGCCGCCTGCCCTCCATATACGCCGCCTTGGCCTTCGAGCCGCGGGGACGACGCGATGGCGTCAGACAGAAAAGCCGGAAAGCCGCCTTGCCGGCCAGCCGCGGAGACAGCCTTTCGAGACCGGCGAGACCCGACCGGGTGACCTTGAGCGCAAAGGATGGCATAGTGGGAATCCGAAAATGTTCAACTATGAACAATAAAGTACAACGATGAACAAAAATCAATCCCTCCCCTGGGACCATCCGCGTTTTCGAAGCTGGATCGCCGTGGCGCGCGCCTGCCAGCTGATGCAACAATCACTCGGACGAGCATTGGCGCATCTCGACATCAAGCCGCCGCACCTCGACATTCTCGTCAACCTGTTTCGCTTTGAAGGCATTTCCCAGCAGGAACTCGCCCGCAAGCTATTGGTCGGCCGTTCCAACATGAGCATGCTGTTGCCGCAGATGGAAAAGCGCGGGCTGATCGAACGCCGTGGCGACCGTCTCGACAAGCGGGTACTCCGCCTCTACCTGACGGAGGAAGGGCGCCGTGTAACTGAGGAAGCCATGACCATCCAGACCGCGCTCATCGACCGGATGCTCTCGGATGCGCCGATCGAAGAGTGCGAATCGATCACCCTGCATATGGAGCGCGTCGTCAGCCTCCTGCTACAGGAAGAGCGTGAACCGCTGGAGCTCGCTGGCGATCAATGATCGCCAGCCGAGCGCGCCGAAGGAACAACCCGGTTCAACGAGGCGAATTCCCAGATCGCGACGACGACGAGCACGGCCGTGGCGAGAATGCCGAGCTGATAGACCACGACCATCGGCAAAGTAAGCAGCAACAGCGCCAAGCCAACAAGCCCCGCCATATGCGATAGCGGCGGCCTGCCGGTGGTTACTCCTTTGAACCAGAGATTTCCAAGCAGGAAGACCGCCGGTCCGCCGAGTAGCGCAGCTGCGGCATGCATGTCGGCTGCATCATGGGGATGAGCAAAGAGAAATTCGTCTCCGACGACGCTCAGTATAATACCGGCTAAGATCGGAATATGCGCGTAGGTGAATGCCTGCCGCGCGAGGCTGCCGGGCGTGTCGTCATGCTCGATGCGATGGGCCGCCCTTTCATGACCAAACTGAAAGTAAATCCACCACAGCGCAACCGTGCCGACGAAGGCGGTGATGAACACCGCCACGATCAACGGCGTGACCGGCTGCTCTGCAAAGGTCTTGCCCGCCTGCAGAACGGCCTCGCCGAGACAAATGATGATGAACAGCGCGCAACGTTCGGCCAGATGGGCGCCCGATACGTTCCAGTCCGCCGGCGTCGATTTGCCAAGCCCAGGCACCCGGAAGCCGAGCGCAGGGGCCGAATATTCGATGACGAGAGCGATCAGCCAAAGCACAATACGGGCCTCGCCTTCGATCAGCGCGCCCAAAATCCAGAAAATGCCGGACAGGACGAGCCAGCAGGTGATCCGCAGGAAATTGCGATGGTTAGCCGCGCTGGCATTCTTGAGGGCATAGACGGTAAACAGCGAGCGCCCGACCTGCATGAAGACGTAGGCGCCGCCAAAGAAAATCGCTTTCTCGCCAAAAGCCTCGGGTATGGCGGCGGAGAGGATAAGTCCCGCAAACATCAGCGTAAACAGCATGATACGCACCGGCATACGGTCGGGATCGAGCCAGTTCGTCACCCACGCGGTGAAAACCCAGACCCACCATACGGCAAAGATCAGCATGATGGCTTCGAGCGCCCCCAGTGGGGTGAAATGCTCGGCCAGCGCATGCGCAAGCTGCGAGATCGAGAAAACGAAGACCAGATCGAAAAACAGCTCGACGAATGAAACCTTGCTCTCGTTCTTGCTGCCCTTGGCGCGAAGCCAGTTTTCCCTACCCCCAAGGATCATGCTTGCGTCCCCTGTCCGTTACTGGAGATTTTCTAGTGCGGCTTTCCAACCGGGTCCCGGCTCAGACCCTTTTCCTTCAGCTCAGCCTCGTAGGCCGCGAAAAGCTCCTGACCCTTTTCTCCAAGCTCGCGCAGATAGGACCATGTGAAAATGCCGGTATCGTGCATGTCGTCGAACCCGATGCGAACAGCATAGTTGCCGGTTGGCGTCATCGACATGATCCCGACATTGCGCTTGCCCGGGACGGTAACCTTCTGCCCCGGCCCATGTCCCTGGACCTCGGCGGAGGGGGACAGCACCCGCAGCATCTCGGCCGGCAAGTCGAAGCTCGCGCCGTTATCGAACGTCACCATGAGGTGACGGCGATCCTTCGAAACCCGCAATTCGGTCGGCCAAACGTCACTCATCGATTTTCCCATGCCTTTCAGTGTGTTTTCGAGAATTATGCCGCCACAGCTCCACGCGCAAGTATAATTGAAAGTCATTTTCCTTGACGCAACAATCGCCTATGCACACATTAGCAGCGTGATGGAGATTTGAGTGAACAGCATTGTCGGTACGATAGGCGGCGCCTCGCCGCTGGCAGCGGATAGAAGCCCGATGATTGACCCTTTCGGGCGCGCGGTGACCTATTTGCGCGTTTCAGTCACCGATCGCTGCGATTTCCGCTGCACCTACTGCATGGCCGAACACATGACCTTCCTGCCCAAGAAGGATCTGCTGACGCTCGAAGAACTCGACCGCCTCTGTTCCGCCTTCATCGCCAAGGGCGTGCGCAAGATCAGGCTCACTGGCGGCGAACCTCTGGTGCGCAAGAATATCATGTTTCTGGTCCGCAAACTCGGCGAGAGCGTGAAAAATGGCGCACTCGACGAATTGACCCTGACGACCAACGGTTCTCAGCTCACGCGCCACGCCGAAGAACTTTACGATAGCGGCGTGCGGCGCATCAACGTGTCGCTCGATACTCTGGATCCCGATAAATTCCGCACGATCACCCGATGGGGAGATTTCTCCAAGGTGATGGAAGGCATCGACGCAGCGCAGAAGGCCGGCTTGAAGATCAAGCTGAATGCCGTCGCGCTCAAAGGCTTCAACGATACCGAAATTCCCGATCTGCTGCGGTTCGCGCACGGCCGTAGCATGGATCTGACTATCATCGAGACCATGCCCATGGGCGAGATCGACGAGGATCGCACCGACCAATATCTGCCGCTCTCCCAATTGCGCACCGATCTCGAACGTCAGTTCACGCTGACTGATATCCCCTACCAGACGGGTGGTCCTGCCCGCTATGTCCAAGTTACAGAGACCGGCGGCCGCCTCGGCTTCATCACGCCGATGACTCATAATTTCTGCGAGAGCTGCAATCGCGTGCGGCTCACCTGCACGGGCACGCTTTACATGTGCCTGGGGCAGAACGATGCGGCCGACCTGCGCACAGCGCTGCGCGCAAGCGAGGATGACGCCCTGCTCCACGCCGCAATCGATGAAGCCATTACCCGCAAGCCCAAAGGTCATGACTTCATCATCGACCGCACGCACAACCGCCCGGCGGTTGCTCGCCATATGAGCGTTACCGGCGGCTAAATTAATCGAGACAATCTACATGCAGCTTGAGCTTATTCGCAACGCGACGCTGAAGATCAGCTATGGCGGCCATGTGCTGCTGATCGACCCTTACTTTGCACCGCGCCATAGTCTTCCGTCCTTCACTGGCCGCTCTCCCAATCCGATGACGGAACTGCCACGTTCGATCGACGACATTCTCCAGGGCGTCGAGCTGGTGATTGTATCGCATCTGCATACCGATCATTTCGATGCTGTGGCCAAGGAGCGCGTGCCGAAAACATTGCCGATCCTTTGCCAACCCGGTGACGAAGGACGTATCCGCGACGCCGGCTTCACAAATGTCATTCCGCTCGCGCAATCGGTCACTTGGCAAGGGCTGACAATCACACCCCGGCAGGGCAGCCACGGTGTCGGGCCAGTAGTGGAAAAAATGGGTCCGGTCATCGGATTCACGCTGGAGGCCGATGGCGAACCCACCGTCTATTGGGCTGGCGATACCGTGCTTTACCCTCCAGTCGCCGAAACGATCCGTGAATTCTCGCCCGATATTATCGTCACCCATTCCTGCGGCGCCCGTTGGGACGGCGACCTGATCGTCATGGACGACAAACAGACGCTCGAAGTCAGCCGCCTCGCTCCGCAAGCGACTATCGTCGCAACCCATATGGAAGCACTCGATCACGCGACCGTCACACGCCAGGATCTTCGCCAAACCGCAGAGGCAGCTGGTCTCGATCCGTCACACCTGTTAATCCCCGCCGATGGTGAAACGCTGAATCTCGGCCAGTAATTCGTCCACGGCGCCGTGATCGCGAGAGTAAACTTCAACCAAAATGCGCCGGACCATTAGCCCGGCGTATCAATCGGTTATTAGCCTTATCTAAAGCACTGCTTTATGCGGCGCGATACCGCGCATCCGGAGTGCTGTAGCTCGCATATTCCACCTCGCCATCGCCGGTGCGGAAGCGATCAATCTTTTCCGACAGCATGTCGACCCGTTGGCGAAGGCCGTGGATCTCTGCATTGTTCTCCTCGACCATGGCCGCATTGCGCTGCGTGATCAGCTCGACTTCAGAGACGGCGCGGGTCACTTCCTCAATACCGGTCGACTGCTCGGTGGTGGCAGACGAAATATCGGCAACCAGCCTCTGGACGCCGGTGACATGGTTGATGATCTCAGCCAGTGCCGCGCCGGTCTGCTCGACCAGATGTACGCCATTCTGCACTTGGGCAGAACTTGCCGAAATCAGGCCCTTGATCTCCTTCGCCGCATTGGCACAGCGCTGCGCCAGTTCACGCACCTCCTGGGCGACGACGGCAAAGCCGCGGCCCGCTTCGCCGGCACGGGCTGCCTCGACCCCTGCATTTAGCGCTAAGAGGTTGGTCTGGAAGGCGATCTCGTCGATGACGCCGATGATCGTGGCGATTTTCTCGGAAGAACGGTTGATCTCGCTCATGGCGCCCACAGCCTTGGCAACCACTTCGCCCGATTGCGTCGCATAAGCCTGCGTCTCATTGACGGAGCTTGCGGTCTGCCGTGCACGATCGGCGGTCGAACGCACGACGTCGCTGAGGCGATGCAGCGCCCGCGAGCTTTCCTCAAGAGCCGCAGCCTGCTGCTCGGTGCGCCGGGCGAGATCATCGGCTGACATGGCAAGATTGCCAGTGCCGCCCTTGATTTCCTCGGCCGTATAGCGAACGTCCGTCAGGGTTTCGCGCAGAGCTTCGACCGCATGATTATAGGTGAAGGCCATTTCCACGAAATCGGCGGAAAGATCCTCGCGCATGCCCTCCTCCAGATTGCCGTCGGCGAGCTTGGCGAGAACATCGGCCAGTGCATTGAGCGCCTGCTTCTGCTCGGCTTCGATGCGGGCGCGCTCGGCGGCGCGGCGGGCAGCCTCTTCGGCGGAGAGCGCACGGGCGTTTTCGGCCTCGCGCTCCAGTCGGACATTTTCGAGCGCGGCATCGCGGAAGACGCTGACGGAGCGCACCATGTCGCCGATCTCGTCGCCGCGATTGCGGCCATCGATTGCGACTTCCAGGTCACCGCTTGCAAGGCGTGTCATGACGTCGGTGACGCGCTTCAGCGGTCCACGCAGGGTTTCCACCAGCATGAGGCCGCCGATGATGGCAAGCAGCGTGCCGACGATCATGGCGATGACCGAGACATTGGCCGAGCGCTCGCTGTCTTCCTTGCCGAGTTCCTGCGCCTGGGCGACAAAGCCACGCAGCGAGGTCATCGCATCGGCCAGCAGGGTATTGGACTGAACGCGCGTCGTCTTCCAGTCGGCAGCCGTCTGAAGCAGATCGGCCGATCCACTGGTCAGGCCGTCGATCAGCGGCTTCATGTGAGTGGAAAAATCACGCATGGTGGCGTTGGTCTGGCCAAGTTCCGAAATCCTGGCAGCAACGCTTTGCAAATCCTTCAGGTCCGCAAGTACTGGCTCGCGCGATGCAGCATCGCGGACATTTTCCATACGCGAGGCATGCAGGGTCAGGCGATCGACGAGACCGAGTGCCTGATCCACGTGATCCAGAAGCTCTTTCTGGCCATCGATGATCTTGTCGAGGCTGACGAAACGATCGGCGGCGGTATCGCTGTTCTTGGCCGATTGCAGCGTCATCTCGCCTTCGATCTTCACGAAGCTCTGCAGGATCGGCCCCATGGCCTCGACCTTCTGATCGGGCGTGCCGGAACCCTTCAGTACCGCGTCGAGCTTGTCGGCAGCATCGGAGGCATTCGCGACCAGGCCCGCACCGCGCTTTGAAACCAGCGCCTTTGAAACCGTCACCTGCTTCAAGATGGCATCGGCGTAGGTGCGTGCATCTGAAATTTCTTCCGTGGAGTCGGCTGCCATTTGGACTTGAATGCGCAGATTGCTCATCTTCTCCGAAAGGCCCTTATAGGCCGCAGCATCGTAAAGCAGTTCCTTGGCAAAGGTCTCCTTGTCGCTGAAATCCTTGCGGATGATGTCGATTTGCTTGCCGGCCGCCTTGGCGGTCGCCTCGACATTTTGCACCGCCTTCCGGATGGCTTCGACGTCGCTGTCCTGCTTCTGTTTGATAGACCAGAGCGTGGCTTCCTGCGTGCGCATCTTGGCGGCGAGCTCGGTGACCGGAACGATTTTGGCGCGCTGATCGTCGCTGAGCAGCCCGCTCAATCGACGGACACCCTGTTCCTGCGCATCGATCTTGTCGGCCAGTGCCTGGCGCGTCTCTTCCGAAGGCGATCCGGTGAATTCCTGCAGGGCGGCCTGCAGGTTCTCGAAATCGCTGATATTTTCGATCGTGGCGCGCGTCACGGTCATGTGACCATTCAGAATATTGGCGGTGTGATAACCGACGAGGCCGACACCGGCGATGAGAACCACCAGCGGCACCACGAAAATTAGAACCTTGGTGACAATCCTGCGACCTTGCAAAAGACGATCAATGAAAAACATGCGGCGCCTCAACTGGATTATTAAAAATCTCCAGCGGAGGCGGGATCGTCATTCCTGCTGCGCTGCGGTAGGTGCTTCTGCCTCATGCAAAACCGCTGTGAGCCTCGGGAAATAAGATTGAATAAGGATTAATCGCCTGCCCGAAACTCTTCGCATTGGCAAAAAAATTACAACCGCCGTATCATTTCGCGACCATTACGCGAAAAACAACCTTTCTTTCGCAGCAATTTCGCCGCACTGCACAATCGAATTCAACTGCACCCAAAGCACAGCCGATTCCAATTTGCCGAAAACGGCGCTAATCCAGATGGGTATATCGGGGACTCATCTCTTATGCGACTGACCAAGAATACGCAGGGTGCGCTCTTCATGGCGGCTGCCATGGCCGGCTTCTCCTGCAGCGATGCGCTGTCCAAGACGGTCATCGCCACGATGAATGCTGGCGAAATCATCTTCATCCGCGGCCTGTTCACGAGTTTTTTCGTCTATCTGCTCGCCCGCAGAATGGGCGCCCTGCGCAATTGGCGCGTCATCCTGCAGCCGATGATTGCGCTGCGCATCGCCTGCGAAGCTCTAGCGGCAGCAACCTATATCACCGCTCTTGGGATGATGCCGATCGCCAATGCCTCCGCCATCCAACAGGCAGTACCGCTTGCCGTGACGCTTGGCGCGATGATTTTCCTGAAGGAGCCTGTGGGATGGAGGCGATGGACGGCCATTGTCGTCGGCTTCGTCGGCGTGCTGATCATCATCAGGCCCGGCCGAGACGGGTTCACAACAGCAGCCCTCCTTGCCATCGCCTGCATGTTTGCGACCGCCGCCCGCGATCTGGCAACACGCTGCATCGACAAGTCCGTGCCGTCGCTAATGGTCACGCTCTGCACTGCAATTTCCATATCGATCTTCGGAGCATTGTGCATCGTCCCCTTCGGCGGCTGGCAGCCAGTGAGCACGACATCGCTCCTGCAGATCCTGCTGGCCTCCGTGCTGGTGCTGATCGGCTACCAGAGCGTCATCTTGGCCATGCGCACGGGCGAAATCTCTTTCGTCGCGCCGTTCCGTTATCTCAGTCTCATCTGGTCGGCCCTGCTCGGCCTGATCGCCTTTGGCGAGGTGCCGGACGGATGGTCTGTTTTCGGCGCTGCCGTTGTCATCGCCTCCGGCATCTATACTTTCTATCGCGAAAGCAAACGGCGGGCGGCCGAGGTCGTCGCGCAGGAATCAGAACCCCGCGTTCCCGCCTGAGGTCGCAACCATGTCCGACTTCATCGCCAATCCCGAAGATATTCCCGTCGTTCTGCTTGCGGGCGGCCGTTCCAGCCGCATGGGCGCAAACAAGGCCTTCGCACCGCTCGCCGGCGAAAGCCTGCTAGCTCGCATCGTCTACAAGATTGGGCAACGGCAACACAAGCCTACCGCACTGAATGCGGATGCCGATTGGCCGGACGCTATGGGGATGCTGCTCATACCGGACACAATTCCCGGTAAATTGGGGCCGCTCACAGGTGTGCTCGCTGCGTTGCAGGACGCGCGGTCGCGTTACCTAGAGGCCTCGCATATCGCCACCCTCCCCATAGACAGCCCCTTTTTTCCAGCCGATCTTATCGCCCGGCTCGCCGAGGTCATTCAAGGCTCTGACGAGATTGCCATTGCCGCATCCCTTGGTCAGGATCATCCTGTTTTCGGTCTCTGGCCCGTATCCGCCGCCGACGATCTGGAGCGATGGATCGTCTCGGATGACAAACGGCGCGTGAGAGATTTCCTCGCCCGGCATAAAGTGCGGCGGGTGGAGTTTCCGGCGATCCAAACGGCAATCGGCGCCCTCGACCCCTTCTTCAATATCAACACGCCAGCCGATCTCGCCGAAGCGGAGACGTGGCTGGTAGCTTTGGAACGCACGTCATGACGAAATCTCGGCCCAAAATCTTCGGCATCGCCGGCTGGAAGAATTCCGGCAAGACGGGGCTCGCCGTACGGCTGGTCACCGAGTTCACCCGGCGTGGCTATCACATCTCGACCATCAAGCATGCGCATCATGATTTCGATATCGACAAGGTCGGCGCCGATAGTTTTCGTCATCGCGAGGCTGGCGCGCATGAAGTCACCATCGTTTCAGGCACGCGCTATGCCATCATGCACGAATTGCGCGGCGCGCCCGAACCGAGCTTCGAAGAAATACTGGCGCGTCTCGCCCCCTGCGACCTCGTTTTGATCGAAGGTTACAAGCGCGAACCGATTCCGAAGATCGAGGCGCGCCGGCTGGAAGCGGCAAAGCGCGAACCGCTCGCCCCGCAAGACCCTCACATCGTGGCCATCGCCGCGGATCATCCGGTTGAAGACGCCGGTTCGCTCGTCGTTTTCGACCTCGACGACACGATCGCCATCGCCGATTTCATCGCTGCAAAAGTGGGCCTCGGCAACCCGACGAAATAGAAGGGCCGCCGGTTTCCCGGCGGCCTTGCCGTTCAGCTGTAAGCTGATCCTTACCGGTTCGATGCGACCGGGCGCACCAGCGGCGTAATGCGGCGGATGGTGACGCGGCGGTTTTCCTGCGACGGACCGAGCGTATTCACCTTGAGATACTGCTCGCCATAGCCCTGAGTAACCAGGTTTTCGGCAGGAATGCCGTAGACATCCGTCAGTACGTTGGCAACCGATTCCGCACGTTGATCCGACAGGATCAGATTGCTCTGGGCCGAACCCACCGCATCCGTATGGCCCTCGATCAGGAAGGTTTCTGTCGGATCGCGCTTGATGATCTTCAACATGCCATCGGCGACACCGCGAAGGGTGCTCGCCTGCGACATCGGAATCTCGGCGCTGCCCGTTGCGAAGGTGATCGTGTCGAGGTCGATGCGGCGGATCTTGTCTCGGATACGAGCCGAATAGCGGACTTCGTTGACCGAATAGATGCGCTCGACCGGCTCGACCGGAGGCTCACGCAGGAAGTCGTAATAGTCGGCGTTGCGGTTCGATGCCGTGTCGATGATGTACTGGCTCAGCGGAATGAGCAGTCGCATCGGCGGCAGGCTGTCGCCCGGATCGCGGAAGTAGTCGTCATTGTCTGGACGATCTTCCAGTTCCGGCGAATAGAACAGCACATATTCACGGCCGCTGGCGTCGATGCGCGAGCGCTGGATGATGTCGCCATAGCGGTTGCGGATCGTCACGACGCGATCGCCATCGGGCTGATCGATCGTTTCACGATAGCGGTCGCGCGGCAATTGTTCGTAGACCGGCCGCTCGCCGCCCCGGATGAAGCGCTCGCTGTCGTCGTGACGAACGACATAGGTGTTGTCGACATTCACGATGGTCCGGTTGTCCTGATTGATGATGGTCTGGACCGTCGTTCCCTGCGGCGGGGCAAAGTCCGGCCGGCGATCGATGCGGCGGCCCTGCTCGCTGGTCACGGCTTCCATCTTGACCGGCGGTTGCGGCTGGGCGCCGGCTGCCGCGCGCTGCGCCTCGGCATCGGAGGTCGGCGGCTTGGTGTAGGCCGGTGGCGGCTGCTGGGCCGGAGCATTCTGAGCCTGTCCGCTCTGCTGAGCCTGACCCGCCTGTCCACCACCACCCTGGGCGCCCGGAGCAGCGGGGTTCTGTCCGTTGTTCCGATGCTCGCCTCGACGAACCGCATCCTTCTGGCTGTCCAGAACCGCGCTTCCGTTTTCGACCGGCAGGATGACGGGACCATTGGCAGAGGCTGGGTTCTCCGCGATCTTCTTGCGGCGCTCCAGTTCCTGCGGCGAGACCTGCTCGGCCGGAGGCACCTGGATTTCGCCAGCCTGCTGGCCATTGCCGTTTGCGGCGGGAGCCGTTGCACTACCTTGGGCCGGCGTCGCGGCGCCATTGGCGGGCTGCGGCGTCGCCGGGTTGCCAGCCTGAGCGGGTTGTCCTTGCGGCATGCCCTGCTGGGCCGGCTGCTGCGGATTGGCTGCGGGCTGCTCGCCCTGCTGCTGGTTCTGCGGCTGCTTGCCGTGAGTTTTATCGCTACCCTGCTTCTGGCCCTGCTGGGCGCCAGGTGTCGCTGGTGTCCCGGGCTGGGCCTCGGGCTGCGCCTGCGTCTGGGGCTGAGCCTGCGTTCCCGGCTGTGCCTTATGTCCCTGGGCAGGCTCGCCGGCCGGTGCCGGCTGTTGCTCCGCGGGCTGCTTTGCCGGAGCCTCGGTCTGACCTTGCGGCTTGGGATGGGCGTTCTGTTCGGGCTGCGCCTGCTTTCCAGGCTGAGCCTCCTGATTCGGCTGTTCGCTGGCGGCAGGAGCCTGCTTCTCCGCCGGCGCTGGCTGCTGTGCCTTCGCACCAGGCTTGGCCTTCGGCGGCTGGGCTTCCGGCTGCGCTTCCGTAGCAGGCTGCTGCTCTACCTTCGGCTGCGGCGCTTCGGCCGGCTGCTGCTTTTGCGGCTTCGGTTGCTCTTGCTCCGCAGGCTGTTTCGCTTCCGGCTGCTTGGCCTTCTGCTTCGGCTGCGGGGCTTGTGGCTCTGCCTCGGGAGCGACAGCCTTGGGCTGCGGTTTGGCTTCGGGCTGTGCCTGAGGCTGCTCTTCAACCGGCTGCTGGCGCTGCTTCTTCGGCTCGGGTGGAGCCTCCGCGGCCGGCTGCTGCTTCTGCGGCTTCGGCTGCTCCTGCTCCGCAGGCTGCTGATGTTCGGCCTTCGGCAGCTGGGCTTCCGGCTGCTGCTGCTTCGGCGCCTTCTGCTGCGGCTCGCCCTCAGGCTCAGCCTGCTTCATCTGGTGCTGCTGCTCGCCGCCACCCTGATGCTTCTGACCCTCTCCGCCTTCGGCAGGCTTCTTGTGCTTGAGCTGCTCCTCATCGGGCTGAGCTGCCGGCGCTTCCTGCTGCGCCACCTCGAAACTGGTGTCGGGGGCCATCGCGGCCACATCACCGATGCCATTGTTCAGCGGTGCTATGGGCTGTTCACGAAGTGCCGCCGCTGCTGCCGGCTCGAAGGCGAGCGATAGCGAAAGCAGCGGAAACGCGGCGCTGGCAAATAGTCTGGATCGCTTTCCCATAGGGGTCTCCTCTTATGATCTTTGTCCGCCGAATTGCGAATCTCAGCGGCAAGGCGATTGCCTCAAGATCCCGGCCAATTTTCGGTTCTCGTGAGGCTGAATCGCGGCAAGCCGCTATAAGTTCCCGCACTATTAGGTTGCCGCAATTAACCCTGGCTGAACGCAGCGGATGGGTTTCGTTCAGATTTCCCTTTGGCGGGCTTGCATTGCGCAAAGGCAGGTTGCCTTCGTAATTCCAGTTGCATTTTCCAGAAAAAAAGTACGAATATCGCCGCAAGGCGGGCTACCGGCCCGCTCCACTCGAGCCGTCTGCCAAAAACAATAATGGGCTGCCGGCCACCAACAGAGAGGGTCAATATGCGCATCTCCACTCGTCTTCTTGCCGCCGCGTCCTTTGCCGCGATGTCGCTTGTCGCCGGCGCGGCGCTTGCCGACGGCGACACGCTCGTCATCGGCACCGACGCGACCTATCCGCCGTTCGAATCACTCGATGCAGGTGGCAAGTTCGTCGGCTTTGACATCGATATAGCCAATGCGCTTTGCGATCAGATGAAGGTCAAGTGCACCTTCGTGAACCAGGATTTCGACGGCATCATTCCGGCTCTGCAGGCCAAGAAGTTCGACGCGATCGTTTCCTCGATGTCGATCACGCCCGAACGTGAGAAGATCGTCGACTTCACCAACAAGTACTACAACACGCCGCCGGCGATCGCCGTTCCGAAGGACTCCACCCTCAAGGAAGCCACCGACGAAGCCCTGAAGGGCAAGACGATTGGTGCGCAGTCGTCCACGACGCATGCGAACTACGCCTCGGCGCACCTGAAGGATGCCGAGCTGAAGCTTTATCCGTCGGCCGACGAATACAAGCTCGACCTCAGCAATGGCCGCATCGACGCCGCCATCGACGACGTGGTCGTGCTGTCGGAATGGGTAAAGTCCGATGCAGGCAATTGCTGCAAGATGCTCGGCACGCTGAAAATCGATCCGGTCATCAACGGTGCGGGTGCAGGCATCGCCGTCCGCAAGGGCGATACGGCTCTCAAGGACAAGCTGAACGCCGCGATCGCTGCGATCCGCGCTGACGGCACCTATAAGAAAATCCAGGACAAATATTTCGATTTCGACGTCTACGGCGACTGATCGCCCGTCGATTCCCTGGGAAAAGACGACGGCGGAAGCTTGCCCTTCCGCCGTTTTTGTTTGACAACGAGAAGAATATAAGCAGAAACGCGGCAAAAGCCGCTAGGGGAAATATAGCATGAGCGGATTGTTTTCCGCCCTTGGTTCCTTGTGGACCTGGTTGAGTACGATTTTTGATCCATTGTGCGGTCCTGCGGGACTGTTCACCGTGTTCAGCATGTTCCGACCGGATACCATGCTCGCTTGCGGCGATACGGGCTGGGGCGACGAACTGGCCGGCGGATTGAAGATAACCATAGCCGTCTCGGTCCTGACGCTGCCGCTTGGCGTCATCATCGGCTTCTTCGTCGCGCTCGCGCAGCAATCCGAGGAAAGGCCGTTGCGGCTTGCGGCAGGTGTCTTCACGACGATTTTCCGTGGCCTGCCGGAACTGTTGACGCTTTTCATCATCTACTACGGCATGCAGATCCTTCTGCAATCGCTACTCGCCAAGTTCGGCTACAATGGCCCCGTCGAGATCAATGCATTCGCGGCCGGCATGGTAGCACTGGCGATCGTCTTTTCCGCCTATTGCTCGGAAGTCCTCCTCTCTGCCTTCAAAGCCATTCCCAAAGGTCAGTATGAGGCAGGTGATGCCCTTGGATTTCATCGGGCGCGAACCATGCGGCTTATCATCGTGCCGCAACTCGTACGTATTTCCTTGCCAAATCTCGGGAACCTCTGGATGAACCTGCTGAAGGATACGTCTTACGTGTCCATCATCGGCCTTGCCGACATCATCAGGCAGACGGGGATTGCCGTTCGTGCCACCAAGGCACCTTTCACCTTCTATTCCATCGCTTGCCTGTTTTATCTGACACTGGCCGTCATCTCTTCCGTCGGCCTCTTCTATCTCGATCGATGGGCTAAACGCGCGGAGGTCCATCGATGAGCCATGCCGAAGTTCTGATCGCCGCGCGACCGGCACCGCCGGAGACGGTCAGGAAACTGTCCAAAGCGCGCATTGCCGGTTATTTCTTTTTGACCCTCTGGGCCATTCTCGGTATTTCGCTGCTGGCGATGATCGTCCTCGGCTGGGACGTCGACAAGCTCGAAACCTACGGCCCGAGGCTTCTGCATGGCCTGGGCATTACGATCAAACTGGTCGCCACATCCTTCATCCTCGGCGCCATCCTCTCGATACCGCTCGCTTTCGCCCGTATGTCGAGCAATAAATTTCTGAGCACGCTGACCTATTGCTATGTCTATCTGTTTCGCGGCACGCCGCTGCTGGCCCAGATTTTCATGGTCTACTACGGTTTCCCGAGCTTCCGCTGGTTGCTCGAGGACATGGGTCTCTGGTGGTTCTTCAAGGATCCCTTCTATTGCGGCGTCTTCGCCATGACACTGAACACGGCCGCCTATCAGACGGAAATCGTCCGAGGCGCCATTCAGAGCGTGCCGAGGGGCCAGCGGGAAGCCGCCAGCGCGCTTGGTATCCATACCTGGATCGCCTTCCGCAAGATTATCATTCCCCAGGCGCTCATCGTGGCGCTCCGCCCTTACGGCAATGAGATCATCCTGCTGATCAAGAGCTCGGCCACCGTCTCCATCATCACCGTCTACGACCTGATGGGCGAGACCCGCTATGCCTTCTCACGCACCTATGATTACCAGATCTATCTCTGGGCAGCGATTTTCTACCTCG
This sequence comes from Rhizobium sp. ERR 1071, assembly GCF_007828675.1. Classification (NCBI taxonomy): domain Bacteria; kingdom Pseudomonadati; phylum Pseudomonadota; class Alphaproteobacteria; order Hyphomicrobiales; family Rhizobiaceae; genus Rhizobium; species Rhizobium sp. ERR 1071. Next base: position 37,205 of record NZ_VITM01000001.1, on the reverse strand, counting down.
TGATCGTCGAACTCATGCGGAATGGCTGGGCACGGATGGAAGGCCGGCTGACGCGGCATCTCAAGCGCTGATCTCGCCAAGGCTGCGCCCAGGCGCAACCTTGGCAGCACTCCCACATAGATGCTGCTAACACATTGATTTCTGTGAATAAATTTAGTTCATGACATTTTTGTAAAGCTTGAGTTTACCATCTGCTGTTTCCATATTTGAGTGACCATGAGTCACGAAAAAATGGGAACGGAAAGAGAAAGCTCATGCATAACGACATGCAAAAGCAGTTGCAGGGTTATGGGTTGACCACGGCGCAGATCTTCTACCGCCTGCCCGATCATCCGCAATTCCTGCAGACCTATATCTGGCAGGACTATGATCTCGCCCCGAACTTCCCGGAAATGCGCGGCTTCCTGAAATTCTGGCAGGAAACGCTGGATGGCCCGCTGCATTCCGTGCGCTATGTCCATCGCAAGCTGATTTCAGCAACCGAATGGCGGGCGCTAAAAGGAGAATTCATCCTGCACTAAGCAGCCGGATCGCCTGGACGACGTCGCGATCGGCTGTGCCGCCGTCAGACATGCGCCTCGCCATGGATGAAATCCCCGTCGTCCGGCCCGCGACGGACCGCACCGTAGAGGACGAAGGCATAGAATACCGCGACGAGGATGATGACCACTTCGCCGGGCATCGGTTCGAGTGCCGCATTCTCGATAATATAGCTCCACGAGTGCGGCATCTCTTGCACGCCACCATTCGTCTGGAGTCTCGGTGTTGAAATCTTCAATATCCAAGCAAGGAGCAGGATTCCATACATCCAGCAGTAATTGCGCCTTAACCGCCGCTGCGCCGCCTCTGCATAGCTGAGTAAAAGCCGCGGAGACCGAAGGCTGGCCGCGATCGGCAGCGCCCAATCGGAACTGAGTTCGGCCTGCGGCGCCAGAATCTGGGCGAAATAGTGCCGCTCCAATTGCCGCACCCGCGAGCGGTAGACATCGAAGAAGCGATATCGCCGCGCCTCGATCATCAGCAGCAGGGTGATCAGCATCATGCCGAATAGCAAAACACCGTGATGCGATGTCGGTGTCGACAGCGACACGGACAGTAGAGCCGCAACCACCGTGATCGCCCAGTTCGATGTCCGGTCGATGCGATCGCGCCAACTCGTCATCCTCCCCAATTCACCCCGATAATAATGGGTCAGCGTATTGGTGACTTCAGCCGACGTCGACGGCAAGGAGGGGCGGCCGCGCTCCGCCGGGCCGCTTGTCGGGTTCGGTGCGGTGAGTTCATTGTCCATGGTGGTTCCTCCCTTATTTTTGTCCGGATAGCGCCCTCCCCAAGCCGCCTATGCCGAAGGTCATATTCTGCGCCTGCACGGCAGGCATTGCAAAAGCCGATCAGGCATCTTAATGCCTGCGTGACAAAAGGAAGGGCCTGTAACCATGGCAAAGAAGAAGATCGACGAAGACGCTCTGGCGGAAGCCTATAACCGGGCATTGGCGCTGGAGAAGGCCGGCGATATCGACGCTGCGGTGCAGGCCTACGAGCATGTTCTGGCTCTCGACCCGGAGGATCATGGCGGCGCAGCCGTGCGCATCGCCTCGATGGGACGCGGCGAAACGCCGGTCAAGGCGCCTGATGCCTATGTCGAGACGCTCTTCGATCAGCATGCTGAGGTTTTCGAGGATGTGCTGGTGGAGCAGCTCGGCTACCACGTCCCGGTTCTCGTGCGCCAGCGCCTGCAGGCGCTTGGTCTCGGCCCCTTCAAGCGCATGCTCGATCTCGGCTGCGGCACGGGCCTGACGGGTGGCACGTTGCGCGATATCGTCGAGGATATCACCGGCATCGACATTTCCGAGAACATGGTCGAAGTCGCCCATGAGAAGGACATCTACGAGACGCTCTTCGTCGCTGAGGTCGAGGATTTCCTTGACGACAACGATGAGGATGCCTTCGATCTCATCACCGCGACGGATGTCCTACCCTATCTCGGCGCCCTGGAACCGCTCTTTTTTGGCGCAGCCGAAAACATGACGCCAGGCGGCCTCTTCATCTTCTCTTCGGAGACCCTGCCTGAGGCGACCATGGCTGGACGTCCCTATATGGTCGGCCCGCATCAGCGCTTCGCCCATTCGGAAGCCTATGTACGCGAGCGGCTGACTGCGACGGGTTTCGAACTCGTCGAAATCACCGACATCAACGTCCGCATGGAAGATGGCCAGCCAACGCCCGGCCATCTGGTCATTGCCCGTCGTCTCGCCGATTGAAGCGAAATACATCACGCCGAAAATAGTTATCCATTTGGATAACTATTTCCTTGCGCGGCGACCAGCAACCTGATACTTAGCCATTCAGATAAGTATCAGCTCGGAAGGTTGTCGCATGTCCCTTATTCTCTATCAGCATCCGCTCGCCTCGTTCTGCCACAAGGTCTTGATGGCGCTTTATGAGAACGGAACACCCTTCGAAAGCCGCATCATCGATCTCGGCAATGCGGAATCGCGTGCCTCGCTGGTGCGCCTCTGGCCTCTCGCCAAGTTTCCAGTCCTGCGCGATGAAGCACTCGACAGCACCGTTCCGGAGACCAGTATCATCATCGAATATCTCGACCGGCATTATCCCGGCGCAACGCAGCTGTTGCCGACCGAACTTTCGGATGCCCTGTGCGTCAGGCTCTGGGATCGCTTCTTCGATCTCTATGTGCAGGAGCCGATGCAAGCGATCGTCGCGGACGTCCGCCGCACAGACGAGAATCGCAGCCCGCAAAGCGTCGCCGACGCCGAGACCTTACTGCGCACCGCCTACGGCATGATCGAAAAGCAGTTGGACGGAAAAACCTGGATCACCGGAGACAATGTGACCGTGGCGGATTGCGCCGCCGCGCCAGCCCTGTTCTACGCCGAAACGCTCGTTCCCTTCGCCAAAGAGCATGGTCGGCTGAGAGCATATTATCAACGCCTTATCGAGCGCCCGTCTTTCGCCCGCGTGCTGCAGGAAGCAATGCCTTATTTCCACATGTACCCCTATAGTGACAAGCTGCCGGCGCAGTTCCGGCCGGAAAAGCCGAATGCTTGAGGAAACACAGGCACTCGACCGGATGTTCCAAGCCCTGTCCGACCAGAGCCGGCGCGGCATGATCGACAGGCTCGGACGTGGACCGGCCTCGGTCACGGAACTGGCACAGCCGCTCGACATGGCGCTGCCAACCGTGATGAAACATCTGCAGGTGCTGGAGACGAGCGGACTGGTACTATCTGAAAAGACCGGTCGGGTGCGCACCTATCACCTGCGCAAGGAAGCGCTGGCAGCTGTCGAGCGCTGGATTGCCGAGCGCAAGGCGTCCTGGAACAGGACCTTCGACCGGCTTGACCTCTTTCTCGCTGATACATCGACGGAGACGACGGACGAATGAGCATCAGATCGACAGACCATACGACCATCACCATAGAGCGTTATTTCAAGGCGCCCCTGCCGAAGGTTTTCAATGCCTGGGCAATCCCCGAACAGAAGCAGCGATGGTTTGCCTGTCATGGCGAATGGAAGCAGCTGGATTTCCAGCTCGATTTCCGCACCGGCGGCAGCGAAAGCAACCGTACTGCCTCCACCGATGGCGTCGTGCATGCCTATCAGGCGCACTATATCGACGTCGTCCAGAACGAGCGCTTCATCTATGCCTTTGACATGATGCTCGACGACGTCAGGATTTCCGTGTCGCTCGCAACTGTCAATTTTGCCTCAGAACCCGGCGGCACGAAAATGACCTTCGTCGAGCAGGTCGTTTTCCTCGACGGCTATAGCGACAATGGCTCGCGCCTCATGGGCACGGAAATCGGCTTTGACAATCTCAGGCTCTACGTCGAGGGGAACGATAGCAGGCCGAATTAACCCCGTGCGTCACCAAGGATCGCCGCCAGCAGCTGCCCTTCGAGCTCTGCCAGCGCCGGATTGCCATGGCGGCGCGGATGCGGATAGGGAATGGCAAGATCGAGCACGATCCTGCCCTCGTCCAGCACCACGACGCGATCGGCCAGATGCACGGCTTCGCTGACGTCGTGGGTAACAAGCACGGCGGTAAAGCCCAATTCACGCCAGACGCGGTTCAGCAATTCCTGCATGCTGATGCGGGTCAAAGCATCCAGCGCACCGAGCGGTTCATCGAGCGCGAGGATACCGGGCTTGCTGACAAGCGCACGGGCCAGCGCCACGCGCTGCTTCTGTCCGCCGGAAAGGCTGGACGGCCATTCGCCGGCCTTCTCGGCCAGCTGCACCTCGGAAAGAACGGCGGCCGTTTCCTTGCGTGAAATATCCTGCGGGACGCCCTCGCCCAGACCTACCGCAACATTGTCGGCGACAGAAAGCCAAGGCAGCAAACGCGGCTCCTGAAACACGATGCGCGTATTCGGTTGCGCGTCACTGCGGTCGGCTGCCTCAAAGCGCAAATGGCCCGCACTCGGCTCTTCCAGCCCCATAAGGATGCGCAGCAGCGTGCTCTTGCCGCAGCCGCTCTTGCCGATGACGGCGACGAACTGGCCGGCGGGAATATCGAGATCGATGCCACGCAGGACGCGGTTGTTGCCGAAACTCTTCTCCAGACCCTTGATATGGATGGCTGCGGCGCCCGTAACTTGGGAGGCGACATTTTTGGCTTCCGCCCGCGGGCGATCGAGTGTGTTGACGCTCATGGGAAGCTCCTCAATTCTGGTAGGCCGGGTTCCAGCGCAAGGCCCTGCGCTCGATCGTCCGGGCGACGACATCGGCGAGCTTGCCGAGGATGGCGTAGATGACCAGCGTCAGCACCACGACATCTGTCATGCCAAACTCGCGGGCATTGTTGGCCATGTAGCCGATGCCCGATGATGCCGCGATCGATTCAGCCACAATCAGCGTCAGCCACATGATGCCGAGGGCGAAACGCAAGCCGACGAGAATGGACGGAAGCGCGCCGGGAAAGATGACCTTCCGGAACAACGTCCAGCTGCTCATGCCATAGACCCGGCCCATCTCGATCAGCCCGCGATCGACATTGCGCACGCCGTGATAGGTGTTGAGGTAGATCGGGAACAGCACGCCGAGCGCCGTCAGGAAGAGCTTGGATTCTTCGCCGATCCCGAACCAGAGGATGACGAGCGGCACCATGGCAAGGTGCGGAATGGTGCGCAGCATCTGCAGCGTCGTATCGGTCAGCTGTTCAGACAGCCGCGAGACACCATTGGCGATACCGAGCAGAAAGCCTATCGAGCCGCCGACCAGCAGGCCGGCGAAAGCGCGGCCGGCGCTGACGAGGATATTGTTCGGCAGCTGCCCGGAGATCGTGGTTTGCCAGAAGGCGATCACAACCGCCGCCGGCGACGGCATGATACGGGTGGAGATCCATCCAAGCGACGAGCCCAGCTGCCATCCCGCGATGACGACGATCGGCAGCAGGAACGGCAGAAATCTCTGGAACGAGATGCCTTGCCGCGCGACCCTGGCCTGGCGCGCGCGCCGTTCCGAGGCCACGCGGACGAAGGACGTGTCGAATGCCGACATGGGAATCTCCCTTTTGAGCTGGCGTTACGAGCCGGAAACGACCTTGAGATTGCCGCCATGGCTGCCGCCGGCGAAAATCTGCTTGGCGCCGAATTCGTTGCGGAACCCGGCACGCTGCTCGTCACGCTTCAATCCCAGTTCAGGGAAGAGAAGCTCTGCAACACGATAGGCTTCCTCCAGATGCGGATAACCCGAGCCGATCACGGTTTCGATACCGAGCTCCTGATATTCCCGCAGCCTCGCGGCAACCGTCTTCGGCGAGCCCACAAGCGCCGTACCCGCACCGGCGCGAACCAGCCCGACGCCGGCCCAGAGGTTGGGCGACACTTCGAGCTTGTCGCGACGGCCGCCATGCAGCGCGGCCATGCGCTTCTGGCCAACGGAATCGGACTGGTTGACGAATTGCTCCTGCGCTTCGCGGATCGTCTCGTCGTCAAGCTTGGAAATCAGCTTGTCGGCCGCAGCCCATGCTTCTTCGTCCGTCTCGCGAACGATGAAATGCAGACGGATGCCGAAGCTGACTTCGCGTCCCCGCTTGGCAGCGGCCGCCCGCACCTTTGCAATTTTCTCGGCGACCTGTGCCGGCGGCTCGCCCCAGGTCAGATACTTGTCGACGCGACCGACTGAGAATTCGATGCCGGCATCGGAAGAACCGCCGAAATAGAGCGGCGGGCGCGGCGTCTGCACCGGCGGTAGGCCGAGCCTTGCATTGGTGGCCTTGATATACTTGCCCTCGAAAGTGGACGAGCCCGTCTCCAGAAGCTCTTCCCAGACATGGAAGAACTCATCGGCATGGGCGTAGCGCTCATCGTGTTCCAGATGAATGCCGTCACCGGCCAGCTCCGCCGGGCTGCCGCCTACGACGATGTTGAGCAGCACTCGGCCATTCGAGACACGATCGAGCGTCGAGGCGAGACGGGCATAATAGGCGGGCGACGCCGTACCCGGGCGGATCGCGACCAGAAACTTCAGCTTTTGCGTATGTGCCGAAAGAGCTGCAGCGGTAACGAAAGATTCTTCGCAGGAAACACCAGTCGGCAAAAGTACGCCCGTATAGCCCAGCCGGTCGACCGCCTGCGCGATCTGCTGGAGATAGCCGATCTCCGGGCCGCGGTTGAGATCGGCCGTGCCCAGATAGGTGCCGTCACCGGAGGTCGGAATGAACCAGAGGAAATCGATGGGTTTTGCGGTCGCGGTCATGAAGCTTTCCTGCTTTCTGGATGCGCGTGGTCGGGAGCCACCTCCCGATGTTCGATCCGGATAGTGGCATAGACCAGGGATTATATCGACAATATGGATTTTCTAATCGCCTGTATCTGACGAAATATTTTTGCTGATAAAGCCTACGCCCGTAGTGTTTGGGGCGCAGGCGATATCCGCGTATCTTGTCAGCCTCAGCTCGCCTTCGGCCGCCAGACGATGTCCGTGACGTTGAGCTTCTTCGGAACGATGCCAAGATTGTAGAACTCGTCAGCCAGCCCCTGCTGATAGGCGATCGCCGCATCTGTAATGGTTGAGACGCCGCCAAGATTCGCACCCGGACGCGTCAGCACCACCCGCGTCACCTCGGCCGGCACGCCGGTGATTTCGGACATGGCCTTAACGGTGTTGTCCAAATCCGATTGCGCCGCCGCCCCCACCTTGGCCAGTTCGTCGATGACGTCGATAATCACCTGCGGATTATCCTTGGTGAAATCGCCGTTCGCCAGGAAATAGCTGAAGGAATCGACGATGCCCCGCGCAGTCGCGAGGATGCGTGTATCCGGATCAGCCTCTGCAATGGCGAGATAGGGATCCCAGATCGACCAGGCGTCGATCGCGCCCGTCTTGAACGCAGCGGACGCATCCGGCGGCGCGAGATCGAGCGGCTGGACATCGTTGATACCAAGCCCACCTTTGCGAAGCGCCTTAACGGCGACGTTGTGGGCGCTAGAGCCGCGCTTGAAGGCAAGCTTCTTTCCCTTGAGATCGGCAAGCGTCTGGATCGGCGAATCCTTGCGCACGAGAATGGCGGAGCTTTCGGGGCTGCCGGTGTAAATGCCGACATAGAGCAGATTACCATTGGCAGCCTGCGCAAACAGCGGCGGCACATCGCCCGTGGCACCGAAATCGAGAGCACCGGCGCCGAGAGCTTCAAGTAGCGGCGGACCGGATGTGAATTCCGACCATTCCACGGATATGCCGCGATCGGAAAGTCGCTTTTCCAGCGCCCCTTCGCGCTTCGCCAATGCCAATACGCTGTTCTTCTGCCAGCCGATCCGAAGCGTCGTGGCTGCGGCCGCACGTGACTGTCGAACGGAAGGTAAAGCGAAAGCTGCCGCCGTCGCACCGAGAAGGCCGAGTGTCTGTCTGCGCGAAATCATCGAAGATCCCTTTTCATGAGGCCTCGGCGCTTCCGCGGCCATCGGCTCGTTGTCGATGGCTTAAGATCGCAAATCCATAGATTATATCGACAAAGGAAATTATGAAAATTCGCAATGAGAGCGAAATTTCATTCCAATAAATGAAAAAATTGGAAATGAGATTTCAAATCATATGCCATGGTGACAAGTTGCCCGACAAATCGGTCTTTAGTCTCTCTGGCCTTTCGGCTAAGCCTTCGAAACAAATTCGGTCACGGAGTTATGAAATGGCAAAGGTCTCATTCATCGGCATGGGCGTCATGGGCTATCCCATGGCCGGACATTTGAAGGTCAAGGGTGGGCATGACGTCACCGTCTATAACCGCACCACCGCCAAGGCCGAGGCATGGGCCAAACAATATGACGGCAAGTTTGCCCCTACCCCAGCTCAGGCCGCTGAAGGTGCCGATTTCGTCTTCACCTGCGTCGGCAATGACGACGACCTGCGCTCGGTGACGACAGGCGAGAACGGCGTCCTTTCAACCATGAAGGCGGGTTCGATTCTCATCGACAACACCACCGCAAGCGCCGAAGTCGCCCGCGAACTCTACGCAGCCGCCAAGGAAAAAGGTGTCGATTTCATCGACGCCCCGGTTTCCGGCGGACAGGCAGGCGCGGAAAACGGCGTGCTGACCGTCATGTGCGGCGGTGATGAAGCCGTGTTCGAAAAGGCCCGCCCCGTCATCGACGCCTATGCGCGCATGGTCGGCCTGATGGGACCTGTCGGCGCGGGACAACTGACCAAGATGATTAACCAGATCTGCATCGCAGGCATCGTTCAGGGTCTGGCAGAAGGCATTCACTTCGGCAAGCAGGCCGGCCTCGATATCGAGAAGGTCGTTGAGGTCATTTCCAAGGGTGCAGCCGGCTCCTGGCAGATGGAGAACCGACACAAGACCATGATTTCAGGCAAATATGATTTCGGCTTCGCAGTGGACTGGATGCGCAAGGATCTCAGCATCGTGCTCGAGGAAGCCCGCCGCAACAAAGCCAAGCTGCCGCTCACGGCCCTCGTCGATCAGTTCTACGGCGACGTCCAGGCGATGGGAGGCAATCGCTGGGATACCTCCTCGCTGCTCGCGCGCCTGGACAGGAAGTAAAGGGCCGCCGCGAAATCAGCGACTTCTGCTGAGCGCCTCTTCAAAACGGCGCTCAGTTCATGTCAGTCCTCGTTGGACTTGGCATTTTCCAGCAGCATGTAATCGAGCGGCAGTTCCGTCGAGTACTTGATCTGCTCCATCGCGAAAGCCGAGGAGACGTCTCGGATTTCGATCTTGGCGATCATGCGCTTGTAGAAAGCGTCATAGGCAGCGATATCCGGAACGACGACGCGCAGAAGATAGTCGACATCGCCGCTCATGCGATAGAATTCCACCACTTCCGGGAAATCAGCGATCACTTCCGAAAAGCGCTTCAGCCATTCGATGGAGTGGCTGTTGGTGCGGATGGACACGAAAACCGTGACCTTCGTGTTGACCTTTTCCGGATCGAGCAAGGCCACGCGACGGCGAATGACGCCATCCTCTTCCATCTTCTGGATGCGGCGCCAGCAGGGCGTCGTCGAGAGACCGACCTTCTTGGCAAGATCGGCTACGGCCAGAGTGGAATCCTCCTGCAAAAGGCGCAGGATTTTGCGGTCAAGACGGTCCATTTAAGCATCCCTTCGAATTATATTCTCTCTATAGCTTATTTTTAGCGATAGAAAAGAAACTTTTTCTCAAGGAAGCAGGCTTTTCACACGTTGTTGCAAAACGGGAAGCAACTCGGCCTCGAACCATGGGCTTCGTTTCAGCCAGCCGCTGTTGCGCCAACTTGGATGCGGCAATGGCAGGACGGACGGCGACCGGTTGGTTAGAAGGTAACGCCGCCACTGCGCGACCGTCTCGGTCATCGACCCCATGCGCTCCGCCCCAAGATGCCAAGCCTGAGCATATTGACCGATCGTCAGGATCAATTCGATCTGCGGCATCGCATCCATTGCCCGCTGCCGCCACAACGGCGCACACTCCTTGCGCGGCGGCAGATCGCTTCCCGCCTTGTCATAGCCCGGAAAGCAGAAGCCCATGCCCATTATGGCGAAATGGTCCGGATTGTAGAAACTCTCGCGATCCACGGCGAGCCACTGACGCAAACGGTCACCCGAGGCATCGTTGAATGGCAGGCCGCTCTCGTGAACGCGCAATCCCGGCGCCTGCCCTGCGATGAGTATCCGCGCAGTCGACGATAGTGTCGCAACCGGACGTGGCTCATGTGGCAGGCGATCCGCCTCGCCTTTCGCCGGTGTGTCCCGACAGAGACGACAGGCCGCAATCGCGGAACGCAGGATCTGCAATTTGCTCTCCTGCTTCATGGGCTGCTCCATCCGACAAGCTGGCGTAAATAGCCGAACAATCCGGCAATCGGATCGTTGTCACCAGCCATACGCTCCTCGCGCCGATAGTCGCTCGGCCTCTCGAAATCACTGGCCCAAAGCCCGGCTTTCGCCTGCCGTGCGCTCCGTTCCTCGCTCGCATAGGCACCATAGGAAACCGCCATGCCGCTGCGAACCATCGCGGCGTTGATATCGAGATCGCCGGTGACGCATGTCACCAGCAGGCGACCATAGCGATCCCTCTCCCATCCCCGGCATTCGGGCGCTCCGGTCTTAATCATTGTGGCAAGCGCCTTGCGTGCTTCTTCGCCGCAGGCCCAATCCGCGCCACTGCGCTGGCAGTGCTGCCGATATTCGGGAGCATCGATGCCTTTCAGCCTCAAGCGTTCGCCGTTGGCGGAAAGCGTGTCGCCATCGACGACATAAAACTTGCCGTCTTGAACGATTTCCGGTCGATTGTTCATCTTCAACGCGAATAATGCAAGAATGACAAGCAGCGCGAAAGTGACCACGCCGTCACGAAACAGGCGGCGCGACCGCATCACGTTGTTGCCTCCTTTAAGAACAAATCCTTGGCGAAGATGGCAAACAAATCATTTCGGCGCAGCATCTTCTTAAGATTTGAAGGCTAGTGTGTAGCCTCAGGCAGGCCAAGTTTCAATGTAACCATGAGCACCGGCGTCAGCACATCGACAGATAAAAACATTGTCGACCGATCGCGCAGTCACCGTAACCGGGCTGTGTCGAAGGCCGTGCGGCAAACGCGCGAACGCCTGCAAAGCGGCCATAGCCGCAATTTCGACCGCGAACTGATGATGATGCACATCGACACCTTACGGCAGAGTGCTGCCGTCGTGCCGATCTTCGTTATCGTGGTCGCCGTTCTCGGCGTCTACCTCACACATGATGCCGGCATTCTCTTCTGGACCATTCCGATCCTGACGGCCCATGCCATCAACATGCTGATCGGACGGCGCGCCAAGAAGCAGGAAATGTCGGCCGAAAGCGCCAGAAAGTGGCGACAGCTGCTCTTGCTGGGGCAATTGCTCGTCGGCTTCTGCTGGGCGCTCTTCACGATGCAAAATTGTGCGACCTGCGGTGGCGACAGTTTCGCCTTCTACAAAGGGACGACGCTGCTTGCGGCGATCTGCATCACGGCCATGTCCAGCTTCATGTTGCCGCGGGCTGTTCCATTTTCCTTCGCACCGGCGACCGTCGCACTGGCCGTGGCCGCGATCCTCACGCGAAGACCCTCCGATATCGCCCTCACTGCGGCCATTTCGGTTGCCGTGATATTCTTCAGCTTCATCACCAACCGCATGTATCAATCGAACCTGAAGATCCTCTCCTTCCAATCGGAGAAGGACGATCTGATTGCCGAGCTGGAAGTCGCGAAGTCGATGTCGGATGAAGCGCGCCGGCGTGCCGAGGAAGCAAACCTTGCCAAATCGCGCTTTCTTGCTTCCATGTCGCATGAGCTTAGAACGCCGCTGAATGCGATCCTCGGCTTTTCCGAGGTCATGTCGGCGGAGGTCATGGGGCCGCTCAACAATCCGACCTATCGCGAATACACCAGTGATATTCATCGATCCGGCCAGCACCTGCTCAACCTGATCAACGAAATCCTCGATCTCTCGCGCATCGAGGCCGGCAAATACGAGCTGAACGAGGAAGCGATTTCCCTCCTCGATATTGCTGAGGATTGCATCGGCATGGTGCAGCTGCGCGCCCGCGCGAAAAACATTTCGATCTCATCGCAATTCGAAGCGCAGCTGCCCTCGGTCTGGGCCGATGAGAAATCGATGCGCCAGGTGATCCTTAATCTCCTGTCGAATGCGGTGAAATTCACGCCGCAGGGCGGCGAGATCAGCGTCAAGGTCGGCTGGACCGCCGGCGGCGGCGAATATGTCGCGATCAAGGATAACGGTCCGGGCATTCCCGAAGAGGAGATCCCGATCGTCCTGTCCGCCTTTGGTCAGGGCTCCATCGCCATCAAGAGCGCCGAACAAGGCACTGGCCTCGGTCTGCCGATCGTACAGGCCATTCTTGCCAAGCATGACGGTCAGTTCATGCTGAAATCAAAGCTGCGGGAAGGCACGGAGGTCATTGCCATATTGCCGCCCAAGCGCGTGCTGCAAAGTCTGCCGGCGGTCGAGGACGCGCCGCTCGCCGAACGGCGCAAGAAGAGCTTCGCTTAAACTCAGCTCGGGTGATGATCGCTAGACGCGCCAGCTTTTCACGGAATCTCTGAACCGCACTATCTCTTTGTTGTCTCGCAATTCCGGACGGAAGACCGCTACGCACTTTTCCTGGAATTGCTTTAGCGAAACAGCAGATGGCTGCCGATGACATAAAGAAGGTAGATGCCGGACGCGACCAGCATGCAGAGAACGGCAAACGAGCCGAGGTCCTTGGCATGTTTGCCGACGTTGGAAATCTCCGGCGAGATCCGGTCGATCACCTCTTCCACCGCCGTATTCATGGCCTCAACTGCGAAGACGGCGAGGAACAGCACCATCGCGATGACGATCTCGCCGATGGTCGCACCGACCGCAATCAACAGGATCAGTCCCACCCCGGCGAAAAGCAGTTCCTGGCGAAAGGCCGATTCCTGCAGCAGCCGCTGAAATCCGCCCCAGGAGTAGCCTGCAGCGGCGAAAAAATGCCGAATTCCAGTCTCCTTGTTGACCGCAGATTTTGAAAACTCAGCCATTCGCGCTCCGCCCGTAGTGTCCCGGTTGCAATCTGGATGCCTTGCGAATACCGCCTCGCCGTGGGCGAAGCAAGGCGACGCCGCTCGCCGCCTTCAAAATTCATTGCAGATTTATGACGAGAAACCGATCATCTACAGGAAATTGAGGCGGCGAAACGCTTATTTCAACGTCTCGCCGCCAAGTTTTCAGTGCTTGTTCGTAACCCCGGCGCTTTCGAACGTCGCCATGCCCGAATGGCAGGCTGCCGCAGCCTTGACGATGCCGGCCGCCAGTGCAGCCCCCGTACCTTCGCCAAGCCGCATGCCGAGCGCCAGAAGCGGTGTCTTTCCAAGCTTCTCGATGGAGCGGAGATGACCCGGCTCGGCGGAGACGTGCCCGATCAGGCAATGGTCGAGCGCAGAGGGATTGGCGGCCTTGAGAATGGAAGCGGCAGCCGTCGCGACATAACCGTCGATGATAACAGGGATCCGTTCCATGCGTGCGGCGAGAATGGCGCCGGCCATCGCCGCGATCTCGCGGCCGCCGAGGCGGCGCAGGATTTCCAGCGGATCGTTGAGATGATCGCGATGCAGCGCCACCGCCTTCTCGACGGCAGCGATCTTGCGCTTCAGCATCTCACCTTCCGAGCCGGTGCCTGGGCCAACCCAGTCTTCGGCCTTGCCGCCATAGAGCGCGTAATGAATGGCCGCGGCGATCGTGGTGTTGCCGATGCCCATTTCGCCGATGCAGAGCAGGTCGGTACCGCCGGCAATCGCCTCCATGCCAAAGGCCATGGTCGCGGCACAGTCGCGCTCGCTCAATGCCGGTTCTTCGGTGATATCGCCCGTCGGGAAATCGAGGGCGAGGTCGAAGACCTTGAGGCCGAGATCGTAGGCAACGCAGATCTGGTTGATCGCGGCTCCGCCGGCTGCGAAGTTTTCCACCATCTGCTGGGTTACGGAAGGCGGAAACGGCGTAATTCCCTGCTTGGTGACGCCGTGATTGCCGGCAAAGATCGCCACCAGCGGCCGGGTTACGGCCGGCGCACGACCGGTCCAGGCGGCCAGCCAGAAAGCGATCTCCTCCAGCCTTCCAAGCGCGCCCGGCGGCTTGGTGAGCTGCGCATCACGTTCGCGCGCGGCCACGAGCGCCCGGGCATCCGGGCCTGGAAGGTCGCGCAGCAATGCGCGGAAATCGTCGAATGGGAGGCCGCTGACGCTCATGAATGCGTTCCTTGTCTTTTGGTCTCAAATCGGGTTCTTTGCGTGCGACTCTATTAGTCCTGGGAATCGGCGTGAACAACTCCAAAAGCGCCCGATGCTGTCGCGCGTATGGCGGGGAGAGGAAGAAATGCGGGAATATATGCGTGACATCGCGCGCGCCGTCGCTTTCTTGAGCCGCGTTCCCGTGCCGTCGTCCTTCTTCGAAGGCCATGACGGCAAGCTCTCGCGCGTTTCACGCGCTTTTCCCGTTGCTGGCCTGCTGATCGCCCTGCCCTCGGCGCTGACGTTCAGCGTGCTACTCGCCCTCAGCGCCGATCCGTTGATGGCCGCATTGCTGGCGCTTGCCGTGCAGACGATCCTGACCGGCGCCCTCCATGAAGACGGGCTCAGCGACACGGCGGACGGATTGGGCGGCGGCAAGGATCGCGAGCGCGCGCTCGAAATCATGAAGGATAGCCGCATCGGCACTTATGGGGCGGCAGCGTTGATACTGTCGTTCGGATTGCGGGCGGCGGCACTTGCAGCCATCGCCCGGCATCTGCCGCCTGAGGACGCCGCTGTCGCAATTCTCGCCGCGGCCACCTTGAGCCGCGGTGCCATGGTCTGGCACTGGTACGCCCTGCCATCCGCGAAACCGGATGGGATCGCGGCATCGGCAGGCAAGCCGGATGGCGATGCCATGCAGCTGGCGCTGATTGCGACATTGGGCCTCGCGATACTGCTCGTCGGTCCCACCGTGGGCGTTCCGGCGTTAGTTGGCTGCCTTCTCACGACGAGCGTCGCGACATTTCTTGCCACAAGATATGTCCGTCAGAAAGTGACCGGCCATACGGGCGATACGATCGGCGCGACTCAGCAGATTTGCGAGATCGCTTCCCTCTGTACCCTTGCCATGTGCATTTGAAGCATCGATATATGATCCTATGCTGACACCTTGCATCCTCGTCTGTTCCATCGACCAGAATACCGGCTATTGCTTCGGCTGCGGCCGCACATCGGCCGAAATCGGCGCGTGGATGAGCTATAGCGACGACGAGCGCCGTCAGATCATGGAAGTGCTTCCGGAGCGCCTGACCAAGGTCGAGCGCAAGCCGCGCCGGGAGACGCGCCGCCAAAGGATGGCACGGGAGCGCAGCGCCGTATGAACCGCCTGAACATCGTTCTCGCCATTCTCGGCATCGGCCTCGCACTGCTCATCTTCAACAATAACACCGGCTCCACCTTCGGCATGCGCAACGACGACTTCGCGCGTGTCGTCTATCTCCTGCCGATCGCTCTGATGATGAGCGCCGCGGTGTGGGCGAGCCGGCATACGGTCAGCCAGTCGATCCGCAATCTGCTGATCTGGTTCGTCATCATCATGGCGCTCGCGACCGCTTATATCTATCGCTACGATGCCCAACAGGTCGGCAATCGCGTCTTCGCCGGCCTTATGCCCGGCCATGCCGTTGTCGTCACGACGAGCGAAGGCGGTCAGGAAGTCATCCTTCACAAGCGCTCGAACGGGCATTTCGAAGCACGGGTCACGATCAATGGCCAGCCGGTCGACATGCTGATCGACACCGGCGCCAGCACCATCGCCTTATCGCAAGAGGACGCCGAGCGCGTCGGCATCATTCCGGAAAACCTCACCTATTCGCAGACAGTGTTGACCGCCAACGGCCGCGCCAGGGCGGCTCCCGTGGAACTTGGCTCCGTGGCAATCGGCCCGATCAAGCGCAGGGATGTCGAGGCGAGCGTGGCGGAAGCGGGCAAGCTCGATCAGAGCCTGCTCGGGATGAGCTTTCTCGAAACCCTGGGGTCGATGCAGATGCAAACCGACGAGCTTCGGCTGCGTGATTGATGAACCGAACGCGATAGTTCGATTGGGAGCGAAGCATTCGCCGATCTCTTCGCTCTATAAGACGGCATGTCCAAATCTTACAAGAGTGCCCCCTATGACGCCGGCAAGACCTAACCTGACGACCGAACTGCTTCTCCTCCTCGCCCTCGCCACCTGCTGGGGTGCCTCCTACACCTTCATCCGCATCGGCGTAGCAACCATCCCGCCGGTCACGCTGATCGCCGCCCGCACCTTGATCGCCGGCCTTGTTCTGCTTGCGATCATTCGCTGGCGTGGTCTGAACCTGCCGCGCGACGCCGCCACCTGGAAGCGCTTCCTCATTCAATCCTGCCTCAACAGCGCCATCCCTTTCACGCTGATCGCCTGGGCGGAACAGACTGTCGATGCCGGCCTTGCGACCATATTGAATTCCACGACGCCGATTTTCGCCTTTCTGATTGCCGCCTTCCTGTTGCGCAGCGAACCGTTGACGGGCCGCAAGCTTTTCGGCGTGATTACTGGCATGGCCGGTATCTGCCTGATCATCGGCCTCGATGCGCTGCATGGAATGGGCCGCCAGCTGCTGCCACAGCTTGCCGTCGTCGCGGCATCGATCTGCTATGCCTGTGCCGCACTGTTCGGCCGAAATTTCAAGGGGCTGGACCCGATGATGCCGGCAGCCGGCTCTCTGCTTTGCGGTGCCGCTCTCCTGATCCCGGCGAGCCTGATTGTCGAACATCCCTGGCAGATTGCGCCGTCGACAGCCTCAATCCTGGCCCTGCTCGGCCTGTCGGTCGTCTCCACCGCGCTTGCCTTCAGCATCTATTTCCGGCTTATCCAGACCCTCGGCTCGGTCGGCACGACGGCACAAGCCTATCTGCGCGTCCCGATCGGCGTCACCATCGGCGTCGTCTTCCTTGGAGAACCTCTGTCTCCGACCGCAGCCATAGGTATTGTCTGTGTCGTGGCTGGCGTCATGGCCATGAGCATCGCCCCACGCAAGTGGATCGCAGCCGGGTGAAATCCCCGTTCATCGGCTTGCATGGGACAATCAGATCAGAACGGACAAGTCGTCCCATGCAAAAATGAAATTGTCGGAACGCCAGACCGGACCCGGATCCGTGTACCGACCGATCAATTGCCCTCCGAGCGCACGATAAAAGGCAATCGCCGATTCATTGCCGACGACCACACCTAGCGCCGCACCCGAATAGCCCATGGATAAAAGTTCCCGCGCCAATTCTCGCATCAGACGACGGCCAAGTCCCTGGCGTTTGATGGAAGCATCGATATAGAGCGACTTAATCTCGCCTCGCCCCTCGAATATGGCATCGGACGGCGCGTTGATCGCACCGATACCGACAAGTCGCCCGCCCTGCTCGGCCAAAAGCACGCGCTGATCCCTACGGGGATTTGCGAGTATATCCGCCCACCGCACACGGCGGAAATCCTCGTCGAGAGCCTGATAAATCTCAGCAGACACTAGGTCGCGATAGGTGTCGCACCAGATCGCGCGATGCAGCCTCGCCATCTCGGCGACATCATTGGCAAGAGCAGGCCTGATCGTAATTTCCATCGTCACCCTGCACTCCCCCGGACAGTGCCGCGCAGAGCGCCGACAAGATAGAGCGAGCCCGTCACCAGAATCCAGCCGCCCGCCTCCGCAGCTTTCGCGACGGCATGATGAAGCGCTTTCTGCGGGTTGGGCTCGGCTTCGCAGGCCATACCCATCGAGATCGCCAATGCCTCCAGCTCGCTCGCCGCATGGGCGCGCCCCGATCCGGACGCTTCTGTAAAGACCGCATGGGCCACATATCGCGAGAGCACATTCAAGAAGCCGGCAGCATCCTTGTCGGATGCGAGTGCGACAACCGCGATGCAATCGCCGCTGACGCTGGACGAGCGCGTGATATCGCTCAGGACTGCTTCGATATTGAATGGCACATGCGCGCCATCCATGATGACGGGCAAGCTCTGTCGCCCGCTTCGAAGCGTGGGTGGTAGGGCAAGGTTGAAGCGCTCCATCCGTCCCGGCAGCCGCGCCTTGTCGATAACGGCCGGTTCGAGCAGCCACGCGCCGACCGGCTGCCCTTTTTTGCTCGCTGTCTGCACGCTCTCGCCTTGTCGTCCCAGATGATCGAACACAAGGCCGGCCAGCGAGATATTCGTCTCAGCAATCGTCGCATCTTCGGGAAGATCGGTTCGCAGGACCTGGCAGCCAAGCTCATCGGCACGCTGCTGCAAGACCTTTCCCGCGGCATCGTCGATAGCAAGCGTGGTGGCAAGCGTCGCGCCGGACTTCAATATGCCGACCTTCTCACCCGCGATCACCTCGCGCGTGACCCCAAGAATTTCCGTGTGCTCCAGCCCGATATTCGTGACGATGGCAACTTTGCCGAAGACGACATTGGTGGAATCCAACCTGCCGCCAAGGCCGACCTCGATGACGGCCCAGTCCAAGCCGACCTCTTTGAACACGAGGAATGCAGCGGCCGTAATCACATCGAACCAGGTCGCATCTTCACCCGCCGTCGCGGCCTGCTTTGCGCCCTCGTAGCCATCCAGAACCTGCATGATCGCCGTCGCCAGCGCATCATCCTCGACTTCCTGGCCAAGAATACTGACACGCTCGTTCACCCGGTCGACATGCGGTGATGCGTAGCGACCGACGCGCCAGCCGGCCCGCAGTAATCCCGCTTCGAGGAGCGCTGAAACCGATCCCTTGCCCTTGGTGCCGGCAACGTGGATGGCGCGAAAGCTGCGATGCGGATTGCCCAGGCGCCGCATGAGGTCGAGCATCGGCTCAAGACCGACCCGCATCTCCCCGCGCGGCTTGCGCTCCCAGTTGGTCAGCTGGTCGAGCCGGGAGAGTGCTTGGGGCAGCGAGGGATTGAGATGAGCCTGCGACATTGGATGCTTTCCTGGACCATTTTGTTGCGGCTGCAAAAGCCACGGGCCTTCTTAAGCTCGCCAGGCTAGCACCGCCATCAATTTCTCAAACGATATCCTGTGCGGAAAATCCATCCCAGGATGACCAGACAGACGACGAGGAAAAGCGTGATCATGGCAAGGCTCAAGCCAGGATTGACATCTGCGATGCCGTAGAAGCTCCAGCGGAAACCACTGACCAGATATAGGACCGGATTGAGATGGCTGACCGCCTGCCAGAAGGGCGGCAGCATATTGATCGAATAGAAGCTGCCGCCGAGGAAGGTCAGCGGCGGCACGACCAGCATCGGGATGAGGTTCAGCTGCTCGAAATTTCCGGCCCAGATGCCGATCATGAAGCCGAACAGGCTGAAGGTGACTGCCGTCAGCACGAAGAACAGGATCATCATGAACGGATGCTCAATCCTGATCTCGACGAAGAAACTTGCCGTGGCGAGAATGATCAGGCCAATCAGCATCCCCTTGGTCGCCGCCGCGCCCACATAACCGAGCACGATCTCGGTCATGGCGACAGGCGCCGATAGCACCTCGTAGATGGTACCGGTGAACTTCGGGAAGTAGATGCCGAAGGAACCGTTGCTGATGCACTGCCCAAGCAAGGTCAGCATGATCAGGCCGGGCGTGATGAACGCCCCATAGGAAACGCCCTCGACCAGATTGATGCGCGAACCGATCGCGGCACCGAAGACGATGAAATAGAGCGATGTGGAAATGACTGGTGAGACGACGCTCTGCAGCAGAGTGCGGCGCGTGCGGGCCATTTCGAACGAATAGATAGACTTGATCGCTTCGAAGTTCATTTGCCTGTCTCCACCAGCGATACGAAAATATCCTCGAGCGAACTCTGGCGCGTCGAAAGATCCTTGAAGTGAATTCCCTCGGCAGCGAGTTTCGACAGCAGAGCCGCGATGCTCGACTGCTCGTGCTGTGCATCGAAATCATAAATGAGCGTCAGGCCGTTCGGCCCTAGCGAAAGCCCGTTGCCGTCGAGGGACTGCGGTACGGCGTGGAGCGGCTCGTTCAGATCGAGAATGAGCTGCTTGCGGCCCAGCTTGGCCATCAGTGCCTTCTTCTTCTCCACAAGCAGCAGCTCGCCGCCATTGATGACGCCGACGCGATCGGCAGCCTCCTCGGCCTCTTCGATGTAATGCGTCGTCAAAATGATGGTCACGCCGGATGCGCGCAGGCGCTCGACTACATGCCACATGTCCTTGCGCAACGTCACGTCGACACCGGCCGTCGGCTCGTCGAGGAAGAGGATCTCCGGCTCATGCGACAGCGCCTTGGCGATGAGCACGCGCCGCTTCATGCCGCCGGAAAGCTGGCGAAGCATGTTGTCTTTCTTCTCCCAGAGCGAGAGATCGCGCAAGATCCTCTCGATATATTCGGGGTTCGGCTTCTTGCCATGAAGCCCGCGCGAGAAACTTACCGTATTCCAGACGGTTTCGAACTGATCGGTGGTCAACTCCTGCGGCACGAGACCGATGAGGCTGCGCGTGGCGCGGAAATCGCGCACGACGTCATAACCGCCCACGGTCACAGACCCACCGCTTGGATTGGCAATCCCGCAGACGATGGAAATCAGCGTCGTCTTGCCCGCGCCATTCGGCCCCAGCAGCGCCAGGATTTCGCCCCGCTCGATATCGAGATCAATGCCCTTCAGCGCCTGGAATCCGTTGGCATAGGTTTTCGTAAGATTGCGTATGGAAATGATCGCAGCCATAGTCAGGCAAAGTCCGGCTTTTGTGATGAATTTCGCGGCGTTTGCCCGCTATATAGCCGGTCTTGGGCTTTTACCACCCCACGGTAGTGAAACACAGCGTTCGTCTAAGCGGAATAAGCTGTCATCAAATCGTGACCTTCGTCGGGCATATAGCTCCTTAGGTGAGCAACGTTTGTCGCAACTCCGCCCAACGCCTCTTGGCGACACCGTCAGCGCCTGTTGTATTGGCCGATTTATTGCCTTCGCATTCATATTGCGTGCATCATCATTGCAACATGAAGTTCTTTTCTGGAGCCGGCGAGGATTCCCCGTCGTTGCCATGCTCCGCTCAAGCCGGCTCAGCCGGCTTTTTTCTTTTTGCCAGCTTACGATCTGGAAAACGACCGCTACCAGTTGCCATTGACGCCGCAGCCCGCCGGCGGCAGCGTCTTGTGCTCGAAGCGTGCTTTCAGCATCGCACAACCCTTGTCGCGAATGGGTCCGGGCATCATGGAGTTGAGACCGATGCCGACTTCATCGAACGGATCGTCGGCATAGGCGACATAAGCGTACCAGCGGCCGCCGATAACGATAATGATGGCAATCAGTGCAGCAAGGAGCGCCCTTCCCAGGCTTTTCTTTCGTCTTGGTACGTCTTCCATGGACCCCTCTCTGGCACTCAATGCGCGCAATTGAGCGCGATTCCGTCGAAAGGTAAATCAGCTTTCCCGTTTGACAAGTGTAGATGCTGTTCCGGCAAAGGGCCAATCAAAGGCTGCAATAGCGCCGGCCGCCCTTTCGGTCCCTGAGGTCGAAATGAAAGTGGTTCCAGTGCTCCGGATTGCTGCCCGGACCAAGCACGGTATCGAAATAGCGGCAGCTGTCGCTGCGTACCGCCTTGAGCAACCGCCCTTCCCGGAAGGAAAACAAACCCTTCTTCCGCACGTCGATCACATGGCCATTCTTCAGGATGAAGGTGCCGACATCGATCGCATTGCCATGCGCATGTTCCGACATCGGATTATAGCGTTGCCGGCTATTGTTCATCCGCCGGCAGGAATAGCCGCCGAGCGGTACGATCGTGCCGATGCCGGTCCAGTAGCGCGTGCGTGCGGCTGGAGCGAGTTCGTTCTTCACCCATTTGGCGAAGGCAAGCGTCACCTGGCAATTCAAAGTCACCGCCGGTCGGACGGCGATATTGCCGGAAAGGCCGCTCAGCGAAACCGGATAGGGAACCTGACATGCAGGACCGTTCGAGATCGCCGGCTTGTCGGTATAGACGACGCCCATGCGCTGCAATTCCTGGCGGCAGGCGATTTCCGAAGGCGGCATCATCCCCGGCGTTGATTGCGGCGCTTCGAACTGCTGATCGAGACGCGGTATCGGATTTTCGACACGGGGCAGCATCGCAACCTGCGTTCCCGGCAACTGCCTCGGTATCCGCGACTGATTGAGCTCGGCCTGCGCGGCCGGGCGCTGCACGACCGAACGGTTGGTCTGTACCGGCCCATCGGTGCCGATGCCGTCGACCATGGGCTGGTCGGACTGACCTTCGGCAATGTTCTGCTGCTCCTCCTGCGCCAATCCGACCACCGAGGCGGATTGCGCCTCCTCACTTGGACCGACGCCAAGCTCGGCGTCCATGTGGACGCCCTGGGAGGGAATATCCGACTGCTGCGCTAAGCCGGCTTCGACATCCGTCGTGGTCACCGCCTCACCCGTTCCGCTGGAACGAACGGGACCGCCGCTTTTGTAATTGCTCGACGCGGAAACGACGGGATCCTGTACCCCTTGGTAGGCGAATTGCCTTTGCGGCACGCTGCGATGCGGCTTGATCGAGCCGACGCGCGAGGAGCTGTCGATGCCAGAAGGCGGCACGAGGCTATCTGCCGTACAGGCGACCAGCGCCGACGACAACAGCAATGGCAGCGCGACCCGCCGTAGAATGGGTAAAATGGCCATAGTCCTGATCCGCTGCCCCAGCCACGGTCGGTAACGATTACAAATCCTAAATGGGAAGGGTGAACGAAAGCTTACCGTAGGGGTCCCGCTGTTTTACAACGGTACCGCGTGAGCATGGAATCGCCTGAAGCAAAGCGCGTGACCCACAGGAGTCCTCCATGGAAGTGCCAACATGGCTTTTCCATCGCGGCAGGATTGCATAGGCTGATTGTCGGAATCGACCGTGAACAGGAGCAGAAGAATGAATGACAGCGTCAAACCGAGAGGCGAGCTGACATTGCGCACGCTCGCCATGCCCGCCGACGCCAATCCTGCCGGCGATATTTTCGGCGGCTGGGTCATGGCGCAGATGGACTTGGCAAGCGGCATCCGCGCAGCCGAGCGGGCGCGTGGACGCGTGGTCACGGCAGCGGTCAAGGAGATGGCCTTCGAACTGCCGGTCAAGATCGGCGATACGTTGAGCGTCTTCACCGATATCGAACGCGTCGGCCGTACCTCGATCACGCTGAGCGTCGAAGCATGGGCACACCGCGCCCGTTATAACAGCCTGGAGAAAGTCACGGCTGCGACCTTTATCATGGTCGCGCTCGATGAAAGCGGCTTGCCGAAGGCTGTACCAGAGGAGAGCTGACGCGATGGATTCCGCGCACACACCGGAAGTCTATGTCTATATCAGGACGGTCATGAGCATGGTGATCGGCCTTTCGCTCGCCCAGCTTCTGACCCGGCTTGCCGGATTCGTGCAGGCGCCGGGCAAGAACAAGATCTATCTCGTCCATATCGGCTGGGTATTGTCCATGTTCCTCTTCATCATCCATTTCTGGTGGTGGGAGTATCGGCTGCAATCCGTCGCGCAGATCAATTTCGGCGTCTACCTCTTTCTCATCTGCTTCTGCTGCCTCTTCTATTTCCTCTGCGTATTGCTCAATCCGCCCTCGGTCGAGGACTATGGCGGCTTCGAGGAATATTTCATCTCCCGCCGCCATTGGTTCTTCGGCCTGCTCGCCGTCACCTACGCCGTCGATCTCATCGACACATTGCTGAAGGGAGAGGCCTATTTTCGTTCTCTCGGCTGGGAATATCCAATACGCAATGTCGTTTATGTCATCCTGTGCATCATTGCCTCGATCACCGCCAACCGGCGCTTCCAGGCGGCATTCGTGATCGTCGGGCTGATCTATCAGATCACATGGATCTTCCGCCTCTACGACGTGCTTCCGGTATAGCGATCCCATCGTCCGGGGGCATTAAATCCACTGCTATTTGGGTTCCTGCGATCCCTTGACCAAGACATCGCCATATTGTTCAGATCGATTACGGTCTGGGACGCAGGTGGGAGACTGAAGCCTTGAAGACAAAGAGCTACGCATTGGGGTTGGCGCTCGCTCTTTCGCTACCCTGGCTTGCTCACGCCGAGGATCCCGCCCCTGGCCCCGCCAATACGAAGATCGACCTGAAATACTGGGTGGAATTCGCAAAACAGGGCAACGCGGCGGCCCAATATGGTCTCGGCTATCGCTACGCCAATGGTGAGGGCGTAGAGCAGGATGATGCTGAGGCCGTCGATTGGTATCGAAAATCGGCGGACCAAGGCAATGCGCAGGCCCAATATGCATTGGCCTACATGTATGCCAGCGGCCGGGGCGTCGACACCGATCTGAAACAGGCAAATGACTGGTATTTGAAGGCGGCGCAAAACGGCAATGCCGATGCTCAATATGCCATCGGCTATTCCTATGCCAATGGCCGCGGTATGGCTGTCAGTAATGAAAACGCCGTCACCTGGTACCAGAAATCCGCCGCTCAGGGACAGGCGCAGGCGCAATATGCGCTCGGCTACATGTATGCCAATGGCCTCGGCGTGCATCAGGACGAGGCGATCGCACTCGGCTGGTATCGCAAAGCGGCCGACCAAGGCCGGCCCGATGCCCAGTACGCCATCGGCTATATGTACGATAACGGCCAAGGCACGGAAGAAAACCAGGAGCAGGCCGTCGCCTGGTATAAAAAGGCCGGCGACCAAGGAAGCGCGCAAGGCCTGTATGCGGTCGGCTATGCCTATGCCAATGGCAAGGGTGTCGAACGGAACGATGCCGAAGCCTATTCCTGGTATATGAAGGCAGCGATAAAAGGACGCGCTGACGCGCAATACGCCGTCGGCTACAGTCTTGCAAACGGGATAGGCGTCGCCAGGGACTACAGGCAGGCACTGCAATGGTATCGCAAAGCTGCCGATCAGGGCCGCCCCGACGCCCAATATGCCATCGGCTACCTCTATGCCAACGGCCAGGGCGTGAAGACCGACGATGACAGCGCGGCGAGATGGTATCGCAAGGCCGCCGAACAAGGCGACGCACAGGGTCAATATGCCCTCGCCTACATGTATGCGGCCGGCCGCGGCATTGGCAGGGACTATGGCAAGGCCTTTGACTGGTTCCAGAAAGCCGCCAGCCAGGGTCATGCTGACGCCCAATACGCACTTGGCTACATGTATGAAAACGGTCAGGGGACGACAGCTGACAAATCGGCCGCCGCAAGCTGGTACCGCAAGGCGGCCGACCAGAACAATTCACAGGGCGAATATGCCCTCGCCTACCTCTATTATCAGGGCGCCGGCGTTCCCAAGGACTATGGCCAAACGGTCGCTCTCTTTCGCAAAGCAGCCGATCACGGCGACGCCCGGGCGGAATACGGTCTTGGATATCTGTATTATAACGGCTATGGCGTGCCTAAGGACTCCAAGATTGGTGCGGACTGGTTCAACAAGGCGGCGGCTAAGGGATTGCCGGAAGCGCAGCATGGACTCAGCTACATGGAAGCCAATGGCGACGGTCCGATCAAGGATCTTGGACCGCTTGGACAAGGGGCCGCCGGCAAAAAGGGCTCGGGCGTCAGCACGGGCTGGCTCTTGTTTCATTTGCT
The DNA here is from genome assembly GCF_007828675.1 of Rhizobium sp. ERR 1071. Lineage (NCBI taxonomy): Bacteria > Pseudomonadati > Pseudomonadota > Alphaproteobacteria > Hyphomicrobiales > Rhizobiaceae > Rhizobium > Rhizobium sp. ERR 1071. The sequence goes on along the minus strand of NZ_VITM01000001.1, from coordinate 11,636 downwards.
GATGGTGCTCGTGCCTTAGAGCTCGGCATCTTATTCAACGAATTTCGATTGAGGGGTAAGTCGTGAATTGGAAGAAGGGGGCAGCAGGTTTGCTCTTCGCACTGGCGTCCATGGGAACGGCACAAGCCGATGTCGGACGAAACAGCTACGATCGCGGCGATATCAAATCGGGCTTGGATTACTGGCGCCCCCTGGCAAACAAGGGCAACGTTGCCGCACAGCTGAAGCTCGGACAAATGTACGAGGACGGCAACGGCGTCGAAAAGAATCTTACGCTCGCCTTCAGCTGGTACAAGAAGGCCGCCGATCAGGGCAATGCCGAAGCGCAGTTCAACGTCGGCACCATGTACGACCAGGGCGAAGGCGTCACCGCCGACAAGAGCCAAGCCATTGTCTGGTACAAGAAGGCTGCGGCACAGGGATACCTCAATGCACAATATAATCTCGGTGTCGTCTACGACACGGGCCAAGGCGTAGCGCAGGATAAGCCGCAGGCCTTTGCCTGGTACAGCAAGGCCGCCGAACAGGGCGATGCCGATGCGCAGTTCAATGTCGGCACCATGTACGACCAGGGCGAAGGCACGGACAAGGACAAGAGCAAGGCCGTCACCTGGTATCGCAAGGCGGCCGAGCAGGGAAAAGTCGAGGCGCAATACAATCTGGGCATCATGTATCGCGACGGCGAAGGCGTCGCCAAGGATGGCGCTGCGGCCTTCTCCTGGTTCAAGAAGGCCGCCGAACAGGGCGATGCGAGCGCGCAGTTCAATATCGGTGCAATGTATGCCGATGGCGACGGGATCAGGCAGGATGATGCTCAAGCAATCGTATGGTTTCTGAAAGCAGCGGCGCAGAATGATGTCGAAGCCGAATACAATCTCGGCGTCATGTTCCGCGATGGTGAAGGCGTCACCAAGAACGGTCCGAAGGCGATCTACTGGTTCGAGCGGGCAGCCGAACATCGCTATGCCGATGCCGCCTACAATCTAGCCATGATGTACCGTGACGGCGATGGCGTCGCTGCGGATGCGGGCAAGGCGGCCGAATGGTTCCGCAAGGCAAAGCGCCTGGGCTATGACGGCAACGCGGACGGCGAACAGGATGAGCCATCCGGCGAGCAAACCATTCCGATATGAATGAATGCGATGGACGATCGGTATCGCTGGGGCCTATCCGTCGCCTGCCTTCGCTCCCAGCGAATCGCAGCAAAACATGCTAATGCGCTCAACTTGAAGTGAGTGATGCGACGTGGTGGGCGTCGTGACACGCGCTAAGCCGGGGGGAACTATGAGTTTTGCTGCTTCCGATCATCAAATAAGCTCTCTGCCGCGTCGCCATTTTTGGCGGCGGCTCGGCGCCTACACGGTCGATATCGTCATTTTCCAGGTCGCTTTTACCCTGCTGTTTCTCGTGCTGTCGGCGGCCACGCCGTGGGACTTGACCTTGCCGCTTCTTCAGAAGCAACAATGCGAAGAAGCAACTTCGGCGCCTCTCGTTGCGAAAGTGGAGGCCGAATGGCCGCTGCAGCCAGGCGAAGTGAGGAGCAACCAGCTTTGCCGCATCTCCTGGCTGGGCAGCAATGGATACACGGTCTTCCTTTCAATCGTCGCATCGCAGCAGGGATCGGCCACATTGAAGCGCGCCTTTTCCATACCCGTCGACGGCAACGGCAATCCGGTCGATCCGAATATCGCCGCAAGGCCGACCTCGAGCGTCGTTCTGCTGTTCCTTCCCTTCGCCTTCGCCCTTTGCTCCATCGGCGGCAAGCGGACGCCAGGCAAGCGATTGACCTCGCTGCGCGTGACAACGGTGGAAGGCGACACCCTGCCCTTCGGGCTTGCCGCCAAACGGGAAATATTCAAGTTTCTGCCATTGATGCTGGTCGCCACAGTCAATCTGGTCGGCCTGTTTCTGCTGCCCTCATATCAGCCTCCGATCGATCAGCTAATTCAGCAGGCGCGCGATACCAACCTTCTCAGTGCCATCGGCTTCTTCGCCTTGACGGGAGCGTTGGCGCCGCTTCTGTTCGTATTCGCGCTCATCTGGTGGGCCTTCCCATTCATCGTGTGGCGCGGCCAGACTTTCTACGACCGCTTCTGTGACACCATCGTCATCAAGGCGTAACCATCAAAATCGGGGGGATTGCCTTGACGGACGAAGAGATGGAAGACTGTCGCCGCGCCAGGCCTGATTTGCTGCTTCTTCTTTTCAGAGGATAGATCGCCGTGAACCTGAAATATCTCATGCCCTCCTTTTCGCTTCTGCCGCCACTTCGCATGGTTTTGCTGGCCTCGGCGGTCGTGTTGCCGCTCTCTCCGCTTCCGATAGCGGCGACACCGGCAGAGGCCGCGCCAGGCTCGTGCTGGTCGCTGCTGCAGAGCAAATTTGGGCCGCAGATCGAGAAGTCGGTGAACGAGGCCGATCCCTGCAAGAAACTGCCCGGCGTCGATCACAAGGACAAGTTCGAGGTGAAGTCGCTCGATGTCTGCGACGGCCCGAACGGTGGCGTGCAGATCAATGCTCATGCCGAGATGGCCTGCAAATCGCATGGCGTATTGAAGACGACGATCAAGGGTGAACTCGATGCCTCCATGACGGTCGATGTCGGCGCATGCCACATCACCGACCTGCATCTCGGCATCAACGGCCCGATCGGCGAACTGATATCCTCGGTCGGCGGGCTGCAGGAGCTCGCCCGCGGCTTCGCCCAGGCCAAGATCTCGGAAATTTGCGGAAAATAAACGAAAGGGCCGGCGATATCAGCCGGCCCTCGCGACCTTGATGGCGAGTCTGTTCAGGCCCTTATGGCGCTATCCGCTTGGCCTTCATCCTTCCCGCCGAACCGAATACCCTTCTTCTCGAAGCCAAAGCCGGCGAAAACAGCAACGACCACGGCGACGATGCAGGCCACGATCAACAGCGCCAGCGCATAGTCGCCGTTCCATTGCTTGGCCAGCCCCGCCTGGATCGAGGCATTGCCCGAAGCCAGCAGATTGCCGAGCTGATAGGCAAATCCGGGGAAGGTGCCGCGCACCTCATCCGGCGACAATTCGTTGAGATGCACGGGAATGATGCCCCAGGCGCCCTGGACGAACAGCTGCATCAGGAAGGCGCCGATTGCGAGCATGACCGGCCCCTGACCCCAGACCCAGAGCGGAGCGACGGGTATGGCCAGCAATGCCGCGATAACGATCGTCCGCCGCCTGCCCCAACGCTGCGACAGGGAACCGAAGGTCAGGCCGCCGACAATCGCACCGATATTGTAGACGATGGCGATGGCGCCGACCGTATAGGAATCATATTGCCGCTGGGTTTCCAGGAAGGTCGGATAGAGGTCCTGGGTGCCGTGACTGAAGAAATTGAACGCAGTCATCAAAAGCACTGCCCAGATGAACAGCGGAATATTCTCACGCAGGACGGTGAGGAACGGCCGTTGCGGCTTGGCCTGCCGCTGAAGGAAAGCCGGAGATTCCTCCACATTGCGCCTGATATAGAGCACCAGCAGCGCCGGCACCGCGCCGACGAAGAACATGCCGCGCCAGCCGATGATCGGGAACAGCAGAAAGAAGACGATCGAGGCGAGCAGATAGCCCGAGGGATAACCAGCCTGCAGGATACCGGACACAAGGCCGCGCGAGTCCTCGGGTATGGTTTCCATCACGAGCGACGCACCCACACCCCACTCCCCGCCCATGGCGACGCCGAAGAGCGCGCGCAGCACGAGGAACATCGTCAAGCCGGTCGAAAAGCCGGTCAGGAATTCGAAGACGGAATAAAGCAGCACGTCGACCATCAGGGTCGTGCGCCGCCCGAAGCGGTCCGCTGCGAGCCCGAAGATCAGGGCGCCCACCGGCCGCATGGCTAGGGTGAGGAAGATCGCCACGGCAACCGCGGGGACATCCGTGTGAAATTCCTCGGCTATATGCTTGAGAACGAAAACCAAAATGAAGAAATCGAAAGCGTCCAATGTCCAGCCCAGATAGGCCGCGATCACGGTGTTTCGTTGCTGGGGGGACAAGGAACGTAAGCTATCCAATGCGGTCATCATGATCCTCCGACCGGATGGCGGCGGCGAGGCGGGCAATACCGGATGCCGTCGAAGCTGGGGGAACCCGGCACTGGCCGGGCATGTCGACGTTGCGGCTGGCTCCTCCCTTGGCGCCTGCGAGGATCGCGCTATGCGGACTTTGGATCAGCGATAACGCATCGGCCGCCCTTGGGTTGTAACATATTTGACATCGCCGGCGAATGGAAAAATCCGCTATTTTGTTTCCCTTTTGTACTCTTTACCCCTTCACATCCGCGCGATCTGTCGCCATATTCGCCCCATGGCCAAATCATCGAAAAAATCCCCCGCCCCGACCGGTTTCGAAGAGGCGCCGCAGGCACCGTTTGAAGGCGCGCCGCTCAGCGGCAGCGTTGCCGACTGGGTGAAGCAGCTCGAAGCCGATGCGGAAGCATCGAGCGTCGAAACCCAGCGCGAGATTGCCTCGAAAGCCGGCAAGCACCGCAAGAAGGTGGAGATCACCGCCGGCAAGACCGCGCGTGGCGTCTCCATGGGTGGGTCGACCGACCCCAAAACGCGCGCCGCCGCAGGCCTCAATCCAGTCTCCGGCCTCGATATCGCGCTCGAAGATGCCGACAAGATTTCGACGAGCGGCGTAACGGCGACGGTAGAAGCCCTTTCCAAGCTGATCGAGAGCGGCAACCCGCTGCATAAGAACGGCAAGATCTGGACTCCGCACCGCCCTGCCCGCCCGGAAAAATCCGAAGGCGGCATCGAGATCCGCATGGCCTCGGAATACCAGCCGGCTGGCGACCAGCCGACGGCGATCCGCGATCTCGTCGAAGGGCTGCAAAACGGCGACCGAAATCAGGTGCTGCTCGGCGTCACCGGCTCCGGCAAGACCTTCACCATGGCCAAGGTGATCGAGGCGACGCAGCGCCCGGCCGTCATCCTCGCGCCGAACAAGACGCTGGCGGCCCAGCTTTATTCCGAATTCAAGAACTTCTTCCCGGACAACGCGGTCGAGTATTTCGTCTCCTACTACGATTACTACCAGCCGGAAGCCTATGTGCCGCGCTCGGACACCTATATCGAGAAGGAGAGCTCGATCAACGAGCAGATCGACCGCATGCGCCACTCGGCGACGCGTTCACTTCTGGAACGTGACGACTGTATCATCGTCGCCTCGGTCTCGTGCATCTACGGTATCGGCTCGGTCGAGACCTACACCGCCATGACCTTCCAGATGAATGTCGGCGACCGGCTCGATCAGCGGCAGCTGCTGGCCGACCTCGTGGCGCAGCAATACAAGCGCCGCGATATCGACTTCACGCGCGGCTCCTTCCGTGTACGCGGCGACACGATCGAAATCTTTCCGGCCCACCTGGAGGATGCCGCCTGGCGCATTTCCATGTTCGGCGACGAGATCGACGCCATCACCGAATTCGACCCCCTCACCGGCCAAAAGACCGGTGACCTGAAATCGGTGAAGATCTACGCCAATTCGCACTATGTAACACCGCGCCCGACGCTGAACGGCGCCATCAAGGCGATCAAGGAAGAGCTGAAACTGCGCCTTGCCGAGCTGGAAAAGGCTGGCCGCCTGCTGGAAGCACAGCGCCTGGAGCAGCGTACCCGCTATGACGTCGAGATGCTGGAGGCCACCGGCTCCTGCCAGGGCATCGAAAACTATTCACGTTACCTTACCGGTCGCAATCCCGGCGAGCCGCCGCCGACGCTGTTCGAATACATTCCCGACAACGCCATCATCTTCATCGATGAAAGCCACGTCACTGTGCCGCAGATCGGCGGCATGTACCGAGGCGACTTCCGCCGCAAGGCGACGCTGGCCGAATACGGCTTCCGCCTGCCCTCTTGCATGGATAACCGTCCGCTGCGCTTCGAGGAATGGGACGCCATGCGCCCGGACACGATCGCGGTATCGGCAACACCTGGCGGGTGGGAGATGGAGCAATCCGGCGGTGTCTTCGCCGAACAGGTCATCCGCCCGACCGGCCTCATCGACCCGCCTGTCGAGGTCCGTTCGGCCCGCACGCAGGTTGACGACGTGCTTGGCGAAATCCGCGAAACGGCTGCCAAGGGCTATCGCACGCTCTGCACCGTGCTAACCAAGCGCATGGCCGAGGATCTGACGGAATATCTGCACGAACAGGGCGTGCGTGTGCGCTACATGCACTCCGACATCGACACGCTGGAGCGCATCGAGATCATCCGCGATCTTCGCCTCGGCGCCTTCGACGTGCTCGTCGGCATCAACCTGCTGCGCGAGGGTCTGGATATTCCCGAATGCGGCTTCGTCGCCATTCTCGATGCCGACAAGGAAGGCTTCCTTCGCTCGGAGACGTCGCTGATTCAAACGATCGGCCGCGCCGCGCGTAACGTCGACGGCAAGGTCATCCTTTACGCCGACAACATTACCGGCTCGATGCAGCGGGCGATGGACGAGACCAATCGCCGGCGCGAAAAGCAGATGGCCTACAACAAGGAACACGGCATCACGCCGGAATCGGTCAAGGCGAAGATTTCCGACATCCTCGACAGCGTCTACGAGAAGGACCATGTCCGCGCCGATATCGGCGGTGCCTCCGGCAAGGGCTTTGCCGATGGCGGCCATCTCGTCGGCAACAATCTGCAGGCCCATCTCAACGCGCTGGAAAAATCCATGCGCGATGCCGCCGCCGACCTGGACTTCGAAAAGGCGGCAAGGCTGCGCGACGAGATCAAGCGCCTCAAAGCCGTCGAGCTCGCCGCCATGGACGATCCGCTGGCCCGCGAGGAGGCGAAGAGCCTCGAAAGCCGCGGTTCCGCAACGGGCAAGCGTGCGCCAGCGCCGGATTCCCGATCCTACTTCGCCAAGCCTAACCTCGACGAAATGGGTCCGGGCGGCGATGCCGGCACGCCGCTCTTCCGCAAGAATACGCTGGACGAAATGACCGTCGGCCGCACCGAAAAGCCCGTCACGGGCAAGGTACCGGACAAGCCGATCACCCGGGCAAAGCCGGGGGTCGGCTCCTATGAGGATCGGGTGGACGAGAAGCAGCGCAAAGGACGGACAAAAGGCAAGACGGGGCGACCGGGGCGATAAAGCGACCTAGATTATCGGATATCTGCGCCCGACGCTGCCGATTTGCGAAGGCTGAGAGGCCTGCGAACATGGCAATGCCTTGCTGACGAGGCCGCGGCCGCTACATGCCATCATCTGAAGAGGCCCACGGGGGAGACGGAAGGCGCTTGAGCGCATATCGGGCCGGTGGGAAGCGATAGCAAACCTGGGGAGAAAGACTGATGTCCGAGCCTTTGATCGTCCGTCGCGAGACCCATGTCTCGGCGCCGCCTGCAGCCATATTCGCATTGCTGACCGATCCCGAAAAGATCCTGCGCTGGATGGGCACGGAAGCGCGGACGGAGCCGCAGCCCGGCGGCATCTATCTCGTCAACGTCACCGGCGCCCGCGTCGCGCGCGGCTCCTTCCGCGAGGTCGTGCCGGTGCACCGCCTCGCCTATAGCTTCGGCTGGGAAGGCAGCGAGGAAGTGCCTCCCGAATCGACCCTCGTGGAGATCGACCTGATAGAGCAGCCGGATGGAACGCTGGTGCGTCTCACCCATACCGGCCTGCCAACGGTTGAACAATGCGAAGCGCACGCAAAGGGTTGGGCGCATTATCTTGACCGCATGGCCACGGTAGCCGCAGGGCGCGATCCCGGCCCCGATGTCATGCGCGGTCATGATGGCAGGAGCTGACGCGACTTTGGACGCGGCGTCATCGGGCTAGATGCTCGATGGCAGCAATATCACCGACCGGCGACAGCGATCGCCTGTGTCGTTTTGCTTTTCAACGCGATCGGCATAGCCGCACCGGCACGGATGACAGCCGACAAGCGCCATGGCATGATCGCCGCATGGATTTGCCCGCCTCCCTTGCCTGGCTGGTCGACGAAGCCGGCACCTCGCCCAGCCCCGAACGCTTCCTGGCCGATCTGGGTGGACACCTGTTGGCTGCCGGTCTCCCGCTTGCCGGCAGTGCCCTGACGCTTGCCGCACCACATCCGATCATCACGCAGCATACATGGCTCTGGCGCGCCGAAACCGGCGCGGTGACTGAAGCTCTCGGCTTCGCTGGCACGACGCTCGGACAGGCCGGCCGCGATTGGCTGGGCGATCTCGGCCCGATATGCGAGGAAACGATCGGGATTGCGCCCGGCAATTCTGTGCTTGCCTGGGCCGGCACCCGGCCCTTCACCGCCTTCGAGGCGGAAAACCTGCGCGAGATCGCCCGCTTTGCCGCTGCCCCCTTGGCGGGGTTGGCCGCTCGCGCCACTTTATCGACCCTGCTCGAAGCCTATCTTGGCCGCCGAAGTGCGGCGCGGGTGCAGGCCGGTGCACTCAGCCGCAATAGCGGCGAGACCATCCGAGCCGCCCTGCTCTGCGCCGATCTGCGGGATTTCACCGCCCTTTCCGAAGCGACGGAACCGAGCGTCATGATCGCGGCACTCGATGCCTGGTTCGACCGCGTCGCCGGCGCCGTGCATGCCTTCGGCGGCGAAGTGCTGAAATTCATGGGCGATGGCGTACTGGCGATCTTCCCCGTGAGCGGGACCCCGAAGGAAGCCTGTGAAGCGGCCTTGCGCGCCGCCACCGCCATACGCGCCGGCATGGCCCATCTCGACGCGACGCGGGCGAGCCAGGGCCTGCCGCCACTTCCGTTTGGTGTCGCGCTGCATTTCGGCGACATGCTCTGGGGCAACATCGGCGCCGCCGACCGGCTGGACTTCACCGCGATCGGCCCCGCCGTCAACCTCGTCAGCCGGCTGGAGGGCCTCTGCAAGCCGCTCGGACACAATATCCTCGTTTCGGGGTCGGTCGCAGCCGAGACGACGATGCCGCTGCTGGCCTTGGGAGACTATGAATTACGCGGGATTGCCGAACTTTGCACGGTGTTTACGCTGGCGGACAAGTAAGCTTCGGATAAAATGTTATCCTCGGCAAGAGCACCGTTAGCGATGCGGAAAGTTGACCGCCTAAGTTACTGAACGACCTATTTCGGGGTAAAGCCGATATCGCGTTCTCTAAGAATATTGTAGATAAGAATCCGCGCACACATGACCAGAAGGGGGAAGCGCGCTTATCGGGAATGTAAGCGGATTTTTATTTGCTGATAAGAGACTGCAAGGATAATCCCCCAGCATAACATCGATTCTACAGAGATAAATGAGATGGCATCGGTTGAATCTGAGCTCAAAACCTCAACCATAAATTACATTACGAGAAGGCATCGCCTTTTAGCCGATACAATCCTTATACATGAGTTTAGCAATGGAAAATGCGGGGCTCGTGCAGATATAGCGCTACGTAGCAACAACCTGTTGTATGCCTTCGAAATTAAAAGTGCTCGCGATTCACTTCGTCGAATAGGCAAACAAATAGAAATATACAAAAAGTACTTCGATCATGTGATTATTGTTGCAGACGAGATACACATCAACAATGCAATAGAAATTTGCGAAGCCAATCAAGCAACGTTGCTTCGTTACAAAGAAAACAGAATTACAACTATAATAAAAGGAAAAACCATACGCATATCCAATAATTTTATTAAAAACAACATGATTCCTTCAAGCTTGAATACAGACAACATCAAAGAAAATGCAAGAAATATACTAAATGAAATTATAGACCGTAGATATCATGGCAACTATGATCTTACGAGAAAAATTTTCGAGAGAAAAAAAATAGAACGCAATGAATTACTTCTTTTGAACCCGCATTTTGTAGATAGAGCAGAAAAAAGAAGGCTGTCGGAACTAAGAGAAAATAAATGGAATCTTTTTGCGAAAGATGTCACAAGTCGTCAGACCAATCATCCTCTGTCAGTTTATTGATATCGCCATCATAACCAAAAAAAGCTTGGCGAAATAAATGAATATTTATCCTAGCTGCCGTTGCTCTGACAGGTGCATTTATTGCATAGCTTGCGCCGATCTGAGTTAACTTAATTAGTTGTGTACCCCAAATATTGAGTTTTGGGTCCCAAACTGCATCAGCAATTGCTCGCTCCGCCGCTGATTGATAACCAGCTTCCCTTTGTTCGGCCGTTACTTTACGCTTACCAAAAACAATTTGCCCCACCTCTTCGCGGAAGAAACTCCAAGCAGTCGAACTAGGGAGATCAATCCTCGGCATCGGAGTTCCGCCGCCACCAAGCCTCTCGGCGCGAGCGCTTCCGCGATCACTATAAATTAGCTTTGCCGAAGGATTCTGCCTGACCATCTCAGAAAAAAATTCACGCTCAAAAATAGCTTGCTTGTTCACCTCAGCAAATTCAAATGGAAAGGTTGTTGCTGAAATTACAATTGATGCTTCTGGAAAACGAGCAGTTATAGCATCGCATTGAGCTTTGGCCGTTATGTATTGCGTTAGTATTCTACTGTCCGTTTGGCCGAAATCAAGGATAAACAGCACTTCATCGTAATTTGATTGATAAAGAAAGTCGACAAACATAGGTATTGCGTGAAATGCATGCACCGGAAACCGAACCACGGCACCTCGACCGAGCTCTTTCACCGCTACTATCTGTTTTTCGACTGCTGTGCTGTCTCCGCTTACCTGTAAGGCGGGAATAGCAACGTCATCTATTCGCGAAACAAACCTTATCCAGTTCGCGAATCCTTTACTTGGGTCCTGAAGCGATCGCATCTCTTGCCAAGCGGGACTTTCGCTCGCATGGTCAATGTCATCATCTAGCTCGATTATCCAAGGCCGCTTGCTGTACGCGTGCCGGATCTTGTCAATAGATTTTTTAAGCTCATTTGAATTAAGCCACGGCCGCAGAATAATGTGTGGAAGGATACGATCTTTGGCCAAGTCAGGAAGCTCACGTAAAGCTACCATCTCGGCGGGGCGCACCGTTAAAATAGGAACATACGTTAGTTCCCCAGGACTTATCAGCATCTATTTAAGCCCGAGCCTAATCGACATCGCATCTTCGGAAACGCCGAAGAGCTCCGCTAAAGGATGAACCCATTCTCGCTTTGCCAGACCTTTTTTTTCCCTTCGCCATTCTGAGATGACCGCCTCCGGCATTAAAATATCAGCAGCAAGCCTATTTGCCTCTGCCTCATACTTATCCGAAAGCGTCGAGCGATAGAGAATGTTGTCCATTATTCCATTACCTATGCGATCCCTGTGGAGCAAAAAATGAGCGATCTCATGAGCTAGCGTAAATCTTTGCCTCGTCTTCACCTCATGCCTGTTTATACGAATTTTGAAAGCACCAGCGACATCGGGATCGGGAGCTATCTCACCTGAAATTCCAACGTCCAGCGTTGCAGCTTTTACGGTAAGTCCTAAGTCATGTGCCAATTCACCCAGCTTAACTGGTATGGACTGCTGATGTTTTTCTAACAGAGCACATATCTCAGGTGCCAAACTTTGCCATTCCGCACTGGTCATGAAATTGCCTCACCGTATTCATCGTTTTCATCACCCCAATCGTCCGGCTTAATTTCTTGTTTGGCATATGGAGTGCTCCCCGTTTCACCGGACATGTCGGCTAGTTTGATTTAGCCCTGATGAACTGCCGTGGGGAAGCCATCTTGAGCGCGGAATGGGGATG